>DASYER010000067.1:0-32547 GCA_036498905.1 Steroidobacteraceae bacterium | reverse complement strand
TGCCACGCGGCTCTGCGGGTGGCTGAGCGCCGCCTGCGCCTACTGGGTGGCCGCACCGCAGGCTGCGGCGCGCCCCAAGAGCAAGGTTCTCTCGCGTGAATTGCGAGTCAGTCCGGCCGCGCGCGCGAACTCGCCGCGGGCCTCCTCATAGCGTCCGAGTCTCTCGAGCAGGTCGCCGCGGACGCTGGGCAGAAGGTGGTAGCCGGTCAACCTCCGCTCATTGACGATCAGGTCGACAAGTTCCAGGGCGGCAGCCGGGCCATAGGCCATCGATACCGCGACGGCACGATTGAGTTCAATGACAGGAGAGGGCTGCAGCTGCGCGAGCGCGTCGTACAGGGCTACGATCTGCGCCCAGTCTGTGTCGCCGGCAGTCGGAGCCCGAGCGTGACAGGCTGCAATTGCCGCCTGGATTGTATAGGGTCCGGAGGGACCGCCGAGTGCCTGTGCACGCTGGAGCGCGGCGAGGCCGCGCTGTATCAGCAGGCGGTTCCAGCGCCCGCGGTTCTGTACCAGAAGCAGGATGGGCTCGCCGTGCGCGTCCGTCCGGGCTCCGATTCGCGAGCTTTGGATTTCCATCAGTGCAGCGAGGCCATGCACTTCGGGCTCCTCTGGCAGCAGTTCGGAGAGGATTCTTCCCAGCCGCAGTGCTTCCTCGCACAATGTCGGACGCATCCAATCTTCGCCACTGGTGGCGGCATATCCCTCGTTGAACACCAGGTAGATCACTTCCAACACAGATTCGACCCGGGCCGTGCGCTCCTCGCCGCGCGGTACTTCGAATGGCACATGGGCCTCGGCCAACGTCCGTTTGGCGCGCACGATGCGTTGGCCGATAGTCGGTTCGGGCACCAGAAATGCCCGCGCAATCTCGGTCGTGGTCAGACCCGCCAGCATCCGCAGCGTCAGTGCCGTGCGCGCCTCCGTCGAGAGGACCGGATGGCATACGATGAACATCAGCCGCAGCAGATCGTCGCCGATATCATCATCCGCGGCCGCGTCGGGCTCTTCACCGGGCGTGAGCCCGAGCGGGGTCTCGTGCGCAATGGCGTCACTGGTGCGTTCGATGAGTTTGCGGCGTCGCAGTTCATCGAGCGCACGATTCTTCGCCGCCGTCATGAGCCATGCACCCGGCTTGTCCGGAACGCCCGCAACCGGCCATTGTTCCAGGGCGCTCACCAGCGCGTCCTGCGCGAACTCCTCGGCGAGCCCGATTTGCCGCAGCATGCGTGTCAGCTTTGCAATGATCTTGGCGGATTCCATGCGCCAGACTGCCTCAATGGTGCGTTGAACCTCGGATTCAGACATGGCAACACCTGAGGTCCATCAGGTGAAACACGGGCCGAGCTCCCGCACTTCGACGGTGGCCCATTCGGCCGCGGGACATTGTTGGGCGATCGCCACGGCTTCGGCGCGCGTTTCGCAGGTGAGGAGCAGAAACCCGCCGACCATTTCGCGCGCCTCCGCGAACGGGCCATCGACGATGGTCGCCTGCCGATTCTGCACCTGCACCCGCGCGCCGCTACGGTCCGAGGCAAGCGATTGCGCGAGGGTCAGCAGCCCACGTCCGCGCAGCTCCTCGCTGAAGCGGGCCATGCGCTCGTACGTCGCTCGTCCTTCCTCGTCGGTGCGCGCCTGTCGCTGCCCCGGTGGTTCGAGAATCACTAAGGCGTACGCCATAGCCACCTCACTGTTTGTTGCGTGCCTGACCATTATGCATTCTTGATCTGGGCCCGCAGCTGTTCTTCCCGGGCCCGCAGTTCCGGGGTGAACTCGGCGCCAAAATCGGCGGCTTCGAACAGCGGCCGAATCTCGATTTCGGACTCCTCGATCATGGGATTCGGGCAGCGCTTGACCCATTCAACCGCCTCTTCGATGGACTTCACCTGCCACAGCCAGAATCCGGCCACGAGTTCCTTGGTTTCGGTGAAGGGTCCATCAATGACCGTACGCTTCTCGCCCGTGAATCGGACCCGCTTGCCGCGGCTGCTGGGGTGCAGTCCTTCCCCGGCGAGCATTACGCCGGCCTTGACCAGTTCCTCGTTGAATCGACCCATGGCGCTGAGCAACGCCTCGCTCGGCATGATGCCGGCCTCGCTCGACGGGCTCGCCTTGACCATTACAATGACTTTCATGCTGCTATCCTTTTGAAAACAATAAGTTGTCTCAGATGGAACGCCGGCCCTACCGTGCGCTTGCGGCGCGAGTCGTTCCGCTTACTGAGGGCGACGAACCGCGGTGCCCGATTTCGACACCGGCTGGCAGTTTTTTTGTCAGGACGGTGTCGAAAAACCCGAGCGCCGTGGAGTTCGATCCATGCACCCGATGCCCCATCTAGCCTTCAATGGCAATTGTGCCGAAGCCGTGCGTTTCTGTGCCTCAGGGCTCGACGGCAACCTTGAAGTCCTCATGAGCGGCGCGGATTCGCCGACAGCATCCTGCACTTGCGACTGGCCCTGAAGGTGTTCGACAAGCTGGCCGCTGGTGGAAGAGTGACCCTGGCCTTCGCGCCGTCTTGCTGGGCCAGGAGCTTTGGCATGCTGGTCGGCCGATTCGGGGCTCCTTGGATTGTCAATGGTGAATTGCTGATTTAACCAGGGGCGCGGGCGGCCAGGTGCTTGGAACTACTGCCACAGGTTCGATATCCTAAACAGTCGTTATCGAATCGAGAGTCAGCCACCATGCGTGCCCCTTTCCGCCTGCTGCAGTCCCTGGTCTGTGCATCCCTGCTCATGATCGCCGTGAGTGCCTATGCGGCCTCCGTTTCCGGCCCGGTGGTGGTACTACCGAACAGCTACTACCTGCAGCCGGATGAGGGAGGCCAGACCAAGCTCGTGAAGCGCGATGGCAAGCGGCTGCTACCCGGAACGATTGCGGCCTACGTCGTCGCAGGCGAGCTCGTCGTGGGCGCGGTCGGCACTACGCCGCCCGCCGGTCATCAATTCACCAATGACCTCGAGTTCGCCGGAACTCCCGAGACCCGATATTTCATCCTCGACACGGCCACCGGCAAGCTCGAATCGGGCCTGGATGAGGCGGCATGGCACAAACGGCTGCAGGAGTTGGGGCAGCGCTCTGATCTGCACATCTATCCGCCGTTGCCCTGGCAGAACTGAAACAGGTCAGACTGTCGAATAGCGCAGAGCGGCCAGTTTCCAGCGGCCCTCGATCCTGACGTAGCGGGCGTCGAAACGGCCGGCTTCCCAGCGCCGTTCGGCGACCTGGCCCTGCAGGCGCGCCATCTGCGCCAGAGTCGAATCCGTCGGTAAAGGTGAGCTCAGTTCGACCTCGCAATGGAAGGTGCCGCTGGCGTGCACGCCATCTGCGCCGATCGCGACCGAGTCCTGCTGCTGCAGGGGGCTATGGCGATAGGCGCTGTGCATGACAGCTGCCAGTTGCTGCCGATATTGAATCGCGAACAATCGCATGATGGCGCTTGTGCCGACCGCGCCTGACCCACTCAAGTCCAAGGTGGCATGAGGCTCGAAGAGCTCGACGGCCGTTTCGTAGGCTCCGGTTTCGATCGCGCGGGCAAAGGCAAGGTGCAGCTCCCGGATCGCCTCGCGATCCTGATGGGTTGCGAGCTCACGCTGCAGCTGCTGCGTCCGGTCAGCAACCAAAGGTGCTGAATCCGGCAACAAGGTGGCGGCGGCTGCCGTGGTCGCAATCCCGGCCCCCAGCACTGCGCCGCCGCGCATAAAGAATGCACGTCGCGCGCCGTTCATTTTCATTTCAGTCATGTCGCTTCCCCTTCAAATCAGTCCGAGATGTTTCTTGACCTCGAACTTGCCGGCGTGACGGGCGCGCGCGCCGATCACACTCAGGCTCAAGCCCCCCTGACGGCCGACGTGATAGCCGAAACCCGCATCGTGCATGATCTTCTTGTTGAAGAGGATCACTCCCAATGTGCCATTACAGGCCTCCTCGACCCACGCCATGATGTAGACCCCATCACGCAGCTTCGAGTACCAGCCCGGAGAGCTCCATTGCAGGCCGCCCGAACCGTCCGGCTGAAAAATGATCCAGGAGTAGGTCGAAGGCGTTGCGTACAGGTGCATGGACGTGAGACCGGGATTGCCGGGTGAATAATTCCAGCTATAGGCTTCCCCGACCATTTCATCGGTCATCGTATGACGCAGGTACTGCGGCGGCGTCGGTGCCCCCTCCATCTGGAAAACGCCGAAGTAGTAGGTCGGATGTGTCTCGTTGTTGCGGAACGGCGTGCCCGTCGTGCCCTTGACGATAGTGCTGAGACCGTTCTTCATGTCTAATGCGACCATCGCACAGGAGCGGGGGAATTCGGCATCGAGCAGATGGGCGAAGAAATACAGATCTTCGTCCGGTTCATACATTTCGTACCAGGCATCGCGCCAGTTCTGATTGCCCTCGTAGCGCCACTTCAACTGCTTGCCATCCGTGAACTGGTACTGGATGACAGGGCCGCCGTTGTCCATGCGGGCGGTCAGCGACTTGCCGGCAAATTTCGTGATCAGTTCACCCTTGTATCCGCCCATGCCGGCGGCGCCGCTGCCGTGACCATCGCCGAAAGCGTGCGCGTGATTGAGGACCTGATCCTTCACTTCCTCATCGGTCATGACTTCAAAAGTCTCGAGCGGGCGATACAGGCGGCGCTGGCCGCGGGTCTCGGCGTTGTTGCCGAATACTTCAAATGAGGCGATCTGGCCGGTGATTGCGCCATCGCCTGAGTACATGTAGTACTCGAGTGCATCCTTTTCGTTCAATCCCAGGCGCACTCCCTTCTGCGCCATATCAAACAGGTCGATGATCTGCACGGTAAGAGTGCCGGAGAACTCGGCTTCGATGCGCGAGTAAATGAACTGATGGTCGTTGACCATGATGTAGTCGGTCGGCGCACAGACCGTCATTTCGCCGCCGAATCGGGTCAGTTCAATGAAATTCGAATACAGGATCGACACATAGAACTCGAGCAGCTCGAGGTCGTTGTCCTGCTTCCAGTACATGCCCTTGCCTTCGAGGCGATTGGTATAGGTGTGGCGGCCCGCAGGCGCAGGCGTACCGTCATCGACATAGCCGAACCAGATTTGGCGCTGCGCCTCACGGTTTCTGTGGCCGTTCTTGAACTGCGGTGCCCGCTTCGCTGCGGTCGCCGCGGCAGTCTCGGCCGCGGCGTAGGCGCTGAAGGACACGTCGAACACCGTCACCAACCGGGTGTGCGGATCGACCACGATCTGGTAGCCGCGCTGCGTGCCCGGAATCATGTGCGACAGCAGGATCAAGCCGCCGCTTTCCATGGCGCCATATCCGGCCCTGACTGCCTTGCCGCCGTTCTCGGACAGCTCCAGTTCGCGGCCGTTGCGGAAGTTGTATTCCAGGCGCGGACCGTCGCCGGTCACGATCTTCAAATGCTTTCCTGCGAAAACCTCGGAAAAGGCTGATTTGCTGCTGGGGCCACTGGCCGTGGGGCGCAGGGCCTGCGCCACCTGCGCTTCGCTCAGGTCCGTATAGGGAATCCGATGCATCTGCAAGGACCGGTAGGTGCGCGTTACCAAAGCATTCTCCTTGGGGGCCATTGTCGTCAGTCTCCTTTAAGGAGCCTGCCCCGCTGTCCCAACGGGCGGCGCCAGAGTAGATCATCTGCGCGGCGGCGGGAACCGCACCAGCGTGGTGCGACGCAGCGTGGCAAAGCGTGGACTTGTGACTGCCAATACCAGGATCGCCATTCCCCGTTGCCGACACTCAACCAATCACGGACCTGTCGTGTGATGGTTAAAGCGCTGGTGATACAAATTGAAATGTATCGAGCTCTTCGAATCGCAATTCACAAAGCGAACCGCAAGCGACATCGAATGCTCTGCGAGCGGGTACGGCGCAGCGATACAGCGAAGCCTGTGAGTCAGTTGTTCGTGACCGCCTGCCGGTTGTTCGCGCTTCCCTTCGGGCACTAGTGCATTTCATGAAAGGTAATGAATGCCGGCGCAAGCTTTGCTGATGTAGCAATGCAAGTGCTGCGGCGGAAGATGCCGTCGCGTGCGTCGCGACCCGTAAAATACAGCCTCAAACGCTGATCGCGATATTCATCAAACAACAGGTTACGCGAAGCATTTGAATCGATCTTGTTGGTGCACTTCGAATCAGTCGCAGTCGTTGACAGAAATCGGCGAGGTCGCGATCCTCAGTTTGTTTTCAAAGGGGAGCACTAAATGAAAACCACGTACGATACGCGGCGCGCGCGTACCCTCATTGCCGGCGCCTTGCTGGTGGCCCTTTGCACATCCGCCGTCCGTGCCGCGGATACGACCGCTGATCCGGGCGGCGCATCAGCAACTCCAACCGGCACGGCTGATGCGGAAAACATCCCGCAGGAAGTAGTCGTTACTGCGACCCACATATCGCAGGGCGTGAATCACATCCCGATTACCATTTCAGCCGTCACGCAGGATGACCTCGACAAGAAGGGCATCACGGATGCTTCGTCGCTGGCCGCAGCCGTTCCGGGCCTTCAGGCGGGCAACGGTGTCGCCGGCAAGCAGACATTCACGATCCGCGGCATCGGCTCAAGTGTCGGCGCGGCGACCACCGGCGTGTACCTCGACGATACCTCCCTTACGCAGTTTCAAGGTGCCGGCGTGGATCAGAGCAACGGTGCTCCGGTGCCCGAGTTCTTCGACCTGGAGCGTGTCGAGGTCCTGGAGGGGCCACAGGGCACCCTGTACGGCGGCTCCTCGGAAGGCGGCACGGTCCGCTTCATCACCCCCACGCCGAGCCTGACGCAGTATTCCGCGTACGGGCGTGCCCAGATCGAGGATACGCGCTATGGCTCCTCGGGCCACTTGTACGGCGTGGCCGGAGGAGGACCGATCATCGACAACCAGCTCGGAGTGCGCGCCAGCGTCGTGGAGCACAAGACCGGAGGATGGCTCGACATCTACAATCCCTATTCGACCGGCGTGGCGCCTGATTCGGACATTGCCCCGAACAATAACTGGAGCGATGAATTTGCCGCGCGCGTTTCCGCGCTGTGGCAGATTGCGGACAACTCGACCCTGCAGCTCAACTATTACCACCATCAGAACTATCTGAATGCGACGCTGGGTGGGCCTACGGAACCACTGGCGCCCGGGCAGGTGTTCACGACCCCCCAGACCTGTTTCAACACCGCAGCGGCGAAAGTGGGTGGTGGCGCGCCACCGAAGGTGGCCTGCCCCCCGGCGGGTAGTCCGCTGGCCGCCGGCGTGCATTTGCTGCCTGCGCAGACGACGGGTCCCTTTCCGTTCCTGAACGGGACCGATGCCGTCGTGGTGGGCAACGCCTATCTCAATTGGCCGCCATCGAGCCAGCTGACGAAAATGCAGGTGCCTTCGATTACCTTCACCCAGGATTTCGGTCGCATCAGCTTCAAATCGATCAGCTCCTATGTGCGCAATGAGACAGAAGCTTTCTTCATCGATCGCAACGTTGGTGGGCGGGCACTCGGGGTCACGCAGTATCCGGGCACGGCAACCTATCCGCTGGACCCGGGCGATCCGGACTACACGGGTATTTCGCAGGCCAACAACGGCGGCAACACGGTCTCCCAGGAGTTTCGCCTGAGTGACCCGGGTTCGGCGGACAGCCGCTGGAGTTGGGTCGGCGGGCTGTACTATTCGCGCTCCAGACTGAGCACCTCGTATGACTTGTTCACGCCCACCAACGAGACCACGGAATTCCTCTACGGCATCAGCTCATACGAATACTTCGGCATACCGGATCAACCGAACAATCGTACCGGCACGTATCGGCTGCACGTGACCAACACCGAGGAGGCGGCTTACGGCAACGTCAATTTCAAGGTGACCGACAAGCTCAAAGTGACCGGTGGTGTGCGCATCTCGAGCATCGAGCAGAATTTCTATCAGCTCAATTTCGGCCAGGAAAGTCAGGACACGGCTGATAGCCCGCTGGCCGCTGCTTCCGGCTCGATCCACAACGTGCCGGTCGCGCCGCTCGCCAACGTGCAGTACAACTTCACGCCCGATGACATGGTGTACGCATCGGGCTCCAAGGGGTTTCGTTCAGGCGGCGTCAACATTCCGCTCAATGCCTTTGCCTGCGCCGCGCCACTGCAGCTCTACGGGCTCACGGTCGCGGACATTCCCAAGACCTATGGTCCGGATGAGGTGTGGAGCTACGAACTGGGCACCAAGATGCGCATGCTGGATCAGCGCATGCAGTTCAATCTTTCGGCCTTCTGGATCAACTGGTCGGGTATTCAGTCCGCGATCCCGACTCCGCCGGGCTGCAATACAGGATGGACTGAGAACGGCGGCAAGGCGGTCAGCCGCGGCGCCGATCTGCAGGTGCAGTACCGTCCCATCGATGCATTCGACATCGATATGAAGATGCAGTACGACGATGCCTACTACGCGCAGCAGGTGCAGGGTCCGACGCCCCTGAACGGCTCACCGGCAACGGTGGTGATCGAGAAGGGACAGAAGTTCAACGTTCCGAACTTCACGGGCGTGCTCGGCACGCAGTACAACTTCGCCCTCTTTGGACATACCAATTTTGTCCGCACCGACTGGCAGTATCAGGGCGCTTACCAGGCGGGTACTCCGTATCCCCTGAGCGGCTTCACGCCCTACGACAACTTCCCGGCGTGGTTCCTGCTCAATCTGCGTGCCGGCGTGAACTTCAACTGGGGTGATGTGCAGATCTATGCCAACAACGCGCTGAACCGACAGGCGTGGAACAATCCGCAGAATGCGTTCGGCCAAAGCAGTTTCGGCGGCGCCGGATGTTCGGTGAGCGGCGGTCCGAACTGCAGTACATTCATCACGTTCTCGCCGTTCGTCTCGGCAAATGTACCCGTACCCAGGGTGGTGGGCATCCAGTTCGACTATACGTTCAAGTAACGGTCGGGTAAGCGGCCTGGTTGTCATCCGCCGCGGCGGGCGGCGCGTTCCTGCATACTAAGGAGACACCCAGGCCGCTTGATGCAGTACCCAGCACTCAGGGCAGTTTGCCTGGCGGCCGTAGCCGCCGGGACGTTCGTGGGCTGTGCGGCGACGCCGCCACCCGCTGCCTCCAAGGCGGCCAGCGCTGCGGACATGCCCTGGTTGGAGCGCCTGACGTTCGGAGTTAACTCGGGAGTGCTGGCCCAGTATCGCAGTCTGGGACGTAGCGGCTTCCTGGCAGCGCAATTACGAGCAGCAGATGACAAGTTGCCGGATGCGGTGGCGCAGGAGTTCGCACGCTCCCCCGTAGGCCAGCTTGGTGCGGCCCCGGTGCTCATGAGCGTCACAGCCGAGCAGAAGCGCATCAACACCCTGCCGGATGGCCCCGAAAAGCGGTCCGCCCGGCAGAAGCTCAATGAGCAGGGCAATCAGGCCGCCTATGAGGCGCGCCGCCGCGAACTGCTGCGGGCTATCTACTCCCCGGCGCAGCTCAAAGAACAGATGGTGTGGTTCTGGCTCAACCATTTCAGCGTCTATGAGTACAAGGCCAACGTGCGCTGGCTGCTCGCGGACTACAGCGAACAGGCAATTCGGCCGCATGCCCTGGGGCGATTCCGTGACCTGGTGATGGCGACGCTCGAGCATCCGGCCATGCTGCAGTATCTGGACAATGTCCAAAATGCCGCCGGTCATATCAATGAGAACTACGCGCGCGAGCTGATGGAGCTGCATACCCTGGGAGTGGACGGCGGCTACTCGCAGCATGACGTACAGGAGCTGGCGCGAGTGCTCACCGGAGTCGGCGTGGCCGGCGTACAGCCGCCGCGTTTGCGCCCCGAATTGCGCGCGTACTACGTGCGCGATGGTGCCTTTGAGTTCAATCCCGCGCGCCATGACTTCGGCCCCAAGACTCTTCTGGGCCACCCGCTGAGCCGGCACGGCATGGCGGAGGTCACCGAAGCGGTCGATCTGCTGGTACACCAGAGAGCCTGCGCGCGTTTCGTTTCCCGCAAGCTCGCGGTGTATTTCGTCGGCGATGATCCCCCGGCCGCGCTCGTGGAGCGCATGGCGCAGACCTTCCAGGATTCCGACGGCGACATTGCGTCCGTGCTGCGCACGCTCTTTACGTCCCGCGAGATTGGTGCGCAGGCGGGGCGAAAATTCAAGGATCCGATGCAGTACGTGCTGTCGGCCGTGCGGCTTGCCTACGACACGCGAGTGATCCAGAACATGCACCCGGTGACCGGGTGGCTCACCGCACTGGGCGAGCCGCAGTTCGGCCATCAGACACCGGACGGTTACTCCTTGCAGGATGCGGCCTGGTCAAGTTCCGGACAGATGAGCCGTCGCTTTGAAATCGCGCGCGCCATCGGATACGGTAGCGCCGGACTGTTCGATCCGGAAAGCGGGGGACCTGCCACCACCGTCGGTTTTCCGCTGCTCACTACGCCGGTCTACTACGGTGTGCTCGCGCCGTCCTTGTCCGCTCAGACCCGCAACGCCCTGGAGCGTGCGCGGTCTCAACAGGAGTGGAATCTGTATCTGCTGTCGTCCCCCGACTTCAATTCCCGCTGATTGCAACGGAGCGCTGCCGTGAACCGCCGACACTTCTTGCGCACCGGACTTGCCGCGACCCCTGCCTTGAGCATTGCGGGCAGACTGTTTGCGGCCCCCGCAGACACGCCACGATTCTTGTGTGTCTTCCTGCGCGGCGGCTACGACTGTGCGAATTTTCTCGTGCCCTGGTCGAGCAGCTTTTACTACGAGAAGCGCCCGCGCATCGCCATTGCCAGGCCGGATCCTGCGATCACGGATGGTGCGCTGGCATTGGATGCGGACTGGGCCCTGGCGCCGGCGGTACGCGATTCGCTGGGGCCGCTGTATCAGCAGCGGCAGGTCGCATTCATCCCGTTTGCCGGAACCGACGATCTGACACGCAGCCACTTCGAGACCCAGGACAGCATCGAACTGGGACAGCCCGTACACTCGGCACGCGACTTTCGCTCCGGTTTCCTGATGCGCCTGTCGGGCACGCTCAAGGGTTCGACGCCGATCGCCTTCACCGACACTTTGCCGCTGGCCTTCAAGGGAGACTCCGGCATCGCGAGCATTTCTCTGCAACGCGGCGGCAAGTCGCCATTTGACAGTACCGAATCCGCGACGCTGCGTGACATGTATGCCGGCAGCCCGCTCGAATCGGCCGTGCGCGAAGGTCTGGAGCTGCAGCAGGAAGTTGCCCAGGCGATGCAGGAGGAGATGCAGGCGGCAAACCGTGGCGCGATCAGCACCAAGGGGTTCGAACTGACGGCCGAACGCATGGCGCGATTCATGCGGACGCAGTATCGCCTGGGGTTCGTGGATGTGGGCGGCTGGGATACGCATGTGAATGAAGGCGGGGCGCAGGGCGCACTGGCGACCAACCTGAACAGCCTGGGGAAGGGACTTGCGACCTTCGCCGAATCCCTCGGGGAGGAATGGGCCAATACCGTCGTCTTCGTGTTGTCGGAGTTCGGACGCACCTTCCGTGAGAACGGCAACGGCGGGACGGACCATGGACACGGCAGCGTGTACTGGGTGCTCGGCGGCCGCGTCAATGGCGGCCGTATCGCCGGCGAACAGGTGCGCGTCGCCCAAAACACCTTGTTTCAGGATCGCGACTACCCGGTGCTCAACAACTACCGCGGCGTGCTCGCCGGGATATTCGCCACGCTGTGGGGTCTTGGCCCGCAGCAGCTGGAAGTGATCTTCCCCGGCGTACGGCCGCTTGATCTGAAGCTGGTCTAGCGGCGCGGACCGGCCACATCTCCGGGTTTGTCATCGAAAATGCTGGCCGGGGCACCCTGATTGCTCAGGATCGCCTTGCGGCGCAGAAATCGCATGATGG
Organism: Steroidobacteraceae bacterium; assembly: GCA_036498905.1. Classification (GTDB taxonomy): domain Bacteria; phylum Pseudomonadota; class Gammaproteobacteria; order Steroidobacterales; family Steroidobacteraceae; genus DAIDKA01. Next base: position 20,748 of record DASYER010000067.1, on the reverse strand, counting down.
AGTCCGGTCCGGTTCGCGAGCCACCCAGGCCTGAGACACCGAAGCTGTGTGTGCCGATCTTGCGCAGTTTCGCGAAGGTCAGAAAGGTGTCCTGCACGAACACGCTACCCGCATTAACCTGTTCGGCGATCTGCTGGCCCTCGTCCTCGGTACCGCTGATCACTGAAGCGGTGAGCCCGAACTCAGTATCGTTCGCGAGGGCGATGGCCTCTTCGGTCGTCTTGAACCGCATCACGGGTAGGATCGGGCCGAAGGTCTCCTCGCGCATCAGGCGCATGGTGTGATCGACTTCGGTGACGACGGTCGGCCGCATGTACAGGCCGCCGCCGAGGGATTCGGTGACACCGCCAGTCAGGATCTGTGCGCCCTTGGCGACCGCCTCGGCCAGGTGGGCTTCGACGATCTGGGGCTGACGCACGAAGATGAAGGGACCGATGTGTCCTTCAAGCGGATTTTTGTCATTGAGTGTCACCTTCGCGGCCTTGGTGACGAGTTCTTCGACGAATCGGTCGTGGATCGATTCGTGCACGTACACGCGCTCGACCGAGTAGCACACCTGCCCCGTGGCGTACACGCCGCCGCGCAGCACCGCGGTCGTGGCCCGATCGATATCCGCATCTGCGGTCACGATGGCCGGGTCCTTGCCGCCCAGTTCCAGGAAACAGGGAATCAGCCGCTGCGCGCAGGCCATTGCGACCTTGCGGCCATTCGGCACACTGCCGGTGAAACACACCAGATCCACATTTGCCACGACATCCTGCCCGGTTCGACCGTCGCCCAGCACCACGTCGAACACTTCGGCGAGTTCCGGCACGCGGCGGACGGTGTGCATGAGCGGCTCGACGAAGCGCGGCGTCACTTCGCTGGGCTTGAGCAGCACCGCGGAGCCTGCGAACAGCGCCGGCACGGCATCCAGCAACGACAGCATCATCGGTGCATTCCAGGGGCTGATGACACCGACCAGGGGATAAGGCACCAGCTGTGATCGGATACTGACGGTGGGCATGGTGAGGGATTGGCCTGCGACGTGCGCGCGCGTCAGTACGGCCTCGGCGTCCTCGCACCAGCCGTTGATGTTGGCAACGGCGATGAAGGCCGTGAACTGCGAGGTATGGCAACCGCCGGTATCGGCACCGTCGGCGGCGCCGATGACCTTGGCGTGCGCGATCAGTTCCCCGACCCAGCGGCGCATGATGCCGATGCGCTCGGCAATCGGTCGCGCGGCCCACGCCTTCTGGTTGCGGCGCAGTCGCGCGGCCTTTTGCGCAATCTCCTGCGCACTCGCAGCCGGAAAGGAAAACTCCGTGCTGCCGGTGCGCGGGTCGCGCACCGGGATTGCCCGAATTTCAGTGTCTGTCATACATCCCCCGCGAAACCTTCATCGATGCGCTTTGAAACTCGGCGGCAGCGACGGCGCCGCCGCGGCGGGTCCACTGGGCCGGCCGACCATCTTGACCTCTCCCTTCCAGGGAACATCCGCCTGCGAACGCCAGGCGTTGATGAACAAGGACTTGAATACCCAGCGCTCGCCGCGCCGCACGCACAGGTCCTCGCGGGTGCCGATGCCAAACAGGAAGTTGGTGCCGTAGTCGACGTTGAACTGTGCGATCTGGAAGAAGCAGCGTACGTTTACCGAGTCATCGGGCCGCCGTTCCATGATGAAGTGGTTGAACAGGTGCTGCCGACCAAACCACCAGTGCTGGCGGTCGTTCCACAACGAACGCATATTTTCCAGGATCGCGGCATGTCCTTTGACCTTCCCCTGCCACAGATGGTCGAACTCGGCGTCCTCGGCAAAGGCCGACACCAGCATGTCGGGGTCCGCCAGGTCCAGGCCCCACGCGTAGCGGGCATAGGTCTCGATGATCTCGGCGCGCTCCTCGGCCGTTACTCGAGTCGGGTGCGATTGGGCCATGCTGTCAGCTCCTGTTGGCGACTTTCTGCTTCAGAAAGGCGTAAATGCTCTGTTCGGTCATCTGGCCGGCATTGGCCAGTTCGCCACCCTTGGTCGAGTACAGAACCCGATTACCGGCGCCGACCACGACCACCGCGGGTATGCCCTTGGCGATGGGATTGCCGTAGCGATTCGCGAGACTGAGATTCTTGTCAAAACTACCGACGTCGATCTTCACCACGTCGAACTCGCTTTCGATCAGGTGCTGGCTGCTGCCATGCATGGCCTTGTCGAGTGCACGGCAATCCGGGCACCAGTTGGCACCGAATATCAGCAATACCTTCTTGTGGTCGACCTGCGCCGCAGCGATCGCATGCTGCACATCGGCCGCAGCATCAGCCTGTTCGTTGTAGGGCCAGGGCGCGGCCAGCGCCAGGGTGGAAACTGACGCTGCCGCAAGCGCCAGCAAAAACTTGTTCATGGGTCTCTCCTGCACGGTCGGCGGTCTGCATAGTATGCCAAGGTGCTAAGATTCCGGCCCAGATGTCATCGATGGCACCGGTTTGAAGGGGGGAATCGTGAGAACAGACAAACCTGTATTGATTGCCGCGGCGGTATTGGGTTGCAGCCTCGCACCCGGCGCCTGGGCCCAGAGCGCAGCCGGTTGCAGCGAGCTGGCCAACCTCAAACTGGCGGATACCGCAAGTCTTGAGGCAACGGTGGTCGAAGCCTCGAAGTTCGCGCCTCCCGCAGCGGCCAATGCCGGTCCCGCCGCAAATGCACAGGCTGCCCTGTACGGGAGCCTGCCGGCCTTCTGCCGGGTGACCGGAGTGATCAAACCGGCGGTACGCTTCGAAGTGTGGCTGCCGATGACGGAGTGGAATGGCAAATTCCAGGGCACAGGCAATGGCGGATATAACGGCGCCATCGTCTACACGGCCCTGGCCGCCGGGTTGCAGCAGCATTTCGCGACCGCGAATACCGATATGGGACATGTCGCGACCACGCCGGATCCGGCGAGTTGGGCGCTGCATCATCCGGAGTTGGTGATTGACCAGGGGTATCGCGCACAGCACGAAACGGCGGTGAAGGCCAAGGCCATCGTCGCGGCCTTTTATCGCAAGCCCGCCAGCCGCTCCTATTTTGTGGGCTGCTCTTCGGGTGGCTGGGAGGCGCTGACCGAAGCGCACCGCTATCCCCACGACTACAACGGCATCATTGCCGGCGCGCCGGCCTCCGAGGTCGTGCACCTGCATGCCGGTCAGCTCTGGGGATACATGGCCGCGCAGAAGATCGACCCGGAGAAGATCCCGATGATTTCCGCGGCGGTGGTGGCCAAGTGCGACGCGAAGGACGGCGTCAAGGACGGTCTGGTCTCCGATCCCCTCGCGTGTGATTTCAAGCCCAAGGAACTGGCCTGCAAGAGTGGCCAGGACCCGAAGAGCTGTCTGACCGCAACCGAAGTCACGGCCTTAGGACAGATGTACTCCGGTGCCCACTACTCATCCGGCGCATCGGTCTATCCCGGTTGGCCACGCGGCATGGAGTTCGCAATGCTTCAGGCCCGCAGCGACGGCGTGGCGGCCCTGGGTGCCAGCACTTTTCGCGACATGGTGTTCGAGAATCCGCAGTGGGACTTCCATACCCTCAACTATGATCACGACGTGAAGGCGGCGGATGAGAAGATCGGCGCGGTCATGAACGATGGCAGTCCCGATCTGACTGAATTCCGCAAATCGGGGGGCAAGTTGATCCTGTGGCATGGCTGGTCGGATCCGCTGATCTCGCCGCTCCATACGATCGCCTACTACGGCAAGCTTGCCGCCCATTTCGCGCCCAAGGGTACGGACAAGGACGCCGCGGTCGCGCAGATTTCTGACTTTGCGCGCCTGTTCCTCGCTCCGGGAGTCATGCACTGCGGGCGCGGTCCCGGACCGGACACCTTCGATTCAATCGGCGCGCTGGATGCCTGGGTCGAGCATGGCACAGCACCCGACAGCATGATTGCCGCGCACAAGAGCGCCGGCAAGACTGATCGCACTCGGCCGTTGTGTGCCTATCCGCACAAGGCGGTCTACGACGGCAAGGGCGACAGCAACGAGGCGGCGAGCTTCAGCTGCCGCTAGCAGTCAACCCTGGTGAAGCACCCCGTGCGTTTAGCTGCGGGGTCGCTTTGCCACGGGAGTGGCGGCACAGACCTCTTCGGGAATTTCGAACCCGGGCCGCTTGGTGAATTCGACCTGGGCAGTCCAGGCCTGCGTGAAGGTCTTGGGATCCTCAATGGTCATGAGCAGGTGCAGATGCATCCCGTCCTTGCTCAACTGATAGCGCTCGGTCAGATGCAGCGCATCGGAGTGGGGCATGCCGTCATTGTCGAGCATCGTGCCGTCTTCGAAACCATTGCTGTCAACGACCAGCGCATCGCCATCCCACTTGCCGACTGAGTAACCCAGATAGTGGGGATCCACGTCGGTGGGCAGCGCCTCATTGAGGTACACCCGCCGTGGCAGCCGGTTGAGCTGGTGCACGAAGTAGAGTTCCTTGGGTCGCTCGAGAATCTCGAAGGGCTCATGAATGAGCATCAGCCGCGGCAGCCCCGGGGGCAGACAGTGGCTCATACCATCGAACGAGTAGTCGCCCTTGGCCATGGCCGCTTTATGGGCGGCATACACCGCCTGCGCCGCGGGCGTCAACGGCGGTGCCTTGCCGTCGACGGTCTTCAAGGCGCCCACGTGGGTGGAGAGCATCCACACGCCGCTCAGATCCGGTGCAGCAGCCAACGCGGTGACACTCATGCTGCCCAGGGCGGCAGCCGACAGGAAAACTCCCAACGCTTTCATTTGGCCACCGTGACGCCGTCCACGGGCGCGTTGCGATTGTTCTCTTCACAAACGTATTCCTGCGGCCGTACATCGGGTCGCCAGTGGTAGACGCGGCGATAACTGTACGGATGTTCCAGAGTGACCGGATCCTCGACCGTCATGATGAGTTCGAGATTCGAACCATTGTCGATTTTGCGAAATCGTTCGATCACATGCTCCTGGTCCGAATGGCTGCTGCCCTCATCATCGATGAAGGTCTTGTCGTTCAGTCCGGTCGTGTCGACCACGAGGGTATCCCCCTCCCAATGGCCGACCGAATCTCCGAGGTAGGTGTGGGCTACATTCTTCGGGTGGTCACGGTTCAACCAGATACGCCGCAGGTTGTGCGCGACTTCGTGCAGAAAGGTGATCCGCTCCGGGGTCTGCACGATCTCAATCGGATAGGGGCTCTCCATGATGCGCGGCATCCCATGGGGTAAGCACTGCGTCGATGCATCGGCCTCGGGCGTGCCGCGATTCTTGGCGCGGATGCGCCGCTCCAGGATGCGCATGTATTTGGGTTTCAGAGGCGGCTCGACCCCGGGTTCCGGCCCGAGCAGGTATTGATACCCGGCCAACCACCACACGCCATTCAGGTCATGCGGATCAGGATTGCCCGGCGGCGTCCCCGGCGGGGCGTTGGCCGCGCCGCGCAGCCCCGGCGTCAGGGCCAGGGTCGGATCGCCGCTGTTGTGCAGCGTCTTGGGAGCCGGTGGCGCGAGTGGAGCGGCCATCACGATGGCGGCAACGGCGAGACCTGCGATTGCGACTGAGGCAGAAATTAGGTTGCGCACTTGGGCAGCTCTGGTGACTTTGCCGATTGCGGCCGTTGACTATACAAGGCAAACGTATCAGAGCAAAGCTGGTGCAGCTTGTGCGTGTAAACTGCCGCGTGAATGACGAGAAGGGGTTGGCTTTGAATTTCGGAATACGAAAACTGTTTTGCCCGCTGAGCATTGCGCTGAGTGTGGTCCTGGTCGGTCCCGGCGCGCGCGCGGCGAACAGTGACGGCCCGCCCTCCAGCGATCCGGCGCAGCTTTTCCTGCAAAACTGTGCCGCCTGCCACGATCATCCCAAGGATCGCATTCCGCCGCGCGCGGTCATCGCGCGCCGCTCACCCGATGAGATCATGCAGACTCTCACGAACGGCTCGATGCGCGCTCAGGCGGCGGGCCTGGGCATGAACGACCGCGTGGGTATCGCAACGTATCTGACGGGCAAGGCACCCGTTGGGCGCCTCGCGCCGACGCCGGAGACCAATCCCTGCGCCGCCGGAGCGGCGCCGGTGGCAGATACGGGTCCGGCCTGGAACGGCTGGGGCCGCGACCTCGCCAATACCCGCTTTCAGGCCGAGCCGGGGATTACGGCGGCGCAGGTGCCGCGGCTGAAGCTCAAATGGGCCTTCGGCTATCGCTCGACCTATGTATACGGCCAGCCGACGCTGGTCGGGGGTCGCGTCTATGTGACGAGTTCCAGCGGCCGCGTGTATTCACTGGATGCGAAATCCGGTTGTACCTACTGGACCTACGATGCCGTCGCACCGGTGCGCACTGCCGTGTCCATCGCCCGCGTGCATGGCGGTCTGCGGGCCCTGTTCGGCGATGATGCGAGTTTTGTCTACGCACTGGATGCGGCGAACGGAAAACTGCTGTGGAAACGGCAGATGGATAAGCACCCGGCGGCACGTATCACCGGCGCGCCGGTGTTCTACGGACAGCGCCTGTACGTGCCGCTGTCCTCGCTGGAGGAATTGTCGGCGCCCGCGCCGAGCTACGAGTGCTGCAAATTCCGGGGCAGCATTGCCGCCTTGAATATCGCGACGGGCAGACTGCTGTGGCGCTCCTACACGATCGCGCAGGCGCCGCACGCCTACCGCAAGAGTCCCGCGGGGACGCAGCTCTACGGACCGGCCGGCGGTTCGGTGTGGTCGGCCCCGACCCTCGATCCCAGCCACGACCTGCTGTACGTCGGCACCGGCAACTCCTATACGGATCTGCCGGCGCCCCACACCGATTCGATCCTGGCCCTGCGCATGAGCACCGGCGCGGTGGCCTGGGCCAATCAGCTGCGGACCAAGGACAATTACATCGTCGGCTGTGATACGCCCCAGACGGCCGGGACGGGCAATTGTCCACAGGCGTTGGGTCCGGATGTTGATTTCGGCACGTCGCCGATTCTGACGAAGCTGCCCAATGGCGATCCGATTCTGCTCACGGGTGAGAAGTCCGGGCGCGTCTATGCCCTGAACCCCGCCACGGGTGAGGAGCGTTGGCACGCCCAGGTTGGCGTGGGCAGCAGCTTGGGCGGCATCGAGTGGGGCGGGGCGGCGGATTCCGAGCGGCTCTACGCCCCGGTGTCCGATGCCGCGGCGACCCAGGGACCTCCCGGTGGCCTGGTGGCTTTGCGCCTCAGTGACGGTAAGCAGCTGTGGCGGGCCGCGCCATTGCCGCCCCGCTGCAGCTGGGGCACGCGCGGCTGTCTCGCGGCCCAGTCGCAGGCGGTGTCGGCGATTCCAGGCGTCGTGTTCTCCGGTTCCGAGGACGGGCATCTGCGTGCTTACAACAGCGGTGATGGCCGGGTGATCTGGGATATGGACACGGCCCAGAGCTATGCCACCGTCAATGGTGTCCCTGGTGCCGGAGGCTCGCTCGACAATGGCGGGCCCACGCTTGCCGGCGGCATTTTATTCGTCAATTCCGGCTACGGACGCATCATGGGCGAGCCCGGGAATGTCTTGCTCGCCTACAGTGTCGACGGCCGATAGTGGCTGACACATAAGCGCGGCAGGGGCCCCATTATTGACAATGCAGCATGGCAATCTTGCTATGCACCATTTCGGGCCTTAGCCGCTGGAATTGCCCTCTCGTAGCTGTTGTAATCTCAACCTGCGTTAAGCCATCCGCGATGGGTGGCAACGGTGTCGGGATCCCGTTTCATGGGCGACCACCGTTCCTCCATTCTTGAGGAGTCGTACCCTTTGAGGCCTTGCTCGGGAAAAGAAGCTCCGAATTGTTCCGGTGTGATCCGGACGGTGATCGGTGCGGCGCTCCTGGCGGCTGCCCTCCAACCTCTCAGCGTGAGCGCGACCCCGACCGCACTGTCGGTTGCTGCTGAGCAGCACACCATCCAGAAATACTGCATCGGTTGTCATAACTACGACGACTATGCGGGCGGCGTCGAATTCGAAGTTTTCGATGCCAGCAAGGCGCACGAGAACGCGCAACTGACCGAGAAGATGGTCAAGAAGCTGCGCGCCGGCATGATGCCGCCGGCGGGCAAACCCCGACCGGATTTCGACACCGAGCAAGCCTTTGCCACCGCGTTGGAGAATGAGGTGGATTCGCATGCCAAGCCGAACCTGGCGATGCCGCGGCTGCACCGCCTGAACCGCTCCGAGTATCAGGACGTGGTGCGCGATCTGCTCGGGCTGGATATCGATGTGTCCCAGCTGCTGCCGGCCGACGATGTGAGCCGGGGCTTTGACAACCAGGCGGGCACACTGACATTTTCCCCGTCGCTGCTTGATGCCTATCTGTCTGCCGCCGGCCGCATCAGCCGTACGGCTCTGGGCACGGCGATGTCGACCACGCAGGCGAACTATCGCGTCGCCGACGATACCTCGCAGAACTATCACGTCGAAGGGCTGCCCTTCGGCACCCGCGGCGGCCTCGCCGTCGAGCACACCTTCCCCGCCGACGGTACCTACACCTTCAAGGTGTTTGCGGTGACCCTCGGCAATATGGGCAATTTCCGGCCCTTCGGTGAGATTCGCGGCGAGCAGCTGCTGGTGTACGTCGACGGTCGGCGCATCGCCCAGGTCGACTGGGACAAGGCGTTGAATGTCACGCGCAACATCGAGGACGAGGCGACGGGGCAGCTGAAGACGATCGATGTCACGGTGCCGATGACGGCGGGCCCACATAAGGTCGGCGTGACCTACCTGGCGACGAATTACGCGCCCGGCCTGGATATGAATCACGCGTTCGACCGGACCACGATCGAGACCGGCGGCCTGCCGGGTTTCACGTTCTTCCCGCACATCGGTCGGCTGCGCATCGACGGGCCGGCGCACGCGACGGTGGCAACGGACTCCCCGAGTCGTCGGCGCATCATGTTGTGCAAACCGGTGACGGGTCAGGAGGAGCGCTGCGCCCGACAGATTGCGACCGAGCTCGTGCGCCGCGCCTATCGTGGCTACGGCACCGATGCGGATGTGAACACCCTAGTGCAGTTCTTCGACGATGGGCAGCACAACGGCGGCTTTGACACGGGTGTGGAAGCGATGCTCCAGAGGCTGCTGGTCGACCCGAAATTCTTGTTCCGGGTCGAAACCGCGCCCCCGCACCTCGCGCCCAATGCTCCCTACCGTGTCAGCGATCTGGACCTGGCGGCGCGACTGTCATTCTTCCTGTGGAGCAGCATTCCCGATGATGAGTTGCTGCGACTGGCAAAGGCCGGTCAACTGAGCAAGGACGATGTCCTGCGGGGTCAGGTGCGTCGCATGCTGGCCGATCCGCGGGCCGAAGCGCTGACCACCAATTTCGCGGATGAATGGCTCGGCCTGCGGGCACTGGCATCGCATGATCCGGTGGTCGACCAGTTCCCCGATTTTGACGACAACCTGCGGCAGGCATTTCGGCGCGAGGTTGAGCTGTTCTTCGACAGCATGGTCAAGGAAGATCGCAGCGCCCTCGATCTGCTGACCGCCAAGTACACCTTCGTGAACGGAGTGCTGGCGCAGTTCTACGGCATCCCGGGGGTGCGCGGCAGCTATTTCCGGCGCATTGAACTGGATGACAGTCAAAACGCGCGGTATGGCCTGCTGGGCAAGGGTGCGCTGATGATGATCACCGCACAGCCGGGGCGCACCTCACCGGTGGTCCGGGGCAACTGGGTGCTGCGCACCATGCTCGGCGCTCCGGCTCCGGATCCGCCGGCGGACGTGCCCGCGCTCAAGCCGCATCCGGTGGATGCGGCCGGCAATTCCAGCCCGCCGACCTTGCGTCAGCAGATGGAGCAGCACCACGCCAATCCGGTGTGCGCGTCCTGCCACAAGATCATGGAGCCGATCGGATTTGCGCTCGAGCCGTTCGATGCGGTCGGCCATTGGCGCACCATGGACGGCACTCGCCCGATTGACGCGCACAGTCAGTTGTACGATGGCACGCCGGTGGACGGTCCGGCCGGTATCCGTGCCTTCCTGGTGCGCCACCAAGAACAATACCTGCGCAATGTGACGCAGGCGTTGATGACATACGCGCTGGGACGCGGTATCGAGTACGACGACATGCCAATGGTGCGCAGCGTGCTGCACACCGCGGCACATGATAACTATCGGTTCAAGGGTCTGATCGAAGCAGTAGTGATGAGTGACCTGTTCCGCATGAATGTTGCCCCCGGAACAGGCGACAACGGCGCGACTTTGCACACGAAGGTCATCGGATCGGGCGGTAGTACCACCACCAGCACGACCGCGACCCCGACTGTAAGGGCGCTCGACCCGGGAAACTGAAGGAGGCGATCGTGTATTTCCTGACCAACAAGAAGTTGCCGCGGCGCACGTTTTTGCGCGGCCTCGGCACGACGCTTGCGCTACCCCTGCTGGAGTCCATGCTGCCCGCCCGCGGCGCCGTCGCGGCCGAAAAGCAGATCATACCGACGCGCTTCCTCGGCGCCTTCGTGCCGCATGGCGTTGCGCCGGGACACTGGATGCCCCAGCAGACCGGCCCGGGCTTCGCCTATCCGTATGTGTACGAGCCGTTGCAGCCGTTCCGTAAGCACGTGACGCTGACCAGCGGCATGTGGTCGAAATCCTCGGAGAATCCCCCGGGCGTCACCGGCGCCGATCACTTCGTCGCCGCGGCCTTCCTCACCGGCGTGAAACCGAAGAAAACCACCGGTGCCGACATCCAGGTCGGTACCTCCTTGGACCAGATGATCGCGGCGAAAATCGGCGGCGAGAACCTGCTGCCCTCGGTGCAGATGGCCGTCGAGGATCCAGGCGCGAGTTCCAGTAATTGCGGCGAGGGCTACAGCTGCGTCTATACCAACACCATTTCGTGGGAGACGCCGACGCGGCCCCTGCCCATGGAAATCAATCCGCAGACACTGTTCGAGCGCATGTTCGGTGATGGCAGCTCACCGGAAATGCGCAAGATGCGGCGGCAGCGCCAGGCCAGCATCCTGGATTCGGTGAACGGCAGCCTGCGCAACATTATGTCCGAGGTTCCGCACAGCGATCAGATGCGGCTGGAGCAGTACGCGGACGATGTGCGCGAGGTCGAGCGCCGCCTTACCATTGCCGCGCGCGCCTCAAGCGATGCGCCGAACATGCCCATGCCGTACGGGGTTCCGGAGTCGTTCCATGAGCACATCCAGGTGCAATGGGATCTGCTGGCGCTCGCCTATCAGGCAGACATCACGCGCGTGGCCACCATGCTGTTCGCCCGCGATCTCACCAGCCGAACTTTTCCGGAAAGCGGCACCAACGCGAGTTTCCATGGTGCATCGCACCATGCCGAGGATCCGGGCCAAATTGCGGTATTCGCAAAGATCAACCGGTATCATGTGCAGATGCTGACCTACCTGGTTCAGAAGCTCGACGGGATCCGCGAAGGCGATGGCACGGTGCTCGATCATTCGCTGATCCTGTTCGGATCGAACATGGGAAATTCCAATCAGCATCTGCATTACGATACGCCGGCCATACTGGTCGGCGGTGCCTCCGGGCGGCTGAAGGGCGATCGGTATCTGCCCTACGCCAGCCGCACCGTGACGACCGGTAGCCTGATGCTGAGCATTCTGGGAATCTTTGACGTTAAGGCGGAGCGTTTCGGTGACAGCGCCGGACCGCTCCAGAATGTTTGAAACGGATTTTACCTTGCATGGAACGTGGGAGAGCTGCGATGAAAATTAGAACTGCGTTGGGGCTTGTTTTGGCGCTGAGTATTTGGGGTGGGGCCGCTTATGCGCACCACTCATTCGCGATGTTTGACGCCACCCAGACCAAGACTCTGGTCGGCACCGTCAAGCAGGTGCAATGGACCAACCCGCACATCTGGGTACAGGTCATGGTCAAGGACCAGAAGACCGGTGCCGCCGCGGAATGGTCGATTGAGGGCGGCAGCCCGAATGGTCTGACCCGTCAGGGCTGGCGCCGAACCTCCATCAAGGAGGGCGATGCTATTGAGATCACCATCCATCCGCTCAAGGACGGTACCAACGGCGGCAGCATGATGAAGGCCATGGTCAACGGCCAGCCGGTTGGCGGCGCCCCGCGCTGACAAGCGAGGTGGAGTGAAGGCACTCAGACTCGCCCTGCTCGCAAGCGTCGCGACATGTGCGATGCAGGGCGTGCTCGCAGCGGAAGACGGTTCGCCGAGCAATGTCGTAGTGGTCAGTGCCTTACCGGCGGCATCCCCGAGCGATGTCGCCGATGCCGTCATGCAGCGCGACACTACCCGCCTGCGGGCATTGCTGAAGGCGCATAGCGACGTCAATGCGCCGCAGCCGGATGGCAGCACCGCCCTGCACTGGGCCGCCCACGAGGGGGACGCTCACCTCGCGGCGCAACTGCTGGCGGCCGGTGCCCGCCCGAATGTCGTCACCGACACCAAAATGACGCCGCTGCTGATGGCCTCCGAGTCCGGCAAGGCGGACCTGGTGGAGGAGTTGCTGCGCGGCGGTGCGGATCCGAACCAGACGCTGGGCGCGGGGGAGACCCCCCTGATGATGGCCGCACGTACCGGCAGCGTGCCGGTGCTCAAGCTGCTGCTGGCCCATGGTGCGAGAATCGATGCGCGTGAAACAAAGCGCGGCACCACCGCGTTGATGTGGGCCGCGGAGAATGGCAATCCGCAGGCCGTGAGCTTTCTGCTATCGAAGGGTGCGGACCTGAGTGCCCGCTCGGGCACCACCGATCCGGGCCGCAAACCCTACCTCGCCCAGACCGGACGGGAGCGCATTTCGGAGTTCGCCGGCGGCTACGGTCTGGCCGGCCTGGTGGTGAAGCAGGCGACGGATTCGCAGAAGGACAAGGCACTGGTCGCGGCGCAGATCGCGACGGCAAAGAAGGTGCTGGCTGAGCATCCGCTGCCGAAAGCGCCACCGCCGAGCAGGATCCGCTGGGGCGGACTGACAGCGCTGATGTTTGCCACCCGCCAGGGAGACATGGCCACCGCCAAAGTGCTGGTGGAGGCGGGCGCGGACGTCAATGAAACCAGCTCCTTCGGCTGGACGGCATTGCTGGTCGCGACCCAGAATAAGTACTACAAGCTCGGCGAGTACCTGCTGCAGCATGGCGCCAAACCCAACATTGCCAACGACGGTGGCTGGACCCCGCTGTACATCGCGACCGACAACCGCAATATCGAAGCCGGTGACTATCCGGTTCGCAAGCCGGACATGGATCACTTGGATTTCATCAAGGAGCTGCTGGCGGCCGGGGCTGATCCGAACCTGCGCATGCACTCGAGCACGGAGACCCGCACGGTCTTCACCAACCAGTGGCTGGTCGAGAACGGCGCAACCCCGTTCCTGCGCGCCGCGCAGTCCGGGGACCTGGTGCTGATGAAGTTGCTGCTCGCGCACGGTGCAGATCCGAAGATTGCAACCGATTTCAATGTCACGCCGCTGATGGTGGCCAGTGGCATCGGCTGGGTCGAAGGCGTCACCTACGAGTGGTCACCCCAGGAGACGCTCGATACGGTGAGGTTTCTGCTCGACCATGGCGCCAACGTCAATGCGCAGGACACTGAAGATCTGCGTACGGCGCTGATGGGAGCGGCCCACAAGGGTCGAAATGATGTCATTCAGCTGCTGGTGCAGCATGGGGCGGACCTGTCCTTGCACGACATCGGCAGCCGCGACACCGTCCATGCCCTCGCGGGAGTCTCCTGGCAGGCGATCGACTATGCCGACGGACTGGTGCGCGTCGGCGTGCAGTCTTCGATTCCTCATCCGCAGACGGCGGCGTTGCTGCGCAAGATGATGAAGGAGCGCGGCATGGCTGTGCCGCCCGCGGGGCGCACGCTCGCCTCGATCTGCATCACGGATCTGTGCAAGGGTCAGCCCCCCAGCCAGCCGCCCAGTCAGTCGCAATAACGAAGGCCGGCGGGCGCGCCTACATCTGGTGGGTGTCCATGCAGACGTTTTCTTTCAGGCTCATTCCCGGCTGACGCTTCAGGGTGAAGTTCGTCGTCCACGGGGCCGTGTAGAAGTCCGGGTCCGTGATGGTCACTGAGGCATTGATGGTCGACGGATTGGTCAATACATAACGTTCCTGCACCGCGAGCTTCTCGCCATGCGGCAGACCGCTGTAGTCCAGCCACGTCACGTCATTGAAACCCACGCTGTCGATGACCAGCGTCTTGCCGTCCAGGTGTGCCCCGGCGCTCCCGAGGTAGGTGGGGTCCACATCCGCCGCTTCCGGGGCCTTGGTCCAGTAAACAATGCGGAACGTGTGATTGACCTCATGCACGAAGCTCACGTTGCGCGTGGTCTGCAGGATCAGGAAGGGATAAGGCGCCAGCATCAGTCGCGGTATGCCCTGCATCAGGCAGGCCGAGTTCGGATCGATCTTATGGTCGCCGCTCTTCAGGGCGGCCTGGCGCTGGGCATATTCCTTCTTGCCCGCCGCATTCAGAGGCGGTTCGCCGCCGGAAGCGGTGAGCAGACGACCGCCCGGCTTCGTGTTCATCCACTTGCCCGTGAAATTCGCGGTGCCCGCGGGCGGCTGTTCGAAAACAGGGGCCGCATTGCTGCCGGCGGTGGATTCAGTGGCCGCGAAGAGCGCAGCGCTGGCCAGTACCGCGGGTACAACGGCCACGCAGATGACAGCGAGCAGGCCGCGGCCCCGCATTGATATCTTGAAGTTGTTCTGTGTCATTACTTGGCCACCGAGATGCCGTTTACGGGCGCATTACGATTGTTTTCCTCGCAGGAGTATTCGGCGACGTGTATGTCGCCACGCCACGGGTACAGTCTCTCCGCCGTCCAGGGCTTCGTGAAGTGCTCGGGATCCTCGATGGTGATCAGGTTGCGGATCTCGACCCCGCCATACTTATTGGTGAATTTGGTCATGCGCTCGGTGACCTTCAGCTGCAGGCCATGCGAGAGCGACTCCTCGTCGATCTGCGTGCGATCGTTGAAATGATCGGTGACGATGACCAGCGTGTTGCCTTCCCAATGTCCCACCGAGTAGCCGAGGAAGCTGCGCGGCGTGTTGGCCGGCACGGGCTTGCCATCCATATGGATGAAACGCACGTTGTGGGCCACCTCGTGCAGAATCGTAATCAAGCCCGGCGCGTAGACGAACTCGATCGGGTAGGGTGAAGCCATGAGCCGCGGGATCCCGTGCGGGAAGCACTGGGTCGGCGCATCGGCGATCGGGGTGCCGGCCTTTTCCATGTCCAGGTGATGCTGGCGGCTGGCCGCCTCAAGCGGGGTCAGGGGCAGCAGGCTGGCCGACTGGGCGGGTGACATCGGGTGATCCGTAATCGGGCGGAAGGTGCGGTCGTAGCCGCGGGTCCACCACACGCCGGAGAAGTCGCGCGGATCGGTGGGAGCGGGATTCTTATTCCACAACGCCGCTTGGGCGGCATTGCGCTTGTCCGCGGCTGCAGCCCGCGCCGCAGGATCGCCGCCGCCGGGTCCCGAACCTCGGGGTGGAGGGCCTTCCTGGGCAAAGGATGTCGTCCACAGGAGCGCGAAACCGATTGCCAGCCATGCCGATCGACGCATGTTTTCCCCCTTACAAAAGCCGCTGGAGTATACCGCAACGGGTCCGGCGATTACTGCAGTTGCCGGATCAACTGTGCAGTCGCAGCTGTCTAAGCAGACGGGATCCAATCCGTCGGCCCGGCTGTCGGCTGGCCCCGCTGCGGGTCCCGGGCCGCCCGCCGACACCTAAAGGCCTCAGGCCACGGCCTGTGGCGCCGGTCGTGATGCGGGGCTGCGACTGCGTTCGAGCACGCGCAGCAGTTCATCCGTCGAGAGGACATCACCGAACAGGAAGGCCATGTTCTCCAGCGTCGCGTTGTGGGCCGCATCGCTCAGCGCCGCGTTGGCATCCGCAACGAAGAGGATCTTGTAGTTCATCTGCATGGCATCGCGGGCGGTGGATTCGCAGCAGCAGTTGGACAAAGTTCCGGTGATGATCAAAGTGTCGATTCCATCGCGCTGCAGAATTTCATGCAGGGGACTGGCGCCGGGCACAAAAGCACCGAAGCGGAATTTTTCGACCTTCTCGTCAGCTTCAGTGACTTCCAGCGTGGGCCACAACTGCCAGTAGTGCGCGCCGCGAGTGAACGCCTGGGTGAGGCTGGTGCCGCTCTCGCGGCTGTGCAGGTGCGCAAACCAGTTCGACCAGCTGGCGCGGGAATTGGCGTCCACCGTCATGCGCAGGAAAATGTTCCTGCCGCCCCGAGCGCGCACCGCGGCGCTGATTCGATTCACGTTCGGCACGATTTCACGCGCGACCGGCACTTCGACCGGCGCGCCCGGCTCCATGAACCCGTTCTGCAGATCCACGATGATGTGCGCGGTGTGCCGCAGATCGAGCTGCTGGTAGGGATGCAGCGTCCCGCGCTGCGCCTCGATCATTTTCACTACATCGGGGGCGAGGGAAATCTGGTGCATGAGGCGCTCCTCTGGGTCTGATGGCGGGTCGCCCGCACAACGGTTGCTAGTGCAACACGGAAGCTCCAAAACTGCAAAGCCACGCCCGGCGGGGTGCGCATGATCTATCATGCCCCAAGAGCAAAAAAAGGCCTGCCGTGTGGCCGTAAGGGGGGGTCGATATGTCACAACGCCCGTCGGATTCTCTGGGAGGGGCCGCATTCGCCATCGAAATGCGCACCCTGTTGCTGTTGGGTCTGGCGTGGGGCTTCGCCTACTGGGACCGGATGTCGATCACCTTCCTGTCGCCCTTTATCGTCCCCGAATTGCATCTCACCAATTTCGAATTATCGGCACTGCCGGCGGCCCTCGCATTTACCTGGGCCATCGGCGCGTACCTGATCGGCTTCTGGTCCGACCGCACCGGGGCCCGCAAGCCATTTCTGCTGGGCGCGCTGCTGGTGTTCTCCCTGTGTTCGGTGCTCTCCGGACTGGCCACCTCATTCTGGACGCTATTTGCGGCACGGCTGGTCATGGGCGCCGTCGAAGGGCCGTTCCTGCCGATCTGCCTGGCCATACTGGCCGCAGTCACGGCCGAAAAGCGCCGTGGCCTGAACGCCGGGATTACCCAGAATTTCTTCGGTTCCGTCATCGGGACGACGCTTGCACCCATCGTGCTGGTGCCGCTGGCAATCGCCTACTCGTGGCATGCGGCGTTCTACCTTTCCGGTGTGCCCGGCCTGATCCTGGCGCTGCTGATCTGGTGGCTGGTGGAGGAACCGCCGCGGGCTGCCGCGCCGTCTGCGGCGCAAGCGCTCAAGGAGCCATCGGGCTCGATCTGGGCGATGTTGGCGAATCGCAATATCGCGCTGTGTTGCGGCATCAGCATTCTGATGGTGGGCTCACTCGTCATCGGATCGATCTTCTTGCCGCAATACCTCACCAGCGGACTGGGCCTGTCCCCGCAGGTCATGGCCCGGATCATGGCGGTCCTGGGTTTCTGCCCCGCCGTAGGCGGGGTCTTCGGTCCGTGGCTGTCGGACCGGTTTGGCCGCCGGCCCGTCATGATTGGATTCTGCTTGCTGATGGCGCTGTGCCCCACGGCCGTGCTGATGCTCCACGGCTCGGTGGTGCTGATGACGATACTGATGGCGGTCAGCTGGGTCGGCGCCGGCTCATTCCCGCTGTTCATGGGCGTGGTTCCGGCCGAAACCCTTTCGTTCAGACGTGCGGCAACCGCAATGGGGCTCGTCATCGGCGTGGGCGAGATTGGCGGCGGTGTCCTAAGTCCGCTCGCGGCGGGCAAGCTCGCGGACCTGCTCAGCCTCGCGGCGCCGCTGATATTCCAGGGGGTCATTCCGCTGATTGCGGCGCTGCTCGCGCTGGGACTGCGCGAGACCAATCCGCGTTTTGCCGGCAGCCCCGTGGCGCAAGTCGCATGATGCGCGGATCCGCTCTGACCAGAATGTTTGCTGACGTAACGGGAGATATCTACATGAAGCTTCTTGGGAATCACGCGCGCTTCAGCGCCACTGCGACGGTGGTCGCACTCGGCACGACCCTCTTCGCATCCCTGGTGCCGGTAACCTCGGCGGTGGCGGAGCAGCCGGCGACGACGCTGCAGACGCTACTCGACAAGCAGCAGATCCAGGACATGCTGGTCGACTACTACACACACCTGGGCAAAGGCTCGAGCGACTTCGGGTCTTACTATCTTGCCGATGGTGTCATCGATGTGAACGGCCTGAAGGGCCAGGGTGAAGCGGGCATTACGGACGTCTACAAAAAAGTCGCGGCCGGAACCCCGAAACGGCCCGGAATCTTCCGCATGCTGCTGACGAACGTCACGGTCGTGGTCAATGGCAATACGGCTACGGCAGAGACGCTGTGGACCGGAATCAATTCCCCGACCAAGGCGGCGCCACCCCAGTTTGTCGAGCAAGGCACCGAACGTGATGACCTGGTGAAGGTCAACGGCCACTGGCTGTTCAAGCTTCGCGTGATCACCAGCAACGCCGGCTTGCAGGCGATGTTCGCAAAGCTGCCCAAGAGTCCCTGATCGAAGCGGCGGACATGACAGCGGCTGTCATGTCCGCCGCGCGCTCAGGTGGGCTGCGGCGTTACTTGCCCTCGACGATGTCCTTCATGTTGGCCAGCGCGCGGGTGAAATTCTTGGTCCGACCGTCGCGATCCTTGGCTCGCGCTTCGTCGCCGGTCTCAGCCGCCTGGTCCCAGATCAGATTGTAGAGAATCTTTGATTTGCCCTTGCCGTCCGGTACCACCTGCAGCGTGCCGTGGTAGAGGATGGTGGTGTTCGGCTGGGTGTAGGTATAGGAGTGGGCGGTCTTCGCCACCATGACCTCATCGACTCCATTCTTGCCAAAGGCCAGATGGCGGACGGACCCGACGTCACCGGTGCCCGAGGTCAGGGTGCACGGAGCCTTCAGCCAGGCCTGGATATCGCAGAATCCACCGACCTTCTTCCACGCGACATCCGCCGGGGCAGCGACGGTCGTCTCGAGATTGACGACGGCATAGGCAGCGGGTGCGCTGGCGGCGGGCGCTTCATCAGCGGCGGATGCGCCCATCGAGAACAGCGCGATTCCCAGCACGCTTGCGGCGAGCAGGCTATTTGATCTGACGGTCATGAGACTCCCCCTGGTTGATATGCGTTCAGCGCCGCATCATGCCGGGGACGGAGGTAAGAGTCACCCTTGTGGCTCTTCGCCGGGAAGTTTACCCGCCCGCCGGATCGACCCAACCCAGTCCCAGACTCTTCTGCAACGCCACATAATCCTGGGTGAGCTGGGCCAGCCCCTGCTGGTAGCTCAAGTCAGCCTGCGTGCGCCGCGTGTCGGCATCCAGCACATCGGTCGTCGCGGCCGTTCCACCCCGCAACCGCAGCTCGGTCAGTCGATAGGATTCCTGCGCCGAGGCGCGCGCCAGAGCGAGGTCGGTGACGGCATCGCGCTGCTGACCGTAGCGCGCCAGCGATGTTTCGGCATCTGCGAGCGCATTCAGCACCGTCTGGCGATAGTTTGCTTCGGCTTCATCCCGTGCCGCATTGGCCTGCGCAACGCGGGCGCGATTGCGCCCGAAGTCCCAGGGCGTCCACTGCAGCAGCGGTCCGGCCAGGTAGGTGAAATTGCCACTGTTGAACAGATCTTCGGGATGGGTGGCTGCAAAGCCGACGGTGCCCAGGAGACTGACCTTCGGAAATTGCGCAGCCACGCTCTGTCCGACGGCGGCGGTGTGCTGGGCCAACTGACGCTCCGCGACCCGGATGTCTGGCCGGCGACGCAGCAGCGCGGCCGGGTCGCCGATGGCGGTGCTCGCCGGCGGCGCCGGCACCGCCGCGACATTGGCCAGTTCGGTATCCAGTGCGCCGGGAGCGCGGGCGGTGAGGGCGGCCAGGCGATTTAGTTGTTCGGTAATCGCGGCACGGATCGGAGGCAGGGTGGCGCGCGTGGTGTCGAGCTGGTTGGTCAGTCGCACCACATCCAGATCCGTCGCTGCCCCGCCCGCACGACGCAACTTCATCAGCTCGACCAGATGCGATTCGATGTCGAGGTCCTGCTGGGTCAGCTTCAGGCGCTGCCGGGCGTCACACAATGCAATGTAGGACTGGGCGACCTCGGCCGTGAGGGTGACGATGGCATCGGCCACATGGGCCTCCGAGGCGGCAACGGAAGCCGAGGCGCCTTCGACGGCGCGCCGGTTGCCGCCAAAGAAATCCAGTTCCCACGTCGCGTCAAAACCGACGACGTAGAGATTCAGGGCACCGCCACTGGGCGCGCTTGCGGCGCCACTTTGCGAACCGCCCGTGCCCCCGGCGTCCGAGTCAGCCCCATTGCCGCTGCCCCCACCGCCTAGCAGGGAGCTGATATTGGCCGTTCGCAGGTAGGCCGCCGAGGCACCGGTCGTGGGCAGGCCGGTCGCCGTTTGCTGGCGCAGGGTCGCGCGCGCTTCGCGCACCCGTGCCCGCGCAACATCGACCCCCGGGTTGCTGGCGAGGGTCTCCTCGATGAGGTGGTTCAGTTCCGGATGGCCCAGTGCCGTCCACCACTGCGCCGTCGGTTGGGTGGCCGTGGCGCTGCTGTCGGCGCGCACGAACGCCTTGTCGGTGGCGGTGACCGTCGGGGCGCCGTGGTAGTCCGGCCCAACCATGCAGCCGGTCATGCCCAGCGCGAGGCCGGCGGTGAGAACGCAATTCTTGAGGGATGACATGGATTAGTTGCGCACCGGTTGAGTGATGGGCGGCTGTGATCGCAGCATGAACAGCAGCGGCATCATGACCAGCAGCCCCACGCCGAGAATCCAGAAGCAGTCCGAAAAGGTCATGACCATAGCCTGTTGGTGTATCCGGGCTGCCAGTGA
>DASYER010000066.1:0-53619 GCA_036498905.1 Steroidobacteraceae bacterium | reverse complement strand
GGTTTCCGACTCCCCCGGTTCAGGACGTCTTGCCGTCGGCATGCCTGCGTCCAATGCCTTAGACGCGCCTCCCGAACCGCTGTCCGTAGAACCAACGTTGGAGGTTGGCGGTTGCTCAGCGCTGAAAGCGGCGCCGATGCTGGCAAAAATCGCGGCGGCTACGATAAGGGCTTGTAGATTCCGAGACAACTGCTCAACTCCATAGATCGCCTCAACTATAAATCGCGCGCCATTGAAAACTACAGCTTCGGTGTTGTCCGCGCCAGTCTGCGCGACCGTGGAGGGAAACCTCGCATTGCCATCGAGGCGGTGCCGGCTACTTCAGGCAGGGCTTGTAGTTTTCTACGTTCTCGGAAATTTGAATATTACGAGTCACTTCCCATCCACTCGCCGTCTTTATTGGCGTCTCAATGATCGCGAATCGGTCATTACGCGTTCGCTCAGCAGCAGTTAGCTTGCCCTGCATCGGATCGTCGCTGAATTGAGTGTCCTTAAGAAAGTGCGTTTCGCAACCTGGCTCTATGATGTGCATGTGCACATGCTGGGGGTTGGTTGAATGCGGATAACTCCCGGGCCGAATAGTTTCGAAGGTGTAGCGGCCATTTGAGTCGGTGCGAACCCAACCCCGCAGCTGACCCTGCGCCTCGGAGTCCTGGCTACGCGCCGGGACGGGAGGGGGATAAATGCCAAGCCGATTTGTGTGGTATGCGTAAATGATGACACCCGCCATAGGGCGTCCACCCGAATCCACTACCAGACCGGAGATTCGAAGTGGTTCTCCTGGCTCCGACTCTGGTGCGATACGGGACCGGGAAGCGATCGTCGCCGGCATTCCTTCGTATGGCCCATTGCAAGAAAGCTCGCACTGGTTCAATGCCGGATCCGGCTTCACCAAGGGCGGCAGATCACTGCAGCGTCCCGAATTACCGCCCCCAGCGATCAAGATAATACGCTCGCCACACACACTAATGTTGATTGCAGAAGTTTGCCCCGGATAGGCTGTTTCGTTCGTCTTCGCAAGTACGCGGCGCGCACTGCCGTCCGTGCGGATCAACGCACCGCCGATTCCCGGGACGCCGTCTTCACCGATGTAATAAAGCGTCTTATAACTCAAATGATCGTCAATTTGCGCGATGTGGCTTGTACCATCCGGGTCAGTACGTGCGAATGCGCTTAGTACCTCGATTGAGCGTTTGTCATCAATGTTCAGCTTTATCTCGTCTAGGTGCTCATTTACGGCCGGAGCATGCACAAACCCCGAAACCGGATCAGCACACGCCGGGCGTGCCATCACGACAGTTGTGGAAACCAGCAACAGCGCCGTCCATGTTCTCATGCCACAACTCCCAACTTCCCAAATTGAACAGTAACGGCTACTTCATTCTGTTATTTCAGCTGTGGGATGACAAAGCAACCGCGGCATCATGAATGGCACTAGGCAGCTAACGGAACGTGGAAGAGGCGCGTCCAAACTGCGAACGGCGCATTCGGAGAGGTTGCCTTCGACGGCCCGACCCTACCCGCATGTCGCGACGCAGTGTGATCCGCGCCTCCGACTCGGCGCATTCCCGCGCACGGGTTGCCCCGGCTGTCACAGGAAGGGTTTTTTTCTGCGTCGACCTCGGAGTGGCTGCAAATCAGCCCGTACGCGCCCCACCCTCAACGATTAGCGTTTGGCCAATTCGACCCTGGCTTCCATTGGCATCAGACCGGCTTTGATGGTCGCGCCCCAGATGGAATTGCCCAGGTCATTGAGGTGCAGGTTGTCGTCGAGGAAGATGTCTGTCATGACCGTGCCGTCATGGTTCAGCAATGGCGTGGCCACATCAACGTAGTACACCAGAGGATCGGTTGCGGCGATCGCGCGATATTTCGCGTTGACTTCCTGGGCGATCGGCCATGAAGAGCGTCTCAGTACGCTCGGCTTGATTGCCAGCACGTAGATGCGCGCCTGCGGCAAGGTTGCATGAATCTTGGAGATAATCTGCTTCAGGTCTTCAAGGATAGCGTCGTTGGCAATACGATAGGCGCCGGTATCGTTATCACCTTCATAGATCAGTACGGCACGCGGCTTGTACACCAGAACGACGCGGTCCAGGTAGTACAGCAGGTCGTGCATGATGCTGCCGCCGAAGCCGCGCGGAATGACGGTTAACGGAGCAAGAGCGGCCGCTGCCTTGCCATTCCACTTCGCGATGCTGGAACTGCCGGTCAGGACAATCGCGCCTTGCGGCGGACGTTGTTGCCGGTCCTGCTGCTCAAAACGCGCGATCTCTGCTTCAAAGCGCTTGGGATCCGGATACTGCTGGGCAAACGCTGGGGAAAAACCCAGCACAAATTGCAATGCCACAACCAGCAAGCCGAGGCGGTACTTCTTCATAGACCATCGACCCCTTTTTGAGTTTGTCGAAGCCTACTCCAGGTTTTCCTGCCATCCAACTCTGCATACGACCGGCGATTGCGCCTCCCGATCTTAAGGCTGGCTCGGCTTCGGGCGCTTGAGCGAGTCCAGAGCGACACATGTCTTTTGGATCCGTCCAGCGTGCCGGGCCGCTTCGTTCCACCTAGGAAGACAAGCCTGTGAGTGATGCTAAATCTCAGCTAAAGGAAATGCTCCGGAGCATCGCCAAGGTGCGCGTGTCGCTACAGACGGCCCAGCCCCACGCGATTAGTACGGTCTTTGTATTTGCGGAGATGGGTGCTGCGGCGCCGAGATTAAGACGAATCGAGCGCGAACTAGAGGTGCTTATCGGCAAGCTGGACTAGATAAAGCGTTCATCGATCTGGGCGACAAGCCCCGGCACGAGATTGCCGGGGCTTTTTTGCGGCTAGGGATCTCGGTCTTGCCTACTTGGGCGGTCCACCGCCAGGACCACCGCTGCGGGGACCACCGCCGCGCGGAGCCCGCGGCGGTAACGTACCGCCTTCAGCAAGAGTCTTCATGTTCTTGAGCGCGCCTTCGAACATCTGTCGGCGCTGAGCCTTGTCCTTATCGCGAGCGGCATCATCCGCGAGCGTCGAGTTGTCCCACATCAGCGTGTAGTAGAGTTTCGAGGTGGTCGCCGTGACCGGCTTCGCCTCCAGCGTGCCGTGATACAGGATGTACGGCCGGCCTTCCGTCACCGGCTGCGTGTAGGTGTACGAGAGGTCCGTCTTCCCCACCAGCACCTCCTTGCCGATGGAGCGTACGGTGCCGATTTCGCCGTCCTTGCCAGAGGTGATCGTGCACGGAAACTGCATCCACTCACCGATGTCGCAGAACTTTCCCACGCGCTTCCAGACTTCGGCCGCGGGACGATTGACGTCCACTTCCATCAGGAGCGACGTGTAGGTTGGGTTGGCCACCGCCACGCTACCGGTGGGTGGCGCCGCTCCCGGAGCCTGTGCGAAGCCGGTCGTTGCACACAACGCGCCAAGAGCTGCGGCCAGAGCGCCAATACGAAATTTATACTTCATGAACCCCCTCCTTTTAATGAGCCTCGCTGTCACGCACGCATCGGTATGCGTCGGACTGGCCGGGGAGTATAGCCAGCCGGAATCCTCGCCGTGCCGAGTCAGCGCGCCTTGGCGGCCGGATGTCAGGTTTTGGGATCCCATTTTGCGACCTCTCACCTGGCGTCGATCACCTGGTTTTCTTCCATCATTACTGCAGCCTTACAGCAACGTAAGCATATAAATATTAAGGGATTTTCTCTTACGAAGCAGCGCCTCTGATCAGTTGATTTGTTCGAATGACGCTGGGACAAGAGTGTCTTTATCATCGCGAATTGCGCGGACCACGACAGCGTCGCATGATGCGGCGTCCTTCTCAGGACAGCCGCGCTTTGCTTTGCCGCATAAGTACGGGGTCATATTCGAGTACGGGGGTTGATGTCGTGAGCAAAAAGAATCATTCATTCCTTGTTGTAGCGCTCCTTCCAGTAGTCCTTCTCGGCGGCGTATTCGCTGTCGCGCAGGCCAAGGAAGGTAATCAGGCCCTCTGGTCTGATCCTGCCACCTGGCCGGGCGGCAAGGTGCCGGTCGCGGGCGACAAGGTCACCATTGAGAAAGGTAAGGACGTGGTGCTCGACGTCAATTCAGCGCCGCTGCACGGCTTGACCATCGACGGCAAACTCACCTTCACGGATAAAGCCGACGTCGAACTGACCACCGAATGGATCATGCTGCAAGGGGAGTTGGAGATCGGCACCGAAGCCAAACCCCATACGCGCAAGGCGACCATCACCCTCACCGACAACGTCCCCAATGAAGAAATGGCCGGCATGGGTGACCGCGGCATCATGCTCTTGGGCGGAACGTTGAACCTGCATGGTGACCGGACGAACTCCTGGACCAAGCTTTCGAAGACCGCAGCAGCAGGCAGCAGCTCGATCGAGGTGCTGGATGGCAAGGGTTGGCGGGTCGGTGACCAGATCGTTCTCGCCTCAACGGATTTCGATGCCCATCAGGCAGAACGTCGACACATTGCCGCCATCAAGGGCAATACCATCACGCTCGATAAGAAACTGGAATACATGCACTTCGGCAGGATCACCTACGGGGTGGATGAACGCGGCGAGGTCGGCATGCTGACGCGCAACATCCTCATCCAGGCCTCGCCGGATGCAGACAAGACGCTCTTCGGCGGGCACGTGATGGCCGAAGTCTCGAGCAAGATGTATGTCTCTGGCGTCGAGTTCAATCGGATGGGTCAGAACATGCATCTGGCCCGGTATCCGATCCACTGGCATCTGGTCGGTGATGCGAAAGGCCAGTACATCCAGAACTCCGCGATTCACGACACCTACAGCCGTTGCGTGACGGTGCACGGCACCAACGACGTGCGTGTCGAAAACAACGTGACCTACAACAACATAGGCCATTGCTTCTTCCTCGAGGATGCCGTGGAGCACGGCAATCAGTTCGTCCACAACCTGGGGAT
Source organism: Steroidobacteraceae bacterium (assembly GCA_036498905.1). Taxonomy (GTDB): domain Bacteria; phylum Pseudomonadota; class Gammaproteobacteria; order Steroidobacterales; family Steroidobacteraceae; genus DAIDKA01. The sequence continues at coordinate 48,698 of DASYER010000066.1, read as the reverse complement.
CCTGACCAAGTGCCATCCGGTCGCGCCATGCGAGGCGACAAACCTCGGCCCGTTCGGCACGGAGAACGGCAAGAATTTCAATCTGGACGGGCAGAACGCCAAGGACATCCTGATCCCTTCCGACAACACGGCGTCGACTTTCTGGATCACCAATCCGGACAACATCTACATTGGCAACGTGGCCGCGGGGTCCGACGCGACGGGTTTCTGGTTCGCCCTGCCACAGCATCCGACCGGTGCGTTTGCAGGCACAGACATCAGTGCGAATACCTGGCCACGTCGGATGCGGGTGCGGGAGTTCAAGGGCAACGTTGCCCATTCGAACTTTGACGGCTACATGTCCGACCGCGGCCCACAGGCCGATGGCCATTTCAGGACCGGCGGCCATATTGCCCAGGCCGACCCGGCTGATGCCAAGAGCCCTGCCGTGGAGACTCTCGTCGAGGATTTCACCAGCTACAAGAACCGCAATGGCGGCATGTGGACCCGCGGCGAGATGGACACCTTCAAGAACCTGAAGCTGGCCGATAACGCGATCGGCTACACGCATGCGGCCGGCGCATTCGCTCATTACGACTATACGTCACGGGTGATCGACTCGCTGTTCGTGGGCGAAACCGAGAACATCGGCAACCCCCGGACGCCGGCGGAAATCGCCTACGGCCGCAGCTTGCCGGAGCCTGCACTCGCGGATTTCCCGATCCGCGGCTACGAGTTCTACGATTATCGTCATGAACTGGTCAATGACACCTTCGTGAATTACAAGGACAACGCCACCCGCAAGACCGGAGCGATCTCTTACCTGCTGTATACCAGCTTCGGAATGAGCTCCAACAACACCGTTGAGCACGCAAAATTCATCAACGCCAAGCCAGTGTATTTCCCGCCGATGGAGCATAAGTGGAGCAATGATGACTATGGCAATGGGAGCTACAAGACTGCGGTATTCCATGACCTGGACGGCTCGGTCGACGGCGTTCCGAACTCCTTCGTTCTCATCAATGACGAAAATGACGGACTCGCCATCGACAAAGCCTGCGAGATGAAGCCCGCCTGGAATGCCGCGGTTTGCAAAGGCGATGTCGGACGCTTGGCCGTTGCCGCCCCCGGGCCGACCGGGCCGCCGGTCCCCGGCGGTGGTGGTGGCCCAGTAGTAGTCGGGCGCGGGCCCGGTGGTCGGCCCGCGGGACCTCCTCAGCCGCCAGTCGTCGTCAGCCGCGATGGCAAGGAGTTCACTCTGGCCGGCGACACCAACATACGCGCGGGCACCGAGATCAAGGTGACCACCGCAAGGCCGGCCGTTGCCCTGCGCCTCTCCGAACTGGATCCCGGCTCGTGGGTGATCTTCGACCTGCCGGGATTCACCAAGGCAGCCTCGGGGACACCCGAGGACAGCCTGGATGCGCTGCGCAAGGCCAGCGCCACCGCGTACTACAAGGACAAGGATGCGCTCTGGGTGAAGGTTGTTTCCAACGGTGAAGGCGCCCGCGACGCCGGCCCGGCCGCCGGATCAACCAGCCTCGAGGTCAGCCGATAAGCTAGACCCGTCGCGCGACCAAGAGCCCCCGGCGCAGGCCGGGGGCTTCTCACCCGTCCCTTCCCGCCTATACGCCATCGGCACCCCGGATGATCGACCTGACGGGAAATTGTTCTTTGCCCAGTTGACGGCGCAACTGCCAATTGCGCGGACCGCAACAGCGTCGCATCATGCGGCGTCCTTCCCAAGATAACCGCGCTTTGCTGCGCGGCAATAAAGCACCGGATCATTCGAGTACGGGGGTTGAGTCATGGGCAAAATGAATCGCTCATTCCTTGTTGTAGCGCTCCTTCCACTAGTCTTTCTCGGCGGCGTATTCACCGTCGCGCAGGCCAAGGAAGGCAGTCTCTGGTCTGATCCTGCGACCTGGCCGGACGGCAAGGTGCCGGTCGCGGGCGACAAGGTCACCATTGAGAAAGGCAAGGACGTGGTGCTCGACGTCAATTCCGCGCCACTGCACGGGTTGACCATCGACGGCAAACTCAGCTTCTCGGATAAAGCCGACGTCGAACTGACCACCGAATGGATCATGTTGCAGGGGGAGCTGGAAGCCGGCACCGAAGCCAAGCCCCATACGCGCAAGGCGACCATCACCCTCACCGACAACGTCCCCAATGAAGAAATGGCCGGCATGGGTGACCGCGGCATCATGATCCTCGGCGGAACGCTGAATCTGCATGGTGATCGGACGAACTCCTGGACCAAGCTGGCAAAGACCGCGCAGGCAGGCAGCAGCTCAATCGAGGTGCTGGATGGCAAGGGTTGGCGGGTCGGTGACCAGATTGTTCTCGCCTCAACGGATTTCGATGACCATCAGGCAGAGCGTCGACACATTGCCGCCATCAAGGGCAATACGATCACACTCGACAGCAAGCTGGACTACATGCACTTCGGCAGGATCACCGACGGCGTGGATGAACGTGGCGAGGTTGGCATGCTGACCCGCAATATCCTCATCCAGGCTTCCCCTGATGCAGACAAGACGCTCTTCGGTGGGCACGTAATGGCCGAAGTCTCGAGCAAGATGTATGTCTCTGGTGTCGAGTTCAATCGGATGGGCCAGAACATGCATCTGGCCCGGTATCCGATCCACTGGCATCTGGTCGGTGATGCGAAAGGCCAGTACATCCAGAACTCCGCGATTCACGACACCTACAGCCGTTGCGTGACGGTGCACGGCACCAACGACGTACGCGTCGAAAACAACGTGACCTACAACAACATCGGTCACTGCTTCTTCCTCGAGGACGCCATAGAGCACGGCAACCAGTTCATCCACAACCTGGGTATCCTGACGAAGTGCCATCCGGAGGCGCCGTGCATCCCGACAAACCTCGCTGCAGCCGGAGAGCCCCGGACGGGAACGAATGGCCAAGCTGCCAAGGACATCCTGATCCCTTCCGACAACACGGCGGCGACCTTCTGGATCACCAACCCGGACAACATCTACATTGGCAACGTGGCCGCGGGTTCCGATGCGAACGGCTTCTGGATGTCATTGCCGGAGCACCCGACGGGTGCGTTTCAAGATACGGACATCAGCAAGGCAACCTGGCCGCGTCGGACGAAATTCCGCGAGTTCAAGGGCAACGTCGCGCACTCCAACTACGACGGGTTCATGTTTGATCGAAACGTTGCGGCCAATGGCACTTTCAGTGTTACCGGCAGCTCGCAGACCGGCCTTGAAAATCCTGCTGACCCGAACAGCAAGCCGCTGGTGTCAGTCTTCGAGGATCTCACCGGCTACAAGAATCGCAATGGTGCGATCTGGGGCCGAGGTGAGATGCGCATATTCAGGAACCTGAAGCTGGCCGACAATGCGATCGGCTTTACGCACGCCTCTGGCGCATTCGGTCGTTACGCCTTTACGTCACAGGTCGTCGACTCGCTGTTCGTGGGCGAAACCGAGAACATCGGCAACCCTAAAACTGATGCGGAAAAGGCTTATGGCCGCAGCTTGCCAAAGCCCGAATTGCCGGATTACCCGATCCGCGGCTACGAGTACTACGATTACCGTCACGATGTGGAGAACGTCACCTTCCGGAATTACGAGGACAACGCCACCCGCAAGACCGGAGCGATCTCTTACCTGATGTATACGACCTTCGGGGTCAGCTCCAACAACGCCGTCGATCACGTGAAGTTCGTCAACGCCAAGCCGGTGTACTTCCCGCCGATGGAGCGTAAGTGGGGCAGCGACAATGGAGGAAGTACGGCCTATAAGACCGCCGTGATCCGGGACAAGGACGGCTCGTTCGGCGATGGTCCCAATTCCTACGTGCTCATCAATGACGGCGCCAACGACAGCATCGCAGCCGACGCGGCAGACTGTGAGATCAAACCCACCTGGAACGCTGCCATATGCAAAGGCGATGTTGGGCGCCTGGATATTGGCGGCCCCGGCGGCGGTGGCGGTCCCGGAGCGCGTCGCCCAGGTGCTGGTGCTGGTCCCGGTCCCGTCGCGGGCGCCCGTCCGGCTGGACTCACCGGCGCTGGCGGACCTGGCGGTCCGGGCGCAGGTTTCGGTGGAGGCCGTGCCGCACCACCTCCTCAGCCGCCCGTCGTTCTCAGCCGCAATGGCAAGCAATACGATCTAACCCGCACCAACGTAAGAGCCAGCACCGAGATCAAGGTGACCACCGAAAGGCCCTCGATGTCCCTGCACCTCAGCGAGTTGGATCGTGGCTCGTGGGTACTTTTCGAGCTGCCGGGATTCACCACTGCAGCCTCGGGTACGCCGCAGGACAGCCTGGATGCGCTGCGCAAGGCCAGCGATACTTCGTACTACAAGGATAAGAATGCGCTGTGGGTCAAGGTTGTCTCCACCGGTGACAGCGGCGGCGGAAGCCCCAATGACGGAACCATCATTCAGGTCAGCCGGTAAGCTGCGCACTGGTGTTTAAGCGAGAGCCCCCGGACGCAGTCCGGGGGCTTCTCATGTGCGCTGGCGCGAAGCATGTCTCCTACAGCGTTCGCCGGCTCACCGGTAGAGATGGCAGCCAGTGCTCGGAGGTTCATCGAGTTCCTCGTTAAGCTGTTGACCGCAGACGGGTGAAGATCATCTATTCAACCCGTACCCCCGCCGGTAGGCCATTAAAATCCGGCTGTCGAAAGCACGAGGGTTCGACCCCTCAAAAGCTCGACTGACTACCGTTGACGGGTTCGTTGGGTTACCGGCAGCCCGGCAAGTCGCCGTCGCACGCCAAGGTCTACGCGCCTTCTCTCTCAAAAGGGAGAGACCTCAACCACCCCCATGGAGCGGGCAGCCTACAGCGCCTGGCAAATGGTCCCAATCGTCCCGCGAGTGAATACTGCTGTCACGAAGAGAAAGTGACGCTCGTTGACACTGAACTTGGAGAGGAGCGAGTAATGAATCACTACGGTGAAGCCATTGCAGTTGGTATTGTAGCTACCACCGTCCTATTTTTTGCGGGCGTTGGTGCAGATAAGCCCGTCAGGGCTGCAACAGCAACGGCCGTCTCGACTCCTGATGCCGCAGCCAGTGTCGTGACTCCATACGATACCGCCTTTTATAGAGCCCGCGCCGAACTCGCCAAAGCGCAATGGCGATATGAGTTCGCGCTCAGGGAACACACACGGGCCGTACGGCGCTATAACGCACGCACAGGGTCGCGCGAGGATCTCGACGCGAGTGTTGCGGCGGTGAAGCTGGCGGATGCGGTACTGCAAACCGACCGCGCCGCGCTGACGGCAGCGCAGGACAATCTGGCAAAGTCGGCGACCATTCCGCTTGCTCAGATCAAGGTGGCGCGCTATTGAGTTGAGGGTGCACCAATCCGACTGACAAAAACCTCCGTTTGACGAGAGGTTAGATTTGATCCTGTACACAATTGACGCATGCGACGCACCCGAGCCCTGCGGTCGCACGAACAGGGCGCCAGAGTCTGACATTGAGCCACCGCTCTTGGCATACCAAAAGCCTGCCGCTGCAACGACTAAGGCCTCTGCGTACTGATTCATCTCCCTCTCCCCTCTCATTGGAACCCTTGTGATCGCGATCTCAGCCCTCTCGGTAGGATCACAGTATTCAATCCCCAGGCTCCATGCGCGCCGGCCGATCGAGGGATCGGACTCCTCAGAGGACGAAAAGGACAATCCGTATAGAGAGAGGCATTTCGTCAGCAATCCACAATATTCTGACTTCTGAAACGTCATCATCTCCATGAAGCCACCCCTAGCGCGCAACGATGACCGCCTATAGCGCCCAGATGACTGACAAAGACGGCGACATAACTGCTGTTGTACTGCGTGAGCGCTCGAGGCTTGGAAGCTTCATACGACGCCGGGTACCGGATGCCGCCGATGCGGAAGATATCCTGCAGGATGTGTTTTACGAGTTTGTCAATGCGTACCGGCTTCCCGCTTCCATCGAGCAGGCCAGCGCGTGGTTATTCCGCGTTGCGCGCAATCGCATCATCGATCGCTTCCGAAAGAAGCGGGAGCAATCAGCAAGTCATCGCCTGGAGGGCCAGAGCGGTGATAGTGAAGAAGGAGCCGATCGACTCGATCTCGCCCTGCCGTCGACTGACGCAGGTCCGGAAGCCGAATACGCGCGAGCCGTTTTGTTGCTCGCCTTGCAGGGGGCCCTCGAGCAGCTCCCGGACAACCAAAGGGAGGTCTTCGTGGCGCATGAGCTGGAAGGCCGACGCTTCAAAGACATGGCTGCGCAAAGCGGAGTCTCGCTAAACACTCTGCTTGCCCGGAAGCGTTCCGCGGTCATACATCTACGAGCTCACCTACAAAAGGTGTACGACGAACTTGAATTTTGAAGGAGACCATATATGAGGCGGACGAGGAGATTTTTCGGGATGGCGGTGCTTTTCCTAGTCGCAGCGGCGGTGCTCGGCGCCGTGGTGATGGCACTGTGGAACGCAGTCATTCCGACGTTGTTCACCAGTGCCCGCCCGATCAACTACCTACATGCACTGGGATTGCTGATCCTGAGCCGCATTCTCTTTGGAGGATTTCGGGGACACGGTGGATGGCATGGCCGGCGGCATTTTGCCAAGTGGCAGTCCATGACCCCGGAAGAGCGGGAGAGGGTTATGCGGTGCGGACCCCGAGGTCGTCGTTCTGGTGAGCAGGGCGCCGATGAGCATGCGGACTCCAACTCCTAAGACTCGGCCAAGGCCGGCGGCTTGACCTTGAGGATTATCGCGGCATGAAGTCATTTGGTAATAGATCGGAGGGCGCGCGGCTTGAGCGTATGGCAGCTTCGGCGCTCTGGACTGGTAGCGGTTTCGGGAATCTGCACCCCATGATTCCCGGCTTGCGCGATCCGGCTGCCGCAATGCCCACCATCCGGGAATTCATATGGGGCGGCGAACGGCGCGTGCCCCAGGGGCCATTGCCCACTGTTAACCCCCTCGAAACCTGGATGCGGCCACCCGTGAGCGGTTTGCGCGCCACATGGCTCGGCCACTCGACGGTCCTGATCGAGATCGATGGGTTGCGCGTGCTCACCGACCCTGTGTGGGGATCACGCGCGTCGCCGTTCCGGATACTGGGTCCCAAGCGCTTTCAACCGGTACCGGTCCCCCTGCGTTTGATGCCGCCAATAGACCTTGTGGTTGTGTCACATGATCACTACGACCATCTGGATTACCCGACGATTCGGGAGCTTGCGAAGCGCCACGTGCCGTTCGTGACCTCTCTTGGAGTGGGCGCACACCTGGAGGCCTGGGGCGTGGTGCCGGAATTGATCACTGAACTCGACTGGTGGGAGTCGCACGAGCTGCCGAATGCCGGGTTGTCCGTGACTGCCGCACCGTCGCAACATTTTTCCGGTCGAAGCTTCAAGGCCCGCAACGCAACCTTGTGGTCCTCGTTCACCATGCGGTCGGAACGTCACGCCGTCTTCTTCAGCGGTGACACTGGCCTTACGACGGAATACCAGACCATTCGCAGTCGGCTTGGACCGTTCGACCTGGTCATGCTGGAGGTAGGGGCGTTCCATCCCGGATGGGGTGACATGCACCTTGGGCCGGAGAACGCTCTTAAGGCGCTGACTCTTCTGGGCGGTGGCGCCTTCCTGCCCGTGCATTGGGGAACGTTCAGTCTAGCCATGCACGCCTGGGATCAGCCTGCAGAGGCGCTACTGCAAACGAGTGCAAATGCGGATGCACAGCTGTTGATGCCTCTGCTTGGCGAGCCGGTCGAGCCAGCGCTCGGGCAACACATCGAGCCGTGGTGGCGCAGCGTTGATACGATCACGCCGGAGCGTGAGCCAGCTTCGTCTGAGGCGATCGCGTTGCCCAACTCACTGCCATGGCCCATTGACTAGGTGCGGATACGACCCCTTCACGCGGGCGGCCGCGCGATCGCATTGCTCAGTTCAAGGTCGAACGATTGGGAGTTGTCGGCCATCGGCTCGAACGTCCGACGCCTAGGGCATATACACAGTTTTCAGCTCAAAATACGGATCCAGTCCTTCGATGCCACCTTCGCGGCCGAGCCCTGACTCCTTGAATCCTCCAAACGGCATTTTCGGATCGACCGCCAACCCGTTGATGGCGACACTACCCGCTCGCATGCGGCGAGCAATGGCAAATCCCTCTTCCAGGTCGGAGGTGTAGATCGCCCCATGCAAACCGTAAGAGGTGTCATTGGCTATCCTCACGGCCTGATCCAGATCCTCATAAGGGATGATCGAAACCACTGGGCCGAATATCTCTTCCTGCGCAATCGTCATTTTGTTGTCGACGTTGGTAAAGACAGTGGGTTCGATGAAATAGCCGCGGCCGAAGCCAGCTGGGCGGCCACCGCCAAGTGCCAGCGTGGCGCCTTCCTTCTTTCCGGCCTCGATGTAGCCCAGGACTCGATTGAGTTGGCGCGCCATCGACAGAGGGCCCATCTGTGTCGCGCTCTCGAACGGGTCCCCGACCCGGACCTGGCGAACAGCCGCTATATAGGCATCAATGATTTCCTTCTCCCGCAAGCGCGGCGCGAGAATGCGCGTCAGCGAGAAACATGCCTGCCCGGTCAGCGGCATGGAGAATGGGACAAGGCTCTTCAGCGTCTGCACAATGTCCGCGGATGGCAATATGACTGCGGCCGACTTGCCCCCAAGTTCAAAGCTGGTGCGAGTCAAGCGTTTCGCCGCAACGCCCGCGATGTGTTTGCCGGCAGCGCTACTGCCGGTGAAACTGATTTTGTCGATGCCAGGATGGCGGACCAGGTAGTCACCTACTTCGCGTCCCGCAGGCAGCACATTGAAGACCCCTGCCGGCACTCCCGCCGCCTCAATGCATTCCGCCAGGAGGTAGGCGTCAACCGGAGTTTCCGGCGAGGGCTTGGACACCACAGTGCAGCCGGCCGCCAGCGCAGCGGCGACTTTGTAGCACAGCAGGATCAACGGCGCGTTCCAAGGGGTTATCGCCGCCACGACGCCCACTGGCTCCTTCACAATGTATGCGACCTTTCCATCGTCGCGCTGGCGCTCCTCGATCAGGGAATATTTGGCGATGAGTTCGGCGTAAAACCTGAAGAGCGTGGGCGCTTGGGACACCAGGTGCTTCGTGAATGAGATCGGTGCTCCCATCTGGCTGGTCCACACATTAGCCAGCTCCACCGAGCGCTTCTCAAGGTTGTCAGCCACCCTTAACAGATACTCGCTACGCTGCGCGGCGGTAAGGCGCGGCCAGGGCCCAGTGTCGAACGCCACTCGCGCAGCGGCCACGGCGCGGTCGACGTCCCGTTCGCTCGCCTCGGGAACCCGCAGCAGCACCTCCTCAGTTGTCGGGGATATGACTTCGAGTGTGCGATCGGTGTGGGGTTTGACCCAGATACCGTCGATGAACAATGCTGTGGGGAACTTCACAGTCAGCTGCGGGTGGATCATATGCTCTCTCCTCCGAAAGGACTGAAAACGTCACATCATCGCGGTGTAGTCAGCGAGAAGAACTTGGCGCGGTGCTCCACATCAGGCAAGGAGTCCACACACACGAGAGTGACCGATCCCGCGCCCCCCCAACTTACTTCGGCTAGGTGCGCCTAGGGCGGGTCACCCCCGGTGATCAACCGGATTGCGCTTCTGAAGGTAATGTAACACCAGAACCAATTGACTAGCGTAGCCAGCCGGTTGCGCGCGCCGACCAAGAGACCGACGTGCAGTAATCCCCAGAGCCACCACGCAAGCACGCCCCAAAGGCGCACACGACCGAAGTCGACCACGGCGGACTTGCGACCGATTGCCGCCATGCTTCCCCAATGACGATAGCGGAACGGTCGCGATGGACAGGTGCCTCCTATCCGAGCCCGGATCGCCCGAGCCGCATAGGTTCCAGCCTGTTTGGCCGCGTTAGCCAGTCCAGGCACATTCTGCCCCGCCCATCCTTTACTTGCCGCCGTGTCACCTATGGCAAAGACCTCCCGGTATCCGGGAACAGTCAGATCCGGGCCCACCACTATGCGCCCCATACCATCACAAGTTGCCTTGAGCCACACTCCCGCCGCCGAAGCTACCACTCCCGCGGCCCACAGCACGGTGCGCGCAGCCAGGCGCTTTCCGCCAATCGTCACCCCCTGTTCATCAATCGCTTCGACGCGCTCGCCGGTGAACACCTCCACTCCGAGGCGTTCGAGGGAATGCTGGGCGATTACTGCAAGGGTCTCCGGAAACGAAGGAAGAATGCGTGCTGCGGACTGCACCAGCACGATGCGCGCTTCGCAGGGATCAAACCTCCTAAAGTCCTTGTGCATTCCCAACCTGGCAAGTTCTGCTATCGCACCTGCGAGTTCCACTCCGGTCGGCCCGCCCCCGACCACGAGGAAAGTGAGCAGTGCCTTTCGCTCCTCGCTGTCCTCCGCCAACTCGGCACGCTCAAAGGCGATGAGCAGACGTCGTCGGATTTCGGTCGCATCCTCAAGGCGCTTCAGTCCAGGCGCGAACCGGCACCAGGCATCATTGCCGAAATACCCGTGGGTGGCACCCGTAGCAAGGACGAGATAGTCATAGGGGATTGATGCAGAATCCAACTTGACGACGCGACACACGGTATCAACGTCGGTTACCGTCCCATAGACCACCCGCGTATTGAACGCCTCCCGAAACAGGGAGCGCACGGGGGTTGCAATATCCCCGGGCGATAGGCTCGCCGTGGCAACTTGGTACAGGAGGGGCTGGAACACGTGATAATTGACGCGGTCGATCAATGTCACCCCAACAGGGGCGTGTCGTAGAGCTTTCGCGCAGGCGATTCCTGCGAATCCGGCACCCACAATGACAACTTGAGGAAGCCCTTCCAGCGAAAATATCGGTTGTCCGGCCAGCTCCGGAAAATGGCGCCGCAGCCGTGCTTCGATCAGTGCATCCAGCGACCCAGGGCCAGCGCCTTGCAGGACCACTCGAGCGAGAATCAAGGCCCAGTAGAACTGAGCCACACTGAAGGGTGCCATCATGGCATCGAGAGACACCGCCAACAGCGAACCGATCGCCACATATCGAGTCGCCAGCCCAACGACAAGAAGCACACCCAATAAGTTGGAAATCCAAGAATACGCGGGTGATATTGCCGCAGATGGGAAGCCAGCCAAGAGGGTCTCCGTACCAGCTGGTCCGAAGTGCGAGTGCAACACAGATACGCCAAGCCACACCCGTAGCGCTGCGTCGAAGATGGCGAGGATGTGTCCTCTCACCCAGCCCGCAGCGCCTTGCATGCGTGCCGCAATTGTCAGCGCACTACTTGCGAGCCCGCCGAAGAGATTGTCAACGGAGAAGAACGCACTGCCGCTAAGGCCATACGCCATTAGGAGGGCGCAAACGAACAACCGTGTATCGCTCGCCACCGAGACGGCGCCAGCCAGTGCAAGGCAGAGAAGGGCAAGGGCGCTGAGCTGCGTAAAAAGTCCTGCAGCGAACAGTGCGGCAAACACGACCTCCATAAACGACGCGGGTGCGGTCTTAAACAGTGGCCGCATGAACGCGTCGAAATGCATGACCGGCGCCGTGTAAAGACCCGATGACTGAAGGCGCAACGAGGCCATCATCGCGTTGATCAGAAACACCTGCGCAAGCGCAATTCGCACAATCAAATCGAAGATCGGCCGAAACCAGGCAGCTAACTCACCAAAGATGAGCGCGTCAATACGGACAAGACGAGTAAACACGCGACGCAGGTGAGTTATGCGAACCTCTTGAGCGTGGTGATTTGGGATCGCGCTCGGTAGCATCTTGATAATGCTAGTGCGTGTGAATGTTGAGGGGGACCGGGAACTCGCTCCTCCAAAGGCCACCACCCAATACCCAACTACGCGTTGATTCGCGGGCCCGCGCAATCAGATCGGCGCCGTTCGAATAGTCGTAGGGCGACTGACTCAAGGGGCACAGAGGTGGCACGATGTGCATTTCAACAGCAGGCGAATGGCGATCAAAGTCGTACCGTAGCTGGCGGGATGACATGAGGGTAATGGCGTGCATCGCCCGACCCAGAGCGTGCCTCGACACGCTCTTGCCGGCGCAGGCGAACCCGCATGGAAGTACGATGACGCGGGTGGCCCCCAGTTCGACGGCAACGGACACGGGCGTCGAGGCAGCAACCGCGCCATCGACCAAGACACGTCCGAGCAGGGAGACGGCAGGAAAGACTCCCGGGATTGCGGCGCTTGCCAACACGGCATCGAGGACATTTCCAGAAGATACAATCACCTCCTCTCCGGTTACGAGGTCTGCGCATACCACGTGAAACGGAATATTCGCCCGCTCGACAAGCTCATAGGGGAGTTCTCGCCCCAGCAGCATCCGTATGCCCCGCGGATTGGCGATGTGCCCGCGTAAGCCAACCAATCCGAGCAGTGAGCCCCAGGACAGTCCCAGTATTTCGCGCGTACTGGTCTTACTCCACAGCGCGGCCATCCTGTGATTCATCTCCATCGATGCGCTGTGAGCCAGGAACGCGCCATTGATGGCGCCCGCGGAGACACCAACGATGAGATCCGGATGCTCTCCCGCTTCTATGATCTCGGACAGCATCCCAACCTGGAGGGCACCAAGGCTACCGCCGCCGGCAAGCACGAATGCGGTCCTGTGTTTACTGGCTTGCACGCACATCTCATTCAGGGTAAATGGATCAATTAAGGGGGGAGCCAGCCGAGGATGCGAGATCCAACCGCGCTGAGCCCACGATTTCGCCGTGGTGGGGCCGCTGCGCCAACACCGCAACGTCAGTTGCATCTTTGGGAAGCGAATCCATTGGGACCCGCAACTGAGATTCTTGCGGCCGGGAGCGGCCGATGAGGCGGACCCCGCGCACTACATTGAACTCCTCTATGGTGCGACCCTGATTCTCACCTCGCCCGATCGATGAGACGGCGCGGCGCCGGAAAGGTATCAGGAAGATCTCAGCCTCGTCTGCAATCGACTGCGGTCCCACTGAGACAATCAGCTCCCGGTTGCCGTGTTCAAGCCCGATTGGCAGTCCAGCAGCGCGCGCGGGTGTGAGCCACTTTCCGATTTGGCCTCGATCACTGCCCACGAAACTCTCGCGTCCATCGACTATCACTTGTGGTGTAAAGATTGAACGGAGGCTGAGTCGAGCGGCATAGGCGCTCTGACGGACTGTCGAGGCCGCCAAGGAAAAGGGATCGCGCCACCCCAAGTCGTCCCAGTAGTCCACGTGGAACGACAGAGCAAGCACATCCGCTCGCCGCGACAATTCTCCTAAGTACGCTTCCGCGGGGGGGCAGGAACTGCATCCCTCGGACGTGTACAGCTCAACTACGGTCGGTCGAGGCGCTGCAGGCGCGGGCGTCAGTGGAATCAATAGCAGCGCCGCGGACAGCCATTGGCTATGTCGAATATTCATAATGCATTCTCAAGGAACCGTCATCTAAGAAGACCCGCCATGGCCCCGATAAATGACGGGGACCAAGACATTTACCGCTCTAGCGCGGCCGAAGGCGACGCATCTGCAGTACAGCGCCCAGACGGTGGGCGCTGCATTGCGGGTGGGGCCCGGCCACAACCGTGCAGCCGCGGACGAAATGACTCGCCCCGCGTTACTCCAATCCGGATCGCCTCACTGGGAGGCCTATTGCGGCGAATCCGGGCTTACCGAAATCAATGCCGCCGGAAGATTCGCTCCAGCGCATGATCAACTGAGAATCGACCCGGCCCCCAACACATAAGACCCAGTGCCATCGCCGCCCACGTGATATGAATGGGCCATCCGTCGGGCACCGTGAGCTCAACGATGCAGGTCATGAAGAGAAGGCCGGTCGCTGCGAACCGAGTGCCCAATCCGACGACGAGCAGGATCGGGAACCCGAGCTCTGCGCAGCCGGACAAAAACGCCATGACCGCCGGCGCCGGATAGTCGTAGGGGCCGCCAGGAAGGTGCAATTTGAACTCAGTGGTGAACAAATCGACCGCCGTATCATTGAGGCGCAGAAAACCTGTCCACTTGAGAATGCCTGACCTCCAAAAGGGCACCGCCAAAGCGACGCGCAGGACAAGTTGCGTCACAGAGGGCTGTGCGATCCACTGTCCGAGCTGAATACCGCGACGAACCAGTGACACGGCGACCGAGTGCTTAGCTGTGCCGGGGTGCGTGGTCGTACTCATACCGATTGGTTTCCTGAATCAATGCCGCTGAACACGCCTGCCTCGAGGAATCCCGCGACATTGCCCGCAAGGTCAAATGCCTGACTCGCCTCGAACGCCGCGCCGGCGGCAACGCTAAGCGTGCGGCCCGAAACCAGGCTAGCCAGGAACACCGCACCGCCAGGAGGCAATGGGCGAACCTCGACGCTCATATAAGGTCGGGTGATGAGGGAGTCCTCGGGCGTCGAGGCGTCAATGGATGGGCTGGGCGTCTCCACTCGGTTCGCCGTGAATATTGATGCGGCCGAGTAAGCTGACCGAATGATTCTGGTCGCGGGGTGCACGAGAAATCTTAGGGCTTCGAGGTTTGCGGTCGGCAGTTGCGAAAGCGCCTGCGTCTTAAGAGGCCTGGCATCCGCAGCATGATAGGCATCGAGCCACGCACGCTCCAGTCGAGCAACATCACCCAGCCATGGCATCTCTTGGGCGTATGGGTAGCGCTCGATGAAAGCGGGGAAATCGCGCCCGTAGTCGAAAAGGAGGGGCGATGTGGGCGGCGTCTCACGAATATGAAATCTCGCCATCGCGCGAAAGAAATCCCCGCCTGTAATGCGTTCGACGGCCGGATATATATCAATCAATGCGTTGATGAGGCTTACGACAACATTGTTGCGATGGACGTTGAACCGCTGAGTCGATGCCCTGCCTTGGCCGGTGATGACCTGGGAGGGCACCGCCGCGGTTGGGTCCAGTAGCGCGGAGGCGAAATGACGCTGATGAGCGAGTACTGTGATCGTCATGGGGTCACGCGGCATGGGTAGCTGACGTATTGAGTCCGAATTTATCGAGTACCGACTGCGCCACCGCCGCTTCCTGCCGCAAAGTCTCCCAGTCTGGAATGTTACTGTCCCATTCGATGACTGTAGGGATTGCGCCCTGCCGTTGAATGACTGTCTCGTAAAGGCGCCATACGGCCTCGGCGACCTGTCGATCGTGGCTATCGATTAATAAGGGACTGCCTTCGCCTGCGGATTCTTCGCAGTGCCCAGCCAAATGGATCTCGCCTACCGCGTCAAGCGGCAAGGCCGCTAGATAGTCGTGCGCCATGTATCCATTGTTCGCTGCCGAGACCACGACGTTATTGATATCGAGGAGCAAGCCACAACCGGTGCGCCGCACGACCTCCAGCAAGAACTCGGTCTCACTCAGGCTAGAGTCCGTGCAAGTAACGTATGTAGAGGGATTCTCCAGAAGAATTGTCCTCCCGAGGGCCTGTTGGACTTGTTCTATGTGACTGCAAACATTTATCAGTGTGGCACTGTTATACGGTAGCGGTAGCAGATCGTTGTAGAAGGTGCGACCGTGCGTTGACCAGGCTAGGTGCTCAGAGATCAAGGCGGGGTCGAACCGATGTACCAAATCCTTAAATCGACCAAGATGAGTGCTGTCCAGCGGCTGGGCGCCCCCGATCGACATCCCAACGCCGTGAATTGAAATTGCGTAGTCCGACCGCAGGCGTTCCAAATCTCTCAGACGTGGGCCGCCCGCCACCATGTAGTTCTCTGCGTGCACTTCGAACCAGTGGCGCGGGAGCCTGTTGGCAAGAATGTCCTCCAGGTGCTGCGGCTTAAAGCTGGTCCCAGCTGCGCCGCAAAACGGCGCAGCCGGGACTGGCTCCGGGCCACCCGTAGAGAGCAAACGCACGGTTTCAGCCTTGGGAATAACGATCTCTGCACCGATGATGACAGTGCCTCATGAGCCTATAGGGGCGAGAGAGCCGTGCTGGCCGCTCGGGGTTACAATGCTGGTACAGGTACCGCCACGAACGAACTTCCAGGAGTTACCCTGGAAATCCATGGTGGAAGTCCCCTGGCAGGTTGTGCCTGGGCCCGCGGCGCAGTCATTCTGACCCTTCAGGGCCACGCCGTAACATTTTTGCTTGCCTGCCGCGATGGCGGCTTTGCCTTCTGCCTTCGTCAATGGCTCTGCACTCGCCACTGAAAACAACGCGACCGCCATTGCTCCGGCGAGAAGGGCCGAGCTCACAGGAAATCTTGTAGACATGGGGGAATCTCCAATCTGAAAAAGCCGCGCCAAAACGGCACACTAGTAATACGTAAAACGAGATCGCTTTGTTACACGATAGTTCAGCCCTCCTGCCAACTCGACCATCGAGCGGGCGGACACGCTTTGGATTTAGGCTCCTGCCCGGCTCTTTTTTGGGGCAGCAGGCCGGCGGCCGGCGCTGAACGTCGCTCAACGCGACTTCGGCCGCCTCGGCGATTGAGACCAGGTCGCGGCGTCGTGTTAATGATTCTTGCGCGCCCGACCCACCAATAGCTCAAGCATGGGATAATCGACACCCCCGAGCACAAGCTGATTTCCAACTATCAGACCTGGGGTGCCGCGCAGGCCCAGCTCAGCCGTTTCGCGTCGGTTGCGCGCCAGCACGTCACTGTACTCTCGGGTATGAGCTTTGATGTCGGCATCGAGCTTGCGCACATCGAAGCCCGCGGCCTGCAGCACAGTCTGGACTGCCTCCTTAGAGTCAAGATCCTGGCGAGAGGCGATCAGGGCGTCGTGGGCGGCCTGGTACCTTCCCGCTCGCGCGGCAGCGAATGAGTAGTATGCCGCATACTCGGATGCGTCTCCGAATACCGGCCAGTCCTTGCGCAGCAGACGAACCTTAGGATCGTGTGCAACAAGTTTGCGCAGTTCCGGCTCGAGATGCCGGCACACCGGACAGTCGTAGTCAAAATACTCCACCACCGTGACATCCCCTTGGGTGGCAGCGGGTGGCGGCAAACTGCCGGAGAATATGGCCTGCAACGTGGAGGGCGGGACGGTGACCGTACTTTGAGCACTCGCGTGACCCGCGAGGACCGCAAGAATCATCGCTGCGAGCAGTAGCTGACCAGGTCGAAAGTTCATGTCCATATTCTCCGAATGCTCACGGGGTAGCGGCTGTGCGCTCTTGCCTGGGCGCAAGCGGGGCAGCCGCCTGCCATAACTCCTGCGCACGCAGCCGGATCCGGAAATCTGGATTGGAGTACACAAAGCGAATGACGCCGGAAGCGTCGATGATGAACACTGATGGCACCGGCAACGCGTGCTCCTTTGTGCCGGTCGTCTTCTCCAGATCAACACCGAACTTCAGTTGCTCGGCATAGCGTTGATCGTCCAAGTGATAGGCGATGTGAAAGGCCTGTGCGGCACGCAGGCCGGGGTCGGACAGGAGGGTATATGAAACCTTCTGATCCTTGAGGCTGGTATACAAGAGCGCTGGCCGATCAGTGCTGAGAAAGAGAACCTGGAAACCTTCCGCGCGCAGTTTGGGTTCCACCAGGTGAAGATCGGCGAGCTGTAGGTTGCAATAGGGACACCAGCCGCCGCGATAGAAGATCAGGATGTAGGGCTGCTTCAGGTGGCTTGCCGAGAATGAGTACGCAGTACCATCTACGCGCGTAGCGATGAAATCCGGTGCACGGTCCCCAATGTGAAGCGGGCGCGCGGACTGCGCATCCGGCGCAAGGTCGGCCCGTGCGAAAGTTGAGACCAGCCCAATCAGGATCAGGCCCAGGTAAGCCGTAGAACGAAGTCGGATATACATCGGTTCACCACTTAGGTTGCTCTAATACAAGGCCACGCGTTCATCACAAGCCCAGCAATTTCCTGACATCCGTCCAGGAGCGCACGCCATTGGCGTACATCTCGGCAGCGAGCGACTTCGGCATCCACTGGATGAAACCTGACTCGAAACCGGGCCGGGAGCGCACCCGCCCAAACCAGTTCTCGACGTGCGGCAGTCGGCCGCCCACCCACATCCCCTCCATCGCCAGTGCCGCAAGCCGGTTGACATACGGGGCCACCGCAATGTCCGCCATGGAGAAATCGGTGCCAACAAGCCAAGGCTGTCCTCGAAGCACCTGCTCCATCTTGTGCAGGTAGACGTCATACAAACGAATCTTGTCCGCGGCACCCGGGGCGGCCAAGCCCTCCTGTATGTATTGCCATTTCAGCGATCGCGCCGCGGTGCCTTCGCTGGCTCCCTTGCTGAGGAACTCCTCGAAGCTTCCGGCGCCGCTGCGCAGGATGGTATGTCGGTGGGACACGATGTAGGTGATGGCCGAGCACGCCGGATGCAGCTCTTCATCCACGGCCTTGGTCCAGATACGCACGCGTGCTCGTTCAAGCGGCGAAGGCGGGTAGATCGGATGCTCGGGAAAGATTTCCTCGACGTATTCACAGATCACCGTGGATTCCGGAATGACCACGCCATCGTGCACCAGAACCGGCACAACGCCCTTGGGGTTGATGGCCAGGAATTCCGGCGCGAACTGCTCTCCTGCCAGGATGTCGATGTAGTGTCCGGTCCAGGGCAGCCGCTTTTCCGCAAGAGCAAATCGCACTTTGGCCGCGCAAGCCGATGAACCGTGGTGATAAAGCTCAAGCGCCATGTGCGTTGCCCTGGATGAGGCGCGTCAAGCAGGCAGTTTGTCTGCCAGGACAGCGGCCGTTCGGATTTGGGGTGAGACCGCCAAGAGTTCCTCCGCGCGCCCCATCAGTGCCACTGCGATGGGACCGCTGAGATGGGCGTCCCGACCTGCTTCGTCCTTGAAGGCATCGAAGATAGCAAAGGTACTGGCATCAAAGCGCACCGCGAACCAGGCGATTGTGCCTTGCTCGGCGACCGCCAGCCCCTGTGCAGCCTTAAGGAACGAGGCGAGCTCGTTTTCCTTCCCAGGCTTTGCCTTCAGTTCTACGTAAATGGAAACCGCAGTCATGTGCTTTTCTCCTTCGGCGTTTCGCCAATTCAACTTGTCTTAAAGCGCAGAATGGTCCTGCACCGCTTCCTCGAGCGCAGCCTTCAGCTCCATCATGCGTTCATCAATAGCTGCGGGATGGGTCTGGTTGAGCGCAATCATCTGCTTGCGTATGTCGTCGCCCCGGATGACCTCCAGGGCATTGGTCTCCATTCCCTGGATGATGGCCTTGGCCACGACCTCTGCCGGCTCGAGAGAGAACCCCAACTCGGGTCCTGCACGATTGGACCTCATCATGGGAGTGTCGGTGCCAGCGGGATAGACGTTTAGGACATGGACGCCCTCGCCCTTGAGTTCGCGTCGGAGCCCCTCCCCGAAGCGCGCCAGTCCCGCCTTGGCGGCCCCATAGGTTGAGTAAAAGGGCATGCCCACCAACGCAGCGACAGAGGCGATGTTGACGATCATGGCCTCGCCGCCCTTGCGCAGGGCCGGCAGGGCCGCGCGCGTTAGAAGGACAGGCGCAATAAGATCGACATCTAGCATAGCTTTCAGCTCTGCCTCGGAAGTGTTCTCAAGCCGCCCGGCTCGCACTCCTCCGGCGTTGTTCACGAGCACGTCAAGACCGCTCAGTGCGCTCATGGCCTGTTTGAGGGTGGCCCGGCGACCAGCCGACGTCGCGACATCCGCTGCCACACTCCACAGCATCTGGCTGTGGCGCTGGAGTTCCTGCGTGGCGCGTGCGAGCACCTCGGGCCGCCTCCCGGTTATGACGACTTTCGCGCCCTTGCCCAGCAGGCAGCGCGCGAGGGCCATACCGATGCCGCTGGAGCCCCCGGTAATCAAGATGCGTTTGCCTTCCAGATTCACGGGCGCGAACCTGCGAGTTTGTCCTCGGTTCGCGTGTCGAAATCGGAAGCCTCATGACGTTCGCGAAGCTGCTCCGAAGGGTCACCGCTGGTGCGGTTGACCATCCGCCCCCGCTTTACGGCAGGTCTTGCCAGTACCTTATCCGCCCAGCGCTGCACGTTCTGGTATTCACTCACCGACAGAAACTCCGCGGCGCCATAAGCCCATCCCTTCACCAGGCCCCCGTACCAGGGAAAGACCGCGATATCCGCGATGCTGTATTCGGCGCCCCCTAGGTATTCACTCTGCGCAAGACGACGGTCCAACACATCCAGTTGGCGCTTGACCTCCATGGTGAACCGGTCGATGGCGTATTCGATCTTCACGGGCGCATAGGCATAAAAATGGCCGAAGCCGCCACCCAAATACGGTGCGCTACCCATTTGCCAGAAGAGCCAATTCAGGGA
This sequence comes from Steroidobacteraceae bacterium, assembly GCA_036498905.1. Classification (GTDB taxonomy): domain Bacteria; phylum Pseudomonadota; class Gammaproteobacteria; order Steroidobacterales; family Steroidobacteraceae; genus DAIDKA01. Next base: position 28,526 of record DASYER010000066.1, on the reverse strand, counting down.
TTCCGTGCGCTCCTCGGCCATCCGCGGCAAAAACGCGCCGAACTTCTCGGCCAGGTACAGGAGAATGGAGCCGGACTCGAATACGCGGATCGGCTTAGGTCCGCTTCGGTCCAACAGGGCGGGAATCTTCGAGTTCGGATTAACCGCGACAAATCCACTCCCGAATTGTTCGCCCTCCTGGATCTTGATCAGCCACGCATCGTATTCGGCGCCGGAGAAGCCGCGAGCCAAAAGCTCCTCCAGCAGGATCGTCACTTTCACGCCGTTGGGCGTGCCAAGCGAGTACAGCTGCAGCGGGTGATGTCCCACTGGAAGTTCCCTCTCGTGGGTGGAACCGGCGACGGGGCGGTTGATGTTGCTGAAGGTCCCGCCGCTGGGCATTGTCCAGTTCCACACCTTGGGCGGCGTATATGCGACAGGCTCTGTCATGTTGATCTCTCGTGCTCGGACGACTTAGCGGTAGGCGGGTAGTTTGAGGGGAAGAGCGCCCGCCGGGTTTCCTCGTCATGGGTCATCTTGAACTCGTGATTCCTGCCCACTGCGCGGGCGCGTGCGACGGCCGGTCGCGCATCGACGGTCTCGAAAAGCCTCTTTAAGTTGGGGTAGGCGCCGAGCGGGTCCTGGGTGCCTTTCAGGACTCGGGACGCACGATCCAGCCACCCCCAGGCGGACATGTCAGCGATGGTGTACGCGTCGCCCACGATGAAGGTTCGGCCCGCCAAATGATCATTCAGTACCTGATAGTGGCGTTGTGCCTCCCGCAGATACCGGTTCACGGCGTAGTCGAGGCCTTCGGGAGCGGCGAACTGAAAGTGTACGGCCTGTCCCGAGAACGGACCTAACCCGGAAGCAACAAACAACAACCAGGAGAGGAGTTCCGGCCGATCCTCGTGTGCGCCCAAAAACCGACCGGACTTCTCCGCGAGGTAGATGAGGATGGCGGTTGAATCGAACACCCGCGCTTCCCTGCCCCCAGGACCTTCGGTATCGATGATTGCCGGGACTTTGCCATTTGGGTTAATCGCGAGAAACTCGGATCGATGCTGCTCACCCCTCATCGTATCGATCGGGATCGTCTGATAGGCAAGGCCGGTTTCTTCCAGCAAGAGCGCAACTTTTGCGGGATTCGGGGTCGGATGGAAATAGAAACGGATCAAGAGCGCCTCCATCGACGTACAATTGGCCCGCTACAGGTCTCACGGGCCGCCGCAGTGCATTTTAGGACAGTTGATATATAATGGATACATGCGCCGAAGTTCGCAAGCTGGTGCGCGGTGCAATGGATCGGTGACGGAATGGCAAGACCAAGAGAGTTTGACGAGGACGTGGTCCTCGAGGCCGTAATTCAGTGTTTCTGGAATAACGGCTATGAAGCGACCTCCATCAAAGACCTGGTAGACAACACGGGCATTACGGCTGCGAGTCTTTACAACGCCTTTGGTGATAAGCGCGCGCTCTTTCGCATAGCGCTCGACCGCTACGCTGAACGCGGTGTTGGGGAGCGCATACGGCGATTTGAAAAGCTGCCGCCACTCGAGGCGATCGAGGCGTTTTTCAAGGAAATTCTTGCTCGTTCACTCTCGGATCCTCACCACAAAGGCTGCCTGCTGGTGAACTCCGCACTGGAAGTCGCACCCCATGACCCGGAGTTTCAAGAGACCATTTCGCTGGTTCTGCGGCGCATCGAAGAATTCTTTTTGAAATCCGTGAGGAACGGCCAAGCGGCCGGGTCCATCACACGCTCCCAGTCGGCGAGGAAGCTTGCGCAGCATCTCCTGGCCGTATTGATGGGCGTGCGGGTATTGGCGCGCGTGCGGCCGGAGAAATCTCTTCTCCACGGCGTTATCGAGCCCGCACTCGCCCTGCTGCAACACTCGGCAAATGAGGCACCGTCAGACTCGCTCGAGCCAACATAAGGCACCCGCCAGTCGTAACCGAGATTTCGGCAGTTGATCCCGCGTGATTAGCTCGCCCAAGGTTTGGCGCGAGCGAGAATGATGCAGGATCATTCTAGTCCAATGATCGACTCGCCATGTCCATCGCAGTGCCCGCGGCCTCCTGATTACCGGCACGGGCTCGGCGCGTCATGAAACGGCTGTCTAGCGACAGTGGGCCGGCGCCCCCAGCGCACAGCGCAAGTAGGGCTGCAACATAGAGTAGATCGGTCTCGTATCCGGGTTGGCCGAAGTGTGCGCCGGCGGCGTCGTAGGATTGAAGTTTGATTGAGCTGAATCCGTTCGGAATGTGTACGGTAAAAGTCGCTACCAGGAGCACAGCGATCATCGGCACTGCGGCGATGGGTATGAAAGCACCGAACAGGACCAGTAGGCCTCCCACGATCTCGATGGCGATCGTCGCCCAACCGAGCAGATGCGGGAATGGCATGCCGATGGCGTGCAAAATCAAGATAAATCCGTCCGCTCCGCGGGCGAATTTTGCGTATCCGTGCTCAAGGAAGCCGAGGCCCACGATCAGTCGCAGCGGCACCGCATACCAGCTCGAGGGAACGGGAATGGGTGAAACGCCAATCTTGGTGAAAAGAGAACTCAATCCCATGGCATCCTCTGAGACTTGTGTGGGCGGCAGTTGCCCGCGTTAACCGTGCGATGTGAACAGTGGCCCGGCGTAATGACCGCCGAGCCACTCCCGTCATGTCGTCACTGACTGATCGCGACTCCGCTGAAGGCAGCCACGCCAACAGCCGCTGATGTGGCGACCTGCGTAAGGCTGCCATAAACGTCGATGGCAAAGACTGCTACGTAGCCGTTGCCACCGGCGGTGTAGAGAGCCGCCAGCCACCGACCGTCGGGCGAGACCGCCAGATCCGTGGCGGTGCCGGGAACCGGCACAGACTTGTAGAAAGCCCCACCCTCATCGTCGCTGAAGAAGACCGAAATCGCCTGGCTCGGAGAGTTGCCGGTATACCAGATGTTTCCGGGACCTTTGGCCACCCAGCACGGTGCATTGGTGGGAAAGGGGGGCGTGGGTCCCACGACCGGGAATACCTCCCGCTTGGGATTGACGATGGCAAAGCTATCGGGACTGTGCGCAGGCGTGAATCCCAGATTGTCGTCCCAGAACGCAGCGCCCAGCGGCGTATTATTGGCCTCCGCAGGAAGTGTAATCGTGGCAGCACTCCCCGCCAGCGCACCATCAGCCCTTAGCGGCATCTGCAGGACAGAGCCAGAACTCAACGTCACGGCGGCCCAGCTGTCGCCAACCGCTATCTGCGCGGCCGAGGGATCCGAGAGCGCGATCGGCTGACTCGCCTGGCCGCCCTGCGGCCAACGAAGAGTTTCGGCGCAATTGGTTCCCACGACAAAGAGATGTCCTGCGCTCAAGGCGACGGAATCGGGCTTCTGGCAGCCCGCGGCCAAGGGGAGAATTCCGTCCATACCGATGTAATCGCCCACCCGGACCAAGCGCGTCACGGTGTTTGTGCCGTAGTTCGCCACAGCCCCAAAGTGGTCTTGAAACTGCACGATTCCGGCGTTGGTGCTGGCGCCGCCCTTCCCTCCCGTCGGCAGCGTCTCAGTCAGCACGAGTGCCGGCTTCTGGCCAGTTTCGAGCTTGAAAACAAGCACGCTGTTGTTGGTGGAGTTGTTGGAGCTGGTCACGATCAGCACATCCCGGGCGTTCTGGTGGCCCGCAAAGGCGGGTGCCGAGACAAACGCCAGCGTGGCAAGCAGTGCGCCCAGCCGAACGGAAGACGGTCTTAAGCGGTCGGTGCGATTCATTCTGGATCCCCTTGTGTAAAGCACGCCGAAGCCGAAGTGGCTGCGTGCCATCGCCATACGCACCAGCCCCAGGAAAAGTTACGACAGGTGACGAGCTGGGACGGGAGACGTCCAGCCGAAATATTATCTCCTCCATACACAAGCGTGAGCTGTACCTAAATTGTAGCTGCCGTCCCGCGGCCATCTACTCGCCGGTTTCCACCTGTAACCAATCTGGCGCACTGTGCGTATGCAGAACAGGGAGGCGCGGATGCGGGAAGGCGAGGTACAGCTGCGGGCATGGATGGTCGGTGGGCTCGACGGCGATGCCGCGGCCCATATCGAGCTATTGCACGCCGTGGTGCCATTGCTACGGGGATTTTTCGCTCGACGCCTGTCCAACGCCGGCGCAGATGTGGAGGACCTGGTGCAGGAAACGTTGCTGGCTGTGCATGAAAAGCGCGCAACCTATGATCGGGGACGCCCCTTCACGGCCTGGCTCTATGCTATCGCCCGTTACCGGCTCATCGACCACTATCGCCGCCGGCGCGCGACGGTATCGGTAGAGGACGTGGGGGAAATGCTCGTTGTGGAAGGCTTCGAGGAAGCAGCAACAGCCCGCATCGACGTAGACCGACTGCTGGCCGGCCTGCCGCCGAAGCAGTCGCTGGCCATTCGCAGCACACACCTTGACGGGCTCAGTATCTCCGAAGCCGCCAAGGATGCCGGAATCGGAGAATCGGACGTGAAGGTCTCTGTGCATCGCGGATTGAAGGCTCTTGCCCACCGCCTGCGTGGGAGCCGATGACGGACACAAACATGGACACCGAACAGCTCATCCATTCTCTCGGGCGCGACGTGCCACCCGTACGTCGCAATGCGGTGGGCCGACGTATTGCTCTCGGCGCAGCTTGCGGAGCCGTGTTCACCGCGGCATTGGTCGTCACGGTGCTCGGGCTACGCCCGGACCTTCGCGAGGCCTTGCACGGATTTTCTTTCTGGATGAAGTGGGCCTACACGATCTCTGTGGGGTTGCTTGCGATCATCGCAACGGCGCGGCTGGCCCGCCCGACCGCAGACTCGCTGCGACCGCTATGGCCTCTCGCCATTCCTGCTCTGCTGCTCACCGGCATCGGCATCGGTGAACTGGCACGCACGCCAGTACAGCAGTGGCTGGCGATGTGGCTGGGACACAGCTGGAAAGTCTGCCCTTGGCTGGTACTGACACTGGCAGTGCCGATCTTCATCGGCCTGTTGTGGTCGTTCCGTGCCTTAGCGCCGGTGCGTCTGCGCGCGGCGGGCGCCACAGCGGGCTTAGCCGCCGGCGCGTGGGCGGCGACGATCTATTGCCTGCACTGCCCGGAAGTCTCTGCGCTATTCGTTCTGACGTGGTACAGCTTGGGCATCATGCTGGCCGCCGCGATGGGAGCATTGCTTGGCCCGCGGCTTCTGCGCTGGTAGCGGGCCGGCTCGACAGACCGTGTCGAGGAAACCAGGCATTTGCCAGTCTTCGTTGTTACCAAAATCGACGAGCAAGTCCGGGATGGTGAACTTCCTGCAAGACACACGGTCCGCCGGCCGATCTGCAGAGCCCGTGGAACCCCTTCCCGCGTGCTTGGTTCCAAGGACTTCGTGGGTGCCGCGCAACATGCGCAGATCAGAAATCCCAGCGCAACGCCGTGCTCAAGCTGCGCTCGATTGCGCGGGTGGGCTCGCCGAGGAGAATGTGCGCAGCACGGGTACTATCGACCCAGAGGAACTCGGAGACCCAGTGAAGCTGCTTGCCCAAGGGCAGGCGGTACGCCAGCGCCAGAGCATTCCCGTGCTCGCTATTGGGGTCCGTCGGTAGCAGGTCGATGTCTTGGGTGCGAAATAGATCCCAGCGAAGGGTCAGATCTCCGGGGCCGAACGGATGACTGGCCAGCAAGTACAGGGCTCTGAAGCGTACATGGACGGCATCGGCGCCCATCAAGGTGGTGCCTTGGATCGCCTGGGACAGTATTTCCCAGCCTGCTGGCAGCAGGACCTGCACCGAGAGATGGTTGAACCTTGTCTCCCAGCTGTATTGGCCTTGGACGACGTCCAGCGGATGTCCCTCGTTATCGTAGTGCAGGAATGAAACCTGGACGGTATGCGCGTAGGTGTAACTCGCCGACGCGTAATAGCCCGGTACGCCATCGATATCCCGAAATTCACGAACGTTACGGGTTTGACGCGGGATCGGCCCGTCGGGGCGATACACCGGCAAATCTGGCAGCCGCAGCGTTTCAGTGAGGCCCGTGATGCGATCCCCGAAGGTCCAGCCCCGCCATGCGAGCAGCGTTCCTGCCGGATCGTTCGCGCTGATGGCGGCGAGTGTGAAGTCGAAGTCGTGCGGGGATCCGATCATCAGGCCCCGGCGCGAGAAAGCCAGCTCAAGGCCATTAGATCGCAGCTCTTCGCCGATCCAGGTATTGATGGCTGAACTGGACAGTGTCCTGACAGGCTTCCAGCTGGGGCTATTTGGCTCAATTTCCAAACTCGTGGGCGGAAAGAAGGAGCCGAGACGGATCCGCGTTCGCCAAGGGCCGCTTGGAACGGGCTTCCAGGCGAGCCAAGCCTCCTGGACATCCAGCACCTGGGAGCGCTCGCCATCCGCGCTGAAAGTCACCCACCCGGAGATCTCATCGAACAACTGTGTTTGAATGGTCAACGTCGCGCTCGAATTTCGCCATGGGTCGACGGCGCCATCGAAGTCATTCTTACCAAGGCCCGTCTGCGTCGACCCTGTTTGGCCGCTGCCAGTTCCGAGAACAAACTCGGCTTCGCCGTGCAGTTCAGACGCATGCACAGTCATGCCGCACCATAACAGCATCCCGGCAAGCGCTCCGCGCACGATTCCCATTATCTGATTTGATCCCATCGACTCCATAGGCGGAGTGATTGGTGTCACAGAAGCCCAGGAAGCGCGGGCCGCTCAGAGTGCCGACCACCGGCAAACACCATTCACATGAAAACATGTGAGTCTCCTCTGGAGAGCGGGCCCCGATATGGCTGTCAGGGCCTCGCGGCATACGGCTACTTTGTCTCTGACCCGTGACTTGCAACCTGTCTCCATTCGCCGTTCATCTTCGCGAAAGAGTCCGTCGCAGTGATGGTATGCATGCGTGACCTGAGAGTCGATTTTCGGTCCAGTTGATACTTCGGGATAATGGCCCTTGACCTGCTGCGGGAAAGTCGGTCCAGCGTGGGCGTACGACAATCGGGTTCAAATCGACTTCAACCGACTGGAAAACCTACGGACAATGGACACGTGGAGTCTTTCAATGGATCGCTCCGCGATGAGTGCCTAAACACACACTGGCTCGAGACGATGGCAGAGGCACAGGAGAAGATCGAGGCGTGGCGGTTGGACTATAACGATAGCCGCCCTCAGCAGGCTCTCAAGGAGCTGACGCCTTCTGAGTTTGCCCAGAAATGCAGGGCCAAAAAGCGATCAGCAGATGTCACGTACGCCGGAAACCAACTCTGGCAATGGACCTACAAACCCCAGCGGTTCAAATCGGCCATTTCCTAAGTTATCGGTGGACCGAAGAACACCATCAGGTCACCCCCAGATATACCCCGTCAGGACTTGGATGCCGGTAGACGCCCATGGAGGAGGTTTGTGGAGCGTTGACGCTAAGTGTCTGAAAGTATTATACATTGTGTGACACCATGGATACCGGTGGACGGCCATGGACACGCGTGGACAGAAAGATGGTGGAGCGGAAGGGGATCGAACCCTCGACCTTCGCATTGCGAACGCGACGCTCTCCCAACTGAGCTACCGCCCCACATGTTCGCATGGGAGCCCCAAGGCCACAGGGCCGGGGTCCCCAAAAGAGCGGGCGATTCTAGCATTCGCCTCCGAGATCGCAACCCTATAACGGATAAGATACCAGCGTTCGTTTTCCCAATGATTTTCAAGGAGCTGGCGCGATGCTCGCAGCCGGAAACCGCGCGCCTGAATTCACGGCCCACAACCAGAACAATGAGGCGGTCAGTCTGCGCGATCTGCTCAGAAACGGGCCGCTGATCCTGTACTTCTACCCTGCCGATTTCACACCTGGCTGTACTCGGGAGGCTTGCTCATTGCGCGATCTGCATGCGCAGCTGGTTGCGGCCGGGATCGGGGTGGCCGGAGTCAGTCCGCAATCGGCCGAGAGCCATGCGGCCTTCGCGGCGAAGTACGCCCTACCCTTTACCCTGCTGTGTGATCCGGACAAGCTGCTGGCTCGCGCCTACGACGTCTTAGGCCCGCTGGGCTTCGGCATTCGCCGCGCCAGCTTTCTGATCAGCCGTGCGGGCCTCATCGAGGATGCCGTCGTGGCGGACTTGCGCATCGGCCGTCACGAAGAGTTTTTTCGTAAGGCCGCTATGGCCCACACACGCTAACGCTGCATCGGTACGTCGCCTAAGCGCAAGGTGCCGAGGCGCACGTAGCACAAGCGCACCAGTATCACCGCGGCAATCGCACCCACGACCATCGGCGCGGAGGCGGCCAGAAACAGCTGCCGCATGGGCAGGTGCATCTTGATCAGTTGGCCACCCAGCAGCGGACCGACCACCGAACCGAAACGACCGATGCCCAGCGCCCAACCGACCCCTTTGGAGCGAAACTGTGTCGGATACAGCAGTCCCGCGGCCGCGTTATTGCCGAACTGCGCGCCCAATACACAAAATCCGGCCATGGTTGCCAGCGGCGCTAGTGCTCCATAGGTCATCGCGCTGCCGCCGATGGCCGCGATGGCCGGAGCGGCGCAAGCGAACAGCACCGCAATCACGACGAAGCCGAATCGATCCAGCAGCACGCTGATCAGCAGGCCACCGACGGTACCGCCGATGTGATAGAGACTCGAGGCCAGGGCCGCCTTCTCGGGTGTGAGTCCCGCATTATTGAACAGCAGCGGAGTCCAGGAGTTCAGGAAGTAGTTGGCCATCAGCGCCGTGACGAAGCACACCCACAGGAGCGGCGTGATGGCGGTGAATCCGGGTCCAAAGATCTGCGCAAACCCTAGGCCGCCTGAGCCGGCCTTCGACCCTGTTGCGGTCTCGAACTGCGTGTCATCCGCGAGGTTCAGATCGCGACGCATGCGACGTGCGGTGGCCAGCAGCTCCACGCGCCGCTCGGGGCGGCTTCCCAGGAACTTCACCGACTCCGGCAGCAAAAAGTACAGAAAGACGGCCACCAGCAGCGGTACCGCACCTCCGACCACGAACAGCACCGGCCAGCCAAACTTTGGCAGCATCCAGGCGGAGATGAAGCCCGGAGCGCCGCTGCCCAGCGTGATACCGGTGAACATCAGGACTACGAGCGTCGCCCGCAGGCGCTTGGGAGACAGTTCGGAGTTCAGGGCGATGGTATTCGGCATCAGTCCGCCGATGCCGATCCCGGTCAGGAAGCGCAGCGCCAGGGTCACCCAGTAGGTGTGCTCCCAGATTACCGCCAGGGTGGTCACGCCATAGATGACACTCCCCAGCAGAATCGCCATCTTGCGGCCGTACCGATCTCCCACGTAACCGAGCAGCGGGGAACCTAGCAGCACCCCGGCCAAACTGGCCGTGATCGCGTAGCCCAGATAGCCGGCATCCACATGCCACAGCTTGGCAAAAGTCGGCATTGCGAACGGCATGACACTGATGTCATAGCCATCGGCGAACATGGCCAGGAATGACCAGAACAGCAGGTTGAAATTAAACCCGCGAAACTTCTGGCCATCAACGAGATCATCGATCCGGATGGTCTGCCCCAAATCGCCCCCTGTACTACCCGACAACCGGCGCGCTTCTGCGGCGCAATTGGCCATTATGCCAAAGCCGGGTCGGGCCGCGACCGTTACTCCTCGACGAGTGTAACGCTGCCTTCGATCACCTTGGCCACACAATCCGCCAGGGACTCCACCGACAGATTGGACGGTTCGCGCTTGTTCACATCCCAGCGCACGCGCACCGAGGCCGCCTGCTGAAACTTGAGGCCCGCCAGTACGTAGCAATCGATCCGGCTGCCGTCGCTCACAATCCACAGATCGCGTTCGGTCGCAGGGTCCCAGGCGCGCGCGTAGAAGGTTGCGGCCAGGCGCGGGCGCAGCTCTTCGGATTCCGGCAGCTCACGCAGCAGCAGCCCGAGTTTCACGGGGTCATCCAAAGATGCACTCAGTCGGCGGACCGACGCGCTTACCGGCGTCATGCGGCGACTCCAGAACCAGTTCATTTCACATCACTTGCTGCGCCCAGTCCCAAGCGCCACAGCATACATGCGCCGGCACGCCCTTTTGACCCCCGCCGGACGTCGCGAAAACCAGACGCGATTCCGTTAAACCGTTGGCGATCAAGGTCCTGGGTCGAATCCTACTCCATAACTCTGGGCGGATCGGTGTGCGCCCTAGTCGGGCGAGTACAGCCCGGTCATGACGGCTGTGACGAGGAGCACCAGGGCGATAAGCAGATATTCCCCGCTCAAGGAACGACGCAACCGGGGCACCGCCGTCGGATTCTCCTGCAACAGCGCCGGAGTCAGTCGCAGCTTATTCAGTGACGCCAAACCCATCAGCACCCCGAACAGCGCCAATTTAGTCAGCAACAACTGGCCGTAGGGCTGGCTGAATACCGAAAAGCCGGGCACTAACAGTATCGCCACAGTCGCTCCTGCCAGGAGCAGACCTGGCACGATCCACACGGCGATACGGGAGAAGCGCTCCAGCACGGCCGCGGCCACCCTGGGCGCCTCGTGGCTCACCGCCTGACGCAATGGCCATAGCGCGCCGAACCAGAACGCCACGATCAGCAGATGGGCGAGCAACAGCAATACCAGGATCGCTCGATGCGGGTGATCGACGGTGTGGCCGATAATCGTGAAGGCCGCCACCAGCGTCGCGGTGCCGATGAGGCACAGCACACCTGCCAGGTGTCGGCGGGACAGGTACAGGGAAATCAGCACGAGCACCAATCCGATCAGCCGCAGGCGCGTGGCGGTGCCGGTGGCGCTGTGCCAGGCCAGCTGCTGCATCTGTGCGTCCAACAGCCCCGACAGCTCACCGGACAACCGGGCGGCCTCGAAGCTTAATTGCAGCAGCAGCAGCCCCATGGCCACCATGGTTACCCGGCGCAGCAACCGGCGGATCGGCATATCCGAAACCGGCAACTGCGACCCGAAGAGAGTCAGGAACAATGCGCCGCCGACGGCCTGAAACATCGCGATGAAGCTCAGGCCCCGGATCAGAACCGCGACCGGATCAACCATCATTTGACGGTAAAGTGGACGGTCCCGTGCGTGATGTGTCCGTCAGCGCTGATCACCCGCCAGGTGAGGCTCCACGCACCGGGAGTCAATTTCGGCAAGTCGACGCGCAACTGCTGTGCCGGTTGCTGAGGCAGCGGCGCCACCTTGAGCGCCGGATCCGACCCGCGCATCAGCGTCAGTGCCGTCAGTTGCGAGCTTTCCGAGAATCCGAGTACGACCTGTGCGGGTGGCGCAACGGTGCTGCCTTCGGTGGGCACGGAGCTGCGCAGGTGCGAATGCGCACTGGCCGTGGCGCCAGCGCCTGCGAATAGCAGGACCAGCCCGATAGTGGCCTTGTTCATCACTGTCCGAATCCTTGGCCCGATGGGAGCCGCAACTCAATCCTGCCGCAGACGATATCCCAGCCCCGCTTCAGTCACCAGGAATTGCGGGCGATGCGGGAGCGGCTCCAGCTTGGAGCGCAGATTCCGAATGCATACCCGCAGGCTTCGCGAATCCCCCAAGTGGCCCGGGCCCCATACTTCTCGGATCAGTTGGGTCTGCATCACGATCATGCCACTATGCCGGGCCAGGCACTCAAGCACCCGGAATTCCAAAGGCGTCAGGTGCAACGGGCCATCGGGCCCATGGGCCTCACGGCGCTGCAGGTCCACTGCGACGGCGCCGAATATCAACTGTGGGACCTGATCATTGGCACGCACATTGCGCCGCAGGGCCGCGCGCACCCGCGCCAGCAGTTCGGCTGCGCTGAAGGGCTTGGTGATGTAGTCATCGGCGCCAACATCGAGTGCCGCGATCTTCTGATCCTCCATGGTGCGCGCCGACAGCACGATGATCGGCACCGGTGACCAGGCGCGCACGGCACGGATCACGGCCAGCCCATCCCCGTCCGGAAGTCCTAAGTCCACCAGCAACAGGTCCGGTTTATGGGCGCGCGCCTCGATCTCGGCCCGAGCCGCCGTGGCCGCCTCGACGACCCGAAATCCGCCCGAGCCCAGCAAGGCCCGCAGCACTTCGCGGATCGATGCATCATCCTCGATGACCAGGATCTGATGCATGGCCTGGGTCACGCCGGCTGCGGCTCCGCCGTCGGCAGCGTCAGTTCGATCCGGGTTCCACCGCCGGCGCGCGCATGCGCTTCGATTTCCGAGCCATGTGCACGAATGATGGCCCGGCAGATCGCAAGCCCCAGCCCCACCCCGACAATCGTTCCCTCGCCGGTGCCGCGCTGAAACTTCTCGAACAGCAGCGCCGGATCACCGGCCGGCAAGCCCGGACCATCATCATCGACGCTGACGCGCAGCCTCGATCCGGGAACGCGTCCGGCACTATTGTCATCGATGATGGCGGCAATCACGATATGGGTCCCGGGCGGCGTGTACTTGACGATGTTGTCCAGCAGGTTCGCGAAGACCTGCGTGATGAGCGACGCATCCACATACACCGGGGGCAGATCCACGGGCAGGTGCAGCTCCACGCTGTAGCGTTTCAGCGGCTCCTCCAACGTGCGCAGCGACGACTCCACCAGATCATCGAGAGTCTGCCAGTCATTGCGCAGCTTGATCTGCCCCGACTCGAAGCGCATCAGATCAAGCACGTTGGAGATCAGATCGGACATCTCGCGCGCCTTGGTTTCGATCGAGCGCGCCAGGGACGAGCGGGTGGCCGCGTCCAGCGAGTCACCATGATCAGCCAGCGTGCTACCGGCACCGGCCATCACGGCCAACGGCGTGCGCAGATCGTGCGAAATCGAGGCCAGCAGTGTATTGCGCAGACTCTCCCCTTCTGCGGAAACCAGCGCGGCCTCGGCCTGTTCAGCAAGCAGTGCCCGCTCCAGCGCCAGTCCAATCTGTCCGGCAAAGGTCTCCAGCAGATGGCGCTGCTCGGGCAGCATCACCCGTCGTCGGTTTTCGGGCAGCACCGCCAGCACACCCAGATGCCGCTGCGCATCTCCCAATGGCACGTACAGCGCCTCGGCCCCCGGCAAGGTATCAGTGCCGAGCCCGGCCTGGCGACCATGGTCGGCCACCCACTGAGCCACCGCCAGATCCGCCCCGCGCAACGCCGTCTCACCGGGCTTGTCGCTGGGAAAGTGCAGCCGACCGCGCGCATCCGGCAGCAGCACCACGACCTTGCAGCGAAAAACCTCGGCAACATGCCTGACCGCTACCCGGCACATGTTCGCGGTGCCGCGGGTCGCCGCCAGTTCCCGACTCATGGCGTACAGCAGCGCCGTGCGTCGTTCGCGCGCCCCCGAGACCCGTGTCTGCTGGCGCACGCTCGCCATCAGGGTCGCGATGACCAGCGAGATCATCAGCATCACGGCAAAGGTGAGCAGATACTGGGCATCCGAGATAGAAAAACTGAACCGGGGCGGAACAAAAAAGAAATCGAACGATGCCACGCTCAGGACCGAAGCCAGCACCGAGGGCCCGCGCCCCAGCCGCAGTCCCGCAAGGGTCACCCCCAACAGGTACACCATCACGAGATTGACCGTATCCACGTGCGGAAACATGGCAAAGGCGGCGAGCGTGCAGGCGGCAGTCAGCCCCACTGCTCCGGCATAGCGATCCCAACGCACCGGCGCGGCCGGGTGCTCGGAGCGCGGCGCAGTGCGCGCCGAATCAATCGTGGGGGATGCGGCGACCGCAACGGTGATGACATCGAAACCGCTTGCTCGGCGCGCCAATTCAATCGCGGTCGAGGGCCGCAGCAGGGCCCGCCAGCCGAAGCGCTTCGGGGAGCCTACGATCATGCGCGTGACATGGCGGGTGGCCGCGTACTCCAGCAGTGCTTCGACCGCTGTCGGCCCATCCAACGTGACCGTCTCGGCCCCGAGGGATTCGGCCAAGCGCAGCAATTCGATACGCCGGTTGCGCTGCGCCTCGGAGAGTCTGAGCAGCGCCGGAGTCTCCACATACACCACGGTCCAATCGGCATCCAGCGCATCCGCCAGGCGCTTGCCGACGCGGATCAGCTGTTCGGATTGAGCATCCGGCCCGGTGGCCACCAGCACCCGGTCGCCGGCAAGCCTTGAGCGTGCGGTGCGCACGCCAATGGCCGAATCACGCGCCGCGGCCTCCACCCGGTCCGCGACCCGGCGCAGGGCAATTTCACGCAGCGCCATGAGATTGGGCTTGCGGAAGAAGCGCTCCACCGCATTGGCCGCATCCTCCTGCAGATAGATCTTGCCGGCGCGCAACCGGGCCAGCAGATCGTCGGGCGGCAGGTCGATGAGTTCGACTTCGTCCGCCTTGTCGAACACGTGATCCGGCAGCGTCTCGCGCTGCTGCACCCCGGTGGTCTGAACAATCAGATCATTGAGGCTTTCCAGGTGCTGGACGTTGACGGTCGTCCACACATCGATCCCGGCTTCGAGCAGTTCTTCCACATCCTGCCAGCGCTTCGGGTGGCGTGGCGGCGGTTGACCGCCGACCGGGTTTGAGTGTGCCAGTTCATCGACCAGCAGGATTGCCGGATGCCGCGCCAGCGCCACATCCAGGTCAAACTCGGCGCGGGCGATATCACGATGGCGAACGGTGCGCGTCGGCAAGCGCTCCATGCCCTCCGTGAGGCGCTCGGTCTCGACTCGTCCATGGGGTTCGACGTACCCGAGGACGACGTCGGTGCCGGTCGCCTTGACCGCGCGGGCGGCCTCGAGCATGGCGTAGGTCTTGCCGACACCGGCGGATGCGCCGAAGAAAATCCGCAGCTGTCCGCGTTTCGCGCGCGCCTCTTCCGCCTGGACATGTTCCAATAACTGATCGGGATCCGGTCGCTCCACCATGGTAAAGAAGGCTACCTGCTACCTGTTCCAGGTGCGAGGTCATCCAGCGCCAGGTTCACGGCCAGGACGTTGACGCGCGGCTCACCGAAAATGCCCAGCCGGCGCGCCTGGGAGTGGGCTTCGATCAGTGCACGCACCGCCTGCAGCCGCACCCCGCGCACGCGTGCGACCCTCGGGGCCTGGTAGAGAGCCGCAGCGATGCTCTCCTGCGGGTCAAGCCCGCTGCCTGAGGCGGTGACCAGATCCACCGGAATCGGTGCACTATTGCCCGGGTCGGCCGCGCGCAGCGCCTGAATGCGGCCTTTGATGCCCTCGATCAGGGCGGGGTTGAGCGGTCCCAAGTTGGAGCCCGAGGAGGCCGTGCCGGCATAGGGCTGCGGCGAGGTGGCTGAAGGGCGGCCCCAGAGATACTTCGGATCACTGAAGTTCTGACCGATCAGGCTCGAGCCGATCGGCTTGCCGGCGCGCGACACGATGCTGCCGGAGGCTGCCGCGCCGAAGGCCGCCTGGGCGATTCCGGTAATGACAAGCGGATACGCAAGGCCGGTCAGTAGGGTGAAGAACACGAACAGCACGATGGCGGGACGTATGAGTGAACGCATGGCAATCAACCTCTAAGTCAGGTGGACCAGTTCGAGGCCCAGATCAATGATCTTGATACCGAGGAAAGGCACGAGAATGCCGCCTAGGCCATAGATCAACAGGTTACGACGCAGCAGCACCGCGGCCCCCAAGGCGCGATACTTCACGCCCTTCAGCGCCAGCGGAATGAGGAAGATGATGATCAGTGCGTTGAAGATCACGGCTGAAAGGATTGCCGAGAAGGGGCTCGCCAGATGCATGACGTTCAGGGCGTTGAGCTGGGGATAGGTGGTCGCGAAGGCCGCCGGTATGATGGCGAAGTACTTCGCGACATCATTGGCGATGCTGAAGGTCGTCAGTGAGCCGCGCGTCATCAGCATCTGCTTGCCGGTCTCGACCACTTCGATGAGCTTGGTGGGATTGGAGTCCAGATCCACCATGTTGCCCGCCTCCTTGGCCGCCTGGGTACCGGTGTTCATGGCCACCGCCACATCGGCCTGCGCCAGGGCCGGCGCATCGTTGGTACCATCGCCGGTCATCGCCACCAGCCGCCCTTGCGCCTGGTGGTCGCGGATCAGGCGCAGCTTCGCCTCCGGAGTCGCCTCGGCCAGAAAGTCATCAACCCCCGCTTCGGCCGCAATCGCGGCAGCGGTAAGCTTGTTGTCACCCGTGATCATGATGGTCTTGATTCCCATCCGCCGCAGCTCGCCAAATCGTTCCTTGATTCCGCCCTTGACGATGTCCTTGAGTTCGATGATGCCGAGTACCCGTCCCCCATCGGCCACGAGCAGTGGCGTACTGCCACGGCGGGCAACCTCCTGCACCGCGCCCTGAATCCCCTTCGGGAATACGCTCCCGGCCTCCTCGACATGTTTCATGATGGCATCCGCGGCGCCTTTGCGGATTCGACGCGTACCAATGTCCACACCGCTCATGCGCGTGTGCGCCGAGAATGCAACGAACGTTGCGCCGAGGGCGCCCAGATCGCGCTCGCGCAGCGCAAAGCGCTGTTTGGCCAACACCACGATACTGCGCCCTTCAGGAGTCTCATCGGCCAGCGAGGCCAGCTGTGCGGCGCTCGCGAGTTCCTCTTCAGTCACCCCGGGAGCGGGCATGAAGGCCGCGGCCTGCCGATTGCCAAGCGTAATGGTCCCGGTCTTGTCCAGCAGCAGCACATCGACATCGCCCGCCGCTTCCACCGCGCGTCCGGAAGTTGCGATGACATTGGCCTGCATCATCCGACTCATGCCCGCGACGCCGATGGCCGATAGCAGCGCGCCGATCGTGGTCGGAATGAGGCACACCAGCAGGGCGACCAGCGCCGTGATCGTGACCGGAGTGCCCAGTTTGGCGACCGAGACGCTGAAGAGCGAATACGGCAAAAGCGTAGCAGTTGCAAACAGAAACACGAGAGTCAGTGCCACCAGCAGGATGGTGAGGGCGATCTCATTCGGCGTCTTCTGGCGCTTGGCGCTCTCCACCATCGCGATCATGCGATCAATGAAGGTCTCCCCGGGATTGACCGTCACCCGCACCACTATCCAGTCGGAGAGCAGGTGCGTGCCGCCGGTCACGGCCGAAAAGTCACCGCCGGATTCGCGGATGACGGGAGCCGACTCGCCGGTGATGGCGCTTTCATCCACCGACGCCGCCCCTTCGATCACTTCGCCATCGGCGGGGACATAGTCACCGGCCTCGACCAGCACCACATCCCCACGCCGCAACTGCGTGGCGGCAATGATGGTGCGCTGGGTGCGGTTCGTGGGGTCGGCGAGCTTCTTCGCTGCGGCACTTTGTTTCAGGCCGCGAAGTGCTGCAGCCTGCGCTTTGCTGCGCCCCTCGGCCAGCGCCTCCGCGAAGTTCGCGAACAGCAGCGTAAACCACAGCCACACCGCGACATTGGTGATGAACCACCCCGGCGCCTCGCCCCTGCCCAGCAATGCCTGAATTCCCAGAAGCGTGGTCAGGATCGCCCCGCCGTAGACCACGAACATCACCGGATTGCGCCACTGTACGCGTGGATCGAGTTTCCTGAAGCTGTCCGCCACCGGGGGCAGCAGCAAGGATTTGTCGAACATGGAAAGTTTTGGATGCGTCATGAGTTTGCCTTCAAGTCAAGCCATCAATGCCAGAGCATCAAATGCTCAACCACCGGCCCCAGCGCCAGCGCGGGCACAAAGGTCAGGGCACCGACCAGGAGGATGGTGCCGATCAGCAGCACGACAAATGTCGGGCCGTGAGTCGGCATGGTGCCGGAGGTGACCGGTACACGCTTCTTGGCCGCCAGCGATCCGGCGACGGCAATGACGGCAGCGATCGGCCAGAAGCGCCCAAACCAGACGGCCAGTCCCAGCGCCACGTTGTAGAACGGCGTATTGGCCGAGAGGCCTGCAAAGGCGCTGCCGTTGTTGTTGGATGCCGAGGTAAAGGCGTAGAGAATCTCGGAGAACCCATGGGCGCCGGGATTGGCGATTCCAGCCTGGCCGGCGCTCATCGATACCGCCACCGCCGTGCCTGTCAATACCACGGCGGGCATGACGAGGATCGCAATGGAGGTCATCTTCATCTCGAAGGCCTCGATCTTCTTGCCCAGGTACTCGGGCGTGCGCCCGATCATTAAGCCGGCAATGAAGACTCCCACCATGGCAAACACCAGGATGGAATACAGACCGGTGCCAACCCCTCCGAACACCACCTCCCCCAGTTGCATCAGGATCAGCGGCACCAAGCCACCCAGAGGCGTGAAGGAGTCATGCATCGCATTGACCGCGCCACACGAGGTTCCGGTGGTCACGGCGGCAAACAGGGCTGACGCGCCGATCCCGAATCGGGTTTCCTTGCCCTCCATGTTGCCGCCGGACTGCAGGGGGCTAGCACTCTGGTCCACCCCCAGGTGGGCGATGAGCGGATTACCGGCCTGCTCGTAGTACTCGGCCATTCCCACCAACGGCACCAGCAGGATGACCATCGCGGCCAGAACTGCCCAGCCCTGACGCGTATCCCCGACCGAGCGCCCAAAGGTGTAGGTCAGGGCCGCCGGAATCAGCAGGATGGCGAGCATCTCCAGGAAATTCGTGATCGCGTTGGGGTTCTCGAAGGGGTGGGCGGAGTTCGCATTCATGAAGCCACCACCGTTGGTGCCCAGCTCCTTGATGGCTTCCTGCGAGGCGACCGGGCCCAGGGGCAGCGTCTGGGTGTGGGTGGTGACCGTCTCCTGCACCGGGTTGCCGGCCTTGTCCTTCACCGGGTTGCCCTGAGCGTCCAGCTCGGGCTGCTGATAGGTCAGGGCCTCAACCGTGGTCACATCCTTATAGGCGCTGAAGCTCTGTACCACGCCCTGAGATGCCAGAGCCAAAGCCACGACCGCGGCAATCGGCAGCAGCACATACAGAGTGACGCGGGTCAGATCCACCCAGAAGTTACCGATGGTGGCGGCGCTGTGCCGTGCGAGGCCGCGAATCAAGGCAAAGGCCACCACGATCCCAGTGGCGGCCGACAGGAAGTTCTGCACGGCCAGACCCGCCATCTGGGTCAGGTAACTCATGGTCGATTCACCGGAGTAGCCCTGCCAGTTGGTATTGGTGATGAAGCTCAGTGCTGTGTTGAAGGAGGAGTCTGGCGAGACATTGGCAAACGCCTGGGGATTCAGTGGCAACCACAACTGCAGCCGCTGCAACCCGTACAGCCCCAGTGCTCCCACGGTATTGAACAGCAGCAGACCGATCGCATAGTGCTTCCAGTCCATCTCCACGGCGGGATCCACGCCGGCGGCGCGGTAGGCCAGACGTTCTGCCGGCGCGCCAAAACGCAGCGGCCAGATGGGCGTGCCATCCATCACATGCACCATGTATAAACCCAGTGGCTTCACGCACAGCAACACCACGCCGAGAAATACCACCAGCAAAGCGACGGTTGAGGCAATCATCAGAACTTCTCCGGCTTGATCAGTGCGTACAGCAGGTACCCGCACAGGGCGACGCAAAGCAGCCCGCTAACAAGGTAGATCGTGGTCACTGCGGACTCCTGAGGCGATCAATTGCCAAGATCAGCCAGTGCGTGACGGCGTACAGCGCAACGAGAGCCAATAGAAATATGACGTCCACGACGGCCTCCTGGTGGCAGTGGCGGAAACTGTAGCGATGCGTGGGTGAGCGCGTCGTTAGTAAAACCACCCGCGGGAAAGGGCGCGGATTTGACACAGGAATGCGCCCAGCCACATCCTGCGACTCATTTGAAAGGGGGAGCCATGCGCAAATCACTTCAGCTACTGGCCGCCACACTGGCGCTGGGAATCGTTGCAACGTTCAGTGCGGTCACTGTTAAGGCCGCGGATGCCAAGACAGCAGAGAAAATCGGCATCATTGGCACCGGCCGGATCGGCAGCGCATTGGCGCGCGCCTGGGTCAAGGCCGGTCATGAGGTATTCGTCTCCTCGCGACACCCGGAGCAGCTGCAGAGTCTGGTTGCGGAACTAGGTTCCCGCGCTCATGCCGGTACGCCGCTGCAGGCCGCCCAGTTCGGCACGGTCATTCTGGTCTCGATTCCCTACGGCGCGATGCCGCAGATCGGGACCGATCTGCGCGCCCAGCTCGCCGGCAAGGTGATCCTGGACACCAGCAATCCCTCCACGGGACGTGATGGTGCGATGGCCGTGGACGCCCAGAAGAAAGGCGCCGGATTGACCACGGCGGAATTGCTGCACAGCACGCGGGTGGTACGGGCCTTCAACTGCATCGGGGCGGCCTCATTGGCGAGCGACGGGTTTCGTCAGCCCGCGCGCCTGGCCATTCCGATCGGCGGTGACGACGCCGCGGCCATGGCCGTGGCCGAGCGCCTGGTGCGGGAGATCGGATTCGATCCGGTGGTGATCGGTTCGCTGGCGCAGACGCGCGTCTTCGATCTGGGGCAGCCCCTGGCCACCGGCAGCCTGACGGCGGCCCAGATGCACAGCAAGGCGAGCCAGTTAACGTTGCCTTAAACGTTCAGTAACGGTCATCCGAACAGTAACTTACTGGTCGGACTGTATTCGACCGCCTCACCATCCTCCACTTCAGAAAAATGGTTCTGTATTGGGGGATTGATGATGGGTTCAGGAATTCGGCGCTACATGTGCCTGGGGATTGGTGCATGGGGAGTCTTTACCGCGGCCCAGGCCGCCGACACGGCGGCAGCCACCGACACCAATGACCGCAATCTGGAGCAGGTCGTGGTCACGGGCCACCTGGAGGAGGACCTGCCCTTTGACCTGGAAAAGTACGGCACGCGGGTCGATATCATCACGGCAGCCCAGATCCGCAATGGCGGCTTCGTGGATGTGGCCCAGGCCCTGCAATCCCTGACCCCCGGTCTGTACATCAGCCCCAAGAACGGGCCCTTCGACTATGCGGATATCTCGTTACTGGGTTCGCGTACCCAGGATGTGCTGTGGCTGGTGGACGGCGTGCGCATCAACAACCGCCTCTATGGCAGCACGCCCCCGCTGGACACCCTCCCCGCCGCGATGGTCGAACGCATCGAGGTCCTCGATGGACCCCAGGCGCTGTTCTACGGCACACAAAGTTCGGCAGGCGCCATCAATGTCATCACCAAGTCCTTCTCGGACACTCCCGATGGCGGCATTTCGCTCGGCGCTGACACCAACCGCGGCAAGCACGCCGATGGTTACTTCCGCGACTCCTTTGGCAGCCAGCATTTCGTCGTCTTTGCTTCCGACGATCAGGCCTCCGGCTTCCGACCGTTTCGCGAACAGGATTATCAACCCAGTTCGACCGATCGGGAGCGCAGCTACAACCTGCGCACCGTCGGCCTCAAGTACGCCTTCGATGTCACCGAGGCACTGCGCCTGAGCGCCACGGCACAGCACACGGAAGGCCGCGTCGATGATGCGGCACCGGCATTCGTCGCCACCTCCTTCAATCAGCGCGATGAGGACATTTTCAGCGGCAAGCTGGACTACACGCCGAACGATCAGGTCCAGCTCTTTGCCAAGGGCTATTTCCATGACTGGCGCTCGCACTTCACCGAATTCGATAACGACTTGGAGACCCCCGGAACCTTGGATGTCATCGACAACCATGATTTCTGGGGGTTCAAGGATTCCGGTGCCAATGCGGCGATCAAGCTCGACTTGAATCGTGGATTCGAGTACTACTTAGGCACCGACTACCAGGCCTATTCGGGGCGCGATGCGGTCCTGGTCATCGCTCAGAAGTCGGAAGACGTTCACGCCTTCTTCGGCCAGATCGCCACGACCCCCGACCTGATGCCCAATGTGAATCTGGCGGCGGGATTTCGCTACAACGACCCCAGTGTCGGTCCCAGCGCCACGGTATGGAACGTGAGCAGCAAGATCAACCTGCCTGCGGGACTGTATGTGCGCGCCCAGGCCGGAACCTCGTTCCGGCTGCCGACTGCGGAGGAACTCTTCGCCAACGACCCCGAGGATGAGCGTGGCAATCCTGATCTTAAGCCCGAAAGGAGCCGCAACTTCAATCTGTCCCTGGGCGGCGCAGTGCTGGATCAGCACCTGAAGTGGGAAGTCAGCGCCTTCTATCGCGATATCACAGATCTGATTTCCTTCGACGGCTTTGACGATGCCACCGACCAGTCGCTGGCCGAGAACATCCCGGGTACCGTGCACATCCGCGGAGCGGAATTCACGCTTGAATCCGCGATCAGCACCGACCTGTCGGCCACCGCCAATTACACCTACAATCACGCGCGCCAGAACGGGGATCAGCAGATCGCCCGTGTCCCCCTGCAGCAGGCGAAAGCCACGCTGGATTTCCACCCTGTAAGCTCACCGTTTGGCGCATCGATCGACCTCAACTATGTGGGCCAGGCCTACCAATCGGTCTGGGATGGATTCGAGAAGTATGGCAAGTACCTGGTGGTGGATGTGGCGGGACGGTATTACTTTGATTCGGCTCGTCACCACAGCATCACGGCGCGACTGGAGAACGCCTTCGACAAGCAATACGCCAGCTCACTGGGATCTTCCGAACGCGACTCGGACGGCAGCAACTACACATACTGGAACCTGGGCGTGCCACGCACATTCCAGCTGCGTTACAACTTTCAGTTCTGAGTCCCGAGCGGCGGGTGAAGGCGCCCTGGCATGCGCTATCTGATCCTGATCCATCGGTACCTGGGCACCGCGATCGGGATCGTGATGGTGGGCTGGTGCCTGAGCGGCATGGTCATGATGTACGTGCGCTACCCGGCGCTGACTGCGACCGAGCGGCTGCAGAACCAGCAGCCCTTGGACCTGCACCGCTGCTGCGTCATCGGGGCCTCAGCGCTGCCCCTTGACGCGCGGCTCGAGGCGATCGAAGTCGAAAGCCTGGCTGAGGTGCCGGTGCTGCGGGTGCAGTTCACCGATGGCGGCCGCCGGCTGATCGACCTGACCAATGGGGAGGTCATCTCCACCATCTCGGCGCAGCGCGCGGCGGAGATTGCCAGGGCGGGTCAGCCGCAGGCACCCCGGTTACTGGGGCTGATTGCCTACGACGAGTGGACGGTCTCGGGGGAGTTCAATCGCGCGCGCCCGCTGTACCGGTTCGCCCGCGATGATCCTTCGGGCACCCAGCTGTACGTGTCGGCCAAGACCGGGCGGATCGTGCAGGTTACGACGGCCCATCAGCGCTTCTGGAACTGGCTGGGAGCGGTCCCACATTGGCTGTATTTTTCGCAGCTGCGACATCACCCCGCGCTGTGGAGCCGGATCATCATCTGGAGCTCGCTTGCCGGGAGCTTTCTGTCCGGCTTCGGGATCTACATCGGTGTACGTCAGTTTCTGCGCCGGCCGGCGGGACGCTGGTCGAGCCATCGCGGCCTGTTGTACTGGCACCATGTTCCAGGACTTATTTTCGGATTGTTTGCCCTGACCTGGGTCGCCAGTGGCCTTATTTCCATGAACCCCTGGGGCTTCCTCGATAGCGATGGGGGCGCCCCCGGAGCCGACGCGCTGATCGGGCCACCGATTGGCGCAGCGCAGCTGACCGACTCGCTGCGCACTCTGGCGGCCGACTCGCATTCGCGCGATATCGTGGCCCTGGAATCCACCCGTCTTTGGGGGCAACCGTATTGGATTGAGACTCGCGCGGATGGCACGCGACAGAGAATCGACTTAGGCGGCCGCGCCGCTGCGCTGCAGGATGCAGATTGGCGCAGGATCGGCAACGCGCTCGGTGCACCAGCCGATTCAATGCCGGCTCTGATGACCACGGGTGATTCGTACTACTACAGCCGGCCTGGTGTGACCGTGCAATTCCCGGTGTACCGCCTGGTGCTGAACGATGCCCACCGGACCCGGTTTTACCTGGATCCGCTAACCGGCACCCCCGTGAATGTCATCGACGCCGATGGTCGCTGGTACCGGTGGCTGCATGTCGGACTGCACACCCTGGACTTCGCCACAGCGCTGCGCATCCGACCCGTTTGGGATGTGGTGATGCTCATCCTGCTGGCCGGCGTCACGCTGGTCTGCGGCCTCGGCACCTGGCTGGGTTGGCGTCGGTACCTTCCGATGGGCTCACGTCGCAAGAAACATCAAGAACTTGCGTGAGGAATTTCCTATCATGACCACCCATGCGGAATCGGGAAATTCCCTATCTTCTCCGGGACCTTCACCGTCATCTTGACGGGAGTCTGACCCTGACCGGCATGGCGGCCCGGGCGGGCAGATCGCGATTTCACTTCCAGCGTGATTTTCGCCGACGACTCGGGGAGACGCCCCGTCAGTTCGTCGAACGCCTGCGCCTCGAGCGCGCGGCGGCCCGGCTCCTGGGATCCACAGATTCGGTGTGCCGGATTGCCCTGCAATGCGGATTCTTAAGCCATGAGGTATTCACACGCGCATTTCGGCGACAATTCGGTCGCGCACCGTTGCAGTACCGTGCGACGGCCATGCCGCACGCCTCACCGGCCGTGCGTGCGCGACATATCGCGCTCACGACTCAAATCGGCCCCTGCCTGCACCTGTTCCACTTGCCGCTGCGTCATTCAAACAGGAAATCGACCATGGCCACGATATCGATCACCCGCCAGCAATACGCCGGACAGCACATCCTGCTCATCCGGCGGAAAATTCCGCGCCCGGAACTGCAACCCATGCTCGCGGAGTGCTTCGGAAAGCTGTTCGGTCATGGTCACAAGGCCGGCCTGCCGATCGCCGGTTGGCCGGTCGCCCGCTATCTGTCGGTGGGACCGGGATTGTGGACGGTCGAGGCTGCGATGCCCGTGGCAAGCGCGGCACAGGCGCAGGGAGAGATGGAGCCGGGCATGCTCCCCGCCGGACCGGTCGCCGTCGGGATTCACGGCGGACCGTATGAGCAGCTTCCCGAAACCTACGCCGCCATCGAGAAATGGATGGGCGAGAATGGCGTGCGTCCGGGCGGAGCCCCGTGGGAATCGTACGTGACGGATCCGACGCAACACCCCGATCCTGCTGATTGGAGGACCGAGGTGTACTGGCCGCTCGCGGACTGACAAACGTGCGCAAAAGTACCGACCGAATTCTCACGACACACGTGGGCTCTTTGCCGGCGCCGCAGGCGCTGTGGAGTCTGGAGGGCGTCGACTCGGCACGGCTGCGTGCGGCGGTGGCGGACGTCGTAAGGCTCCAGCGCGATTGCGGCGTGGATATCATCAATGAAGGCGAGATCACCAAGGGCGGCGGCTGGCTGGTTTTTGTCAACGAACGCCTGAGCGGCTTTGAACCGCAAGCCCATGGCCCCTCTGCGGCACTTCTGACCGCCAGCGCGGACTGGAGGGAGTTCGGTGACTTCTACCAGGCCGCACTCGCCGGTGGCACTCTCTTCGAGCAGACCCGAACGGCCGCACCACAGATACGCGCCGGATCGCTGGATTGGGCCTGTACCGGTCCGGTGAGCTACCGCGGCCAGGCCGCCCTGCAACGCGAAATCGATACCCTTCGCGAGAGCATTGGCGCCGCTTCCCCGAATGATTTCTTTCTCACCTCGACCGCTCCGGCGAGTCTCGAACCGTCCCGCGAGAATCGCTACTACAAGACACAGGAAGAGTTCGTATTCGCGCTTGCCGAGGCGATGAGCGTGGAATACCACGCCATCGCCAAGGCGGGATTACTGCTGCAGGTGGACGATGCGTGGCTTGCGGCGCTTTGGGATCGGATCGGCATCAAGATGGGCCTCGCGGCCTACAAGCGCTATTGCATGATGCGCGTGGAAGCCCTGAATCACGCCCTGCGCGGCATACCGGCCGAACAGGTTCGCTACCATTTATGCTGGGGCAGCTGGCATGGCCCGCATGCCCACGACATCCCCATGTCCGATATCGTCGAGATCATGCTGTCGGTCAATGCTCAAACCTATCTCTTCGAGGCCGCCAACGTGCGACACGAACATGAATACGTGATCTGGAAGACCGTGCGATTGCCGGATGACAAGATCCTGGCGCCCGGGGTCGTGAGCCACGCCACCACGCTGATAGAGCACCCGGATCTCGTCGCCGATCGAATCCGCAGGTTCGCCGACCTTGTCGGTCGTGAGCGTGTCATCGCTTCAACGGATTGCGGCCTGGGTCTGCGCTGTCACCCGCAGATCGCCTGGGCAAAGCTGCGATCTTTGTCGCGCGGGGCCGAACTGGCGAGTAAATCACTATGGTGAATCGCAAGCGAGCTGCGCTTGTGGCGCTGGTATGCGGGCAGCTGCTCACCGCGGCATACGCTGCTTCACCCGCCAAGGATGCGTCCGCCACGGGTGACCCACCCGATGAAGTCATTGTCGAGGCCCAGAAGGAGCGGCTGACGCGCCTGCAGGTGGAACTCGAGAAGGCTCAAGACAACTTCTTTGCGCGGTTCAACAAGGTCAATACGAATCCGGAGTATGAAACGCACTGCGAGCATAAGCCGCTTTACGGGTCGCACATCCTCAAGCACGCGTGCACGCCGCGGTTCGTCGATGCAGCGAATGAGAAGCTTGCATCCTGGTATGTGCCTTCATTGCAAGGCTCACAATACCAGCCGCTCAAAGGGGATGATCCGAGTACGGTAATTCGGACAAAAATGCCGGACTACAGACGTAAGGTCCTGGAACTGGGCCTGAAGGACCCGCAGTTGGCCAAGATGGGTCGTGACTTCGAGGCGCTGAAGAAACACTACGAGACCGTGCGCAAGGCAAAGTTCAAGAACCATTGGTTCGTCTGGGATTAACCTCGAAGGGGGCGTGCCATGACAAGCAAAGATGACGAACGGCCGAATGTGGACCGGCGGGCCTTTCTCAAAGGCGCGGCCACCGGAGCGGCCACCATCGCGGTCGGGGCACCGTCGTTGGGCGCGCAGGGCGCCGACACCCCCAGCGCCGCCAACGCTGCTCAAGACGGCAGCCGTGGAACTGCCGGGCCGACGCCGGACCAAATTGCACGCGATGCGGGCGCTGTTGTCCCGCCGCCAGTGCCCGCGAAGGTCACGCGGCGACCCGGCTCCGATCTCATGGTTCAGGCGCTAAAAGAGCTCGGCATTGAGTTCGTCGCGTCCAATCCAGGATCGAGTTTCGAGGGATTGCAGGAATCCATCGTCAACTACGGTTCACCACCGAACTCCATGCCGGAGTTCATCACGGCACTGCACGAAGGAAGCGCCGTCGATATGGCCAACGGCTACGCAAGGGCCGAAGGCAAGCCGATGTGCGCTGTGCTGCACGGAACGATCGGCCTGCAGCACGGTGCCATGGCAATCTACCAGGCGTATTACGCGGGCACGCCCCTGCTCCTGATCGCAGGCCGGGACGACGGCTTCATCCAGGCACATACCGCGAACGACATGGCCGGTATCGTGCGCAGCTTCACCAAGTGGGATGCGCAACCGACGACTCTCGCAGGATGCCTGGATGCCCTGCAGGAGGCCTATCGACAGGCCATCACACCGCCGACGGGCCCGACCCTCGTCGTCATCGATACCGAGCTGCAGAAGCAGGACGCCGGTAGTCTGGCCGTCCCAACATACAGGCCGCCGGTGATCGAGGGCGTGGATCGCACGGAGGCGCAAAAAATCGCGGCACGTCTTCTTGGCGCTACCAACCCCCGAATCCGCGTAGGCGAGTTGCGCACCCCCGCGGGAGTGCGCCACGCCATCGAGTTGGCCGAACTCGTCGCTGCATCGACGACCACCGCCGCAACCGCAGGTCCGATGAGCTTTCCGCAACGGCATCCGCTGTGTGGGCCCGGCGCCGATACCAACTATGACTTTACGCTCGGCCTTGAAGCAGGACCCGCTGACATCGCACTGATGCGGCCGCGAATCGCTTCGATCGCAGCCGCGCGCGACAAGCTCGCCATCGGCTTCGGCGGCTTGCGCACAACTCATGCCAGGCAGGCCCCTTTCCCGGGCGCTGGCGCGCAAAAGACCACGGGCACCCAGATCAATGTGGATGCCGAAGCCTCGCTTCCCGATATCATCAGCGCGGTCAGAGGGCTCAGAACCAGCGCCCAGGCGCGGGTCATTTCCGAGCGCGCGGCCCTGCATACCCCCGCGAACCAGGAGGCCCGGCTTGGCGAGTTGCTAAAAGCGGTTGATGCGAAGCGCGTCGGTTGGGATGACTCCCCCGTCAGCACCGCACGGCTGTACGCGCAGCTGTGGCCGCTCATCGCAAACGAGGACTGGTGTCTTGCCAGTCCGAGCGCCTTTTCAGGTGCGCACCATCGGGAACTGTGGATGCACGATCGCCCGTACAGCTACCTCGGTCCGCAAGGGGCCGGCGGGATGGGGTATGGCGCCGGCGCTTGCGCAGGGGCCGCACTCGCCGCGCGCGCCCGAGGACGATTTGTGATCAACATCCAGACGGATGGTGATTTGAACTACGAACCCGGAGTGCTGTGGACCGCGGCCCACCACAAACTGCCGATGCTGACCATCATGCACAACAATCGGGCCTGGCATCAGGAGCTGATGTTCCTCGAGTTCATGGCGGGGGTACGCGGCCGCGGAACGGACCGCGTGTCCATCGGTTCGACGCTGCGCAATCCATTCATCGACTACAAGAAGATGGCCGAAGCCTACGGGATGGCGGGCGAAGGCCCGATCGAGAATCCGAACCTGCTGGAGGCGGCATTTGGCCGTGGGGTCGACTCCGTCAAACGCGGTGAGCCGTACCTGATCGATGTCGTGACGCAGCCGCGATGAGGCATGGAGCGAGCATGAACA
>DASYER010000065.1:0-12075 GCA_036498905.1 Steroidobacteraceae bacterium | reverse complement strand
TTCCTCAACGACTTCGCCATCTCGCGCCTCGCGCCCGGGCCCGGCTCGCTGCTGGTGACGCTGATCGGATGGCAGGTCAGCGGCTTCTGGGGCGCGGTGGTGGCGACGCTGGCGATCTTCGGGCCGACGGCCTTCCTGATCTACGGCGTCGCCCACCTGTGGCGGCGCCATCAGGGGGCGCGCTGGCAACTTGCGCTCGAGGCCGGCTTGCGGCCGGTCGCTGCCGGGATGATCCTGGCCGCGGTCTATGTGCTCTTCCTGACGCTGCAGGGGGGCTGGGCCGCGCGCACGATCGCCATCGTCTCGACGGGGCTGATGATGCGGACTCGGCTCAATCCGCTGGTGCTGGTGGGGGGAGGGGGGGCGATCCTCGTGGCGCTGCGGCTTGCGGGGATGGGTCTGTAGCCCGAGCTGATATCCGGGGACGAATGGACACAAACCGTGGAACTCTTGCTGCTTGCTCGGTCCTACGATCACCTCACCGCCGCATTGAGGACGCGCCGGCAAGCGGGAAGCGCTCTACCGGATTCCCGACCTCCCCCCACCCACCCACTCGGAGATCAAGCCATGACCGTCTCTACCGCCGACACCGCCGCGCGCCGCCAAGCCTTTCGGGCGCTTCACGAATCCGGTTGCTTCGTCATCCCCAACCCGTGGGATGCCGGCAGCGCAAGGTATCTGGAAGGACTGGGCTTCAAGGCGCTTGCCACCACCAGTGCCGGGTCTGCCTGGCGGCATGCGCACGCCGATGGAAGACTTTCCCTGGAACGCGTCCTTACGGATCTGCGCGAGATGGTCACCGCAACAGGGCTTCCCGTGAATGCGGATTTCGAAAGCGGATTCGCTCAAGACGCGGAAGGCGTGGCGCGCAACGTACGGCTCGCACTCGACACCGGCATTGCCGGCTTGTCGCTCGAGGATGCCACCGGCTTGCCTTCGAATCCCCTGCGAGACATCGAGTCGTCGGCGCAAAGAATCCGTGCCGCTCGTGCAGCGATCGACGAAGCGGGTGGTGACACGCTGCTTGTCGGGCGAGCCGAAAACTTCATCGTCGGCCAGCCGGACCTCGAGGACACCATCCGGCGCCTGAAGGCCTACTCCGATGCAGGCGCGGACTGCCTCTATGCCCCGGGGATCAGCACCGCCCAAGAGATCTCCGCCGTGGTGGCTGCGGTGGCCCCGAAGCCGGTGAATTTGCTCGTCGGCTCGACTTCGAGCTTGACGCTCGACGATGTCGCGACGCTGGGCGTGCGGCGAATCAGCGTGGGCGGAGCGCTTGCCCAGGCGGCGTGGGGCGGCTTCATGGAGGCGGCGCGGACCTTGGCGCGAGGTCGCTTCGACGGCTTCTCGCCGGCCGCCCCGGGCAGAGAACTCAACACCTTCTTCAAGATCGCCGAAGACATCGTGCCTGTCATGAAGGCGGAGGTGGTCGGGACCGTGGAATACCGCTTGGGTGAAGGACCGAACGAAGTGATCCGGCCGGGCAGTGTCGAGGTCGTTCTGTCTCCGGGCGACGCGACGCTCAGCTGGTCGGATGGGAGCTGGCGCGGAGAGGCAGCCATGCCCTTCGCCAGCTTCTGCCGATATATCACCGCCGGCGCGATCGTCGTGCAGATCTCGCATTCGCGCGCGGGTCGCTAGTCATCGCAAGCTGGCAATTCGATTTGGGCGCGAGAATGGCGGTTCAGGAGAGCAGTGCGGCATGGCGAAATTGTTCAGAACCAGCAGCGTATGGGTGGTGGAGTTCACCTACGACGGCCGGCCGCGCACTTGGTTCAAGGCATTTCCGCAGGGGCAGGACGTCAGATCGGAAATGGCGGCCCTGCTGCATGACTTGTACGGTGAGCACTCCCGCCTGGTGGGCGTTCGGCCAGCCACGGAGAAGGAGGATCTCGACTTCATCCGGGGCGACATGCCAAAGAATCAGTTGTGTCCCACGGGGCGGGCGCCACTGACCAGGCCACGCAAGGAATAGGGCAGGAGTTCGGCTCGCCAGCGGAATAAGTGGTCGAGCGGATCGGCGGCAAAGAGGAAGTCTTTCATCTGGCGATTCTTCTGCCATCAGCGTTTTGATTCATTGCGCGCCTAGCTGAAATTCAGTTTTCGTATAGGGAACATCTGCGGTAGCGCGTAGGATTCGATTGCCATCTGCAGTTGCCGCACCTGCCTCGCCTTGCGGCCTGTCGAGCACATGAGGGGCCCTGAAAAAGGATCCTGCTTCCCTCGCGCGAGTTGCGCGCGCCAGCGGCGGCAAAGCTTAGAAAGATTCACCATGCATGAGTTTCGTAAGGACTCGGAAGCGATTGCCAATCTCACATCCGAGCAATACCGGGTGACCCAGCAGAACGGGACAGAACGCCCAGGCACTGGAGGCTATTTGCACAACAAGCAGCCAGGGATCTACGTCGACATCGTTTCGGGCGAGCCGTTGTTTTCTTCCACGGACAAATACGAGTCAGGATGTGGCTGGCCGAGTTTTACCAGGCCAATCGAACCCAGCCACGTGGAGGAGTTGAGGGACGTGAGTCATGGCATGTCGCGCACGGAGGTCCGTTCCGTACACGGTGAGAGTCACCTCGGGCATGTGTTTCCTGATGGGCCGTCCGACCGCGGGGGCTTAAGGTATTGCATCAACTCCGCGTCCCTGCGGTTCATACCGCGTGAGCAGATGGCTGCCCAAGGCTACGGCGCCTACCTTGATCTTGTCCAGGAGTCAGCATGACGAAAGAACGCGTGATCCTCGCCGGGGGATGCTTTTGGGGTATGCAGCAGCTGTTTCGCCGTCGCGACGGTGTGATTGCGACTCGCGTGGGGTATGCAGGGGGGGACGTTGCCAACGCGACATATCGCAATCACGGCACTCATGCCGAAGCCATCGAAGTCATCTTTGATTCCGAAAAACTCGGATTTCGCGAGCTGCTGGAGTTCTTCTTCCAGGCTCACGATCCCTCCACCAAGAACCGGCAAGGCAACGACACTGGCACGAGCTATCGGTCTGCAATCTTCTACACCAACGAGGAGCAGAAACGCATCGCGGAAGAAACCATCGCGGAAGTTGATGCCACGGGGTTGTGGCCGGGAAAGGTCGTGACAGAGGTAGTCCCGGCGAGTGACTTTTGGGAAGCGGAGCCAGAGCATCAAGACTATCTTGAGCGCAGGCCGAATGGCTATACCTGCCACTTCA
Organism: Steroidobacteraceae bacterium; assembly: GCA_036498905.1. Classification (GTDB taxonomy): domain Bacteria; phylum Pseudomonadota; class Gammaproteobacteria; order Steroidobacterales; family Steroidobacteraceae; genus DAIDKA01. The sequence goes on along the minus strand of DASYER010000065.1, from coordinate 8,891 downwards.
TCCGCCCGGATTGGGTGCTTCCCAAGTAGAGATCAAGGAGTAATTTCCATGAAGCTGAGAAGGCATGGCTATTCCGTGTTTTGCATCGAGGGGGGCGCAGCCAAGGTCCTGATCGATCCGTTTCTGTCTCATAACCCGCCCAGGGACAACGGACGGATCGGCTGCCGTGCAGGCGAGGACTCGACACAGGGGGTTGGACGATGAAGGCAATCGCAGTGACGGACCAGGCTGCGGGAGCGGCCGGAATGAAGCTGGCCGAGCGGCCCGAGCCACAGGCAGCGATCAACGACGTCGTCGTTCAGATTGTTGCGTCGGGATTCGTCGGGACTGAGTTGACGTGGCCGTCGACCTGGGCCGATCGTCGCGACCGTGATCGAACACCGTCGATCCCTGGCCATGAACTGGCCGGAGTGGTCACCGCTCTCGGCTACGGCACGACGGGACTCTCAGTTGGACAGCGGGTGTTCGGCCTTGCGGACTGGCATCGCGACGGGACCCTGGCCGAGTATGTGGCGATCGAGGCGCGCAACCTCGCGCCACTGCCGGGCGACGTTGACTTCACGGTGGGCGCGAGCCTGCCGATCTCGGGCCTCACCGCGTGGCAGGGACTGTTCGAGCACGGCCGCATTCGGGCGGGGCAAAGCGTCATCGCGCACGGCGCGGCCGGCGCGGTCGGATCGATGGTGACGCAACTTGCGCGCGAGGCCGGCGCTTATGTCATCGGCACCGGACGTGCCGCCGACCGTCAGAAGGCGCTTGATTTCGGCGCACAGGAGTTTGTCGACCTCGACGGCAACACGCTGGAAGACATCGGCAGCGTCGACCTGGTGTTCGATGTCATCGGCGGCGACATCCAGAAGCGGTCTGCGCGCCTGATTCGAGCCGGCGGAACGCTGGTGTCCATCGTCGGGCCGGTTGAGGCACGACCCGTCGACGGCCTGGCGATCGACTTCGTCGTCGAGTCCGACCGGGCCCAACTGAGTGAGATCGTCCAGCGGGTTCGGGACGGACGCCTGCAGACGAACATCGGCAAGGTCGCGACCCTCGACGAAGCTGTCGCCGCCTTCAACTCGACCGAGCGGCGCGCGGGGAAGACGGTCATCCGCGTTCGTCCGTGAGGGCCCGAGGTGTACCGCGCCTGCATCTCGTCAAAGTCGCTTTCGATGCGCTATGCGCCAGACGCCTGGAGGATCCTCAGACATGCTTACGAAGTCGCCAACCGCCGATGTGGTCGGAGAGACCATCATCGTCGACGAGACCAGGAATGGGCCGTTTCAACTGAAGGTGCGAGCCGGCTCGTCCACATTCATCGTGGACGAGCCAATCGGTGCCGGGGGCCTTGGGTCCGGTCCCAACCCCTATGACCTTCTGAGCGCCGCCCTGGGATCATGTTCTCTGATGACGATGCGCCTGTACGCGTCGCGCAGGAAGTGGGCCCTGGATCGCATCCGCGTGAAGGTCACGCATCACCGCAGTGGACTCGACGCGATGGACACATTCAACCGGGAGATCCAGTTTTCCAGCGGCCTGAGCGCCGAGCAGGAGCAGAGACTTCTGGAAATTGTCGCCCATTGCCCTGTGCACAAGACGATGGAGCGGGGATCAACGGTTGTGACTTCACTCGTTCCCTCGGATGGCCTCATGGACGAGGCCGTATCCCTGTGCGAGCACATGCGAGACATGGAAGAAGCGTGTGATCGGGTGGAAGCGCAGCGCGCGACGTCCTAGTCGGCTTCGGGTCGCTCCGTCGCAATGCTACGACGGACATCGGACGGGTCCATGTCGTAGCTTCTTCTAAACGCCTTGATGAAGCTGCTGCGGCTCGCATAGCCGGCGTTTCGGGCGATGTGTTCTATTGGCAGGCTGCTGGCCTTCAGCTGGTACATCGCCTGTCGCAGCCGCAACTCGCGCAGGACTTGCATCGGGGATTTGCCGATCGCACCCGTGAATCGAGCTACGAACGCGGAGCGACTGAGACACGCCAGATGGGCAAGGCTCTGAAGCGAATGGTCCTCGCCAGGGCCCGCCGCCATTGCCGCAAAAGCCCGGGCAATCAGCGGATCACTGAGCACCGAGAATCGCTCAACCCACGCGTTCATGGAGACCAGTGAGCGGCGCAGGAGCAAGACGATGACTTGCTTCAGAAGGGCCGCGCTCATCGCACCGCTTCCGATCTCCTGAGCAACCAGTTCTCCCAATGCCGCCTGTAGCTTGGTGTCGACCCGGTCCTCCGCGCCGAACTGCTCGAAAATTGGCTCGGTCAGTCCTCCAAAGAGGTCGGTGGAAGCGCCATAGGTGGCGTTGAAGTACCCGCACACCAGCATGAGCGAAGGGTCTCCATCGCCCGCGGTGAATCTGCGCACATTGCCCGACGACGTCGTCTGTGGTCGGCCCTTGACCGACAAGAGGCCTGTGAAGCCGTTGCTGCCTTCGACCTCGATGCGGAACATTGAATTGGGCGGGACGACGATCAGCGTGTGGGGCATCAACGGCACCGGGTCTCGGTTACCGATGACAGCTCGACCAGTTCCGACCAGGTTGTAGTGAATCCCGGGCGCATTCACGCCGCCCAACTCCAGGCTGTATCCCATGCTCACCAGGCACTCTGAGAGGGCGACAAAGTTCACCTCCAGGGTTCCCAGCAGGCTCTCGAGATCCACAGATGAAATCCGCAAGACCGGGCGTTCGCTCAAATTCTGTCTCCTTGTGAGGTTCTGACGAAGAAGCGCGTTCGGCCTGCCATGTTACGAAATCGAGACGAACGTACTCCAGGAAGCAGTTTTCGCAGTTGGCGGGGCCCCCGTCGCCGGCGAGGAGGTAGTTCCGGCCTCCGGGATGCTTTTGCCGGACGGTCGAACACATCGGCCGTTGACCTGCACGACATAGCCCGAAAACAATGGTGCGGCGACAGCAACTGTAGCCGTGATTCCGGATCCGGAGCCACTTGCGCACCCTTGGGCGGCACCGTCTGGTCGCTTGGCGGATGCTGGTGCGCACAACAGACGTTTGCGATTTGTTCCATGCGAAACCCCTCCTTCTCACCGCTCGCTGTGGCGTCCCCGAACAGCCCACCAGCGGCATTCCTGCTCGATGTGCTCAGTGGCTTGGCAGGCACGCAGAAAGGCATTCCTCCACGATGGTTCTACGACGAGGAAGGCTCAAGACTCTTCGAGGACATCACTCGCCTGCCCGAGTACTATCCGACGCGATGCGAGCGCGCGATTCTCGCGATGAACATGGAATCAATTGCGCCCCTCCTGGGCCGTAACAAGGTTCTCGTTGAATTCGGCGCTGGCTCCGCCACCAAAACGTCAGAGCTGCTTAGGCATGCGGCGCTCTCCGAATACATCGCCATCGACATTTCCGGTGAGTTCCTGCGTCAGTCGGTCGACTCCCTCCAAACCCAGTTTCCGCATATTCCGATGCAAGCCTTGGAGGCCGACTTTCTGCACCCGTTGGAACTGCCGGCCACTGTGCGGCAGCGGGGCGCCGTCGGCTTCTTCCCTGGCTCGACCCTTGGCAATCTGAGCGAAGCGGCCGCAGTGGATCTCCTTCGGGGGTTTGGCAATACTCTGGGCCCTGACGCCAGGCTGCTACTTGGCGTCGACCTGCTAAAGAGCGATTCAATTCTCCTGCCTGCCTATGATGATTCGCAGGGAGTCACCGCGGCGTTCAACCTAAACTTGCTGCACCGTATCAACCGCGAGCTCTCAGGCAGCGTTCCAGTTTCCGCCTTTGAGCACGAAGTGCGCTGGAACGAACGCTTCTCCCGCATAGAGATGCATCTGCGGGCACGCAGGGATATGCGGTTTCGCGTCGCCGGCCGCTGTTTCTCGATGGAAGAGGGCGAAACCATCCACACCGAGAACAGCTACAAGTACACCGCTCGGGACATCCGACTGCTACTGAGAGCGGGTGGATGGAATGTCACCGGCTGGTGGACCGACCAAGACGGATACTTTGCGGTGATGGCTGCAGAGCCCATATCGTTCGCGGCCTCCCAGGAATACAGCGCGGGTTGAGCCGCGCGCTTCCGTGCGCCATCGGTTTTCTCCTCTTGCTGCATAGCACCGCTTCCTGCCAAGCGCCCGCGGTGGTCGCGCTCTGCACAGATGTGCATGTCTGATTAATTCAACCTTGCCGACTGCGCGTGCGGCTGCGACCGTTTTGTCCTGAAGTCCTGCAAATGCACCCTTGAATCCGTTTAGGCCCACTCTCCATTTCGTCAACCAACCGGACCCGTTAGATTAGGGCTGAAGACGGAGCGACCTCGACATGCGCATGGAATGCGGAGCGGTCGGACATGTGCCAAAGTGAATTCGGAACGACCAAAGGAGCGAGAAATGATCTCAAACATCGACCAGCGGATTGCCAAGGCGCCGCGCCGGATATTCCTCACTGGTTGCGGCCAGCTGATTGCGGGCATGGGCCTCATCGCAGGGTCCACTGCCGCAGTCGCGGCCGCGCCGAAATCGAAGGACGCGTCCAATGACGTGTCGGTCATGCAGGTGGCCATGGCGCTGGAGCACGAAGGCATCGCTGCATACCGGCTCGCCGGCGGTAGCGGGTTGCTCAAGCCTGGCACCCTCAAGCTCGCACAGGTGTTCATGGGGCACCACGAGCAACACAGGGACTCGCTGGCCGCACTCATCTCCAAGGCCGGAGGCAAGCCTGTTCAGCCCCAATCGGATGACCAGTACGTCAAGGCGCTCAACTTGGGCGCCCTGAAGACTGAAGGCGACGTGGTGTCTCTCGCTACCAAGCTGGAGCAAGGGGCTGCGAGTGCCTATGTCGGCCAGGTCGCAGCGTTGCGCGATCCCAAGCTGGCGCAGCTCTTCTGCAGTCTCGCTGCCGACGAAGCGGTGCACTGGACGACTCTGAACAATGCCCAGGGACTGGAGATCCGGTCCAAGGCCTATTTGTTCGGTTAACGCCCCATGCAGCGCACCTCGCTACTGGCTCCCACCCCTGCCTTGATGCTGCTGATGACTCTCGGTGTCGCATCGGGTTCCGCATCGGCGCAGAGCGTCCAAACACCAGGCGCCGGCGCGGCGCTATTTGAATCCAGGTGCGCTGCGTGTCACTCGCTGGAGGCAAATCGCGTCGGGCCGATGTTGCGCGGCGTGGTGGGCCGCAAAGTCGCCTCGGCGGCCGGCTACGAGTACTCGGACGCACTCAAACATGTGAAGGGGCAGTGGAACGCCGCGCGGCTGGAGAAGTGGCTGCAGGATCCGCAATCTGTCGCGGCCGGCACAAAGATGGCGTTCTCAGTGCCCTCGGCTGCCGACCGCAAAGCCGTGATTCAGTACCTGGCTTCGACCGGTGCGCCGGTCGGCACGGCCAAAAAATGACCGGGCAGGCGGGCAGGCTGCGCGCAGCGAAGTTGTCCTGAAGCGCCCTTCCGGCCTCTACCCATTCACCCCTAAAGGAGGTGCCCATGCGCCACACGAAGAACACCCTGGATGCTGCAAAGCGCGGCAAGTCGATCTTGCTGCTCGGCACAGCTTTGGTCCATGCCGTAGACCTCCATCGCCAAGCCAAGCAAGCTCACTGGAACGTCGGCGGACCTAACTTCACGGCTTTGCACGAATTGTTCGACCGCATCGCCACTGCCGCAGACAAGGACGCTGACCTTCTCGCTGAGCGCCTGATGGCGCTTGGCGGCACCGCCGATGCCCGGGTTGCGACCGTGGCCAATCGCACCACATTGGGGGTGTATCCACTGGAGGCGCGGAAAGGTGAGGCGCACATCGACGCGCTGTCGACTGCCTTGGCCACGTTCGGAAGTGTGGCGCGGGATGCCGTCAACCAGGCAGCCGACTGGGGTGACCAGGACACCGCGGACTTGCTGGCTTACGTTTCCGCCGGGCTCGACAAGAATCTGTGGCTCGTGGAGTCCCACGGCAGCGCCGCGTAAGGCGCCGTCGCCGAACGCCTGCGTACGCTGGGACGCCCGATGTGGCCCGTAGCGCGGTCGCGCGGTCGCTCGGTGCATGACGCGCGCGACGAAGTCGGCGAACGCGCGGGCGGACGGCTTGGCCGCGCGTCCGGCTGAGAACACCGCGTGGCGTACTCGTCACGCGCCGGCGCTGCTGCTTCCTATCCCGAACCCCGAGAGGGGCTTCGCGGACGCGCGCTGACAAGTTCGACGGCGCCATCCATGTGACTTGCAAACACTGTCGGGCGAGAAACCGCCTGCAGGTGTCACACCTCATGGTCGTTGCGGACAGTGCCATGCACCGCTGCCAGGAAGTGGGGCGCCGGGCATGAACAACCCCACCAGCCTGGTGCGACAGAGCCGGAGCGCGAGAACAGTGGGCGATGAAGGAGACTCACCGTAGAGGGAACCGGTCATGGAGCGGGGCAACGAGACAGCATCTATCAGATCCTCGCGACGGGATGCTCACTTTGGCGTTGCCGCCATCGACCGCCCCATTCTGCGGGTCTCGGCCGCAGACCTGGACGCGCTGCTGAGCACGCTCGAAGTACGCCAGACCGAGTTGGAGGAGTGCACCTTGCGGAACGAGCGGCGGTTGGAGCATGGAAATGACTCCGTAACCCGCCTGTACTACGGGATCTGCGGATCCGGATCCCTGACGACCTCACAGGGCCTGTCCATTGCTATCGCACCGCACACGCTTGTTGTCATTCCGCCGGTGGCGAAATCGCTTCATCCGTCACAGGCAGTGCGCACAAATCGCGCGACGCTAGCGGGAAACGCACGAATCCTGTGTGGCCGTTTCTACGCGGCATTTGGAAACGTCGTCGATATGTTCGGTGGTCTTTCGGTGCCCATCGTGGAGCGATTCCCGGAAGACGGTGACCTCCTCAGCAAGCTGAGACTTGCCTTGGGGGAATTGCAAGGAGACCAGCCCGGGTGTGTGGCGATGGCGTCCCTCTTCATGAACCAGGCGATTGTGCTGCTGCTGCGTCGCTCGCTTAGGTCACCGGTTCCGTGGATTGAACAGTTTGCCATTCTGAGAGATCATCGCATCTCCAAAGCCTTCTCGGAGATGACCGCACGGCCGGGTGCTGCGCATACCGTGGACAGCCTGGCAAGAGTGGCCTGCCTGAGCCGATCCACCTTCATGGCGCGCTTCCACGAGCTGGTGGGTCGAGCGCCAATGAGTGTTCTCAGGGACCTGCGCATGCGACAAGCGGCACAGCAACTCCGCTTCAGCGGAGTCTCCATTGGACAGATAGGGCAGGCTGCCGGCTATGCCAACAACAGCGGGTTCATCCGGGCATTCCGAAAGGCGTACGGAATGGACCCCCGGGAATACCGCGGCCAAGCCGCTACCGTGAGCGTCGACCTGCCGCACTCCACCACCACCACTACTGACATTCCATCCAAAGAAAGCCGATCATGCTGAACAAGACCTCTCTGCAGGCAACCCTCACGAATCTTCAGGAGGCGCAACTGCAGCAATCGCGCATTGCATACGCAAGCTATCTTGCCGGTGCCGCGCGGGACCGAAGCGAACCCACTGACCAGGATCAGGCGTCACAGGCATTCGGAAACGCCGAACTCGCCGAGTTCTTCGAAGGACCGACGCGCACCTACGAGGCTGGATTGAAGCACCTTAAGACCATCGACTTCGGCCCTAAGTCGCGCGTGGAGGAAGGTGCCGCCGTGCAACTCGATGGTCGGTGGTACGTGGTGGGGGTCGCTACGCAAGCTTTTGAATGCGACGGCTTGACGTACATGGGCATCTCCACCGAAGCTCCCATCTACCAGGCGCTGGAAGGCGCGGTCTCAGGAGATACCGTGGAGTACCACGGACGTGAATGGAAGGTCCAGAACGTGGCATGACTGCGGGATGCGGAGAACGAGCGCTACGCCATTGCACATGGACTGGCGCGGTCGCACAGCGCTACTTCAGCGTCTGCAGGTAAGCCACGAGGTCGGCCCGCTGTTTCTCGTCGGTCAGGCCCGAATAGGGCATGACGTTGCCCGGCAGCGCCTTCTGCGGGTCGGCGATGTAGGCGTCGAGCGACTTCGCATCCCAGGCGAAGCCGGCCGCCTTCATGGCGCGGCTGAAGCGAAACCCCGGGAAGCTGCCGGCCTTTCGGCCCACCACGCCCTGCAGGCTCGGGCCGGTGCCATTGCTGCCGTCGACCGAATGGCAGGCCGCGCACTGCGCGAACACGGCCTGGCCGGGCAGCGCGCCCTGGGCATGCGCGGCGTGGAGTGCCAGCACCGATGCGGCGGCGGCGAGCAATCGGAATGCGGGGGCGGTCTTCACGAAGGTCCTTTCTGGCTGCGGAAATTCGCGGGTGTGCATCACAGCATCCGCGGGCGCTCGACGTACGAGGCCATGTCGTCGCCCACGCGCAGCGCCAGCGCCGCGAGCGGGCCGGTCGGGTTGTAGCCCGCGTTGTGCGCGAACACCGAGGCGCCGACGATGAACAGGTTGTCCGCGTCCCAGTGCTGCAGGTGCGGCGAGACGACACTGGTGCCGGGGTCCGCGCCCATGACCGTGCCGCCCGTGATATGCGTGGTGTTGTAGGCACGCGTGTCGAACGGCCCGTGCAGCGGATTGGCCGGGCCGACGATGTCGGCGCCCACGGCCCTGGCGATGTCTGCCATCTTCTGCGTCACGTACTTCGACATCTTCAGCTCGTTGTCGCGCCAGTCGAAGTTCATCCGGATCAGAGGCTGGCCGTAGGCGTCTGTATAGGTCGGATCGAGGTCGAGATAGTTCTCGCGGTGCGGGTAGCAACTGCCCTGGATGCCGAGGCCCATCGAGTGCGCATACCAGTCGGCGTTGGCGCGCTTCCAGCCGCTGCCCCAGCGCGGCGTGCCGGGCGGCACGCGGCGGGTGCTGATCGGCCGGCCGCCGAACATGCCCGCGTTGATGCCGCCGCCGCCCAGGAAGCCGAGGCCGGCG
>DASYER010000064.1:0-14197 GCA_036498905.1 Steroidobacteraceae bacterium | reverse complement strand
CCACCGTAACGGGCCGACAGATCCAGCGGCCGGCGCGCCGTCGCGGCCACCACATTCGCGATGCTCTGCAAGGCGGCATCACCGGCCTGGTGTCCGAGACTGTCATTGAAGGCCTTGAAGAAATCGACATCGATGAGCATGACGCTCAGTGAGCGACCGTCGCGCTGGGCCAGCTGCCAGACCCGGCGCAGATGCTCATCGAAGGCGCGCCGGTTCTTCAATCCCGTCAGACCATCGCGCGAGGCCATCTCACCGACGCGACGATTTTCCAGGTATACAGTGCGCACGGAGCGCTCCAGGGCAATGGCGACGACGCTGGCCATGAGCATGGCAAAGGTGATCTGCCCGATGATCGACACCACCATCATCACCGGCAGCGTGTGTTGCAGGGCGCTCACGAGCGCCACGCACACCACGGCAGAGTTCACCAGCAGCGACTGCCGGAACTGCAGGCCGCTGAGGAAGCTTGCGCCGAAGGCGCACACCGCGACCGCCGACAGGAATTCCGGATGCGAGCCGAGGATCGCACTGACGAATATGGCGTTGAGGCAGCCATGCCCCACGAGGGTGAGGGGTGTGGCCAATCTCGAATAGGGGCGCGAGAAGTCCTTGCGCCAGGCCAGACCGCAAAGCACGGCGCGGCATCCGACCGCGAAGCCGATCAGCCACAGCTGCATCGACCCCATTTGCGGCACCGACAAGGGCAATAATAGATGTCGATAGCCGGCCAGATACAGCAGGCTCTCCCCGCTCAGCAGGAACACCGCCACGCACAGCACGGCCGTATGCCAGGCACGGATTCCCGGTCGGAACACACGCAGACTGAATTCTATGTAGTCCGATTCGATGGGCTCTGGAAAGCGCCGCGGAAGCATCGGCTTCGCGGATGCGGCGTTGTGCGGGTCTTCATCACCGAGCATGGCAGGTCAATTGTGCTCCTAAGCCTAAGTCCGTCGAAACTAACAGAGACTTGGCTGCCCGAATGTGACCCGGCACGCAGGCGCGTCGCAGCGATTCAACTACCAATTGAGACGCAGTTCGCACTCGGCTGGCGTACGCTCGTTCTGTGAGGCAGCCCCTAGGTTTCCTTATGGCAACGGGTCACGATGGGAACCTGGATCAATGCGGATCGCAATGAGCTTGAGCTGATGTCCCCGCAATCAAACCCCGACCCGACTCCTGCCGCTGCAGACAGCTCGCAGGTGGATTCGCCGTCCCAGGATGATCTGCTGGCGCTGATTCCGGACATGGAACTGCTGGAGACCTCGGCCATCGATGCCCGCACGACCCAGGCCGCGATCGCCGCGGCGGCCGGCTCGGGCCGCAAGACGGTTGCAGCCCCGAAGCTGAGCGATCAGGCCACGGCCACGACGGTGCGGATGGCGGCTCCCAAGGTGAATATCAGCGATGATCCCTATGCGGATCTGATGCCTGAGCTGGAAGCCTTCGACGACCCGCCACCGGCGAACCGCGCCATCCCGACCGCGCAACCGGCGCCGCCCGTGGGCCGCGTTGTGCCGGTGGTCAATCCGCCGCCGGCCCCACCCCGCGCCCGCCCGGCCGCAGCACCCGCCAGGCCGGCCCCGGTCGCAGCCCCGACCGCGACTGCCGCGGCCACCAAGCCCCAGGCAGCGCCCGCGGCGGCCCGTCCGGCCGCGAGCCCGCGCAAAGTCCCGCATCCGGATGCGGTGAGCGTGCCGCCGGTGATGGATCGCGAGTTCATCGCCCGCAACCATATCGTCGAACTGTATTTGTCGGGACGCCTGCCGGTGCGCGGCGCCACCGTTTTCGAGCGCTTCTGCCGCGAGAACCCGCAGATCCTGGATGAAATCGGCCTGCCCGAGCGCGTCCATACCGGCCTGCGCCTGCTCGAGTCCAGCGGCAAGCCTGAACCCTGGCAGGAGAAACCGAAGCAGTTCTGGGAGCGACCGTATATCCCGGCGGGTCTGTCGGCCCTGGTGCTGATACTGGGTATTTCGCTGCTGATGCTGAACCGGCAGCTCACGGATCAGACTCACAAGGTGACGGCACTGCGCCAGCTCGTCACCGATCAACCCGTCGATGCGGCGACCGCCACCGTCAGCGTCGATCTGCAGCCCACGCATGTCGGACCGAGCGCGGCGATCGCGACCATCATCGGCGGGTCAGCGGCGCAACTGGTCAACATCAAGATCGACCTGACCCATTCGGACTTCAGGGCCTTTCGCGTCACGATCGATCGGGTGAATCAGGGTCGGGTCGCGGTGCTCAACAACCTGATCAAGGATTCAAACAGCGAACTGGGCTTCTCGCTGAACACCTCGGCATTCGGCGCCGGCACCTACCTTCTGACCATCGAGGGTCTGGACTGGCGCGGTGATCCGCAACCGGATTCGTGGGCCGGGTTCACCATTCGCCACTAAGCATCTGTCTGCAATCGCGCCCTACCTCGTGAATGCAGCGGTTAGAGTACTAGCGTAAATTGCTGCGGCTACCGAAACGGCAATGTACGTTGATGCAATCCAAGACGGTCCCGCACCCTGACTTGCCTTCATCTTCCGTGAGCGCGCCCGAATTTGCCAATAGACGTAGTTAATAACCAGTAATAGTACGGCTATTGCTGCGGAAACCGCTTTGCTGGCGCCAGCGTTGCTGAAGAGATCACGGACCGATCCAATATTCAGGTACGCGAGCAAAGCTATAATCGATAGGCAGTTGAGAAACTCCATCGCAACGAGTGACGTGAAAGTGTAGAAACCAAGGTGCGCAGACGAGATCTTTTGACGTCTGTACATTTCAAACATCGCGTCGTAGAGAACGTCATACATCATTTATTGACGGGGCTCGTGGCGTCATCAAAATCTGACCCGCCTGTGCGTACTTACCACCAGCGCAACGGTGCGCTCAGCCACCCCGCAAGGTCAGCATGGGAGGCTGCGCAACGACACTTCGCGTCGCGAGCCACCCGCTGACGCACACCAGCAGCGCGCCACCACCGATGCCGACCAGCGGCAGCCACGGATCGAACGCATAGGGGACCTGCAGCACCCGCGTGGCGACGAATGCTCCGGCCAGCGCGGCACCTCCCACGGCAAGGCCGCCCGCGAGCAGTCCCAATGCCACGAATTCGGCCATGACTCCCTGCCACACCGTCGCACCGCTGGCGCCCAGGGTGCGCAGCATTGCGCTTTCAAAGCGACGCTCTTCGCGACTGGATTGCACCGCGGCCAGCATCACGACCAAGCCTGCGAAGAGCGTAAAGGCGAACACGCTCTGCACGGCGAGGATGGCCTTGTCGATGATGCCCCGCACCTGCGCCAGCAGATCATCGACATTGAATATCGACACACTCGGATAGCGGCGCGCGAGCTGCGCCATGACGTGCGGATCGGTGGGATGAAAGTACGCGCTGGTCAGGAACGTGCCGGCCACGGCATCGAGTATCCCGGGTGAGAACACCACGAAGAAATTCGGCTGGAAGCTGTCCCACTTCACCTTGCGGATGCTGCTGACCGTGGCCACGAACGGCTCACCGCCGATGTCGAAGCTGACCTTGTCACCCACGCCAACGCCGAGTGATTCCTGGAACTCGGTGGACAGGGAGACCAGCGGTGCGCCGTGATAGTCCTTCGGCCACCAGTCCCCGGCGACGATCTGGTTGTCATTTCCCAGCACGCTCGCCCAGGTGACATTCTGCTCGCGACCGGAAAACCCGCGGCCGCGCCCGGCCGCGAAACGCATCGACTCCACGGACTGGCCATTGATCGCGGTGAGGCGGCCGCGCAGCATCGGCAATACCCGCGACAAGCGCGCGCCGCGTTGCTCGAGGAACTGCGTGAAGCCGGTACGATCCGCGGGCGGAATGTTGACGAAGAAATAGTTGGGTGCATCGGCGGGGAGGCTGCGCCGCCAGTCGCTCTCCAGATCATCACGCACCACGCCCAGCACCAGCAGCACCATCAGTCCGGCGCCAAAGGCCGCGATCTGCACCATGCTGTCGGCGCGGCGCCGGCTCAAATTCGCGATGCCGTAGCGCCAGGCCACCCCGACGCGGCCGCGCAGCCGGCCGCACAGCGTGACGAGTACGAACCCTGCCGCGGCGAGCACGGCGAGAAAAATCGCGAGCCCGAACAGGAACTGCAGTGCGAGGCGCAGATCGCGCACCGCCCACCCGACCAGGCCGATGACGACCAGCACGGCCGGACCGAAGGCGAGAATGACCAGCGGCGGGGGCGGTCCGACATCCCGTCGCAGCACCCGCAGCGGGGGCACGCGCGCCAGCTGCAGCAGCGGAGGTACCGCGAACCCGGCGAGCACCGCCAGTGCCGCCGTCACGCCCATACCCAAGGGGGCGAAATTAGCCGGCGGCAGCACCGTCGTGCCGAGCAGATCCCGCACGGCGCGCAGCAGCCATTCCTGGGCAATGAAACCGATCAGCGAGCCGGCGACGGAGGCGAGCAGAGCCACGATGATCAGTTGCAGCAGGCTGACACTCAAGGTGAAGGCACGCGTCGCGCCCAGGGTTTTCAACAGCGCGACGGCATCCAGATGTCGCCGCACATACTGGCGGGCGGACATCGCGACCGCGATCGAACACAGCAGCACGCTGACGAGGCTCGCGAGGGTGAGGAAGCGTCCGGCGCGGTCCACCGCGTTTTCGAGCTGCGGGCTGGCCTCGCTCACATCGCGCAGGCGATCCGAGGGGCGCGCGTTGTCGAGCAACCAGGGTCGAAAGGCCGCGATGACGGCAGGCTCGGCCGCGAACAGGCCCGAGTAGCTGACGCGGCTGCCGGGCTGGATGAGCTGCGTGGCCGGCAGGTCCTTGAGGTTCATGATCAGGCTGGGTGCGAGGTCGGACAGATTCGCGCCCTGATCGGGCCGCGCGATCAGCACACGGGTGACCTTGAAAGTCGCCGCGCCGATCGAAAGCTGCGTGCCGATGCCGCCGCCGAGGGTCGCGAGCAGCTTCGAACTCGGCCACACCTCACCGGGCCCGGGGATGGCCTGGGTCGGCGTGCCGGTCGCAAAGGGCTGGTCAGCCACCAGCAACGTACCGCGCAGCGGGTAGCCGGCCGAGACGGCTTCGACATTGGCGAGCTGGCTCTCGTCCCCGCGGAACACGACGCTCAGCAGGGTCTGGATGCTTGCCGAACGGACACCCCGTCGGGCGGCGCCCGTGAACAGGTTTTCGGTGAGCGGCTGGGTCGAGGAGATCCGCAGATCCGCGGCGAGCACCTGCGTGGCCTGTTCGCGCACGGCGGTGTCGATCCGACCGACCAGGAAGCCGACCCCGGTGAGCGCAGCCACGGCCGTGGTCAGCGCCAGCAGCAGCACTCCCAGCTCGCCCGAACGCCATTCACGCAGCAGCGTGCGCAGCGCCAGTCGCAGCGCGTGCATCACGGCGTGACCAGCCGGCCGGCGTTCATGTGCAGGATGCGATCGCAACGTGCGGCCAGGGGCTGCTCGTGGGTGACCAGTACCAGCGTCGTGCGCGCCGTGTGATTCATGTCGAACATCATTTCGATGATGCGCTGCCCGGTATTCGCATCGAGATTGCCGGTGGGCTCATCGGCGAACAGTACGGCCGGCCCAATGACGAAGGCGCGGGCCAGCGCGACCCGCTGCTGTTCACCCCCGGAGAGCTGCCGCGGGTAGTGCTGGACGCGCGGGGTGAGCCCGACCCGGTCCAGGGCCTCGCGGGCCAGGTTGCGCGCCCCGCCGCGCTGGGCGAGTTCCAGGGGTAGCAGCACATTCTCCAAAGCCGTGAGCGATGGAATCAGATGAAACGACTGGAACACGAACCCGACCCGCTGGGCACGCAGCCGCGCCCGGCCGTCTTCGCTCAGCGCAGTCAGGTCCTCGCCATCCAGCCACAGATGCCCGCTGGTCGGCATGTCGAGTCCGGCCAGCATGGCCAGCAGGGTGGATTTGCCGGCGCCGGAGGCACCCGTGATCGCGACCGTCTCGCCCCGGGCGATGTCGAAGGAAACATCGTGCACAATGGCCAGGGGCCCTTCCGGGCTGCTGACCTGCTTGGTGAGGTTGATGACCTTGAGAACGCTTGTCGCATTGGCGCGCTGTGGCGCACTCGCACTGACACTGCTGCTCATCGGGCTCCAGGGCGCGTCCGCCGGGCAAAATCCCATCATCCTCAGTTTCGGTGACAGCCTCAGTGCAGCCTACGGACTACAACCCGAACAGGGCTGGGTCGCGCTGCTGCAACAACGGCTTCAGACCCAAGGGTACGAGTACCAAACCCTCAACGCCAGCGTGAGCGGCGAGACCAGCAGCGGCGGCCTGGAAAGACTGCCCCACCTGCTGGCCCTGCATCATCCGGCCGTCGTGCTGCTGGAATTGGGCGCGAATGACGGGCTGCGTGGCTTGCCTCTGCAGACGGTTCACGACAATCTTGCAAAGATGATCACCCTGGCCAAGAACTCCGGAGCCCGGGTGCTGCTGCTCGGTATCCGCCTGCCTCCCAACTATGGTCCGCGTTATGGAACCGGCTTCGCCGACCTGTATTCGCAGCTGTCTCAACAGTACGGGGTGCCCCTGGTGCCCTTCCTGCTGGAGGGCGTCGCGCTGCATCCGGCCCTCATGCAGGCCGATGGGCTGCATCCACAGGCGCAGGGTGAGCCGAAGGTACTCGATACGGTCTGGCAATCTCTGCTGCCCCTGCTGAGGCACTGATCATGGATAGGATCTGGTTGAAGTCCTATCCGCCGGGCATGGCCACGGACATCGATCCGGGCGTGCTGCCCTCGCTCAAGCACATGGCCGAGCGCAGTTTCAAGCAGTTCCCCGAGCGTCCCGCATACATTCAGATGGGCGCCAAGCTCAGCTACGGCGAACTGGAGCGCCGATCGGGTGAATTTGCCTCCTGGCTGCAGCATGTCGCGGGCCTGAAGCGCGGTGATCGGCTGGCGATCATGCTGCCGAATGTCCTGCAATACCCGATTGCGATGTTCGGGGCATTGCGCGCGGGCCTCACGGTCGTCAACACCAACCCGCTCTACACCGCCCCGGAACTGGAACATCAGCTGAAAGACTCAGGCTGCGCCGCAATCGTGGTGCTGGAGAACTTCGCCCACGTGCTGGAGGCAGTTCTGCCACGCACGGCGGTGCGCCATGTCGTCACGACCAGCATCGGAGAGCTGCTCGGATTTCCCAAATCGGCCATCGTGGATTTCGTGGTGCGCCGGGTGCAAAAGCAAGTGCCGCCCTGGAAGCTTCCCGGCGCGCTGAGTTTCAGCGCGGCGTTGGCCGCGGGGCGCAGCCGCCCACTTGATGAAATCGATCTCACGCATGATGACATCGCCTTCCTGCAATACACCGGCGGCACGACCGGCGTCGCGAAGGGCGCGATGCTCACGCACGGCAACGTGTGCGCGAATCTGCTGCAGGCCTCCGCCTGGATTGAGCCGTTCCTGCCGAGTACCGCAAGTGAAACGCAGTACCTGATCACGCCGATTCCGCTCTACCACATCTTTGCGCTGACCGCGAACTGCATGCTGTTCCTGCGCCTGGGCTGGAGCAACGTGCTGATCACGAATCCGCGTGACCTGCCGCGCTTCATCAAGGAACTGCGCCGCTATCCATTTGCGTTCCTCAGCGGCGTCAACACGCTGTTCAACGCCCTGCTCCATAACTCTGAGTTTCGACAAGTCGATTTCAGTCATCTGAAAATCACGCTCGGCGGCGGCATGGCCGTGCAGGAGGCCGTGGCGCAACGCTGGAAAGCCGCGACCGGAAATCCTCTGACCCAGGCGTGGGGCCTGACGGAGACCTCGCCCGGAGCCTGCATAAATCTGCCGTTCGCAGATTTCAATGGCTCGATCGGCCTGCCGATTGCTTCGACCGAGATTTCCATTCGCGATGATGCCGGAGTCGAAGTGAGCCTCGGCGCGCCCGGTGAGATCTGCGTGCGCGGTCCGCAGGTGATGCGCGGCTATTGGAATCGCCCGGATGAGACCGCGATGGTGATGCTGCCGGAAGGGTGGCTGCGCACCGGGGATATCGGCCATATGGATGAACGCGGTTATGTGTTCATCGAAGACCGCAAGAAGGACATGATCCTGGTGTCCGGCTTCAATGTGTATCCCAACGAGGTCGAGGCCGTGGTGGCTGCGATACCCGGTGTCGTGGAAGCCGCGGCAGTCGCGCAGGCCGACGAGCACTCCGGCGAAGTCGTCGCCGTCTTCGTGGTCTCGAAGGATCCGGCCCTGACCGAGCGGGCCATCATCGACAAATGCCGCGAATCACTCACCGGATACAAGCTGCCGCGACACGTGTATTTTCGCAGCGAGCTGCCGAAATCCAATGTGGGCAAGATCCTGCGGCGGGTGTTGCGGGACTCGCTGGTGCAGAACGCGAAGGGAGCCGGACGCTCCACCTGAAGGTAAATGGTCAGGGTTTCCTGGGCCGCTTCGGCGGCCGAGCAGGTTTCCCGGCGGGGGACTTCGGTAAGGTGCGCCGTATGGCAATGACGGCTGCACCCAGTTCGATGCCTGAATTCCCTTCATCCGCCGACCCGTGTTCGGGCCTATGCGATCGCATGAACAAATCCATGATTTCGAGCAGCCCATCGGCGCGCTTGCCCAGCTGCGTTCTGAACAACGGCAGTGCGCTCGGATCTACGGTTCCGATCAGGGCGCGAACCGGCAACTGCTCCGCGGCCGGTGAGATCAGATTGTGTTCCAGGGTATTCAGCAGGTCTTCGGCCGTCTCTGCAGTCGTCAACACGGATTCGAGGTTTGCACCGCCAGTGACCGGCGTTCGCCGCATGGCTCGAACTCGCTCGCCGCTGACGCGACGAATCGCGCCGACCCGCTCCAGCTCCGACAGGATCGTCTGGTGATAGACGCCACCGCTATAAAGTTCGACAAGCTGTCGAAAGCTGTTTTGGTCACCGTCGATGGATAGAACGGCCGGATCGCCCAATCCGGTCTGGAATAGCTTGTCGTCGTACCAGCCGTTCAACACTCGAGCCGCACGATGTAGCTGAGTGTTGCTGCGTGGGCGGAATTCGTCCTGCGGATTCGCGAGGATCGCCGGCAAAAACGCGCGGTTTATACCCGTGATTACCGCGAGCTTTGAATAGGTAACACGCTCTCCCTGCTCGGTCAGATATTCCGAACCGGCATGAGCGTAAACACTGTCTACAATTGCCTTGAACTCGCCGGCACTGATGCCGAAGCGCACCAGTATCCGCACCAAAGGATGCAAGACACGCCGGCACAACGTACTAAGGGTTGAACGAAGATCCGACACTGCATCAGCCTACCGATGATTATCGGCTTACGCAGCTGCTATTTTTATGCCAAATGTCCCAAAACACACAAACGCCAACACCCCGCAGCCTCGATATGAAGCTGCGGGGTGCCAGGTTGGGGAATGCCAGTCAGATCTATTCGATAATCGACTTCTAGCGGCCCGTACCAGTAATCGCACGACCCGTGCCGGTGATAGCGCGACCTGTACCCGTAATCGCGCGGCCGGTGCCGGTGATAGCGCGACCTGTACCCGTAATCGCGCGGCCGGTGCCAGTGATCGCACGACCCGTACCTGTGATGGCGCGCCCTGTGCCTGTAATCGCACGGCCCGTACCGGTGATGGCGCGACCGGTACCGGTAATTGCACGACCCGTGCCGGTGATGGCACGTCCCGTACCGGTGATAGCCGAGTGACTGCTGCCCAAGGCAACGGCCGTCTGGCTGCTGTATGCACCTTCAATCGTCGAGCCAATCACTGCTGACTGCTGTCCGTTGACTGTCGCATAGGTGAAAGCATTGTCGACAACGCCAACTCTGTCCGCGTCCTTTGCAAGGGCAGACAGAGAGACGGCGCTAAGGACTGCCGCTACTGCAATACTTGTAATCTTCATTTTGGTTTCCCCAATTTTCCTTCATCACTCTTCATCGATCCTGGCTGGGCCAGTACATCAATCTCTTGAATCGAACCATTCCGCTCATCATCTGAGGAGTTGCCACTCGACCGAATGTCACCGGATTGTTCCGATGACGGCGGTTCCTCAAAAAAGTAAACACCGACGCCGTAGTGGCGACTATCAGACGAGTTATCAGGCTCGGTGTGTTTAGCGATCCAGCTATCAAGCTCGCCCACGTAGTTGTCGCCTCGCGCCTGAGCGACTGACGCAAACTCATCGCGACTGCGTTGCGAAAGAGGATGGTTTGAAACAACCATCCTCTCGAAGTAAACCTTGTCGTTTGAACCTTGAAGAAGGTTATGCGCGAAACTAGACGCAGCTGCCTGGAGGCACTTTGCGGCCCTATCTATTTGCCTTACGTTGACATCGTCCGAGGTGCCCCATACCGCAGCTCGCGACCGGCATCGCAACGTCGTGTTGTCCACGATTTCTGCTGAATCGGTAGCAATGAGTTCATCAAGCAGCGTGTCGCGGTCGGCACCCGGAGCGACGGCCTCAACGAGTTCAGCGAAACCGCGCCGCGTAGGGTCGTTCGAAACATTCAAATCGAGGTCTAGCGCTAACCCGTAGGCACCAGAAAACCGCGGATGGGTGTGCCAAATCGTTAAGAGCCTAGCTATCAACTGGATGTGGCTGACCGATCCATCCGGCGCCACCGATTTCCGCCTGGGATCTCGGAACAATTGCACTTCCGATCGAGTGAGTCCTGCCACCAACGCAAGGCGGGCGTCAGACAGTTGCCGATCCTGCTCAGCCATGCGGCGCTCGAGCACCTGCACATAGGCGCGCCGCACTGCATCCGAGATTTCGCGTGCAGAAATGCCTCGCTCAAGAGCCACGGGCATCAACGGGCGCAGCAAATCAGTGAAGAGAGCAAGCAAAGCTTCTCTTTCGTCACTGCTTGTTTTTCTTGCTGCTTCCATAGAAATGGGACGTCAATCGTGGCGATTGACATAAATCTAGGTATACCAATGGCTTATGTCAACGAAACGGCGTTCTAGATTATGTAAGCTCTTGCTTGGGCGTTGAAACTATTACCATCAGGATCAGCTAGTTACCGGACTCTCAGAGATCCGCAAGCTTATGCACAGCCGCGCTGCTTCGCTCTGGCGCATCGCAATGCACCAAAATCGGGCTTAGGCGGCTTGGGACTAGTGGGGTTTAGTAGCGCGCAGGCCCCGTGGGGGACCATGCTCGGTGCGCGCAATTGTGGGTTTCCGCAATTCTGGTGTGGCGCGGAATTAAGCGCTTACGGACTGATCGGCCAGCGCGAGTACGCGCTACTTCAAGTCCGCGCCGCCGGATCAAACAAACGTCGATGCTCGAGGATGGCGTAACGATCAGTCATTCCCGCGATGTAGTCGGCGACGGCCCGGGCGCGACCGGAAGCACCAAGTTCGCGTTCCAGAACAGTCGCGGCTTCCTGGTGCTCGGTGGGCATCAGGGTCGCGTCATCGAGGAAGGTATCAAATAAACGGGTCACGACGAGTCTTGCCTTGGACGTCATGCGCAACACTTTATAGTGCCGGTAGACGCGCCCGTTCAGGAATTGCTTGAGCTTGAGCTGTTCGCGAGCAACGTCGGGGCTGAAGGCGACGAGCGCTTTGGAACGTCCTCGCACGTCAGCGACGGACGTCGGGGCGGCTGCAGCGAGGTTGTCGGCGGTGGTGCGGATCAGGTCGCTCACCACGTGATTAATCACGCGCCGGATCGTTTCGTGGATCACCTTGCGTTCGGGAAGATCGTTGTACTTCGCCCGGACCTTGCGGTGCTGGGTTTCAAATAGCTCGACTTCGGTCAGATCATTGAGACTGATGAGACCCGCGCGCAGGCCATCGTCCACGTCATGATTGTTGTAGGCGATTTCATCGGCCAGGTTCGACAGCTGCGCCTCGAGGGAGGGTTGGCGACGCTTGATGAAGCGCTCGCCCAGTTCACCGAGCTGCTTCGCATTGCGCACCGAGCAGTGCTTGAGGATCCCCTCGCGGCATTCGAAGGTGAGATTGAGGCCGTGGAAATCGGCATAGCGGTCTTCGAGCTCATCGACCACGCGCAGCGACTGCAGATTGTGCTCGAAGCCGCCGAATTTGCGCATGCAGGCGTTGAGCGCGTCCTGGCCGGCATGCCCGAAGGGGGTATGGCCAAGATCGTGTGCCAGGCAGATCGCTTCGCTCAGCGTTTCGTTCAGCTTCAGGGCGGTCGCGATCGAGCGGGCGATCTGCGCGACTTCCATGGAGTGCGTGAGGCGGGTGCGGTATAGATCACCCTCGTGATTGACGAATACCTGGGTCTTGTAGACCAGGCGCCGAAACGCGTTCGAATGGATGATGCGATCACGGTCGCGCTGGTACTCGCCGCGAAACTGCGGCGCGGGCTCGGCGAAGCGCCGGCCGCGGGATGCGGATTCGGCCGACGCGTACGGGGCAAGGTGCGATGCCTGACGCGTCACGCGCGGCACCGTCAGCCGAAGTAGGCCGCAAGCGTTGCCTGCAGCGCCTCGGGTGGATAGTCGGCTGTCACGAGCGCCGCGCCGATACGCTTCAACAGCACGAAGCGCATGCGCCCGGCCTTCACTTTCTTATCGATCTTCATGTGTTCCAGTGCCGCCTGCGCCGAGACATCCGGCGCCGAGGTCGGCAGACCGACCCGGTGCAGCAGAGCGCGCAGCCGCGCGACATCCGTAGCGCTCAGGTAGCCGCACTCACGGGACATCGCCGCGGCCATCAGCATGCCGGCGCCCACCGCTTCGCCGTGCAGCCACGTGCCATAACCCGTGGCCGACTCGATCGCATGGCCGAAGGTGTGTCCCAGGTTCAGCAACGCCCGGTCGCCGCGTTCATGCTCGTCCTTGCCGACGATTTCGGCCTTGACCTCGCAGGAGCGGCGGATCGCATGCGTCAGCGCGTCCGGATGGCCCGCCAGCAGCCGTTCGATATTGACCTCCAGCCAGTCAAAGAAGGCCGCGTCGTGGATCAGGCCGTACTTGATGATTTCGGCAAGCCCCGCGCGCAGCTCCCGCGGCGGCAGTGTCGCGAGCGTGTTCGTATCCGCGATCACGGCGATCGGCTGGTGGAACGCACCGATGAGGTTCTTGCCGCCGGGGTGATTGACGCCGGTCTTGCCTCCGACCGAGGAATCGACCTGCGCGAGCAGCGTGGTCGGCACCTGCACGAAATCCACGCCGCGCTGGTAGCAGGCCGCGGCAAATCCGGCCATGTCGCCGACGACACCGCCCCCGAGGGCGACCACCGTACTGTCGCGCGCCAGACGGTTCGCGACTGCGACGTCCAGGATCCGGGCCAGGGTCGCGAGCGTTTTGTACGACTCCCCGTCGGGCAGAATGGCCTCGACGATGGTGCGGTCCTTTAGTGCGTCCTTGAGTGGACCCGCATACAGCGGCGCGACCGTGGTATTGCTGACCAGCAGCACCGCGCCGTGCGGCACATGCGCGGCGAGCACCGCCGGATCGCTCAGCAGCCCGGGTCCGATCAGGATCGGATAGCTGCGCGCGCCCAGTTCGACCGTCAGGGTATTCACGTTGGCGGCAATTATAGAGCGTTCAGCTCCCAACGATCGGGAATCCCAGGGCCTTGATGATTTCCTCCGCGACCGCCTGGATCTTGCGGCCGTCCGTGGTCACCTTCAGGTCGGCGACCGAACAGTACAGTGGCTCGCGCTCGGTCATCAGTTGCCGCAGCTTCACTTCCGGATCGACGTTCGCCAGCAGGGGTCTGTGCCGCGCATGGCTGACGCGATGCGCCTGTTGTTCGACCGAGGTGATCAGATAGACCACGCAGCCGCGTTGGGTCAGCAGTTCGCGATTCTCGGGCAGCAGAATGGCCCCACCGCCGGTGGCCAGTACCAGGGGTTCGAGCGCCGTCAGCGCCTCGATGGCTTCCTTTTCCCGTTGCCGGAATCGCGGCTCGCCTTCCTTCTCGAAGATGTACGAGATATCGACGCCGGTGCGCTTCTCGATTTCGGCATCACTGTCCAGGAACGGCGCATCCACCATCCGCGCCAGGATGCGTCCCACGGCGCTCTTGCCCGAGCCCATCGGGCCGACCAGATAGATGTTGTGCTTGCCCAGCATAGGGGCGGCAGAATAGCGGATATAGCAAACGGCCGCCCTGGTGAACTGACCCCCGGAAGTTGGACACAACTTTCGGGGGTTTCATGTCTTGGTACATCAGTGCGGCGTTCAAGATTCGAATAGCGAGGGCGTACCTGGCAGGCGGGATTGGCCATAGGGCCTTGGCGGCCAAGCACGGTATT
>DASYER010000063.1:0-75164 GCA_036498905.1 Steroidobacteraceae bacterium | reverse complement strand
GCGCAGGCCATGCGCGATCACGGCGGCATCATCACCACCCAGGACCTTGCCGCTTACTCCGTCACGGAAGGTGATCCGGTGTACTGCAACTATCGCGGCTATCAGATCGCGTCGGCTCCCCCACCCTCCTCCGGGGGCACGACGCTATGCGAACTGCTGCAGATTCTCGAAGGCTATGATCTGAAGGGCATGGGCTTTCACTCGGCCGCGGCCGTGCACGTCATGACCGAGGCCATGCGCCACGCATATGTGGATCGTAACTCACTGCTCGGGGATCCGATGTTCGTCCACAATCCGGTGGAGAAACTGCTCACGCCGCAGTACGCGGCGCTGATCCGCGCCCAGATCGATCCGCAGCGCGCCGGTTCCTCGGCAATCATCAAGCCGGGAACCCCTCCGCACGAGAATCCCGAAACCACCCATTACTCCGTCGCCGATGAGCACGGCAATGCCGTGTCCGTGACCTATACCATCAACGGCCTGTTCGGCGCGGGGGTCATGGCACCGGGCACCGGTTACATGCTGAATGATGAGATGGACGACTTCACCGTCAAACCCGGAGTTCCGAATCTGTTCGGCCTGGTACAGGGAAGCGCCAACGCGATCGCGCCCGGCAAGCGACCCCTGTCTTCCATGTCACCAACGCTAGTACTCAAGAACGGTCGCGTGACGATGGTTGTGGGCAGCCCGGGCGGCTCCCGCATCATCACCATCACCTTGGAGGTGCTGCTGAATCTCATCGACTACGGCATGGAACCGCAGGAGGCCGTCAACGCCACGCGCCTGCACCATCAGTGGCTGCCCGATGTGCTCTTCATCGAGCCACTGGCCTTGTCCGCCGACACCATCCAGGCGCTGCAGGCACGGGGCTATACGATGGCCGAACAGTCGCCCTGGGGCGCCGCCGAACTGATTGTCATCCCCCAGGCCGATTCGACTCCCACGCGTGCCTCCTCGGGCAATGACTCAGCCCTCGGGGGTCGTCTGCGCGCCGGGATGATGTATGGTGCCAGCGACGATCGGCGCGCGGCCGGATCGGCGGCCGGGTACTAGGCCTTCAACCCTCAGGCCGGCACGTGGGTGCCCTCACCCGCCATCTCAGTTTGTTCGCCGGCAACTACGTCACGGATCACCTGCTCGAGCACCGCCAGGTACTCCAAGTAGCGCTTACGGCCCTGCGCGGTAATGCGGCAGGAGGTGTGCGGACGGTTGCGGTCAACGTCCTTGGTGATTTCGATCAGCTTCGCTGCCCGCAGTACCTGCAGATGCCGGCTCAGATTGCCATCGGTGAGCGCGCACATGGACTTCAAATCCGCGAACGCGAGACCTTTCGGATGCGTCACCAGCGAGGTCAGCACACTCAGACGGGCCCGTTCATGGATCACACTGTCGAGAGCGTCGTAGGCGAAGCCTTGCCGCGTCTGCTTCTTGCTACGCATCTTCATCCGCCCTACGGTAACTGAACTTGAGGACCGCCGCGATGAGCAGCTGGCCAATGCCGAATGGAAACCCCATCTCCCAGGGCGACAACGCGTGAGCTCCCACACCTGTGGCCAGACACAAGGCGCCGGTAGCCATGAACCACACCCCTACGGCCAGCATCTGCCGCGGTACGAACCTACAGGAAGCGAAAATGCCGAGGCCGTAGAAAATCTGCCACAACCCTGGCAGCAGCCACAGGTCCCGGGGCGCACCGCGCACCAGCACCAGTGTCACCAACACACCCGCCGCGATGGCCGGTAGAAACGACTCAGCGGCGGAGCCGATCATCTGGCTGGCCAGCCCCGAGTGAACCCGTCGTGTGCGGGTAATGGTCTGCAGACCCGTCACCAGTACCGCCAGTGCCGCGGTCGAAATCCAGATGAACAGAAACCGCGTGGCATGGCCCATCGGGTCCTTCAGCACCGCCGATTGGACCATGGCGGCGGCGCCGGCCAGCAGCCCGGTGGCCGCGACAGTCTCCGGCCCGTAGCCACGAAACTCCGTGCCCCGAGCCATCTGACCCCGGATCGCGTGGATCTGTGCGAGCGCCTTGTATAGATCAGCCATCGGTTGCGAACTCTAGCATTGCCGGCGCACTTGGCGCTGCCTTGGCGTATCACGGCTGCCGGGGTAACAGGTTCTGACAAAAACAGTATCCGGGATGCCATTCCCGCCACCTTGATGGCCGTGGGAATGTCCCCCCATGAACCTCTACGCCGGGTTGTTCGATTCAATGTTGGACTGTTGCGGCCGAACCTGGCTCAGGCACGGGCCTGTGTATACCGTATCAATGATTGCGCTCGGTCTGGGTGTGAGCCTGAACATTTTGAGCGTCATTGATCTGCTGGGTGTGCTGGGGGTACTGAGTAACCCGTACCAAATCGCCGGATCGATGCATCCGCAGCACTATGTCTACTCACTACTGTGCATAGTCTTCATCGCCAACTGCGTCCTGGCTCGCCGTCAATTCATCACACGCCGCGCCGGGGTGCAGCCGTCCGTGTCGGCCCCAATGTATCTACTCGGTTCGGCTGCGGTGTTCCTCACCACTCTTGCGGCGTATTTGCGTCTTGATCAGTAAGATATTGATTTTTCATCAGATACTCGTCCGCATTCAAACAACGGTAGGGCGAAGCCTACGATTCAAGACGATGCCCCCGGACTTACATGACAACGGCTGCGGAATATTCTCACCATCAGTAGATCTGCTTTTGAATCTTACTGATCAAGGGAGTCTTCCATGCTTCACTACGCCGTTGTCTTCTTCATCATTGCCATCGTGGCAGCCATTCTGGGATTCGGTGGACTCGCCGCAGGCGCCGCGGGCATCGCCAAAGTACTGTTCCTCATATTCCTGGTTATCGCCATCGTCACTTTTTTCATGGGGCGCCGACCGCGAGTTTGAACAATGACACCCAATAAAACGACACTGCTAGTGGCGGCCTTGTTCGCGACCTGCGCGCTCAATGCCTGCAATCAGGCCAAGAGTCCCGAAAAGGTCGCTACTGACACGGCCAAGGCGGAAAACGCCGCAGTCGAAAACGCGGCAAAGGCCGAGCAGTCGGCCGGTGAAAAGGTCAATAGCGCACAAACGGTGGTGCGCGATGAAAAGGCGGCCGAGGCTCACACTGCCGCAGTGCAGGCCGAGAAGGTCGCGGATGCGAAGGCACAGGGCGAGCACAAGGTCGCCCTCGCCCAGTGCGAGAGCCTGAGCGGCGAACCGCAGAAGGCTTGCAGGGAACAGGCGGATACCGCCTTGCAGGTTGCCGAGGACCAGGCAAAGCAGGTCGAAGCCAATACCGATCCGAAGCCCTAGGCCGGGCTGGGTGCATCGCTGAACCGAGCGCCAGGGATGGCGCCCGGGTAGGAAATCTCCTACAGACAAATACACCAAACCCCGACCTTAGGGGTGGGCTACCCCGAGCTATACCTGTGCGCTGACCTTTTCAACGATCAAAAATCGACCGTTAGCGCGTCTCACCTACTATCGATAACCGATTGATATTATTAAGTCGCCTCGGCAGACAGCGGGTTCTGCCGGATGATCCGTGGTAGACGCTTTTGCAGGACTTTGAGCGAGGAGATATTCGATGGCGCCCTCATCAATTTTGGCGAACTCATTGCAGAAGCATCACAAGCAGCTGCTTTCGGAATGGGTCAGGCTCCTTCAAGCCGGCGCTGAAGACGGCAGGAAGGCGCGGATTTCGCCACAGGAGCTGAACAGCCAGGCCGATGAGTTCCTGCAGATGCTGACCGGCGTTATCGCCAGTGCCAATCCCGAGGATCGCAACTCGCAACAATTCAAGGCACTCCAGGGTTTCCTGGAGAACCTCTCACGCTCGCGCGTGCAGCAGGGATTCGGATCGGCTGAGACCGCAACGTTCATCTTCTCCTTCAAGCAGCCGCTGTTTACGGTGCTGCGCGCCGAAGCAGGGAGCGATGCGAATATTCTCGCGCAGGAGATCTGGAGCGCGACGAAACTCCTGGATGAGCTGGGGCTGATCACGGTCAGCACCTATCAGCGCGCCCGGGAAGACATCATCAACCGCCAGCAGATGGAAATGCTGGAGCTGTCCACGCCCGTGGTGAAATTGTGGGAAGGAATCCTGGCGCTGCCAATGATCGGGACCCTGGACTCCGCCCGCACCCAGATCGTCATGGAGGCGCTGCTGCACAAGATCGTCGAAACCGGTTCGCAGCTCGCTATCATCGATATCACCGGCGTGCCGACGGTGGACACTCTGGTTGCACAACATCTGCTGAAGACGGTGACTGCCATCCGCCTAATGGGCGCCGATTGCATTATCAGCGGTGTTCGCCCGCAGATTGCCCAGACGATCGTGCACCTGGGCGTGGATCTGGCGGGCGTGACGACGAAGGCCAACCTGGCGGATGCATTGGCCCTCGCGCTTAAGCGCACCGGCAATACGCTCACCCGCTGAGTGCCCATGGAACGCATACCCATTTTGCGAATCGGCGAGTTCCTGCTCGCGACGATTCAGGTCGATATGCACGACCAGCTCGCCCTGAAGCTGCAGGAGGACCTGACGAACGCCATACAGCGCCACAACGCGAAGGGCGTACTGATCGATATTTCAGCGCTGGAGATGGTGGACTCCTTCATCGGACGCACGATTTCCGACATCTCCAGCATGGGCCGCATACTCGGTGCGCGCACTGTGTTGGTGGGCATGCAACCGGCTGTCGCAATCACACTGGTCGAACTCGGGCTGTCATTGCCGGGCGTGGCTACGGCACTGGACGTCGATCGCGGCATGACCATGTTGCGAGCCACGCTCGCGGAAGATTGAGTTGATGGATCAGATAGCGGCCGGCGAGACTCCCTTGCACACTCAGCATGACATCGTGATGGCGCGACAGGTCGTGCGGCGACTGAGCCAGGAATTGCGCTTCTCTTTGGTGGACCAGACCAAAATGGTCACCGCCGCAAGTGAGCTGGCGCGCAATACCCTGATCTACGGCGGCGGCGGCGAGATGCACTGGCAGACGGTCAAGAACGGTACGAAGCAAGGCCTGCGGCTGGAGTTCACCGACCAGGGTCCGGGGATCCCTGACCTGGATCTTGCCTTGACCGACGGGTGGACCTCCGGCAACGGTCTGGGGTTGGGCCTGACCGGAGCACGCCGTCTGGTGAATGAGTTCGACATCGAAACCTCACCCAAGGGTACGCGGGTGATGATTGTGCGTTGGAGCTGATGGTGGTTCTCCAGCGCAGCAGGGAGCAGCGCCGCCATCTGATCGAAGAGGAAAGCCAGGTAGGAGAGGCTCGCCGGGACGCGCAGCGCCTGGCCGTAACGTACGGTCTGGATGCAACCCAGACCGGCAGGGTCGCAATCGCTGCAACCGAGCTTGCCAGCAACCTATATCGTCATGGCAGCGGCGGCCAATTGCTGTTGCAGCCCATCAGGGCCGGAAACGAGGAACTGATCGAGTTACTGGCGATCGATAAGGGTCGCGGCATGAGCGACGTCAATCGCTGTCTGGGTGACGGGTATTCCACCGGCGGGACCGCCGGC
This sequence comes from Steroidobacteraceae bacterium, assembly GCA_036498905.1. Classification (GTDB taxonomy): domain Bacteria; phylum Pseudomonadota; class Gammaproteobacteria; order Steroidobacterales; family Steroidobacteraceae; genus DAIDKA01. Next base: position 69,645 of record DASYER010000063.1, on the reverse strand, counting down.
ACGGGCCTCGGCGCCGTGCGGCGCCTGTCGGTTGAATTCGATATCCATTCCATCCCGGGTGAAGGCACCATCGTCATGTCCCGCGTCGGGTCTGTTGCGGGTTCGCGATTTGGTGCCATCAGCATTCCGGTGCAGGGCGAATCCGAATGTGGCGATGGATGGGCCCTCGCCCAGCACCACGATTGCGCCACCTTGATGGTCGTCGATGGACTGGGCCACGGTAGCTTTGCGGCAGCCGCAGCCGAGTGCGCGCAACGTACGTTCGCCGACAATGCCACCGAATCCCCACGCGGCCTGCTGGAGCGCACGCACCGGGCGCTGGGTGGCACGCGCGGCGCGGCTGCAGCAGTCGCGCGGCTCGGGACCTCCCTCTCTTACGCCGGCATCGGCAATGTCAGCGGGTCACTGGTGGGTGCCGAGAGGTCACAGGGACTGATTTCCCATAATGGAACCTTGGGACTGACAATGCCCCGTCTGCAGCAGTTCGAGTACGAACGCACGCCGGATTCGTTCCTGGTCATGCACAGTGATGGCATCTCGGCCCGCTGGGACCTGCACAAGGACCCGTCACTGCGGCAGCGGCATCCCGCCGTCATTGCCGCCGTCCTGTTTCGGGACCATGCCCGCGCGCGTGACGATGCCACCGTCGTGGTATTGAGCTGATGTCCGCGCCCAAGCCACCGGAGGAAAATGACCTGCAGGTGCTGCGCGAGCGCCTGGCGAGCTGTGAGGTCGAGGCCGAAACCTTGCGCACCGAGTTGCAGGAAACCAATCAGGGCGTGGTAGCCCTGTATGCCGAACTGGACGATCGTGCCACTCAGCTTCGTGAAGCCATTGATCTGAAGGGTCGGTTTCTGTCGTACATGAGCCATGAATTTCGCACGCCGCTCACTTCGATGCAGAGCCTCACAGGCATCCTGCTCGCCCGACTGGACGGTCCGCTGACCACCGAGCAGGAAACCCAGATCCGACTGGTGCGACGCTCCGTCAGCGAGCTGACCGAAATGGTCGATGATCTGCTCGATCTGGCGAAGATGGATGCGGGCCGCATCACCATCTCACCGGAATGGTTCGAAATGGTGGATCTGTTCTCTGCACTGCGTGGAATCTTCCGCCCGATCGTGGCGAACTCATCCGTGTCACTCGTTTTTGCCGAGCCGGAGGCCATTCCACGGATTTACACCGATGACAAGAAACTCTCGCAGATTCTGCGCAATTTCATCTCCAATGCCCTGAAATTCACGACCGATGGGCATGTCAGCGTCAGCGCCACCATGCCGACGCCGGAGCACGTCGAATTCGCAGTGACCGATACGGGAATCGGCATCTCACCCGAGCATCTGCCCATGCTCTTCAATGACTTCATGCAACTTGACACGCGCCTGCAGCGTCGCCTTAGGGGTACGGGCCTGGGCCTGTCACTGGCGCGAAAATTCGCGCAACTCCTCGGCGGCGATGTCGGAGCCGACAGCGAACTTGGCAAGGGTTCGCGCTTCTGGGTCCGGCTTCCGGTCCGCTACACTCCCACACCTGTCAGGGGAGCAGCCCAATGAGCCAACCAACCGCCATCTTTCCCGAACGCCAGAAAATTCTGGTCGTCGATGACAACGCAGCCTCACTGTATGCCACCTCGAGAATTCTGCGCGCTGCAAGCTTTGAAGTCATAGAGGCCGAAAACGGCACAGACGCACTTGCGCTCGCGCCGGCGGTCGATCTGATTGTCCTGGACATCAATCTTCCCGACATCGACGGCCTGGAGGTGTGCCGCAAACTGCGCGCACGTTCGGATGCAGCCTATCTGCCGATCGTTCACCTGTCCGCGACATTCGTCACCAGCATCGACAAGGAACAGGGGCTCTCCGCCGGAGCGGACAGTTATCTGACTCATCCGGCCGATCCGGCCGTGCTTGTGGCTACGGTGCGCGCGCTGCTGTTCGCGCGCAGGTCCGATGCCATCCGTCGCACCGCAGACAGCCGTTTTCGTGCGGTGTTCGAATTAGCCTCCAGTGGAATCGCGCTGCTTGATTCAAAACTCCAGTGCGTCGACGTCAATCCCGCATTCTGTGCGCTTACGGCCCTGACGCGCACGGAGATCATCGGCCGGGATATCTGCAGTTTCGCCACCGCGAACAGCCAGGAGGCGTGCCGCCGCATCGATTCAATCCTCAGGGCCGAAGGACACTGGGAAGGCACGCTGCGGGTCAATCGGGGCAATCGTCAGCAAGCCGAGGTCGAGTGGCGAATCGTGGCCGAGAGTTCCGACGGCACCCGCATTGCCATTGCGACCGACGTTACCGAAGGGCGCCGCGCGGAGGCCGAACGCGAGAGCCTGTTGGCAGGAGAAAGGGCCGCGCGACAGGAGGCGGAGCGCCTCAACCGGGTCAAGGATGAGTTTCTCGCCACGCTTTCGCACGAACTGCGCAACCCCTTAAGTGCCATCCTCGGCTGGGTGACGGTGCTGCAGAGAATGCCGGGCATCTCCCCGGAGTTCGTCAAGGGCCTTGACGTCATCGAGCGCAATTCGCGGCTGCAGACACATCTGATTTCCGATTTGCTCGACTACGCGGGAATGCGTTTCGGCAAGATGAATCTGGATATCGTGGCGACGTATCCGGCGATTGCACTGCAGTCGGCTCATGCCGTGGTGGCACCCCTCGCGGCTGCGAAAAAAGTCACGCTGACATGGAACGTGGCCGATCCGGATGCGCGCGTCATGGGCGATGATGCCCGGCTGCAGCAGATCGTCTGGAACCTGGTGAGCAATGCCATCAAATTCACCCCGTCCGGAGGAAACGTCAGCGTCGATGCACGCATGAAGGACAATCAGTACGAAATTTCCGTGACCGACACCGGCCGGGGAATCAGCGCACAGTTCCTGCCGCATCTTTTCGATCGGTTCAGCCAGCAGGACTCCAGTCTCAACAAGAGCTTTGCCGGCTTGGGCATTGGCTTGACGATCGTCAAGCACCTCGTCGAGGTTCATGGCGGGACCATCGAGGCTCAGAGTCTGGGCGAGGGGCAAGGTGCCCGCTTCACGGTGTACCTGCCGATCACTCAGCAGATGGCGCGCATTCGTTCCGAGGAGACCGGCGCGCCCTTGAAGGGACTGAGCGTGCTGGTCGTTGAGGATGACGGCGATACCCGTGCGTTCATTGCGCGGGTGCTTCTGGAGGCTGGTGCCAGTGTCGCCGAAGCGGCGAATGGCGAGGAAGCGCTGGCGTTGGTGCGCACGAACACGCCATCGGTGCTGGTGAGCGACATCGGCATGGCCAAGCAGGATGGCTACCAGCTCATTCGTTCCGTGCGTAGTGCCGGCTACAGTCCCGAAACCCTGCCGGCAATCGCGCTGACCGCCTTCTCCCGCGCCCAGGATCGGGCGGACGCCATTAAGGCAGGCTTCCAGGTGCACCTGATCAAGCCCATTTCGGCTGATCGGCTCACGGCGGCGATTTCGATGCTGGCCTCGCCCGGCAATGCCTGACGGCCGGTACACCCCACTCGCAGATCAGGCTAGCAGTCCCGCGGTCACATTGATCGCGAAGCCCAGGATTGCCAGATTGAACAGGAACGAGATGATGCTCTGCGCAATTACGACACGACGGATTCCGACCTGTGTGGTCGAAACGTCAGCCGTCTGGCAGGCCGCCGCGATAGTGAAAGCAAAGTAGGCGAAATCCCAGAACACCGGTTCAGCGGTCTGCGGGAACTTCAGTGGCTGCTCACCCACCTCGGCGCTGTAGAACATATCGGCGTAGTGGACGGTAAACACCGTCGGCACCAGCAGCCATGAATCAATGATGGTGAGCGCCGCGAGCAGGATGTGTGCAACCTTGTCATGTGAAGGTACGCTCTTGGAGTTGGCCAGGAATGCCACGATGGCCGCGACACTCAGGATTGCCGCGCCCACCACCACCAGCAGGATGACGGTCGCCGAAGGGTCATCAGCGCGGTAACGCTCCCGGAGCTGTTTCGCGCCCAGTCCGTTCAGATGCATGTAGGTCAGGGGCAGCAGAACCACGACGGCGACATTCCACGCGATCAACGCCCGGGTCAAAGCCGCCCATTGATGTGGCAACGCAATAAAGGCAGCGGCGCCGGCCACAGCTGCCACCCATAACTTCGCATGGCTAAGTAACCAGGATTTCCGGGGCGCAGGCGCACCTGACATGAACTCGGATACCCCACATGGCGCGGATTAACAAAGGCTAATCCAAGCGTAACGGATCCTTTGTAAGGCGAGAGTAAAATTTGCATGGGACCTGATGTTTCCAAAGGGCGTTCCGTTTTTGCGCGCTGGGTGATCCCGATGAACACGTTAAGAGTAGTGCTCACAGGCCTATTCGCTTTCGCTGCTTGCACCGCATGGGCCGCGGCGCCTCCCGCCGGCGGATCCGCTGCAGCTGCAAGCAGTGCTAGCTACTCCGGCGGTGGCGGTGGCGGCAGTGGCGGTGGCTCCCACGGGGGCGGCAGTGCGGGCGCAGGTGGCGGCCATGGCGGCGGCGGCTACTCGGGTGGGGGCGGCACTGGTTCCCGCGGCGGAGGAGGATTCTCCGGCTCCCGCGGCGGTGCCAGCGGGTACGCCGGCGCGCGTGGCGGCGGTTTCGGCGGTGCCGGCGCAGGCCGCGGCTATGGTGGCGGGACCCACAGTGCCGCAGCAGCCGCCGGTTGGGCACACCGCGGCGGCAGCTACGGCAATGGTGCAATGGCATCCGGCCCCGTCGGCGCTGCGCACCGGGCGGTTGAGCTGCGCAGCCATGCGGCCGCTCGGGCCATCGCAGCGGCCCACCATGGCCCGCACCCGCCACGGCCGAATGGGCCGCCGCGACCGACTTTGCCCCGTCATCGACCGCACGGAGAGGCGCAGGTAGCGCATTACGACTACGCGGTGCGCTGTGAGGGCAATCTCGACTGCGCACTGTGGAACACGCCCGATCCGTATTGTATCGACTATCCGGGGGATGATACCTCGCTCGCGATTGAGAGAATTCGCTGCCCCCACCCCCATAGACTGCAGATCAATCAGCGCACGGGTGAGCCGGACTTGTGAGGCTTTGGACCCAGGCGCTGATCATCCTAGGCCTCGCGGGGATTTCATCCTGCACAACCCCTGCCCCGAGTTCCGCCCCGGCCGCCGCGCCGACACCGGCTGATCAACCCTTACGGTCCGCGGACTTTCAGGCCGCGATCGCAACTTTCGCGCGCACGGCATCGCAGTCCCCCGCGCTGCTCGACGCTCGGCTCGACTACGTGGACTTCCTTCTGGATGGCGCAAGCGGCACCTGCGGACAACGACTGCCGGAGGCCCAGTCGCAGCTTGATCAGGCGACAACCAGTCATACGGCCCAGGTCCTCTTTCCAGACGGCTGGGCCCGAGCCACCGAGCTCGAATACCGCATCCTCCTGGCAGATGCCTCCTGTGGCGATGATCCGGCGCGTCGCAAGCACAAATTGGAGGAAGCCGTGAAAGCCGCGGGTCAGGCCGTGAACCTGTATGGCAACGAATTCGACTACTCCTCGATGGCCGTCATGCAATTCAACCTCAGTGTCACCGAGCGATTGCTCGGACGGAACACTCAGGCCGTCAGCACGCTGCAGTCCGCCATTGGCATGGCCCGTGAATACGGCTTGCGCGATGATGCGGCTGCAGACTATCAGCAGCTGATCAAATGGCAGAATGATCCGGCAGGCGCGCAGCACGCGGCAGCTCCGATGCCGGATCTGCCGACTCGCAGCACGACGCTGAAGTTCAATTGGTCCGCCGGCGATGCGACCGTCACCGTGCAGACGGATCACGTTCGCATCTGGAAGGGCATCGTCAGCAGCGCACGGGCAACGCGCGCTCTGAAACGACAAGTACAGGCGAGTCACGCCGGGTGGGTGATTTCCTGGGAGCCGAGCAGCACGGATTTCGATCCTGGCGTATGGCCGATCGGCAACTCCGATGATCGTGCGCCCAACACCGAGTTTCGGCCATCGCTGCTGCGCTTTCCCGACATCGCGCTCTCCAGAGCGGGTGAACTCAAGAAGGTCATCGACACGGCTAAGTTCGCCCGGCGTGTATCGGCCGAGACCGAGTCGCAGATTCGCAAGCGCGCTCCGCACGGTGCACAGGTACCCACATTGATGAACGCCGCCATTGCCGCAATGCATGTCGCCTTCGATCAGAAAGCAATCGACGCAGATACGCGCGCGGACTACAACCTGCAAACCGCCATGTGGATCGATGCCACCCTGCAGCAGGGTGTCCCCTACGAAATCACCGCACCTCTTCCGCTGCCCGGATTTTCCCTCGTCCTCATTAATCAGCGGATCCAGTTCCGATACACGCGCGCCGTGCCCTGCACACCCGGTGCTCCTGAGGCGGCCTGCGCAGAAATCATCGTGCACGTCAGACCCGAAACGGATGCGCTCGCCGCGGCGCTCGATTCGATGGAGGATCCGGACCGCCTGTTGCACTACTCGGCGGCAGCGACCATACGGATCGTTACCGACCCGAAGACGCTGGCACCCCATGTGTTCGACGCCCGCCGCTATTGGTTTCTATCCGTGGCCGCAAGCGACCCGGACGAGTCATCCGATGAGACCGAAGTGATCGAGTCGGAGCGGACGGTCCGTACGGTCGCGTATTGAATGTCGGTGGCTTTGTATTGGTAGCAGGCGCACGGTTACTATACAGATATGATACCGGTTGCCGAAGCGCTGCGAGTGCATCCGCGGGACAATGTGCTGGTTGCCCTGCGCGATCTGCAGCCTGGCGAGAGGATTGGATCGCCGGAAGAGGATCTGGTCGTGAAATTCCTCGTGCCGCGCGGACATAAGCTTGCCGCGACCCCGATCAATGCGGGCGCGGCAGTACGCAAGTACGGTTGGCCCATTGGACTTGCGACGCAGGAGATTGCACCAGGCGAGCATGTCCATACGCACAATCTTGCCACGGCACTCACGGCACACGAGGACTACATATACACCCCGGTGCCCCCCCTACCGCGCGGGCCGGCCGACTCGCACACTTTCCTCGGCTATCCGCGACACAGCGGCCGTGTCGGGACGCGCAATGAGATCTGGGTGCTGTGCACCGTCGGCTGCGTTGCACGCACGGCGGGGCGCATCGCCGAGATTGCCGGGGAACGGCTCAAGGGTCGGGTCGATGGAGTTTATGCGCTGACGCATCCGTTTGGCTGCTCGCAGCTAGGCGAGGACCTCATGCGCACGCGCCAGGTTCTGGCCTCACTTGCCGCGCACCCCAACGCGGGCGGCATTCTAGTGGTTGGTCTCGGGTGCGAGAACAATCAGCTGCGGGCTTTACTCGAGGCCGCAAACCTGGATTCCAGCCGTGTCCGAAGTTTCAACGCGCAAGCCGTGGACGACGAGGTGGCCGAAGGCGTGCGGGCCGTCGAGGAGCTTGCCGACCTCCTCCAGGAGGACACAAGGGTGTCGCGACCTTTGTCTGACCTGGTGGTGGGACTGAAGTGCGGTGGCTCCGATGCATTCAGCGGACTGACGGCCAACCCGCTGGTTGGTCGCATCAGCACCTTGATTGCGGACGCCGGCGGCACTCCCATCCTGTCGGAGATCCCCGAACTGTTCGGTGCCGAACGGATGCTCATGGCTCGTGCCATGGATCAGGGGGTATTCGATGAGGCGGCAAAACTCGTCAATGACTTCAAACACTACTTCACGGCGGCCGGACAGCAGGTATCGGAAAACCCCTCACCGGGCAACTTGGCCGGCGGGATCACGACACTGGAGGAAAAATCCCTCGGCGCCGTGCAGAAGGCGGGTGATGCCTCACTGACGCAAGTGCTGCGGTACGGCGAGCGGATCCGCCGCCCGGGTCTGGCGCTCCTCGAGTCCCCGGGGAACGATGCGGTCTCCAGCACGGCGCTCGCGGCCGCCGGTGCGACCGTACTGCTGTTCACCACCGGCCGCGGAACACCGCTGGGCTTTCCTGCGCCGACGCTGAAGATTTCAAGCACCAGTACGCTTGCAGAGGCCAAACCGCGCTGGATCGATTTTAACGCCGGGCCGTTGCTGACGGGCGCCGCGATGGACGATCTTGCACACGAGTTCCTCGAACTGGTGATCGCTACGGCCTCCGGCCGCCCCACGCGCGCTGAGATCAATGGCGAGCGTGAGCTTGCCATCTGGAAAACCGGAGTGACGCTGTAAGGTTACGCGGTACCGGTTGAGAGGTCAGCGACAGATTTGAACATATCATGGCTTCTATCAATTAAAGGGGCCCGATCTTTTCCAATGGTTGAGTTCCGGGCTGCTCGCCGACCGGCCTGCCCCCCGGCAGTGTGGTCGCGGGGAGTGCCAGTTTCGCGCCCACGGTCAACGGGAGCGACTTCATAGCCTTCTCCGTGGTGTCGTGGAACAGGACTGCGCTGACAACGAGTTATTTCAGCGCCGCGCAGCTGAGTGTGCAGGCACCAGCCTCCGTTGTGACTGGCACGGACACTTGAACGAGCACATCTGGCCACCGACCGAATCACCTGCCAAAGACGAACCAGGTCCAGATGCCATAAAGCACGACGACAGGCAGAATGACGACTGCAGCGCTGAGTACCCATGACCGCTTCGACCAAGTGTGCGCGCCGATCACCATCAGCAGTATCGTCAGCAGTTGCACAAGCGTGATGCTGTTCAACAAAGTGTAGCCGTTGTCAGCAGAGTCAAAATGAAAGAACAGTGCGTTCAAGGAGAATGGTGAAAGGACGCTGAGCGACGGCGATGCATGGCTTAACAAAAGCATGACAGCCGCCGCGGCCGCGGTGATCAACTGCGGCAGGCCGCACCACCAGGTGAATGCAAACCACTGTCTGAACGAGCGCTGAACGTCAAAAAAGGTGAAGATGAAGAAGAAATAGAAGGCTTCCACTACCTGGATGATGAAGAGACTCAGAATGCTCCCGAGCAGGGCACCTCCGAGCAGCGTATTGCGATTCATCAAACCGGAGACCTGGGCTTGCTGCGCGGCGTTGAGTCCACGCGCTGTCAGCGCGTGGTTGACCAGTGCGTCCACATCGACAATCGCGTAGTACCAGATGATCACGCCGATATTCGCCACCAGCAGCAAAATCATCGGTGCTGAAAACCGCGGACTCTTCTCCAGTTCCGTGAACGCACGACTCGGATGGGTGATCAGCGCTGCGAATATTTTCATTGCACTCATGCGGGGTCTCCGTTGACACCGGAGCATCATCGCACAACATTCGAATTTGCCGAGCATGCTGCCGCGCAGCATGAAACGCTCCCTGGCACGCAAGAAGCCGCGTCACGGTGGTGCGATTGTCAGCTTTCCGTTCACGACGGTATCGCGGTCATTCTCGGCACAATTTATCGGGATCAGCCGGTCCACTTCCGTCACGCGTTTATATCGAATTGAAACGCGCCAGGAGTGCGAAAGGCGCTGCGGATCAGCAATCGTCATTTCGTTCTGCAAGGTGTCGGGGTCAATCAGCTGCAACCGCTCTGTAAAGTGCGCTTGATCACTGAGATTGGCCATGCCAGGAATGGGCAGCGGAACAATAGGGCCTGCCTTGCGCGCAATGGTATCGATTATCAGCGACTTACCGTTCCAGGTTCCGATCGAGTCCCCGAGGAGCGTTGGCCACAGGCTATCCCCCTGGGGATGGCCGCGGCCATCGGTGAATATCTGCCGCACGTCGCCATTGGGAATCAGAATCAGGGTCTCCTCAGGCGTAACCACTAGCTGAAACATACCGTCGGAGGTCGGATTCTCCATGAGCGCCGGAAATCCGCTGGGGCCGCAGGCCTTCACCAGCTGCTGAATGTCCCCTGCTCCGGCGGGCGCAGCGGCGGCGCGGGACTTGGCCTCCCATTCGGCATTGTACGGCGGCTTATTCCAGAGCTTCACTCGGCGGAAAAGCGCGAGCTCCTGCGCAGGCGGCCCTGCGGCGTTAACACCTGTCCTTGTGTCTGGCCCGGCGCCATCCAACTCTCCATTTAGTAGTGCCACGGCCGTTTCGGTCTCCCACAGCCCCGCCAGGCCGGGAGGAGCATGCTTCGACTGGGCCGAGCTGCCGGACCCAATTGCCGCAGCCATCACACACAATATCCACCTCATTCGGTGCGTCATGACCGCGGACCTGCGGCGGCCTGCGACTTATCGCTGCCCAAGGTTCTCCCGCGCGCATCGATCGCATAGCGCAGGCGACCGCCCTTGTTCCCGTCCCGCAACGGATCGATCGCCACCGTTACTTTGTCTCCCGGCTTAAAGGATCTGGGTCGCCACCCCAAACGATACATCGCCGAGGGCGAATGCATCTCGATGCTCCATTCGATATCGCCGGTTTTCGCGGGAACCGTCACCTGCAGGTAGCAGTGAGGATTGGTCCACTGCAGTTCCTTTACAGCGCCCTGCAGTGTCAAAGTCTTCGTATCATCGAACATTGCAAATGAATGGTGAGCCACGGACGGCATTGCAATGACGGCCGCTGCCACTCCTGAAAGCAATCCTCCCTGGCTGGCTTTCGATTTTGGCGATCCTGCTGCTACCAGAAATTGACTTCGAGTCGGATCATTCACTTTTCTGGACCCCTTGAGAGATGTGCAAAATCAGTGCTGCAAGGCAATGATGAGGGCGCGCCCGGCAGCAGTTGATGAGATGCCAAATTGACATCCCAGCCCGACGACAAAGAAGGCGGCGACGCCCCACCCCGTCGTTGGATGCACTCCGCGTCCGCTGCGCAGATCATGGACGACAAGCGTCAGGGGCAGAACGACGGCCGTGATGCCGACCAGTATCAACAGCATCTGCGGGACCATGGGCACAGACGTGACCGCCCGCCACATGCCGAGATAAGCCACGTAACGCCCGATTGCCGGGGTGATCATCGCCAAGGAGGCCAGCAGCAGCAGCCGCTTATGGACTTCGGGGCGACCGCGAAGCCAGATTGCAGTCGTGACGAAAATGCAGAACAGCGCCAGCGACCCGAAGGTACCCCAGGTAACCTGAATCATGCCGTCGAACGACATCGGTATTCCATTTGGTACCGGGTCGACTTTGAAATGCGCCGGAAGGCCCAGTGCGGCGACAAGCGTGACGCCCGCCACTGCGACTGCGAGGACGGCGCCAAAGACGCCCAGACGACGATGCAGGTCGGTTCGATGACGGGCAACAAGGGACGTCTGGATGACAAGCAATGCAAACCAAGCTGTCATTAGCACCGCGTGAACGTAAACGTGCGGCGTAAGCGACGGGACCGGGAACATCGATCGCAGGAAGAACGTCCGGGAAAAGCCGGTCAACACGATGACGAATAGGAGGATCGACATTCCCTGAAAGTACCGGCTACGCCGCCTGACGCTGGGAATAGCCAACGCCGGCGATTCTGGCAGGTAGCCGGCTTGCTGCACCGTGTTCATTGAGGGGCTCCTGTGTGCAACGCACGTCTCGTCGGAGTTAATTGCTGCGGAGCCGCATGCGTGCCTCCACGACATGTGCGGCTGTTCCTCCCTGACTCGACTGACATCCTGATGGCGCCGAGCGCCGATCCGCATGAAATGGCGGTGAAATCAGGTGAAGAATCGGTGAAGATGTGGCCACGCGCGGCGCAGGTTGGGAATGAACGCTGAATCGATACCGGATGAGGGCCCCGTTGGCGGCAGCTACCAGCTCGACGATCTGATCATCGATACGCGTATGCGCCGGGTCACCCGTGACGGGGTTGATCTGACGATTGCGAACCTGTCGTTCGACTTACTGCTGGCCCTGGTGCGCGCCGCTCCCCATCTTGTAACGTTCGATGCGCTGATGGCAGATGTCTGGCCGGGTCTGGTGGTGAGCCAGGAGACTCTGACCCAGCGGGTCAAACTTCTGCGCCAGGCCTTGGGAGACAGTGCCGAGAAGCCGCGGTACATCCTGGCAGTGCGGGGTCACGGTTACCGCATGTTGACGGCCGCAGTGCCCCTTGCAGAATCGAACCAAGTGCTGCCCGCGCCTGTCTCATTGGCACAGACCAAGGAGGATGCAAGCCGTTCGGCACCTCCCCACCGCTGGATGCTTGCGCTCCTTGCACTGACGCTAATAGTGGCAGCCGGCAGCGCATGGTGGGGATTCGAGCACACCCGGGAAACGGTATCCTCCTCTGCATCCGGGGCTGTCACCGCCGGGCCGGTCAGTTCCATTGCTGTGATGCCCTTCGCCAATCTTACCGGCGAACCGGCCAAGGAGTATCTGGGCGACGGGATGGCCGAAGAACTGATCGATGCATTGACCCGAGTGCCCGGCATCAAGGTACCGGCCCGCACGGCCTCGTTCGCCTACCGCGGTCGCCCTTTTGATGTCGCGCGCATCGCTCAGGATCTTGGCGTGGCGACTGTTCTGGAGGGTGACGTGCGAAGCGTCGGCGAGCGCATCCGAGTCAGCACTCGACTCGTAGATGGCCGCACTGCGGAGCCGATCTGGTCGCAGAACTATGACCGACCTTTCGCGGATCTTTTCAAGCTACAGGACGATCTGGCCGCCGAGGTCGTTCAGGCACTGCACGAATTCCTCGGAACCACCTTGCAAACACCGGCTGTCAGACCCCCCCCTACTCGGGATCTGGAAGCATATCGCTTGTATTTGCAGGCGCGCGCGGTGTCGCGCGGCTCACCCGAAACGGAATTGCAGGCGCTTGCGCTGGTCAACCAGGCCTTAGACCGCGATCCGAACTTCGCCCGCGCCCTCGCCTATCGAGCTTTTGTCCCAGGAAATGCGGCCGCAATAGGCTATACCATGCCCAAAGAGGCGGTCGACGCGGCTGAGCGCGATGCCACGCGCGCGCTCATGCTAAGCCCAGGGCTGGCCGATGCACTGGCAAACCTTGGCTCCATCCATGTGGCACACGGCGATTGGACCGAAGGCGAACGCAACTACCGCGCCGCGCTCGCCTCCGAGCCAGGCAATGTGTCCATCCGCAATCAGTACACCCTGGTGATCCTGCGACCCGCGGGCCGACTGCAGCAAGCAGTCTCGGAGCTCAATGAGTCCTATCGACTCGCCCCTGCGGATGGATACACCATCCACGAGCTGGCGCTGATCGACTCACTCCTGGGACGCGATGCCGAGGCACTTCGCTTCCTGAAGCTGCACAATCAGCTCGGCGGTGGCGGACAGGCTATCGGCAACGTGCTGGTGTACACGCGCGCTGCGGCCCGCAGTGGCCACTACCAGGACGCGATCGATCATTCCGCCGGCGCGCTCCCCGCGGCAGTCAGCAGCGTAGACGGGGTTCCGCTGATGAGGATCTTCTACTCCGGACTCGCGGACGCCGCCGGCAATGCGGCGGCACGGCGCGCATTTCACAGCCTGACCCCGAAGCTTGAATCTCGAGATATCGACGGCCAGGTGCGCGGTTTCTTCGTGCAGGCTCTGACCATGCTTGGAGCACTCGATGATGCCTATCGCATCGCCAACCGCGCCGTGGACGAAGGCGTTGCCAGTGGACTGGTCGGCAGCCGCATTTATCTTGCTGACTTCTGGCTTCCGGAAATGCGGTCCTTCCGCCGCGATCCGCGCTTCGGCTCATTGGTGACACGCCTCAAACTCACTGAATACTGGCGGCAGTACGGTCCTCCGGATGGATGCGAGCTCAACGCCGAGACGCTCAGCTGTCACTGATCCATTGTCACAATCAATTTGGCAATCATCACCGTAACAATCGGTTTGCCATAAAGAAGAAGCCATTCGGCAGCTGGCATTGGTGCCCCGTTTCTTGAACTGTCTCTCAAAGCCGCGGCGAATTTGCACGTTCGTATCACATACCCGGCGCACCGGGGCCTTTACGATCCGTTTGCGCTGATCACAGGCCTCGCCCCAAGAGCGTCGAAGCCGACTCAGCGCCGAGTGTTCGCACTCGAATCCGCCGCCATTCCCCTGCGGCAAGCACTCTCCCTGGGCCCCTCCCCCGCCTGGTATCACTCACTGGCCCTGTCCGGAGATGTTTGCCATGCGCTCCTTCGTTCGCCGACTCGAAATCCGTCGTACCGCCATTGAGCCAAAAACCGCGGCGTCAACTGGCGTCGGCGCGCTGATCGCGATCTGCGGGGACAACGCCTCGCCGGAGTTGGCGGCTCAGATAGACAAGGCGCGCCGTGCGGCGCGCCAGCGCTCGGCGCAGGCCGCGATGCTGCTGCGCTCGTGGATGTCCGAGCATGAATGAGGCCAGCTCTTCCCAGCCTAACGTACGCGACGCGGCAGTCCTGCTTCTGTCGCTGGGCGAACGGGCAGCCTCCGACGTGCTCAAGCACCTCGGCCCCAAGGAAATTCAACGGGTTGGCGCCGCCATGTCCAGTGTCGGGCCGCTCACCGTAACGCAGGTTTCCGACACCCTCTCCACCTTCCTCAGTGAAGCGCAGATTCGCGCGAGCACGGCATGTCCGAAGTAGCCAAAGTAATCGAATTGCTTTCGGAGCAGGACCCGGCCGTACGGACTTCCGCCCTGCTCGAAGCGTTGCCGATCTGGGCCAAGCAGGTCGAAACCTCGCGCGAGCAGACTGAAGCCGCCGTCGTATCGCTGAGCGCGCGATTTTCGGGCATTGCCCAGCGATTGGACGCAGCGCTCGGCCGTCAGGAGAGCACCGATCGCCAGGATGTTGCGGCCCAAATGCGCGAGAGCGAACGGGACCTTAAGCTGGTGATGGACGCGTTGCGGTCGATTCAGCAAAGCCGCGATGAACTCGTCAATGAAATCCGTGGCCTCGCAGCCTATACCGAGGACGTGCGAGGTATGGCAAGCGAGGTCGAATCCATCGCCTTCCAGACAAACGTGCTTGCCTTGAACGCGGCCATCGAAGCGGCACATGCCGGGGAGCGAGGCAAAGGATTTGCGGTCGTCGCGCACGAAGTGCGGGCGCTGTCGAATGCAGCACGGGCGACCGGCAAGCGCATCACGCAGAAGGTCGCGCTGATCAGCGGCGCTCTAGTCAAAATCGGTGAGACCAATGAAAAGGTCGCCGAGCGGGATCAACGCGAGGTTGAAACCTCCGAGGCGAAGATCGGCGCTGTACTGGATCGATTCACGCAAAGTACCTCGCAATTTGCCGAGACCGCGCAACGTTCGATGCAGCAAAGCCGGGCCATCAAGGATGAAGTCGAAGAATCCTTGGTACAGCTGCAGTTTCAGGACCGCGTGAGTCAGATCCTTGCGCAGGTTGTCGCGAGCATCGGTCGAATGGTCGTCTGGGCGCGCAGCGATGCCCCGGCGGCGAATGCCGATGCACATGAGCAGGTCACGCGGATGATGGGTTCCTACGCGACCGAGGAGCAGCGGCGCAATCACCAGGGCCTGGCTGTCGATGCCATCGCGCCGCAGGCCGTCACTTTTTTCTAGCACAGAGCAGCCAATCGTGGGAAAGCGAATACTGATCGTCGATGACTCCTCCTCCGTGCGCACCGTGGCCGGCATTGCGCTGCGGGGCGCCGGCTATGAAGTCCTCGAAGCTGGCAATGGTCAGGAGGGGCTCGCCAGATTTGATGGCGAGCGCATCCACCTCATCATCAGCGACGTGAATATGCCCGTCATGAATGGCATCGAGTTTTTGAAAGAGGTGAAGCGCCACCCCAGCTACCGATTTACGCCGGTGATCATGCTCACCACCGAGGCTGGCGATGACATGAAGGCGGCGGGTCGCGCGGCCGGCGCCAAGGCGTGGATAGTCAAGCCCTTCCAACCCAGCGTCATGCTCGATGCGGTGTCAAAACTGGTGATGGCATGAACGGCGCACAGACAACCGCGACCAACACCCGGATCGAGCATGTCGCCGGAACCCTTCGCGTCACCGGTGAGATGACTGTCTATTCGGCAAGCCAGATCAAACAGCCCCTGCTGGACACGTTGGCCAACGACCCGGGCGACATCACGCTGGATCTGTCCGCGGTCACCGAGTTCGATACCGCCGGCCTGCAGCTGCTGCTGCTGGCTCGACACGAAGCGCTGGCGAGCAACCGGGATCTGCGAGTGACTGCGACCAGCGGCATAGTCCGCGAGACGCTCACTCTGTCCGGTGCACTCAAGCTGCTGGTGGGCCAACCATGAACATGGACGAAGTTCTGCCCACGTTCATCGCCGAGAGCGCCGAAGTACTGAGGGACATGGAATCCGGTCTGCTGGCCTGCGTTCGCGGTCAGGCGGATGCGGAAACCATCAATCTGATTTTCCGGGCCGTCCACACGTTAAAGGGATCGTCCGGATTGTTCGGGCTCGATGGCATCGTTGCTTTTGTCCACGGCGCCGAAACGGCTCTGGACCGTGTGCGGCAGGGTAAAGTTCCGATGGACCAGGTCCTGGTAAGCGTTCTGCTGCGTTGCAAGGATCATATCGAGTCCCTGGTCGAATCCATCGGCGCCGGGCCAGGCAGCCCGGCGTACGACGTCGGCGATAGCGGCGGTGCCGAATTGTCCGCGGCGTTGCGCGAACTCGCGGGGGACTTCTCGCAGCTGCCGCCTGCGCAGACCTCCGAAGCCGGCGCGCCGATCGCACTTGCCTTGCCGACCGTCCCGCTCGTCACTGATCGCACGGCGGAGAATTACTGGCATATCAGCCTGCGTTTCGGGCCCGAGGTACTCACCGCCGGGATGGACCCGATCTCCTTTCTGCGCTATCTCAACAGCTTCGGTCAGATGCAGGGAGTTAGCCTGATCGCCGACGCGTTGCCATCTGCCGCCTTGATGGAACCTGAGCGCTGCTATCTCGGCTTCGAAGTGGGCTTTCGCACCTCAGCTGGACGCGAAAAGATCGAGTCCACATTTGAGTTCGTCAGGGATGATTGCACCCTGAAGTTGCTGCCTCCGGGCTCCTCATATGGTGAATACCATAGGCTATTGCAGGAGACAGGAATCGAGGAAGCACGCTTGCGCGAGGTCCTCGCCACCTGTGCGGGCTTGTGCGGGCCAGACCTCGAGCAGGCCGTTCAACCTCAGGCGCCAGCCGCCTCAACCTTAGCCTCTCCGGGCATCCACGCGCCGGTGCCCACCAGAACACCGGACAGCGCCGCCGGCAAGCCGGCCGTGTCCACCGCGGATAATCGCACCGTCCGTGTCGCGGCCCAAAAGCTTGACAGCCTGATCATGCACATCGGTGAGTTGATCACGGCCGCCGCCAGCGCCAACCTGATTGCGCGCCGCTCCGGGAGCGCGGAGATGGAGGAGTCCACTTCGAGGGTGACGACGCTAATCGAACAGGTGCGGGAGGGCGCGCTACAGCTGCGCATGGTGAAGATCGGCGGAACATTCAGCCGCTTCCAGCGGGTGGTCCACGACGTCTCGGTCGAACTGGGCAAACAGATACAACTGGTCGTGAGCGGCGAGGAGGCCGAACTGGACAAGACGGTGGTCGAACAGATCGCCGATCCGCTCACGCACCTGGTGCGCAATGCGATCGACCATGGTATCGAGCCGGCGGAGCTGCGTGCCGAACGTGGCAAGCCACCTGGCGGTACGATCAAGCTCAATGCCTTTCATGACTCCGGCAGCATCGTGATCGAGGTCAGCGATGATGGCGGCGGCCTGAAGCGCGACCGGATACTGGCTAAAGCCCAGGAGCGCGGCCTTATCGAATCCGGCCGTACCCTGACCGACAGCGAAATCTTTGCCCTGATCTTCGAGCCTGGATTCTCCACCGCAGAGAAGGTGACCAACCTCTCCGGACGCGGGGTCGGCATGGATGTCGTCAAGCGCAACATCACGGCACTTCGCGGTACAGTGAATATCCGCAGCACCGAGGGAGCCGGGACGACCGTATCCGTGCGTCTGCCGCTCACCCTGGCCATTATCAACGGCTTCCAGGTGGCCGTCGGAAACTCCATCTTCGTGCTGCCGCTGGAGAGCATCGAGGAATGCATCGAGTTCTCCACTACCAACGGCCATCACTTCACCAGTCTGCGCGGTGGGGTCCTCCCCTATATCCATCTGCGCGAGCTGTTCGCGACTTCAGCAGCCGCCACGCGCCGCCAGAGCATTGTCGTCATCAATCACGCCGGTCAGCGGGCCGGTCTGGTCGTCGACGGCCTGCTCGGCGAGTTCCAGACGGTGATCAAGCCGCTGGGCAAGATGTTCCGCCAGGTCGAGTGTGTCAGTGGTTCGAGCATCCTCGGAACCGGTGATGTCGCCCTGATCCTCGACGTGCCCGCCCTAGTTCAACTGGCCATCGCCCGCTCCAGGGCTGCCTTCGGGCAGACCCCGGAAACGGCGGTGGCGTAAATGACCCAAACATCCTTCTGGAGAGTCCTGCAATGTTCAACAATATGAAAGTAGCCACCCGTCTTTCGGTGGCATTTACCGTCGTGCTGCTGCTGCTACTGGCAGTGGTCGGTCTCGGCATCAGCCGCCTCGCCCTCATCAATGAGGGGCTGCGGTCGATTACCGAGGAAAACAACGTCGAAATGTCACATGCCATGGGCATGCGCGGCGAGGCGTTTGAGACGTCGGTTTCCGTCCGCAACCTGGTGCTGCTGACGGACGATGCCAGACTGAAGCAGGAGCATACTTCGTTGAATGACGCCTTCCAGGCGTTCGAGAATCACGCAAACGCCCTGAGTCAGTTGTTCGCAAGCATCCCCGGCACCACCCAGACGGAGAAGGACCTGATGTCCCAGATCAAGTCCGAGTGGGGTCCGGTGCGCAAGAACCTCGAGACCACCGCCCTCATGGCGCTCAGCGGCAAGCAGAAAGAGTCGTACAAGTACTACATGGAGAACGCCTCGGCCGCGGGCAAGGACCTGCGCACGACGATCCAGAAGCTCGCCGACTTCGAGCAGAAGCTCAACAACGAGGAGGTTGCCAAGGACCATGCCACGTACGTCAACGCCCGCCTGACCATGATTGCTCTGGGCGCATTGGCGGCGCTGTTGGCGGTAATCTCGGCGATTCTCGTGACCCGCAGCATCCTCAAGCAGCTGGGTGGCGAACCGGCCTATGCAGCGGAGCTGCTGCAGACTGTTGCCGGCGGCAAGCTGGATGTCACGGTCCACACCCGCAAAGGCGACGACAGCAGCATGCTGTTCGCCGTTCGCAATATGGTGGAGCGCCTCAAACAGGTAATTTCCGGTCAGGCCGCGCTGGTCGCGGCGGCAAACCGTGGCGACTTCACGGCGCGGGTCGACCTGAATGGTCTGGCCGGCTTCCAGAAGGACATGGGCGAAGGCCTGAACCAGCTGGTCATCACTACCGGATCGAGCATCGATGATGTGGCACGCATGATGAAGGCACTGTCGGAAGGGGACCTGACCCAGACCATCGACAAGGACTACGAGGGCTCCTTCGGGGAGATGAAGGAGTACGCGAACGATACGGTGCTGAAGCTCTCCATGATCATCAGTGAGGTCAACGGTGCCGCCAATGCACTGGCCGGCGCCTCCGAAGAGGTGAGCACCACGGCCCAGTCACTGTCCCAGGCCGCAAGCGAGCAGGCTTCAGGAGTGGAGGAAACCAGCGCCTCGATGGAGCAGATTACGGCCTCCATTGCCCAGAACACCGACAATGCGAAGGTCACGGACAGCATGGCTTCGAAGGCCGCCGGCGAGGCAGCCGAAGGCGGCGAGGCGGTCAAGGAGACCGTCGGAGCGATGAAGCAGATCGCGCAGAAGATCAGCATCATCGATGACATCGCCTATCAGACCAACCTTCTGGCGCTGAACGCCGCGATCGAAGCGGCCCGCGCCGGCGAGCACGGCAAGGGATTTGCCGTGGTAGCAGCCGAGGTGCGTAAGCTGGCCGAGCGGAGCCAGGTGGCAGCGCAGGAGATCAGCACGGTGGCAACGAGCAGCGTAGAGGCGGCCGAGAGGGCCGGAAACCTGCTGGATCAGATCGTACCCAGCATCAAGAAAACCTCGGATCTGGTGCAGGAGATCTCCGCGGCTTCGCAGGAACAGTCCTCGGGAGTTGGACAGATCAACACCGCCGTCACGCAGTTGAGCCAGACGACGCAGCAGAATGCGGCCTCTTCGGAGCAGCTCGCAGCGACCGCAGAAGAGATGAGCGGCCAGGCCGAGCAGCTGCAGCAGACGATGGCCTTCTTCAAGACCGGATCGGACAAGAAGAGCGCGCCGCGGAGCGCGGCTAAGGCAGCCAAGGCGGCACGGCGGCCCGCCGCCAAAGTCTCGGGCAATCTGGCGCTACAAGCCAGCGAGCCGGACGAGTCCGAATTCGCGAAGTTCGAGTGATCAGCAAAGTTGAATGCCATGACACAGTCAACTCAAGCGGTCGTGTCCGCCGATGACGCGCAGACGAACCAATACCTAACCTTCATGCTCGGCGGCGAGGTCTTCGCCATCGGCATCCTCTTCATCAAGGAGATCATCGAGTATTCAACCCTGACTGAGGTGCCGATGATGCCTGCCTCGGTGCGCGGGGTGATCAACCTACGCGGGGCCGTGGTCCCGGTCACGGATCTGTTGGTGCGCTTCGGCAAGAAGTCCAGCCCGGTCACCAAGCGAACCTGCATCGTCATCATCGAAGTGACGGGACAAGGCGAACGGCAGGATATCGGCGTGGTGGTGGACTCGGTGGACTCAGTGCTGGACATTCCGGCCTCTGAGATTGAGCCGCCGCCGACCTTCGGTGCCGACATCCGCACGGATTTCATCCGTGGAATGGGCAAGGTCAACGGCAAATTCGTGATCCTTCTGGACGTCAATCACGTCCTGGCGGTGGAAGAAGTGGCCGCGCTCGCGCAGGTGCCTCAGGTGGCCGAGCAGGCCGCCTAAGTGAATTCGGCTCACGCAATGGCAGTGCAGGCTGAGGTGCGAGCCGGCTCCGGTATATTGAACATTTCGGATCGCGAATTCGCGCTGTTTCAGAAGTTCATATTCGAGGCCGCCGGCATCACGCTTTCGGATACGAAGAAGGCGCTCGTCAACGGCCGGCTCGCCAAGCGGGTCAAACATCTCGACCTGGACAGTTACGGCGACTATTTCCGCCTGATCAGCAGTGGAGCGGAACCCAAGGAACTGCAAACCGCGATCGATCTGCTCACGACCAATGAGACCTACTTCTTCCGCGAGCCCTTACATTTCGACTACATGAAAGCCCAGCTCGCGAAGGACGTGCTGTACTCAAGACCGCTGCGGGTCTGGAGCGCCGCCTCCTCTACGGGCGAGGAACCCTACAGTATCGCGATGCTCCTTCAGGATTCTCTGGGGTCGGTGGGGCGTCCCTGGGAGATCGTGGCCTCCGACATCAGCTCCCGGGTACTCGAGCGAGCGGCGACGGGACACTACTCATCTGCGCGCACGGAAGGAATTCCGCCGCACTACCTGCGAAAGTACTGTCTCAGGGGCACAGGCTCCCAGACCGGCACGATATTGGTCGATCGCAAGCTGCGGCAACAGGTGACCTTCCGTCAGATCAACCTGAATTGCGCCCTACCCCAACTTGGGACATTCGACTTCATTTTCCTGCGCAATGTACTGCTTTACTTCAATCTCCAGACCAAGCGGCAGGTGGTGGAGCGCGTTCTGTCAATGCTCAAACCGGGTGGCTGGCTGTTCGTCAGCCATACCGAGACCCTTTACGAGATCACCGACGCCGTAGAGGCGGTGAAACCCTCGATCTACTACAAGCGATAGGTCTGGCACTATCATGAACCCCATCAAGGTCATGGTCGTCGACGACTCCGCAGTTGTGCGGCAGGTCGTAGTGGGTCTGTTACAGGAGGATCCCGGGGTTGAAGTGATCGCGGCAGTATCCGATCCGATCTTCGCCATGCAGCGCATGAAGATGCAATGGCCCGATGTGATCCTGTTGGATGTCGAAATGCCACGAATGGATGGCATTACCTTCCTCAAGAAAGTCATGTCCGAGCGACCAACCCCCGTGATCATCTGCTCGACGCTGACGGAAGCAGGCGCACCGACGACTCTCGAAGCTCTGGCCGCAGGAGCGGTCACCATCATTACCAAGCCGCGCGTAGGACTGCAGCAGTTTCTGCGTGAATCCGCGGAGGAACTGACCGCTGCGATCCGGCTGGCGGCGGGGGCCAACGTAAAGCGAGTCACCGTCCACAACGGCCGCGCTCCAGCGGTGGCTGGCAAGCACTCGGCGGATGTGATCCTGGCCCCGGCGCGCGAGCGCGCGATGACGCATACCACTGAACGCGTCGTGGCGATAGGAACCTCCACGGGCGGCACCCAGGCATTGCAGGAGGTGCTGATGGAACTGCCGGCGGTATCGCCAGGCATAGTCATCGTGCAGCATATGCCCGCCCAATTCACCGCTGCCTTCGCTGCACGGCTGAATAGTCTGTGCCAGATCGACGTGCGGGAAGCCCGGCACAATGATCGCGTCGTTCCGGGATGCGCACTGATTGCGCCGGGTGGGCGGCACATGCTGCTCATGCGCAGTGGCGCCCAGTATCATGTCGAAATCAAGGACGGGCCGCCGGTAAGCCGCCACCGCCCGTCCGTGGATGTGCTGTTCCGGTCGGCCGCCAAGTGCGCGGGCCCCAATGCCCTGGGGATCATCATGACCGGCATGGGTGATGATGGCGCCCGGGGCCTGAAGGAAATGCGCGACGCGGGCGCCCGCACGGTAGCCCAGGATGAAGCGAGCTGCGTGGTCTTCGGCATGCCAAAAGAGGCCATCCGGCTGGACGCCGCCGAGCGGATTGCGCCGCTGGATGAACTGGCGCGCCTCATCCTGCGCACCGCCAGCTAGTATTCGGTTTGCCATAAAGAAGAGGCGATTCTGCGGTTGGTCCGGTTGCCCCGTTTCTTGAACTGCCTCTCAAAGCGGCGACGAATTTGCACGTTCGTGTCACATACGGAGCGCACCGGGGCCTTTACGATCCGTTTCGCTGATCACAGGCCTCGCCCCTCAAAAGCGTCGAAGCCGACTCAGCGCCGAGTGTTCGCACTCGTACCCGCCGCCACTCCCCTGCGGCAAGCAATTTCCCTAGGCCCCTCCCCCGCCTGGTATCACTCACTGGCCCTGCCCGGAGATGCTTGCCATGCGCCCTTTTGTTCGTCGTCTTAAATCCCGCCGGATCTGCGGCAATGAGTGAAGCCACCGCTTCCCAGCCGAACGTGCGCGACGCGGCGGTACTGCTTCTGTCGCTGGGCGAACAGGCCGCGGCCGACGTGCTCAAGCACCTCGGCCCCAAGGAAATTCAACGAATTGGCGCGGCCATGTCCGGCGTGGGTTCGCTCACCGTCTCGCAGGTATCGGACACGATCTCGACCTTCCTCAACGAGGCAAAAACCCACGCCTCCGTAGGAGTCGGCACTGACGACTATATCCGCAACACCCTGACCAAAGCCCTGGGAGAGGATAAGGCGGCCGGCCTCATTGATCGCATTCTCTTCGGTCGATCCAGCAAGGGACTTGAAACCCTCAAGTGGATGGAGCCGCGCGAAGTGGCCGACCATCTTCGCAACGAACACCCCCAAACCATCGCAGTCGTGCTTGCCTATCTCGACTCCGAACAGTCCGCCGCGATTCTCGGTCGGATGAGCGAATCAATACGCGCCGAGGTGTTGGCGCGAGTCGCCACCCTCGACGGCGTACAGCCAAGCGCCCTGAACCGCCTGGATGAACTCATTGAGCGACAGTTCTCTGGCAAGGACTCCAGCCGCACCACCAGCATAGGCGGTGCCAAGGCCGCTGCGAGCATCCTGAACAACATGGAACCGGGCCAGGAGAGTCTGCTGCTCGGGCAACTGCGCAAGACGGACGGAGCACTAGCCAGCTCGATCGAAGATCTGATCTTCACCTTCGACGATCTCGTCGAGATCGAAGACCGCGACTTCCAGCAACTGCTGCGCGAGGTGGCCAACGAACTTCTCGTACCGGCACTCAAGGCCGCGGACGACACGGTCCGGGATAAATTCTTCAAGAACATGTCTCAGCGGGCGGGCGAGATGCTTCGCGACGACCTGGAGAGCCGCGGCCCCATCAAGATTACCGAAGCCGAAGCGGCACAAAAAGAGATCGTGAACGCCGCAAAGCGGCTCGCGGAAGCGGGCACGATATCGCTGGCCGCGAACGGCGGAAGCTATGTCTAACAAGCCGTCACAGAACTGTCAGGGCTGAAACCGATGTCGGACGTACAAATACTCGGCCAGGACGAGATCGATGCGCTCATGAACGGCGTCGACAGCGGTGAGGTGCGCACCGAATCACCACCGGCACGTGATGAAGCGCGCGCGCACGATTTCAGCCGCTATGGTCGAATCGTGCGCGGCCGAATGCCGACGTTGGAAATGATCAATGACCGCTTCGGCCGGCTGCTGCGCACCAGTCTCTACAATGAACTGCGCCGCACCGCGGTCATTTCCGTCGGTTCTGTCCAGATCGTGAAATTCGCCGACTACGTACACACGCTGCACCTGCCGACCAGTCTGAATCTTGTGAAATTCAACCCGCTGCGCGGCACCGGGCTCATCATTCTTGATCCCACCCTCGTCTTCGCGCTGATCGACATCTATTTCGGGGGCAAGGGGCGTCACGCGAAGATCGAGGGCCGGGAGTTCACCTCTATCGAGAATGAAATCATCTCGAATGTTCTCACGGAGACATTCCGCAATCTCGAGGAAGCGTGGTCCCATATTGCGCCCCTGGCCATCGAAAAAGTCGGTTCGGAGATGAACCCGCATTTTGCCAATATCGTCAGCCCCACTGAGATAGTGGTCGTCGCACGCTTCAGCATTGATTTCGACGGGGCGGGGGGTGACCTGCACGTCACGATGCCGTACTCAATGATCGAGCCACTACGAGAAATATTGGATTCCGGTGTCCAAAGCGATCGTGTCGAGCAAGATGACCGCTGGTCCCTGGCGCTGCGCAACGAGCTGGAAGGGGCCGAGCTGGAGGTCCGGGCTGTGCTCGGAACCACGACCGTCTCCCTTTCCGACCTGCGCAGCCTCAAGGCTGGCGACGTACTGGCCACGGACTTCACTGGAAACGTAACCCTTATGGCGGAGGGCCTTCCGGTAATGCGTGGCCACTACGGGCTCTCGAGGGGCCAATATGCCGTCAAAGTCACCGAGCGCATCCAACGTCTAGCAATGGAGTCAAAGTGAGTACCGCAATCAAGTATCTCGTAGTCGACGACTTCTCCACCATGCGTCGCATTGTGAAGAACCTCCTCCAGGAACTCGGCTACCAGAATATCCAGGAGGCCGATGATGGCAAAACCGCGTGGCCAATGCTGCAGGCGGGCAATTTCGATTTCGTGATCACCGACTGGAATATGCCGCTGATGCCAGGGTTGGACCTCCTAAAGGCGATCAGAGCCGACGCACGGCTGAAGAGTCTGCCGGTATTGATGGTAACCGCTGAAGCCAAGCGCGAGCAGATCGTTGAGGCGGTGCAGGCCGGTGTGAGTGGGTACGTCGTCAAACCCTTCACGGCAGAAATCCTCAAGCAGAAACTTGACAAGATTCTGCAGTCGCGCGCGGCTGCGGCCGGCTGATCCCTCCATGGCAGACCCACAACGAAATCTGCAGCGACTTCGGCCGCTTCTCGAGCGCCTGACCGCCGCGGTAGCCGCGGGCGACGGTCCGGAATTCGAGCGCGTTCTGGACGACCTCGTCCATGGCCGACGCAAGGATTTGTTTGCGGAACTGCGCCGATTGACCGGCCGAGTACGTCAGGCGCTGGAAGCATTCCGGCTCAATTCGCGCTTTGCGGATCTGGCCGAAAGAGATGTCCCGGATGCACGACAGCGCCTGGTGCACGTCATGAAGCTAACCGACGATGCGGCGCACCGCACGATGGATCTGATCGAGCGTGCGACACCCCTGGTGGCAACCCTGGTGGCCACGGCCGCCGATCCGAAGTCCAAGGAGGTGGTCACAGCCGCAACGCAGCTGCGGTCCCACCTCTCCGACGTGCACCTCGCGCAAGGTTATCAAGACCTGACAGGTCAGATCGTGCGGGGCGTGATCAAGCTTGTGGACGAGGTCGAGGCGACGCTTGCGGGCCTGATGCGAATTGCGGCTGAGGGAGTCGAGCCGCGCCCAAACACTGTGCCCGAGTCCGTCAACGGATATGGCCCGGTCGTCCCCGGCATCGACCACGGAATTGCATTGGCTGATCAGCAGGACGTCGACGCCCTGCTTTCGGATCTGGGGTTGTGATCATGTCTGAAATGTCCGGCCGACAGACCGTCCGTCTGCCTGCGAACGCCGATGTTCGCGAAAGCGCATCCCTCAAGCAGGAGCTGCTCCTCCTCCTGGAGTCCCCCGATGTCGTGCTGATCGATGTGACGGATGTCCAGCGCGTGGACACCGCGACACTGCAGCTGCTCTTCGCATTTTGCCGTGATCGCCTCGCCGGCGGGCGAAGCACAGCCTGGCAGGGCGACAGCCCGGCACTATGCGGCGCCGCGGCCGCATTAGATCTGCATGTCGGTCCGCCAGCGCCCTGCGCTGCGGTCGGAGCGTAGGCGCATGTCGAACGAAATGAGCCAATTTCACGATGCGTTCTTCGAGGAGGCCTTCGAGGCACTCGACGCCATGGAGAAGGCGCTGCTTGAGCTCGACCCGGGCGCCCCGAATGCCGAGTCTATCAATTCCATTTTTCGCGTCGCTCATTCGATCAAGGGCGGCAGCGGAATGTTCGCCTTTACTGAAATTGCCTCCTTCACGCATACGCTGGAGACACTTCTGGATGAGCTGCGCGCCGGACGAATGTCCGTCACGAGTCCCATCATCGACCTGCTGCTCAAGGCAACGGATCTGTTGCGTGGCATGCTTCAGTCGACTCAACGCAAGACCCCGATCGATCAGCAGATCGTTGCGGATATCCAATTCGATCTGGAGCAGTTGGTAGTACAGGGTCCCAAGGCGCCGCCGGTCTCATCGGCCGTCCCGATCGGCATTCCGCATCCCAAGCAGAAGACCTGGAAACTCGACTTCCGGCCCAATAATCAGTTGCTGGTGCAAGGCAACGATCCCTCGCGCATCTTCGCCGAGCTGGCAGAACTCGGCGCGCTGGCCCTGATCGCCAATACCGATGCCATCCCGGCATTTGCGGACCTCGATCCGCAAGTCTGCTATGTGACCTGGGCCATTACCCTCACTACTGAACTGACCCGGGAAGCCATTCTCAATGTCTTTGAGTGGGCCGAAGCGGATTGTCAGTTAAGCATCAAGGAGTCCACCGAGTTTTCACCACAAGCCCGGGCGGCTCCCTGTGAACCGCCGGTGCCCGCTACTACTCCGACACCAACTCCTCAATCCGCTGTGACTGGCGCCACGACGGAGAAATCCGCGAACGCCCCAGCCTCGGATTCCAACTCGATTCGCGTCTCGATTGAGAAGCTGGACGAGCTGATGAATGCGGTGGGCGAGATTGTAATCACGCAATCCATGTTGATGCAGTTTGTGCACAGCCCGGCATCCCCACGTACCGACCGGCTTCTCACCCGCCTCACGCAGCTGGAGCGCAATGTTCGCGAACTCCAGGAGAGCGTCATGCGCGTACGCATGCTGCCGATCAGTTCCGCGTTCAGTCGATTCCCGCGGCTGGTTCGCGACCTGTCGCAGCGACTGAACAAGCAGATTGAGCTGAAAATGAGCGGTGAGCAAACCGAACTGGACAAAAAGCTCCTTGAGCGAATCGGCGATCCACTGGTTCACCTGGTCAGAAACTCCATTGACCACGGCATCGAGCTGCCCGAGACCCGCACAGCAGCCGGAAAGTCGCCGGTGGGCACCCTATTCCTCAACGCTCAGCACCGCGGCGGCTCCATCGTTATCGAGGTAGGAGACGATGGCGCCGGACTGAACCTCGAAAGAATCCTCTCCAAGGCGCGCGCCAAGGGATTGGTCGATCAGAATGATGCGCTCTCCGAGGATGCCATTGCGAATCTCATATTTCACCCCGGCTTTTCGACAGCCGAAATAACCACAGACCTGTCGGGTCGCGGCGTAGGTATGGACGTCGTGCGCCGGAACATCAAGGAACTCGGCGGTACCGTCGAATTGCGTACCCAGGCGGGCAAGGGCTCAAGCGTAATCATCACGCTCCCACTGACGCTGGCGATTGTCGACGGACTGTCGGTGGCCGTTGGCAAAGAAGTCTACATCGTTCCACTTGTGGCCATCGTCGAGTCGCTACGGCTCAAACGTGGTGCGGCCCGCTGCCTGATCGGACGCGAAGAGGTGTTCTCCTTCCGCGGGGAATACGTTCCCATCATTCGAATCCATGAACTGTTTGCCGTCGAACCCATGTGCCGCGACCTGGAGCACGGTTCAATCATGGTGGTCGAAGGTGACGGCCGCAAGGTCGGACTCTTTGTCGATGACCTGGTCGGCCAGCAGCAGGTTGTCGTCAAGTCGATAGAGACCAACTACCGGCGCATCGAAGGCGTCTCGGGTGCAACAGTTCTGGGCGACGGCAGCGTGGCGCTGATTCTTGATGTCCCGGGACTGGTGCGCTTTGCCGATCAAAGGTGCGTCGCATGAGATCGCGCGAAATATCCTCAAAGGAGTGGCGACAGTGAATCCCAACCAACCGACCATCCCGGAAGCTTCAACGTCCGATGCCTCGCGTCAGGTACTGACGTTTTGTCTCGGAGCCGAGACGTACGGGGTGGACATCCTGAGCGTGCAGGAGATTCGCGGCTGGGCACCCGTGACGCGATTGCCACAGGCGGCCACGCATTTGCTTGGCGTATTGAATATTCGTGGCTCGATCGTGCCGGTCATCGACATGCGGGTGCGTTTCGGTCTCGAACAGGCGCAGTTCACGCCGGTGACCGTCATTGTCGTGCTGTCCGTAATGTCATCCTCTGGACGTCGTGAATTTGGCTTGGTCGTGGATAGCGTCTCCGACGTGGTCGGCATCGACGCGGCCAAACTGCAGGACCCGCCGAGCCTCGGCAGCAAAATCAACGCCGAACTCGTAAAAGGTCTTGCGACAGTTGCGGACCGCATGCTGATCCTGCTCGACGTCAACGAATTGATCCGTTGCGACATGGAGCAGAGCGAGTCGCCCATACTGGCCGGAGCGGCCTGAACGCGCGCTGGATAGATCAACGTCATCAAGCAACTTAGCAATATTATTTTAAAGGACAGAGTCATGGCAACGAAGAAGCGCAAGCCGGCCGCACGTAAGGCGGGCGCTGGCAAGGGGTTACTGGCCGAACGAAGTGCCGAAGTTGCGGCACTCACACGGTCGCAAGCGGTTATCGAACTCACCCTCGATGGCACCATCCTCACCGCCAATGACAACTTCCTGAAGGCCATGGGTTACTCGCTTGAGGAGATCAAGGGCGGCCATCACAGCCTGTTTGTCGATCCAGCGGAGAGCGAGGACCTCGACTATCTTCAGTTTTGGGACAAGCTTGGGCGTGCGGAATTCGATGCCGGCCGGTACAAGCGGATTGCGAAAGGCGGGAGACAGGTGTGGCTGCAGGCCACCTACAATCCGATCCTGGACAAGAAGGGCAAGCCCTTCAAGGTCGTCATCCTTGCCGCGGATATCACCGATCTGACTCTTAAAGTCGCCGACTATGAGGGCCAACTCAAGGCGGCGCAGGCGGATCGAGCAGCCGATGTGGCGGTGGAACGCGAAATTCAGGAAATTGTGGCTGCGGTCAATGAAGGGGACCTCAAGAAGCGCATCGCGCTGGAAGGCAAGAATGGCTTCCAGGAAGCATTGGCACGTGGAATCAACCAGCTGACCGAGACTATGGGCGACATGGTGGGTCGCGTGAAGGCAGCCGCCGGCGAGGTGGCGCGCAATGCGGACGAGATTTCGCAGGGCAACGCAGATCTCAGCCAGCGCACCGAGCAACAGGCGGCCAGCCTGGAGGAGACCGCCTCGTCAATGGAGGAGATAACCGCCACCGTAAAGCAGAATGCGGATAACGCTGCCCAGGCCAATCAGCTGGCAGTCGCCGCGCGTGACCAGGCCCAGAAGGGCGGTATTGTGGTGGCGAAGGCCGTCAAGGCCATGACCGAAATAAACGAGTCATCGACGAAGATCGCGGACATCATCGGCGTCATCGATGAAATCGCCTTTCAGACCAATCTGCTTGCATTGAACGCCGCGGTCGAGGCCGCCCGTGCCGGCGAACAGGGCCGTGGCTTCGCGGTGGTTGCCAGCGAAGTGCGCAATCTGGCCGGGCGCAGTGCCACCGCGGCCAAGGAAATCAAGGATCTGATTCAGGACAGCAGCAAGAAGGTCGATGAAGGCTCGTCGCTGGTGGCGCAGTCCGGTCAGACGCTCGAGCAGTTGGTCTCGGCAGTCAAGAAAGTCAGCGACATCATCGGGGAAATTGCCGCGGCAAGCCGGGAGCAGTCCTCCGGCATCGATCAGGTCAATAAGGCCGTCATGCAGCTCGATCAGATGACTCAGCAAAACTCGGCACTGGTCGAGGAGGCCTCGGCGGCGAGCCAGTCGATGGCGGATCAGGCAAGGGGCCTCACCGAAATGATGCACATTTACACCGTATCAGGGGAGCCGCTGCGACCGGCGACGGCACCCGTCGAGCGGCGCGGCGCCGCGCGCCCCTGGGCAAAGGATGATGCGAAGGCTATCGCCGCCAGACCTCGTGCGTCCACGGTGTCGAGCACCAGGATGCAAACCGGCGCGGGTTCCGCTACCGGTACAGATGGCGAATGGGACCAGTTCTAGGCTCCGCAACACATCCGCATGAGCGGCATCCTTAATAGGGCTGCAGGATCCCCGATGCCGATGGCGGTTCGGGGGTTCGAGGGCATTCAGCGCTACTGGGATCCGGGCACCGGAGTGTGGACTGCAACGATTCTTCCCGGAGAATACTACGTCACGCGTGAAGCGGAAGCCGTCTCCACGGTACTGGGCTCCTGCATTTCCGCGTGTATTCGGGATCTGGAGAACGGCGTCGGCGGCATGAACCATTTCATGCTGCCGGAGGGCAATGCGTCCATGCGCTATGGCTGCTACGCGATGGAAAGTCTAATCAATGAATTGCTCAAGCTGGGCGCGCGCCACGGACGCCTCGAAGTGAAGCTTTTCGGCGGTGCACGGATTTTGCCCTCCATGACGGACGTCGGGGCGCGCAATATTGCCTTCGCCCAAGCCTTCCTCAAGGTGGAAGGGCTTGCGGTCATCGCACAGGACGTGGCCGATGTATTCCCCAGGCGGGTCGTGTACTTCCCGGAATCCGGGAGGGTACTCCTGAAGCGCCTGCGCGCAGTCGACAGTCGCGCCGTCGCCTACAACGAGCAGGCCTATCGGGAAAGCATCGACTCAGGAACGGAAGGCAACAAAGTGGAACTGTTCAAGGGAAGGAGTGCCGGCAATGACCCACAGTAGTGCTCGAACTCGGGTACTGATCATCGATGATTCGGCCCTGGTACGTCGGATCCTGACCGAGTTGCTGTCCAGCGACAGTACCGTCGAGGTGGTCGGCACGGCTACGGATGCCTATATGGCCCGGGAGAAAATCAAGGAACTTCGCCCGGACGTGCTCACGTTGGATGTAGAAATGCCGAAGATGGACGGCATCACGTTCCTGCGCAATTTGATGCGTTTGCGCCCGATGCCGGTCGTGATGGTCTCATCGCTCACCGGCCACGGTGCCGACATCACCCTCGAGGCGCTGTCTCTGGGCGCAGTGGATTATCTGCCCAAACCACAAATTGATCTGGCCGCCACGCTTGGCGAGTATCGGGCAGAACTCATCGAGAAAGTGAAAATGGCCGCCCAGGCGAGGGTGCACCGTCTGGCCGAATTGCCGTCTGGCTCCCTGCCCTCATCGCCCCGGCACAGCGCCGACGTCGTGCTTGCCAAGGCTCCCCCGCCGCGATTCCGGACCACCGACCGCATCATCGCGATCGGCGCCTCAACGGGAGGCACGGCGGCCATCAGGGAAGTACTGATGGGATTGCCGCCGGATGCGCCCGGGGTGCTGGTCACGCAGCACATTCCGAAGGACTTCAGCGCACAGTTTGCGAAGCGGATGAATGCCTGCTGTAAGGTAACCGTGTGCGAGGCACAGGACGGACAACAGGTGTTGTCGGGCCATGTCTATATCGCACCGGGAGATCGGCACCTGCTGCTTGTCCGCGACGGTGCCCGGTACATCTGTCGATTGGACGATGGACCGGCGGTGAACCGGCACAAGCCCTCGGTGGATGTGTTGTTTCGCTCGGTGGCACAACAGGCCGGCCGCAACGCCATTGGCGCCATTCTGACGGGCATGGGTAAGGACGGCGCCGAAGGTCTGAAGGAGATGCGTGATGCCGGTAGTCCGACGATCGCGCAAGACGAGGCGAGCAGCGTCGTATGGGGCATGCCGGGTGCCGCCGTAGAAGCGGGAGCGGCATGCCAGGTGCTGCCGCTGACTGCAATCGGCAGTCAATTGTGTGTCTTGGCCGCGGCCATGGACATTACCCGCAAGGCCGATTGCGCTTAACCGCGTTCGACGCGCACTGCAACACGGAATCCGCTGGCGCCGGAACTTCCAGGCACGCCATACTGGCTACTTATGATCTTGGGCGCACTGTCACGGTTGTACACAGCCATCCGGTCAGGCGCAGGGACGACAAACTCGTTCGCGGCGCTGAATGCCATCGTGCTCGGCTACTCGGCGATTCTGCTCATTGGAACATGGAGCTATGCGCTACATGTTGTCAAATCCGACCATCGCCTGACCGTTGCGACTTCGCAGAACCGCCTACGCGGCCAAAGCACTTCTCTTAACGCACAGGTCGAAGCCATGCTGGGAGATGGGGTCGGCGCTGCCGAGGCTGCGGCCAATGAGCTCGGCGGGGAGCGCGGATTTGCCGCCGCACCAACCACCCAAGTACTGAAAACCCTGGATCACATGCTGACCGGCGGCGCCTATGTTAGAGCGCTGTTTCTCGCAGATCCATCGCGATTCGATCTGATGGCGCGTGGTGGCCGCCACGACTCGCTGAGCGAGCTGCCTGCCTGGCTCAAACCGATATTGTCGGTCGGCGCCGCGCAAAGTTGGGTCGGTGGGCCGATGCCGGACCCCGATCGCCCAGGCGAGCATATCGTCCCGGTTATGCATCGGGTCGGCAATCTCTGGGCCGGTGCCATGTTTGCGTTCGATACGATGGCGCCGATTTTCAGCTCCACCCAACCGGATAGCGGCGCCGGATTATTCAACGTTGACTCTACCGTACTCGAGGCTTTTCCCGACCCAAAATACGCATCGTTGCGCGGCAAGAATTTCGCCTCCGCCGAATCATTCCGTCGCGGGCTCGCGTTGCCGGCCAGCGGGGGACTGATAGTCGCGCCCACTTTGACAACTCACGAACCGAATGTGATAGCCGTCAGGCGCGTGACTGGTTATCCGATCGCCTCTGCAGCCTGGCAATTTGAGGCCGCAACACTGGCAAGCTGGTCCGACAGGCGGCGCGAAACGCTGGCGCTGGCCGGCGCCCTTTCCTTCGTCATATTGGCCGCGGCGGGTGGGGTCATTTACTTTCTCGGGACGCTTCGGCGACGGGAGCGGCACTATCGCGCGCTATTCAACAATGCGGCCTTTGGAGTTCTGCTCCACGATGGCGAGCATTTTGTGGATTGCAATGCGCGCAGCGCCAAGATGTTCGGCGCTCTCAGCGTTGGAGAATTGAAAGGCCTTCAGCCCCGTGATCTGGCGCCACCGACCCAGCCGGACGGGCGATCGTCCGAGGCCAGCATGCGGGAGAAGATTCAGGAAGCGCTCGAACAAGGCACGGCGTGCTTTGAATGGACCTGCAGGCGCCTGGACAACGATGAGCCCATGATCGCCGAAGTAAACCTGACAGGAATTGAAGCCGATCACCGCCGTCTGACCCTGGCCGTATTTCTCGATATTACGCGACGTAAGAAAGTGTATGAAGAGCGCGAGTCGACGCTGCGCGAACTGCAGCAGCTCGCCGGTACGCTGATTCAACTGCAGGATGACGAGCGCCGACGCATAGGTCGTGATCTGCACGACTCCACTGGGCAGATTCTCACCGCTTTGGGTATGCAGCTGGCGCGCCTGCAGCGACAGGCGGAGGCCGAAGGCTCCTCAAATCTGCCGCTGATTGCCGACTGCGCAGCACTGGCTCATCGCTGTTCCTCCGATATTCGTACGGCCTCCTACCTGCTGCATCCTCCCCTGCTGGACGAAATTGGCCTGCTGAGCGCCCTTCGCTGGCTGGCGGATGGGCTCACCCGCCGCAGCGACATCAATGTGGTCCTGCGGCTGCCCGAGACATTGCCTCGATTGACGCGCGATCTGGAGTTGGCCCTGTTCCGCGTAGTCCAGGAAGCCATAAGCAATGTGCATCGCCACGCTCAGAGCCCGTCGGTCACGATTCAGTTAACGCTGAATTCCAAGGCCGTCACACTCGAAGTGCAGGATGCGGGCCAAGGAATGCCGGTGGTTCAAGACTCGGACAATGCGCCGGATCCGATCGGGCGCGGCGTCGGTCTGAGCGGCATGCGGGAGCGGCTGCGTCAACTCGGCGGACAGCTTACAATCCTCTCGAGCCCGACCGGCACCTGCGTTCGGGCCACCGTCCCGGTGTAAGGCAACCCTCCCCATGCGAACCGTCCGCATCCTCATCGCCGATGATCACCCACTGGTCCGGCGCGGTCTTGCTTCAACATTGTCAGAAAAACAGGGCTGGTCGGTAGTAGCGGAGGCCTCCAATGGTCGCAAGGCCTGCGAGCTGGCCGAGCAACTGCTTCCTGATATTGCCGTTCTGGATCTGACCATGCCGGAACTCAACGGTCTGGAGACCACACGACGGCTGCATAGCGCGGTTCCGAAGACCCGCATTCTGATCGTCACCGCACACGAATCGGAGCAACTGGTGCGCGAAGTGCTGGACGCCGGCGCGATGGGCTATGTTTTAAAATCCGATGCGGGCACGACACTGGTCAGTGCCGTGGAAGCCCTGCTCGAAGAGCGACCATTTTTCTCATCGATAGTCGCGCAGCGAGTATTGCAGGGCTATCTGGGGACCGGTGCACGCTCGGTGGATGCCGGTCTTGCCACCCTGTCGCCGCGTGAACGCGAAATCGTGCAGCTGCTCGCAGAAGGTAACAATAATAAGGACATTGCACGACTTCTGGGCCTGAGCGTAAAGACCGTCGAAACCCACCGTAGCAACATAATGCATAAAATGGATTTCGCCTCCTTCGCTGACCTGGTGCGATACGCCATTCGGAACAAGATCGTGACCGACTGACGCCGCGTGCGGCGCAGCAGATTTGCGCTTCCTGCTCCTGCCTCAATCAACTACCTATTGGTCCCGGCGCCACTCAGGTCAATTCCGTATTCCAGACTCCGCTGCTGCGCTCTAAGGTACAGCGCCTGACACTTGACGGCTCGAGCGGAGTCACTGCGGATTATGCCTCAATCAAATTCAATCCTGTCGCTGGGAGTCGTGTGCACTCCTGCGCTGGCCACAGTGGACGAACTTCGCGCAGTTCTGGGTCCGGCAGGGGAACTCGCGCGCGGCATGGTCGGCGAATCGCCCATGGGCCGCCCCGACTGCCTTCGCCTGGCGCAACTGGCAGACATGATCGGCTTCGCCAATGCCGTACTTGGACAAATCTTCGCTGCCAGCAATGACGACCTCGAGGTGTGGAGTGAATTCTCGGTCGACGCCATGGCCAGGGACATTCTGCCGATGCTTCGTGCAAGCGTCCGAGGCAGGGCCAGGATCACTCTCTCCGAGGACAGCCACTCCCCACTGCTGCACGGCAATCCCTTGGCACTCAAGCGCGCGCTGTTGCACGTGGTACTGAGCCTGGTCAGAACAATTGAAGTCCCCCACGGGCAGATCGATATCGGCGTCGCGCTGATCACCTTCGCTCACGGCCCCTACGCCGCGGACTATTCGGATTGCGCCGCTCCTCGGAGGGTCGTACGCCTCACGGTCGTGGACAACGGCATTGGCATGGATCAGGACCGCATCAACGCTCTCCCTCAGAGCGGCTTCGACGCCAGGCCCGTGCTGCGACGCGAAGACGCCGGCCTGCAGATGGCCTGCAGTATCGTCAAGGCACATGGCGGACAGCTCGACATCGAAGCACATGCGGGCATCGGCACCATGATTCGGATTGATTTGCCCCTTGCTGTTTCGGAGCGCGCGCCTCAGACCCGATCGGATAAGTCACCATGACCGCGACGACAGAAGCCGTCGCCCGCGCGCGCCGGGAAATTGCCAACCTGTCATCGCTTCCGACCATGGACGGCAGGTTACTGAAAATTATCGGCGAGCCCGAGGCAAGTTCCCAGTACGAGCAGCTCAGTGCACTCCTGCACGCCGATCCAGCGCTCGCCGCGCGTGTACTGAAGGTCGCGAATTCTGCATTCTATGGAGCGTCCCGCGCAATCGATTCGATTGGGCGTGCTCTGGAGATACTCGGCACAGCCGCGGTCACCGGGATTGCGATGGCAGCCAGTCTCGACGGCACCGTCAGCCAGCTTGGGACTGTGCATCTGGGATACTTCAATCAGTTGCGCCACCACAGTCTGATCACAGCGGTCGCCGCCCGGCATTTGGCGCGTAGATGCCCGTCCGGAACCTGGGCACCGGAAGCCGCCTTCGTGCTCGGTCTGCTGCACGATCTGGGATGGTTGGTACAGCTGCAGCTAAAGAGTGACAGCCAGGTGCCGACGGTCGGGGCGCCCACGGCGCTCGATGGGCTGGTGAAGCCACCGCCGCCAGAAGCCGGACATGCAGTCCTCGGCGCAGCGCTCCTCGCCCAGTGGGACTTACCGGTGGAATTCGCCGATGCCGTTTTGGATCACCACCTGGCGGTGCAGAAGAACTCCACTTCAGGTCATCGATTGCTGGCCGTCGCCGATCAGTGCGCCCATCTGCATCCTGACAGGCTGCCAGAGGGCGAGCCGCTTGTGGCCTCCGATTTACCCCTCCAGGAGTTTCGGCTCACCGAGGCGAACCTGCCGGAGTTCGCCAGTCGGATGGCTGGTGAAGCCCTGACGCTTGGCGCGCTCATCCGAACTTGACGCTTAGCCATCCACACAGTCATGAACATTTGCCCTCATTCGCACCCCGGTGATGCCGCCTCGGCTGAGGCGCCTGGCTGCGTAAGAAAGGCCGTCCGGCGAGCGGCCGAGCGCCGGACGGTTCTGCTGATCGATGGCTGTCCGCAAGTCCACGCCATCGTCGAGGGGCAGCTACGCGACCTCAACCTGGATGTCTACCAGGTGAACTCAGGCAGCGAGGCCTTGCTGCAGCTTGGCGACTGGTTGCCGGATCTGGTGCTTGTGGATTGCCAGCTGCCCGACTTTGCCGCAATGGAGATGTTGCAGAAACTGCACGCGCAAGCGCACCCGCGCCCTATTTCGATCATCTTCCTTACAAGTCCGGACGATGACTCGGTCCCCGGCGTTGCCCTTGAAGAAGGCGCCGTGGAATTCCTGCGCAAGCCGCTCAGAGCCATGGAACTGCGCGCGCGCGTGCGGGCAGTGCTCAATGCGCGGGCCCTGTTGTGCGGCCTTGAATACCAGGCCCGCCACGATAGTCTGACCGGCTTGTTGAATCGCGATGGATTGCTACCTCGGATCGAGGAGTGCCTTTCAAGAGTGAATGCGGGCCTGAAAAGTCACTTCGCATTACTGGTCCTCGATTTTGACCACTTCAAGCAACTTAACGACGCATACGGCCATGATGCAGGCGACGATCTTCTGCGGCAGGCGGCTGCGCGTGTTTGCGCCACCACTCGCATCCGGGACCTGATCCACAATGACGCCAGTGAACTGCCTATCGCGCGTCTTGGAGGCGATGAGTTCGCCGTTCTGCTCGAGGACTTGCACGATCCGACGGACGCCGAGGAAGTTGCGAAGCGCCTTATCCAGGAATTGAGCCGCGAATACTCCATCGATGAACTGCGAGTGGCCAGTTCCATCAGCATCGGAATTGTCCATGGCTCCCACAGCCACACCAACGCCGGCGGATTACTACGCGATGGCGACGCCGCGATGTACGAGGCAAAGGCCGCCGGCAGAGGTTGCCACGTGGTATTCGATTCGGCACTGCGCCGACGAATAGAGAGAAAAGCGAATACGGAACGTGAACTGCGACTCGCCGTTGAGTCGCAGCAGCTTACCCTCGCCTATCAGCCAATCATCAACCTGGAGTCCGGAAGATTTGTCGGACTTGAATCACTGTTGCGCTGGCAGCATCCCAAACTCGGGGCCGTGTCGCCCGCAGACTTCATTCCCGTCGCCGTGAACAGTGGTCTCATCGGCCCGATAGGCGACTGGGTTCTCAAGAAGGCCTGTATTGAATTCAAGCAACTGCAGCAGCAAATGGGCGAGAATGCTCCCGATTTTATCGCGGTCAACGTCTCGCGCAGGCAACTGACCGACACCGGCCTGCCGGCCAAGATCTCCGCTGTACTGGCGGCCTCTGGAATCGATCCCAAATGCCTGCACCTTGAAATCACCGAGAGTGAGCTGGTAACCAACCTCGCCGCCGCCAAGGGCACGATGCGGGAAATCAAGCGACTCGGGGTCGCCTTGTCGGTCGATGACTTCGGGACCGGATATTCGTCACTGGCGAGCCTGTACGATTTTCCGATCGACGTCTTCAAGCTTGACAGATCGTTCATCGCAGCCGATCTGACTTCGGAGCGCGGCCGGGCGCTAATGGCCGTAACTCATGCGGTCCTGCAGCTCGCCCGAAACATCGGCGTTCGGGTGATCGCAGAGGGTGTCGAGACGTTTCCGCAGCTGGCGGTGCTGCAGTCCTTGCGCTGCGACATGGCGCAGGGATATCTCCTCGGTCGGCCGATGCCGCTGGGTCAGATCCTGGCCTGGAGCCGGACCGCCGTGGCGCGGATGGCTACTTGATTATCTCCCCGGCACTCCATAGTCATCCGTAGAGATTTCACGCTCCGGCTCTCTTAGGATTCATTCATGGGTCCGCGATGCGGACCTTCCAGTAGGGCGAAGTCAGCAATATGCAAACAATTACACTTTCCGGCGAGGCAACTCGCGAAACCGCTGCCATCGAGCCCATTCTGCTCATAAGCGCGGACCGGCCCACCGTGGCCACCGTGGGCGCCGCGCTGCGCAGCGCCGGATTCGAAGTCGTGGAAGCGCTCAACAACGTCACCGCTCTGGAAGCGTGTCTGATCAGGCGGCCGTCGCTCGCGGTCATCGACTATCAGATGCCCGAATTCGATGGCATTCAGTTGGCGCGGAAAATGACGGAGCTTTGCCTCGTTCCTTTCGTATTGTTGTCTGCCCGCGTCGACGAGGCGATCAGCAACGCGGCCGTGACCGCCGGTGCAACGGCATATCTGGTAAAGCCCATCAATCCGGAGCAGATTGTTTCGGTTGTGCGCACAGCGCTACGTCGGTCCCAGGAATTGCAGGCACTTCAGGCTCAAACGGAGCGCCTGACAGTGGCGGTACGGACCGGGAAGCAGGTTGGAATCGCGACCGGTCTGGTCATGGCAAATTTGAAGCTCGACCAGCAGGAGGCCTTCGAATGCCTGCGTCGTCAGGCGCGGGCGCGACGTACTCGACTGGAAGACTTTGCCGGTGAGTTGCTTCGCATCGCCGATGCATCGGCGGAATTCTATCGGTCGCTGGGAACATCCGATATGTCACGACGAGAAACGGGTGAGCATGGCCGGGTAGCACAACAGAAACAGCGGCCGTGAGCCGGCGCACTTGCGCTCCCTCGTTTAAGCGCCGAAGCCTTCCGGAAGACCGTCAGCCATAATTGGGTCTGAGTGCCAACACGTCAGCGAATCCGACATTGGCACACTTGACTCGCGCTCGCGCTTGTAAAGCTTCCGCCGCCAAAATCGCCCTCCCGGCGCGTGAGACGAATATCGTTCAAGGCGAGCAGCGCCATCAGTTCCCGAGGGAAAATGGAACGCAGGTGAAGTGGAAACACCCAGGCATCGCGTTTTCCCGCACTCGAAATGAACCAGGTCGCCCGATTGATTTGCGATCGACAATCATAGTCATTCGCGACTTCCACAGTCACCTCTCCGTGCTGCGGCAGAATCTTGGACATCACCTGGAACCGCTCTCCCGTCGGGCGGGAAAGCAGTTGCAGATTCGGATTGAAGATATCGAATGCCAGTACTCCGTCCGGCTCCAGATGGCGCCGTACGGAGGAAAAGAAAGCCGCAAATTCATCGGGCTCGCTCAAGTGCAGAAGTGAGTTCCTCGCGATGAATATCAGTGAAAACCGCAGTCCGAGATCGAAGTCACGCATATCGCCCTCGACGAGCTGGACTCGCGCAACCGAAGCGGCTGCGCGACGGCCTGCCGCAGATAGCATCTGCGGTGACAGATCCAATCCGGTGGCCGCAAGTCCCTCGCAGGCGACTGGCACGATGAGCTGCCCGCTGCCGCAAGCGAGCTCGAGTACCCTGCCCGCACAGCTTCGGGCGAGGGTCAAATAGTAGTTAAGCTGGGCAGCTGAAGCGGGCAGCAACGCATCATAGAGATCAGGTTCATCATAGAACGCGGGCATCTCAAGCGGCTCAGGCAGCGGCATTCGACCCTGGCAATCGATCCGTCATCCGGCAGGTTTGTGGAAACCACGATGATGCCGGGGGTGCGAGATCATCGTTCCGCACCTGCTGGTGCTTACCAGACATGGAGACGTATCAGAAACGCCTTCAGCACCGGCGTGCCGAAAACTACCAGCGCGGCCGTGGTCACGATCACCAGGTGTTTAATCGTGAATGGGTCGGCCATTCCAAAGACAAGGATCCCTGCCACAAGTAAGACGAGTAGAAGTTTCGTTCCGAGCTGGTTCACGGTATCGGTCTTCCCTCAAAAGGCATCGAAACCAAGCCTCCGATGCAGCCTAAGTATACTCCTCCGTCGTGAGATAGCGTTACGACCGCCAGCCAGTGACCAACAGAGGGTGAAACAATGGAATGTCGGCAATTTGGCCCGATGTCGCGCGAAGTTTCAGAGATAGGCCAGGGTACCTGGAATATTGAGCAGGTACCCACGGGCACTGCAGTGCAAGCTCTGCGTCGCGGAATTGACCTCGGTATGACCCATATAGATACCGCGGAGATGTATGGGTCGGGGAAAGCCGAGCAATTGGTCGCGAAGGCCATCGAGGGACGCCGCAATGAGATATTCCTAGTCTCCAAGGTTCTACCGTCGAATGCATCGCGGAAGGGAGTCGTGCTGGCCTGCGAAGCCTCCCTCGCCCGCCTGAAGACGGATCGGCTGGATTGTTACCTACTGCACTGGCGCGGTAACCATCCGCTGCGGGAGACGATAGCGGCCTTCGATCAGCTCATTCGTGACGGTAAAATTCTTTCCTGGGGAGTCAGCAATTTCGACGTGGATGATCTTGAAGAGCTGCACGCTCTATCCAGCGCATCCCCTCCGGTGTGCAACCAGGTGCTTTACCACCTGGAGGAAAGAGCGATTGAGCATGCTGTGATTCCTTGGTGTTCGGCACATGGAATCGCGGTGGTCGCCTACAGCCCGTTCGGGAGCAGATCCGGATTCCCGGCTCCGCGATCACCCGGTGGCCAGGTGCTACAACAAATAGCCGAAGTTCATGGCGCCACCCCACGTCAGGTAGCGCTGTGTTTCCTACTGCGCCATTCATCCGTGTTTGCAATTCCCAAGGCATCGACACTTGAACATGTTGTCGAGAATGCGTACGCCGAAACCCTTGAGCTTAGCCATACGGAGGTGGCCCAGATCGAAAAGGCATTTCCGCGCGGCCCGCTGCCTCGATCTCTGCCGATGATTTAGCGGCCGGCCTGAAGCGGGCAAGCGGCGGCCCCGAGTCACCTTTTCTGCAAAAGGGCTCGCCAAATTGTCGAAATTCATCCGATCGAAACGTCGTTGCTTGGAAACCCCAAGGAGAACGCAATGAGAGAACTGATCCTCAGGATGTATATATCGCTAGACGGATTCGTGGGCAGCACCGACGGCGACTCCAAATGGATGATCAATCCGGATCCCGTGGCGAAGGCGTGGCTGATCGAGAGGGCTTGGAGCACGAGCCTGCACGTCATGGGCAGCCGTACGTTCCGGGACATGGCCTCCTATTGGCCGATCTCGACCGACGGGTTCGCAGCCCCGATGAACCAGATTCCCAAGGTCGTCTTTTCCAGACAGGGACCGGCAATCCTCGAAGCTGCTCGCGCCGCCCGGGATAAGCCCGAGGCTCTTCAGCCCGGCGCGGAGAGCTGGGCGCAGGCGTATGTGGCAAGCGGTGAACTGGTCGCGGAAGTCGCCAAATTGAAGGCCCAGGATGGAAAGCCGATGTTCGCCTACGGCGGGGCGAGCTTTGCTCGCAGCCTCATCGCTCATGGTCTCGTCGACCAATTCGACCTGCTCCTCATTCCGATTGCCCTGGGACAGGGTCTGCCGATCTTTACCGAGCTGACCCATCCCCGGCGCTTCAGCCTAGTCAGTTCGAAGGCATTTCCCCAAGGGTCCACCCTGCAGATCTATCGACCCGCCT
The DNA here is from genome assembly GCA_036498905.1 of Steroidobacteraceae bacterium. GTDB lineage: Bacteria > Pseudomonadota > Gammaproteobacteria > Steroidobacterales > Steroidobacteraceae > DAIDKA01. The sequence continues at coordinate 27,255 of DASYER010000063.1, read as the reverse complement.
GAGTGCGTGGGCGGATCGGTGCCGTGCGCTTGCATACCTCTAACTAAAAGGTATACTACACCTCTAATCAAGAGGTATTGGCATGGCGCGCGAGACCAATCCCAATTTCATGGCCGGGGTACCGGAGTTGATGATCCTGCGGCTGCTGCAGGTTCGTGAGATGTACGGCTATGAACTCGTCCAAACGATCCGCACCGAGACCGGGGATGTCGTGAGCCTGGGCGAAGGCATCGTCTATACGGTGCTTCACACCCTGGAGCGCGAAGGCGCACTCAAGGCGCGTCGTAAGACGGTCGAGGGCCGCAGTCGCATCTACTACGCCGTCACCGCGCCCGGGGTGCTTCGATACCGGGACCTGGCAACGAACTGGACCACACTCGCCGGGGCCATCCGGTCTGTAATCAAGGCGGACGAGCATCATGCCGCCATTTGAGACAGTGCGAGAACGACTATTGCGCGCCGGTATCGCGCCGCGCCACGCGCAACGCTATGTCACCGAGCTGCGGGAGCACCTGGCCGATCTCATCGAGCGTGAGCGCGCGTCCGGCCTGAATGAGACCAAGGCGGTCGAGCGCGCCAGATCTTTCGTGGGCAACGATGCCGAACTGGCGCAGGCGATGATCGACAGGGCCCCTGCCCGCTCGCTGGTGGCACGGGCGCCGTGGGCGGTATTTGCACTCTCGCCAGTGCCGTTGTGGATGGCCCTGATCGGGGTCACGGATTCATCGATGATCCACGTGCTCTCGCCGCTGAACTCCATCGCACCCTCTGCGATGCCGGAGAGCTATCGCGCCCTTATCGGGATCCTGGGTTTCCTCATCAACTACCTGGCTGGCGTGCTGCTCACGGCTGGATACCTCGTACTGGCCCTGCGCCAGCGCCTTTCAACCCCCTGGTTGTGGGTCGGTCTTGTCCTGCTCGCACTCTTCAGCTCGATGCTCGGGTTTCACTGGCATGAATATCAGGCTGAGGCCGGTCATCCGGGCGGTTGGGGATTCTCGGTGTTAGCCTTCTTCTATCTGCATGGGCATCGGGATTTGGCCGTCACCCTAGGGGTGGCAGCTCTGCACGCTGCCGTATTGTTCGTCGCGGCAATTGTAGCCTATCGAGTCTGGCGGTTACGGCTGGTGCGGACATGAAAAGACCCGTCATCTTGCGGCGGGCGTGCGGCGCGCTGCTGGTGCTTGCGTTGCAAATTACAGGCGCCTCGATGGCCGCAGTTGCACTCGACCAGGCCGCGGCCGACCACTATGAAGGTTATTACCTGATCGGTCCGCAACGGTCAGTTCATTTTTGGCGCGAAGGCGATCATTTCTATTTCGGTGCGGTGGGCACTCCCCAACGCGCGGAAGCCACGCCGGAAAGCTCAAACAAATTCTCTTTCGCAAATGGCGGCGTCCTGTTCACGTTCAACGCGGGCGCCGATGGCAAGATCACCGGCATGACGATTACGCAGGGAGGTCGCGACGTCGCAGCACCACGCATTGCGGAAGAGCTGGCAAAGAGCTTTCCCGCACCCGGTTCGCCGGCTGTACCCAAACCTGCGGTGGCGCGCACCTGGAACGTGATGCCGAACGCGGCAGCGCGGGACATTACAACGCGGACCACCGGAGTCATCGACTATTGGCCCTGCTTTTCACCAGATGGAAAGACCGTGCTGTTCAGCCGCACGTTGGACGTTGGCAAGACCTGGGCGCTGTTTCGGGTTTCGGCCGCGGGCGGCAGCCCTGAACTCTTTGCGCAAATGCCGGTGTCCGCGACCCGGGCCAGCTGGTCGGCAAAGACCGGTCGCATCGTCTTCAACGGTGATTCCCCCGATGGCAAGGACAGCGGCCTGTGGGTGATCGATGGCGACGGTCGCAATGCCCGTCACCTGATGACCAAGGATCTGCTCGCGCCGAGTTACCCCTCCTGGTATCCGGATGGCAAGACCATCGGCTTCGGCGATGCGGCCCGGAACATTCTGTATCGCATGAATATCGACGGTATCACGCCGGTCGCCATCACCCGTCAGGACCAGGTCCTGGCCGGTATGTCGAGCGTATCGCCCGATGGGAAATCGGTTGCCTTCGCCGGTCAGGCAAACCACGGCCAGCTCTACGATCAGGACAACAATCAGATTTGGCTGGTCGACGGGCGCGGCGAGTCATCCAGGTTGGAATCCAATCCGCTTCAAGGGCGCACCCCGTCCTGGTCGCCGGACGGCAAGCGGCTGGCCTTCGAATCCGACCGCGGCAGCCCAAATAGTCTGTATGCCGTCTTCATCGTCAACCGCGACGGCAGCGGGCTGGTGCAGGTCACGGACTATGCGCTGAATGCCGGTCATCCCGTCTTCTCACCCGACGGCCGCAGACTGGTGTTCGCAACGGGCGATCCAGCCAAGAAAGCGGTCAGCATTGCTGTCGTCACACTGCAGTGAACAGCGACCCGATCTGACTGTACTTGGCGGGCCGGTGAAGCAGTGGATCACCCTCGTGGCAGGCGGGCTTAGTAGTAAACTGCCCGCATGCATCGAAATGTGATCGACCTGGTCGGTTTTGCCGCCGGCATCTTTACCACCATCGCGTTCATTCCTCAGGCCTGGCATTCGTGGCGGACCCGCGATCTGAGCGGTATTTCGCTGCGGATGTACGGACTCTTCACTCTGGGCGTATCGCTATGGCTGATATACGGAATTGCCGTGCGCAGCTTGCCCATCACCATTGCCAATGCGGTGACCCTGTTGTTGGCGGGGTTGGTGCTTTCTTTGAAATTGCACCATCGGAGAGCCTACAGCGACGGGCATTAGAACGGCGGACGTCGCGCGGCCGATTTGCATGCAAATTGAACTCCCGAAAGGCTGCCTGGTCCTTCAGATGCACCTGGCTCCGCAACCCGATCCAACAATAACGGGGTTCCTAAATGACGACGCAACGGAATGTGGTCGCATGGCTTCTAATGGTCTGGGCAACGGGCGCGGCAGCCGCCTCGGCGGGTCCTGATCTCGCGGGACGCTGGGAAGTCACGACCTCTTACCCCGGGGGTACCTTTGTGGCCGGGCTCGAGCTTACGACCGACGGTTCGCAATACCTCGGGCGATCAGGCTATCTCGTGCCGGACGACGTTTTCCCCTACAAGTTCTCCGGCATCGTGCAGAAGGATGGCCTGCACCTGAAGATTCTGCCGCCCGAGGGGGCCGAGGTCTTCGGTTCGCTGGTGCTGACCGAAAAGAACGGAGTGCTTTCGGGTTCAGGCCTGCTGCACAACCTCCCGATCACGGTCTCCGCGCGCAGGCCCAGACAGCCGCCGGAGGCACCCAGAGTCATCACCTACGACCCCAAGGTTTTCTATCGGTCCTACTCGGGGGCTAACCCGCCGGCGCTGCGCATCTTCCCGGGCGATACCGTGCGTACCAAGACCTTGGATGCAGCGGGTCACGATGAGCACGACGTCGGGGTCACCATAGAGGGCAACCCGCTGACCGGTCCGTTCTATATCGAGGGCGCGATGACCGGCGATACCATCGCCGTCCACTTCAACGCGATCCGGCCGAATCGCGACACCGCGTTCCAGTACCGTGGCAGTGTAGCCTCCATCGCAGTTCCGCCTTGGTATCAGCAGAAGCGTCCGCAGGACTGGAGCGATATCTGGATACTCGATCGCACGAATGGGACCGCGAGACCCGACAAGCCGTCAGAAAAACTCAAGGGGTATCAGGTCAAATTGCTTCCCATGCTCGGCAGCGTCGGTACGGCACCGGTCGGGGACGCCATATCCAACAGTGCTGAACTCGGTCGCTTCGGCGGGAATCTGGACTACAACCAGATCCGCGAAGGGGTAACGCTCTACCTGCCCGTCTATCAGGCCGGCGCCCTGCTCGTCATGGGAGACGGCCACGCCCTGCAGGCGGATGGCGAAATTACGGGACAGGGTCTTGAGACCTCCATGGATGTTGAATTCACTGTCACTCTCATCCGGGACGAACTGCTGGACCAGCCCTGGGCCGAAAACGATCACGACATCATGGTTTCCGGCATCGGCGGCTCACTGCAGGCTGCGCAGCAGAATGCCACCTCCGGACTGTCCAACTGGTTGGTCAGTCACTATCGCCTGGATAGCGGCGAAGTCGCCACGGTGCTTGCGACTTCGATCCACTACGACATCGCAGAAGTCGTCGATCCTCAGTTTCACGTTGTTGCAAGGATCAGCAAGGACGTTCTCGCACAGCTTCCAAAGCAACCAAGACCGCAGGCAGTAATATGCTCTGGAAATTGTCTTTTTGAGTGATGCGATCAGGTTCGATCTGCACTATGCTGCAGGCCGATTCTCGACCATTTTCAGTACCAACTGAGGGCCCGTATGCAAAGGGGTATGGCCGCAGCGATGCGGACCTTGAGGCAAGACCCGTCGGTACTCGAGCACGGCATCAAGCCCGGGACCGTGCGGCGGACGCTTGAGATCGCCCTGCCCTACACGGGCTGGTTACTGCTGCTGGCGGTGGTGGTCATCGCCGATGCGGGCATCGTCGTCACCTACCCTTTGATCTACCGCCGTATCATCAACGACGGCATCCTGCATGCCGACACGGCGCTAATCGTGCGCCTGGCGGTGCTCATCGCGCTGCTGGGCGTGCTGGATGCGGCACTGGGCCTCGCCCAGACGTACCTGGGTACCCGCATTGGCGCCGATGTGGTCGTGGGCCTGCGCGCCCGGCTCTTCAACCATATCCGGAGCATGCCGCTGGCGTTCTTTGCGCGTACGCAGACCGGAGCGCTGGTGAATCGTCTCTTTTCCGACACGATGGGGGCGCGCAGCGCCTTCACCGACATACTGTCCACCGTCGCGGGCAACATCGTGACGGTGGTGCTGATCATCGGAACCATGTTCGCGTTGTCCTGGAGGATCACGATCGTCGTGCTGGTGCTGCTGCCGCTGTTCGTGCTGCCGGCGCGGTACTGGAGCCGGCGGATCCAGGCCATCACGCGAGAAATCATGAACGCCGGCTCCGGTGTCAGCAGCATGATGGTGGAGCGCTTCAATGTGGCCGGGGCGATGCTGGCCAAACTCTTTGGGCGTCCCGAGGTGGATGGAGCCCTCTTCGAGACCAAGGCACGCGAGCTGTCCGGTCTGTCCATCCGCGCCGCGTTGTACGGTCGGTTGCTTGCCACGGGTCTGCTGCTGATGGCGTCCTTGGGCACGGCGCTGGCTTATGGTTGGGGTGGTGTGCTGGCAGCCCGGCACGCTCTGGACCTGGGCACGGTGGTCGCATTGACCGCACTGCTGATGCGTCTGTACGCACCCGTGATGGGTCTGTCCAATCTCCAGGTCACGGTGATGACCGCCCTGGTGTCTTTCGAGCGCGTGTTCGAAGTGCTCGAGCTCAAACCCATGGTGCGCGAAAAACCGGATGCTGTGGAAGTGCCCGACGGGCCCATGGGCGTGGTGTTTGAGCACGTCGCCTTCCGCTATCCGGCGGCAGCCGAGGTATCCCTGGCCTCCCTGGAGTCCATCGCAGTCCCGGAAAGACGCCCCCCACAGATCGTGCTTCACGACATCGACCTGAGTGTCGCACCCGGAACTTTGGTGGCGCTCGTGGGTCCGTCGGGCGCAGGCAAGACCACGATCACACAGCTGATTCCACGCCTTTACGACGCCATCTCCGGCACGGTACGCGTCAACGGCGTCGATGTGCGCGACGCGCGGCTGAGCTCGCTACAGCAGCGCATCGGGGTCGTAACACAGGATGCACACCTGTTTCACGACACCCTGCGCGCCAACATGCTGTATGCGCGGCCGGACGCCAGCGACGAACAGATTCGCGACGCGCTGCGCGATGCGCAGATTCTCGACGTCGTCGACGGCCTGTCCGAAGGACTGGATACGGTGGTCGGAGAGCGTGGCTACCGTTTCTCGGGTGGGGAGAAGCAACGGCTCGCCATTGCCCGACTTCTGCTTAAGGCCCCGGACCTGGTGGTGCTCGATGAGGCCACCGCGCATCTGGATTCACGCTCCGAGGCGGCCGTACAGCAGGCGCTGGAACGGGCGCTGGCAGGACGCACGGCGATTGTCATCGCCCACCGGCTCTCCACCGTGCTCAAGGCGGACCAGATCCTGGTGATGCAGGAGGGCAGGATCGTCCAGCGCGGCACCCACGCACAGCTGGCGGTGCAGCCTGGCCTGTACGAGCAGTTGTACCGAACACAATTTGCCGATCAGGCAGACAAGGCGAGCACCCGCTCTGGGTTGTGATCCGGACTTCAGGCTTTGGCCGTCACAGGCAATTCCGAATCGACGATCTGCCGTGTGGACATCTGACAGATTGTCAAAGTATATGCTGCGACGACTGCCGCAGCGCACGCCGTGACGACGTGTCCAGGAAATAACAACCAGGCGGCAAGCACTGCGGCGGTCCGAAACGAAGCGTGAATGTACCCCAGGGGGTTTCGTATGATCCACGAATAGACGACCCAATGTAGCCCGAGCCCGATTCCAACGCTCAAGGGAATAAACTGAGGTGCGCGCAGCACGAGTGGAATATTAAGTGCCCAAAGCAGGTTCACCATGAACACGCATGCACCCATCAGCTTCGCAAATTGATTCGGGTTCGAAAGCAATTCCTCCCGCCGCACCTTTGCAATGCCCACTGCCAGCGGAAAGATACTGCCCGTACAGAACATGAGAGCTAGAGTGGCGGATCGCATTGGGAGGACCATACCCAAGACTGCAACAATCACCCAGACGGCGGTGCCTGCTAATGGCAGTGACAGGGATCTGTTGGCACGGAGCTCAAAATCGCGCCGGACTTCATCAAGGGACTCCATTGCATTTCTCCTCGAGGGCCAAAACTCCCGGGGAACCCGGCGGGCCCGCCTCGCGACGATCGTCGACCGTCACGGCAATTTTAGAAGAATACAAAGGGCGGTCAGAACCGTTGGCCGGTGATTTCCGGGACTTGGCCGGTGAGGTGCGAATTCAGCGATATAGCATCCAAGTGATGGCACGGCGCGGTAACAGGTGAACCGCATCGTATTTTGAAGGGTCATGTCAACCCCTCGGACTGAAGGTGGGGAGCAGTCACGCAGCCGCTTTAGAGGTATTCTGGGACGAACGACCAAGTGCCTTCGGCAAAGAAGCAAATGAAAAAGTTCGTACCCTGGCTTATCGCCTTTCTGCCTTTCGGCGCCTGGGCGTCTTCGACTATCGAGACCCCCGCGTTTACCTTGAAGCTCAATGGCGACTGGATTCCAGGACGCAGTTCCGACCCGGAGCAGCGAACCTTTTACTCTAAGCAGCTTGATGTCGGATTGACGATTTCGTTCACGTTTATGAAGGCCAAGCCTTCAGACACGGAACGCATTGCCAGCAAGCTCAAAGAATTCCGGCTCGCCGGAGAAAATAGCGCCGCCAAGACCTACAATCTCAAAATGACCATAGCCGACCCGATCGTCGCTCCCTTTTCAAAGGGACATCAAGTCGCGTACTACGGTCACGACAACACCAACCGCCAGTTTCGGTATCTTGGGCTGGTGCTTCCGTCGAAAGTCATAAATGTCTACGCAGACTCCAAAACTAGAAATCAACGAGAGCTCGAGCAAATCTTCAACAAGCTTCTCAAGGGATTGGGTTTCTGAGAATCGAAACACTTTCGGGCGGATGGTACTGACATGAATAGAACGATTGGCGAAATGCTTGATCATCCGCAGGAATTTCAATCCTGGCTACATGACATCACCGCCTACCAGGCGGTGATTCATGCCATCGCGACGACCCAGCTGCTGGATCAATGGGGCTCCGAGCCAATCTCTCTCAAGGAACTCTCCGCGCGCACCAAGATCGATGCAGCCCAATTGGGCCGGCTGATCAATGTCCTCGCTTCCCAGGGGGTTCTCGAAATTCTACCCGATGGCTCCATTGGCCACACGCCACGCTCGCGCAGCCTGCAGTCCTTCCGAGCGGCCACCATGGTGCAGAAAATGGCGCTCCAGTCCGGTCTGCGGCTGGGTGAGGCAGTCCAGACCGGCAAGACTGCTTTTGAATCCTATTTCGGGAAGCCTGTTTTCGAGTATTTCGCCGAAAACCCCGAGCAGGCACGCTTTTTCGGCGAGCGTATGAGCCAGATTACGCTGCAGGACGAGCCACTGATCCTTGGGCAATTGCGTTTCCCCCCATTCCGTCTGGCGGTGGACATTGGCGGCGGCCATGGAACACTGCTCTCGGGTCTTCTCGCCCAATATCCTCAGGCGCATGGAATTGTCTTTGACATGCCCGATGTGGCCGAGCGGGCCGCGCAGCGCTTACGCGTCCTTCCCGAGGGCAGCCGCATTGAGTCTGTCGGCGGGGACTTCTTTAAGTCAGTGCCTACCGGCGGCGACCTGTATCTGCTGAAGCAGATTCTTCATGACTGGTGCGACGCGGATTGCATCACGATCCTCAAATCGGTGCGACAAGCGATTGCCCGGGGCGGCAGGATCGCGGTCATCGAGCGGCTGCTGCCGGAAGCCATAGCCCCGGACCCTGTGTTTGCGTTCGACATTCTCATGATGATTTGGACAACCGGACAGGAGCGCAAGCTGCACCAGATTCAGGGCCTATTGGAGAGCGCAGGCTTCGCGATCGGCACGGTCACTCAGAACCCTGGCCGCATGAGCATTGTGGAGGCTACTCCGATATAGCCACGCCTCGACCACGCCGTGTGCGACAACACACGGCGTGGCCCATACGATTTCCTCTGATCACTCCTCGTCAGTGGCTGATGGGGTGATCGTGCCAAATAGTCCGTCCGTCTCACCATTGGGTCCGGCACTGAAGTAAAGCGTATCGGGGCTCGAGAGCAGTCCGCCGCCCAGGGTCAGTGCCCATAAGCCGCCAATCACGATGGGCCTGTCGTGCTCGTTCTGTAGCGACGTGAGAAACTCGCCGTCGTTGTTGAACACATTGATACGACCGTCGCCGAAGTTCCCGATCAGGATCTTGCCGCTGTAACGTCCGAATGCGAACGAGGCGCGTGCGACTCCCCACGGTGAATTGAGCCGGCCGCGCGCTGCAAAGCGTCGCAGCAAGTGTCCGTCGGTATCAAAAACATCCACGAAGCCGTGGCCGGCCCCGGCGACATCATCGTGCTTCCTGTCATTCTGCCTCGCATACGTCACGAACAGATCGCCATCGATATTCTGTATGCCAAACGGCGCATAGCCGGCGGGGATCTGCGGGTCCGCGAAACCGCCGCTGGTGGTTGTGGGCGTGAACCAGCCGGTTGTGCTGTTGCTTGGTCCGAAGACATCGACGGTACCGGCACGGAAGTTCGTGGCATACAGGCGCGGACCGCTGACGGCCAGGCCAAACGCCAGACCCTTGTAGACGGCACCGCTGCCTGGGGAGGCGGAATTGTCGACCGCCAGTACGGCATTTGCGGCAGGGCTCAGGCCCCCCGCCCACGCGGAGATCGTGCCATCCTCAGTTGCAAAGATGAAGGCAGCGGTGATTTTGGTTCCCGGCACCACAAATGAGGAAGACGGATTCCAGATAATCCCGGTCGGCGCGGCCGGTGCGGGAGAAGCCGGATGATGCGGGGCGGCCGCCCGGCAGGAATTTGGGGAAATGATGCCGCTTGGCAGCGGGATGGACACCTGCAGCGCCGTGATCTTGGCGCCGCCTCCTGAGTAAAGAGTCGAGCAGCCGGTTGCATTGTCGTTGACCCAGAACGGGCTACCCGCCGGACTGAAGGCGATACCCCACGCGTTTTGCAAGACCCCGTCTTGCACGGCGGCACCGGGAAGATCGGATACCAGCGGCGTGACCACGTAATCGTCATGGTCGTTGTGGTCGTTCCGGTTTGATCTGTCATCGGCATGAGCGGTTGCGCAGGCGATCAGAGCCGCCAGCGTGGCCATTCGCAGCAGTGGTAGTTGCATTGACATATAGAAACTCCCTGACTTTGAGTTGATTGAATCAATGTCTCAGCCAGCGGTAGGTAGTCAGTGCGCCGGAGTCGGTTCAGGAGTTTTTGAAATATCCTCGCGATGACATTCCATACTGCATTGCAGTATGGAATCCGCGCTGCAGCGTCGCAGGCCAGCAAGGAGTGTCAGGTTCGCTGCCGCGGTTGCTCAATCCGCCCCAGCAAGAAGACGTAGCCGCATATACCAATGGTCAGGTAAATGGCCGATACGCCGAATACCCATGCATAGGAGTGCAGCGCACTCACCAGATAACCGGTAATGATGGGCGCACAGATACCGGATACCTGGTTCGAGAAGTTAACAATCCCGCCCACCTTGCCTACGTCATTGCGACCGGCAATCAGGGAGGGCAGCGACCAACCCACGGCCGCATGCGCCGATAGGCCGCCGATCGAGAGGCTGATCCACACGAGTGCCTGCGCCGCGGTGTGAGCCAGTGCGGCACCCAGAATGCCAAGCCCACAGCACGCCCCGCCAATCAGCACAATGCGCCGTACCCGGCTGCCATCCGCGCCGCGCTCGATGAGAAAGTTAACCAGCCAGCCGCCGACGATCAGTTCGACGACCGTGGCGACCAGCCATGGCACGCTGGTGTACAGAAACGAGTGCAGCAAGTCGATGTGCAGCGCAAAGGCAAAGTAGCTGGGCAGCCAGGTGAGCAGCAGATAGAAAATATAGTTATAGGAGCCGAAGCCAAGCGCCAAGCCGAGCACCTTGCGTTCCCCGAGCAGCCGCCACAACGAGCTGCCTGGCACGTCGTCGTGATCCGCAGTCTGGCGGCCATTGCCAATGTAGCGACGTTCAGGTGCGGTCAGTCCGGCATCCTCTCCCGGGTCGCGATAGACGCGCCAAAAATAGACGAAATACAGCAGGCTGATCGCCCCGGTGACGGCAAATCCCCAACGCCATCCGGCCTCCAACAAAACGAACCCCACGAGCGGAATGCCGATGACGGAGGAGAATTTCGCTGCCGAATCGAACATCGCGGTCGGCAAACTGCGCTCATGAGGCGGAAACCATTGACCCACCGCTTTGGCACTGGCGGGAAAAGTCGGTGCTTCCCCTACGCCAAGTACAAAGCGAGCGCCGAACAGCGCCGCGAGTGAGGGAGCGAGTGCACCGGCAAACGTAGCCACACTCCACAGGCCTGTACCCACGCGACCCACACGGCGGACGCCGAACTTGTCGAGAACGACGCCGATGGGCAGCTGGCAAAGCCAGTAGGTAAAATTGTAAGCGCCGGAGAGATAGCCGAACGCCACATCGGAGATGCCAAACGCTACGATGAGCGCCCCGTGCGAAGCGGACAGATTGACGCGGTCCAGATAGCTGACCAGGACCCCGATGCCCAGCAGCCATGCGATACGCCAGCGGCGTCGCGGAATGCTTTCCCGTAGCTGCGATGCACCAGGGCTCAAAAGATTCCTTATCCGCGCTTGGCTACAGGCCGCCCTGGACCACGGTATTTTCAAGAGTTCCGATTGGATCAATCGTGATGCGAACCCGGTCACCGCTGACAAGCGCAAATGAGTCGGGCGGCACGACACCCGTACCAGTCATGAGATAGGCGCCGGCAGGGAACCTGTTGTCGCGGAACAGATATTCCACCAGCACTTCGGGCTTGCGCTTCAACTCTGACAGAGTTGTCGCGCCCGAGAATTCGAGCTTGTCTGCACGATGGATCTCGAGGCGGATGGTCGTCGATGGCGCTAGCGGTTCGCTGGGCAACAACACGCAGGGGCCCAACGCGCTTGAGCGGTCATAGACCTTGGCCTGCGGTAGATACAGCGGATTCTCGCCCTCGATATCGCGTGAACTCATGTCATTGCCGATGGTATAGCCGATGATCTGTCCACGCGGGTTGATGATCAGCGTCAGTTCCGGCTCGGGCACGGACCAGCTGGCATCGCTACGAATGCGCACCGCCTCGCCCGGGGCCGCCACGCGGTTTGGGGTGGCCTTGAAAAACAGCTCGGGGCGCTCGGCCGAGTAGACGCGATCGTAGAAGTCACGCCCACCGGTGTCCTTGGATTCAGCCATGCGGGCATCGCGGCTGCGGTAATAGGTAACGCCGGCAGCCCACACCTCCTGGCTGCCGATGGGCGCCAGAGTTTTCGCGCCGGCAAGGTTCGCCGCAAGTGCGGGGTCGGAGGTGACCGCGCCCAGATAGCCGCGCAGATCAGAGTGCGCAATCAGGGCATCCCAGCTGTGCTCCGGCACCCGATAACTTGCACCCTCATGCACCAGGAAATTGCCAAGATCAGTGCGGTAAAGCTTCACTTTCCCTACGACGCCGTTGTTTGTTCGGACTGTATACTATCCTCGGGTAGCCAGACAGAGAGGATTTACCGGTGTCGGAGTCAGCAATCGTGATGGCGCGCCGCGCGGCCGCGCTGATTCTCATGGTGCTGACCGCCGCACAGGCATCCGCAGGGACCGCACAGCGAAGCACGTTCGGAGTTCTCTCTAATGGGGTTCGGATCGAGGCCGTCACACTGACCAATGGGCATGGCGTGTCGGCTCGGATCATCACCTATGGAGCGACTCTGCAGGCGCTGGAAGTTCCGGACCGCAACGGCTACCTTGCCGATGTGACCCTTGGCTACGATGACCTGGCCGGCTACCTGCGAATGACCGACTACTTCGGCGCAACCATCGGTCGGTATGCCAACCGGATCGCCGGGGCCCGATTTTCGCTGGACGGCAGACAGTTCCAGCTCTCCCGAAACGACAGGGAAAATTCCCTACACGGCGGTGCCGAGGGTTTCGACAAGCGGGTGTGGACGGTTCTGAAGTTGCAGGGCGGTTCGGCGCCGATGGTCAGTCTGGGACTGACGAGCGCCGCGGGCGATCAGGGCTATCCGGGCACTCTCACCGTGACCACGACTTACTCTCTGGACGATGCTGGGAACCTGGGAATCGACTACGAGGCTGTCACCGATGCACCCACGGTAGTCAGCCTCACCAATCACAGCATCTTCAATCTGGCCGGCGAAGGCAGCGTTGATGGCCTTCAGGGGCAGCGGCTGACCATTGCGGCCAGTCACTACACGCCGATGGATGCGGCGAAGATTCCGAGCGGGGAATTGCGCCCGGTCGCGGGTACCGTATTTGATTTTACGCACGGCCGGTTGATCAATGAAGGCGTTCGCGACGGTCACGATGCGCAGATCATTGCCGGCCGCGGCTATGACCACAACTTCGCACTCGATGCGGGCGTGACTCGCGAACCCAAACTGGCGGCTCGTCTTGAGGATCCGCATTCAGGGCGCGTGCTCGAGGTGTGGACCACCGCGCCGGGTCTGCAGGTATACACCAGCAACTTTCTCAACGGCACGCGGGTTGGCAAAGCGCGGCACCTGTACCGCATGGGCGACGGCATCGGGCTCGAACCGCAGATGTTCCCGAACGCGCCTAACGAGCCACAATTTGCCAGCGCCCGGCTTGACCCCGGTTCAACCTATCATCACCGGATTTTCTTCCGGCTCTTCATCCGACACTGAGCGAGTTCACATCAGATGTCCCAGAATCCGAGCAAACTACGCAGCCGGGCATGGTTCGATAACCCGGAAAACATCGACCTGACGGCACTGTATCTGGAGCGGTACCTGAATTTTGGTATCTCGTTGGAGGAACTGCGATCCGGACGACCCATCATCGGTATCGCGCAGACCGGTTCCGACCTGTCCCCCTGCAATCGCCATCACCTGGTTCTGGCACAAAGAGTGCGCGAAGGAATTCGTGAAACCGGCGGTATAGCCATCGAGTTTCCGGTACATCCGATCCAGGAAACTGGCAAACGACCGACTGCGGCCTTGGATCGCAACCTCGCCTATCTGGGACTGGTCGAAACACTGTTCGGCTATCCGATTGATGGCGTGGTACTCACGACCGGCTGTGACAAGACCACGCCCGCCTGCCTGATGGCGGCCGCGACGGTCAACATTCCTGCCATCGCGCTCTCGGTCGGACCCATGCTCAATGGCTGGTACAAGGGCGAACGCACCGGATCGGGAACGATCGTGTGGAAGGCGCGGCAGATGCTGGCCGCCGGGCAAATTGACGCGGACGGATTCATCAAGCTCGTCGCCTCCTCGGGGCCCTCCACCGGCTACTGCAACACTATGGGCACGGCAACCACCATGAACTCGCTGGCCGAGGTCATGGGGATGATGCTGCCTGGCGGTGCGGCCATTCCGGCGCCGTATCGGGACCGCCAGGAGATGGCATACCGCACCGGCAAGCGCATCGTCGAAATGGTGCGTGAGGACCTGAAGCCCTCGGATATCCTCACGCGCGAGGCATTCCAGAATGCGATTGTGGTCAGTTCGGCCCTCGGTGGATCGACCAATGCGCCCATCCATCTGGCAGCCATTGCCCGACACGCCGGAATAGCCTTGGAACTCGAGGAGTGGCAGTCCCTGGGCCACGCGATTCCGCTTCTGGTGAACCTGCAGCCCGCCGGAGAATATCTCGGTGAGGACTTCTATCGCGCCGGTGGCGTGCCGGCGGTCGTCAATCAGCTGATGCAGGGAAAGCTGATCCATGAATCAGCGCTGACCGTGACGGGTCGCAGCATCGGCGAAAACTATCGCGATGCCGTGATCGAAGACGAGCGCGTGATCCGCCCTCTGGGGCGGCCGCTGACGCAGAATGCGGGGTTCATTGTGTTACGAGGCAATCTGTTCAACGCCGCGATCATGAAGACCTGCGTCATCAGCAACGAGTTTCGCGCGCGCTTCCTCTCGAATCCGGATGACCCTGAGGCCATCGAGGGAGCGGCGGTGGTCTTCGACGGTCCGGAGGACTATCACCGTCGGATCGACGACCCGACTTTGGGAATTACCTCCCAATCGTTGCTGATCATGCGCGGCACCGGTCCGCTGGGCTACCCAGGCGCGGCCGAAGTAGTGAATATGCAGCCGCCCGCAAGGCTGATTCGCGAAGGAGTGCATTCCCTGCCCTGCATAGGCGATGGACGCCAATCCGGCACATCCGCCTCTCCTTCCATTCTCAACGCATCCCCGGAAGCCGCGGCTGGCGGCGGACTTGCGCTGTTGCGAACCGGGGATCGCATCCGGATCGACCTGCGGCGCGGCACCGCCAATGTGTTGATCAGCGAGGAGGAACTGGCGGCGCGCCGGCGCGCACTGACCGAGGCAGGAGGCTATCCGGTGCCGACATCGCAGACACCGTGGCAGGAAATCCAACGCTCGCTGGTCGGCCAACTGGACTCGGGAGCCATTCTCGAAGGGTCCGAGAAGTATCAGCGCATTGCGCAAACCGCCGGGTTGCCGCGCGACAATCATTGATGTGAGACAGGCCACGGCAGGAACCGACAAGATGAGCACCGGGATACAGACGCCCTGCCCGACCCGCCTATATGCCGTTTGGATGCTGGCTATCGCTGCGGCGCTGGCGACACTGCCTGCATCTGCAGGCACTTCCGTGTTTCAGACGGCGCCCTCGGACCCGCGCGCCGTGACGGTTTCAGGCAAGGGTGACGGGCACGCCGACGACACCGATGCGATCCAGCATGCACTCGAGGCGGCGACGGAACACTCCCCGGGTGGCGTGGTGTTCCTGCCTTCCGGACGCTACCGGATCACTCGCACGGTGCTGATCTCCCCCGGCGTACGGCTGTACGGAGTCGGCGCGACGCGTCCGGTCCTGGTCCTCGGCAGCCACACGCCAGGCTTCCAGGTCGGTGTCGGCAGTATGGTGGTCTTCACCGGTGCGCGGCGCGGCGATCCGGTGCGCACCGGCCCGGGACCCAGCGAAACACGGGTGCCGTTTCCGCCGCCGAGCGTCGTGCCGTTCGATCCGAAGGTCGCCGACGCGAACTCCAGTACGTTCTATTCGGTGATGAGCAACATCGATATCGAGATTGGGTCCGGCAACCCGGCCGCGAGCGGGATTCGTTTCCGAGTTGCGCAACATGCCTATCTCAGCAACATGGACTTCCATCTGGGCAGCGCATTTGCCGGCATCTACCAGGCCGGCAATTTCGTACAGAACCTGCGCTTCTACGGCG
The DNA here is from genome assembly GCA_036498905.1 of Steroidobacteraceae bacterium. Classification (GTDB taxonomy): domain Bacteria; phylum Pseudomonadota; class Gammaproteobacteria; order Steroidobacterales; family Steroidobacteraceae; genus DAIDKA01. The sequence continues at coordinate 11,283 of DASYER010000063.1, read as the reverse complement.
GACGCTTTGGCATCGTGACTGAGAAGACCTCGCCGGCCTGGCAGTTCACCGTTCTGGATTCAAGTTTCGAAGGGCAGGCCGGTGCGGCGATCCGCGAGCATGAGGCCGGACTAACGCTGGTCAATGTGACGATGCGCAGTGTGCCCGTCGGGATCGAAATCGACCCTGGCTACGGTGATTCGCTTTGGGGCAAGGATGTGCGTTTTGAAGGAGTTCGACAGGCCGCAGTCGTGATCTCCAATGAAGGAACCGTCTACACGCAGGTGGGGTTCGACAACGTACTGGCCCGCGATACACCAGTCTTCGTGCGCTTCCGGGACAGCGGACGCAAGGTTGCGGGCAAGGGACGCAGCTATCGTGTCCGCTCCTTCAGCTACGGGCTCGAGGTGCCGGGGCTGGGCCAACTCGGTCACTTTGCGGCTACCCAGGAACTGATGCCGCTTGATCATCTGCCGCCGCCGGGCGCTCCGGCGGTGCGGGCACTGCCACCGGTCGCCGAATGGACGAGCGTGCGCGAGCTCGGCGTCGTGGGCGATGGCAAGGTCGACGATACCGTGGCGCTGCAGCGTGCGATCGATACGCACCGCACGGTGTATCTGCCGCAAGGCGTTTACCGGGTCAGCGATACGCTGCGGTTGCGGCCCGATTCGGTGCTGATTGGACTGCATCCGAGCCTGACACGAATCGAAATTGCGGACGGTACGGCGGCCTTCCAGGGCATAGGTGCGCCGAAGGCCCTGCTGCAGTCGGCAACGGGCGGGGATGCCATCGTCTCCGGGATCGGCCTGCTCACCGGAGGCGTGAATCCCCGGGCTACGGCGCTGCTGTGGAGCGCGGGTGAAAATTCCCTGGTGATCGATGTCAAGTTCGAACTGCCGCGTGGAATCCCGGGTGTGGCGGACTCGGCACAGCGCTGGGATGGTCAGTACCCCAGTCTGTGGGTCAGCCATGGTGGGGGCACCTTCGTCGGTAACTGGAGCCCGGATACCTATGCCAGTGCCGGGCTCTATATCTCCGATACCGATACGCCCGGCCATGTGTACGAAATGTCGGTCGAGCATCATGTCCGCAACGAGATCGTCCTGAACCATGTCTCGCACTGGGAGTTCCTGGCTCCGCAGACCGAGGAGGAATACCGGGAAAGCCGCAATGCCGTCTCACTGGAGCTGCGCGACTCGCATGACATTCTGATCGCCAACTATCACGGTTACCGCGTGACGCGCACCACGGGGCCCGCGCCCGCCGCGGTGCGGCTGTATGGCGTCCATGACGTTCACTTCCGCAATGTCCATGTGAACGCCGAGAGCGGCTTTTCGACCTGCGACGGCGGAGACTGCGCCACCTTCCTGCGCCTGAGCAAGTATCCGTTCGACAATGCCATCGAGGCAGAGCCGGGCGGCAGCGTGGTACGGGAGCGCGAGTTTGCTCGCCTGGACGTGAATGCAGCGCCAGCGGCGGCATCAGCCGTGCCCTCAATGCACGGTGCAGTCGTGAGGAAACTGGCCAGTGGCTTCGAGGCGGCCGGCGGCGGGGCCATGGATGCCAACGGGACTCTGTACTTCATCGATCGGATCACCCAGCGCATTTACAGCTGGTCGCAGGCAGGCCTTGCGATCATCAGCAGCCATCCGCTCGATCCTGTGAACCTGGCCGTAGATCATTCGGGCGACCTGCTGGTATTGTCCTCGGCCGGAATTACCGGCGCGGTCTACAGCCTGCGGCCGCAGGGTCCGGATGGGGCGCTCACCGTCATCGAGCCGGACCCGGCCGGACGACACCCGGCAGCCGCGATCGCAGTGCCTGCCGAGTGGTGGGTAAATGGAGAGTTCAAGGATCAATACAACCCCAAAACCGATCATTTCACGACCCTGGCGGAACTCTTCGCTCAGGATGTCTCTGCAGCACCGGCCCGGGAATATGCCTCACCCGACGGCACCCTGGTTCTCCCGGCCTATCGGGTCTTCCACCAGGGCGCGCCCGACTATCGCGGCTGGCGATTTTCACACTCCCTCGACACATACGGATTTCTCGAGGCAAAACCCGGCGCGCGCCTTTATGTCAGCAATGCCTCGGAGGCCAAGACCTACTCCGCGAAACTCGGCGCCGGCGGTGCGCTCGAGGACCTGAAGGTTTTTGCCGAGCGCGGCGGTGAAAGTGTCACGACCGATGACGCAGGTCGCGTCTATTTGGCCAATGGCCAGATCTTCGTTTACGGCGCGAATGGCAGCGAGCTTGGCGTCATCGAGGTGCCCGAGCGGCCGCTGCAGCTGCTGACCGGCCCTCACACTCTGTTCATCCTGACTCACCACTCACTGTATTCGGTGGATCTCGCCGCATTGTGAGCGTCTCGCGCGGCCCAGGGTAGGCCCTGGGTCCAACACAAACTCGTCTATCGTTGACACGCATTGCGGCTGTTCGTCTGCAAGAAGGCGCGCTTATCCGCCAAAACGGTCACTCATCACATCGCGAATCGACTGAGCCGTGCATCCTATATCTTGAGCGCTGATCGGCACCGCCGAGAATTGTCGCAAGAAGTACTTCCGCCTGATCTGGACCGGCCTGTGGCGAGCTCGGGGGCGGCATGAGCAGCAAAGGAGAGCAGCACCAATGCCACCGCTGCCGGGCATCGAGGATAGACCAAAAGGAGAAGTCGACCACTAACACTGGCCACGGGCAGCACCTCGCGCAAAAATTTGCGACGTTCTGTTTAGATGCCGCTACAGCACGAAATGCTTAAAGGCACGGGTCAACTCGGAGCCTACTTCAACTGGGGTTGGCGGACAGTTAGTGACAGGCGAGCTTGCGCTCCTCAAGACGGCACTCATCCGGAGGACCGTAACGCTGCCAATAATCCATCAGGCCAAGACGAGTCGCGAGCTCCGTAAAGCGCGGATCACGACGCACGCTTCCCAACTCCGGCTGCCACAGAAGAAGGAAACTGACTGAGTTGATGGCACCGGGGGCGGCGCCGTCCAAACATTGATTTGCCAATTCGAACACCGTGTCCAGTTCAGCGAGTAAGCCATAGGTGTAGCTGCTTTGCAGGCAGGACGTGATGTCAGCGCGGCTTCGAGTGGGCTCAGCAGCAGAAGCGTGGCTGGGATACAGACGGTCCCGCGCAGCCATTGCAGCGGCTTTCTTGCCTGGATCCGCCAGGGCGGCGAATACCAGGCGAGTGACTTCCGCTGTTCGGGCCTGGTCCGGAATGCTCAGGTCTACGATACCGGTGGCGAGTGATGCCGCCTGCGCGTAATGGCGCGCGCGCAGTGCCGCCATGGTCGATACATAGGGCAGCGTGACTCCAGGGTCACCAAGGTGCGCTCCGAGCTGAGCCGATGCCAGCGCCCGCGCGTCTTCCCCCAACAAGGAATATGCGATGGATCGAAACGCGATGCTCTGCAGGTGGGTTGGGTTCAGATCCACGGCAGTTTGAAGTTCGCCCAGTCCTTCGTGCAAATGCCCGGTGAAGAGCCAGTTGATGCCGTGGGAAAAGTGCTCGGTGGCACCCTGTGGTCCAAGTCTCAACGCTTCGCGCAGCTCCGGCTCGGCCTCCAGCCAGTGCCCCTGGGTGAACGCCACGTTGGCGAGCAGGCTATGTGCCGTTGAAAGGCCAGGATCCAGCTGCAATGCCTGGTCCGCAAGATGCTTGGCCGCCGTGAGGTTCTCAATGGCGGGGCCTTTGGAGATGGCCAGAAGGAACTTAGCGAGCCCGGCTCCCACGTATGCGCGTGCGAATTTTGGGTCAAGCGCTATTGCGCGCTGGTACCGATCCAGCGCCCGCTCCAGCCCATGATCGGCGACGAACATCATCGCATCGCCCTGCAGGTACAGATCGTAGGCCTCAACACTTTGTGTCGGCGGACTCTGAACCACTAGGGTCGGGGCCGAACCGTTGAGATCAACTTGCAGCGCCTTGAGGATTGCCGCGGCCAAGTCGTCCTGCAGTTTGAATATATCCCCGGCGTCCTGATCGTAGCTGTGCGACCACAGCTGGTAGCCGCTGCGCGCATCAATCAGTTGCGCCGAAATTCGGATGCGTGAGCCGGCGCTACGAACACTTCCCTCCAAGACCGTGCTCACTCCGAGCTCCTGCGCAATGCGCCGAATGTCCAGACTCTGGCTCTTGTAGGCGAAGGAGGAGCTGCGGGCGGGCACTTTCAGTCCGGGCACCTGCCCGAGGGCGTTGATCATCTCCTCGGCCATGCCGTCGCCGAAGTAGTCCTTGGCGGGGTCACCCGTCAGATTGGCAAATGGCATGACAGCCACCGATCTGCGGGGGGCCGTCAGGGCGGTCGCCACGATGGGGGGCCGCGTCTGAACTGTCCGGTGTTTCTCACCCCACCAGGCGCTCCCGGCCACAAGAACCAGCACGGCTGCGAGTACCATCAGCCGCCGACGTGGAGCTCCCACCCTGGCGCCCGGCGGTACGGCCGCAATTTCAGACCCCGAAGTCCGAATTGGCACTGGCGTGACGGAGTCCGATTCCGGCAAGACGGCTGCCTTGCCGGGCATCCGATAGCCGTGGCCGCGGACGGCAAGGATGTATCGCGGCTCATCGGCGTTGTCGCCCAGCGCCTGGCGCAACAGCCTGACTCGTTGCGTGATGGTTTCCGGACTGATCACCAATCCGGGCCATACCTGCCCCATCAGGGTATCGAATGAGATCAGATTTGGGGCAGCACGCACCAGGGCGCACAACAGATCGAAGGACAGACTGGTGATCGCAAGATCAACCCCCTCGCGGGTGACCTGACGCACCCGCGTATCGACGACCAGATCTTCGATCTGGTAGCGGCCCGGGGTGAGCGCCGGCGCAGACCCTGATTGCTCGATCCTCTCCTGCATAGTCAAAACAATACCTTAGGCGCGTCGCCAAATCTTTGCCGGTCTTGCATCAAATCTTCACCAGGACTGTAGCGCTGCTTCACACACACCGGCACCCGAATGAGTCAACTGGGCACTCCAATATCCAGGCGAGGCCAGTCATTCGATGAACGCAATGCAGCATATTTTCGCAGCATCGGCCTTGCTCGCCACGGCACCCTGTCTGGCGCACCACTCCATGGCAATGTTCGATATGACGCGGACCATCACCCTGCATGGGACCGTAAAGGAATTTCAGTGGACGAACCCCCACTGTTTCATCCAGTTGCTCGTGCCCTCGCCCGGTACGGCCGCCGGCACGACGAGGGTAGTGGAGTGGAGCATCGAGATGAACTCTCCCCTTGCCAGCTACCGATTGGGGTTCAAGCCTGGAACATTCAAAGCTGGCGACAAAGTGACTATCGTGGTCAATCCCGTGAAGGATGCTCCTAGCGGTGGCCAGCTCCGGTCGGCTACCGATGCTGCTGGCCGACCCCTGCCAGTCGGCAAGGAGCACGTATGAGCCGACAATCCTTTCTCACGTTGTCCGCGATCCTGGCTATCGCGCTCGTTGGGCCAGTTGATGCTGAACGTCCAGGGGCTCAGCGCACGAGAACATTGGTTGGGCTTCCGACCTGGACCGGAATTTGGGAAACCGAGTCTGCCGCAAGGCTGCTCAGCTCCGGCGCCCCCGACTTCGAGCCGCCGAAACTGTGGGGCAAGCCACCCTATAACGCCGAATGGGCGAAGCTAACCTCTGGAGCACCCCCACCCGGTCCAATGCCCGGCGCTGTCCCTGCTCTCCCACCGACCACCAAGGTCTGCACACCCGCAGGCTTTCCGGCCATTATGGAATACCCGGTACCTGACTTCCTGTTCGAGATCCTGGTGACCCCTGAAGAAACGCTGCTCCTATCTACCGACGGCGCCGCCCGCCATATCTACACCGACGGTCGTGCCCACCCGCAACCGGAGGAACTGTGGCCCACTGCATTGGGTGATTCGATCGGCCATTGGGAAGCGCACACACTTGTCATCGACACCATCGCACGCAAAGCGGGCCCGGTCGGCCCGGTACCCTGGGCCGCCAACTTGAGTGACCAGGCACATTTCACAGAGCGGCTGCGCCTCATTGGCGCCGACACGATGCAAGATGACATGACGATTGAGGATTCCTTGCGCTTCTCACAGCCCTGGCACCTAACAATCCGCTACCTGCGAGTCCATGACATCACGAGAATGATCCCCATCAGTTGTGCAGAGAATGATCGCAATCCGGTGGTGAATGGAAAGATCGTCATTGCCCCGCCGTGAACCCCGGCCTAGTCCGCGCGCGACGGTGAAAGGAATTGCTGGCCCGGGCACGTTCCCGGCGGTCAGAGTCAGGACGCCTGTGTATTACAGGCGGTTATGCAGCCCGCAAGATGCGGGCGATCTTGTGGACACGAACCTGACGTGTCATTGACCGGCTACCTGCGATGCGTAGCGATTTTCGCAGTTCGCAGGCAATTGACCTATCAATGCACGCGCCCCCGCTACCGCGGTAACGATTCCGCTTTGAATGCGGGCAATTTATCCAACTCGCGGATAATTGTGACTATTCGACGGACGTTTGCCGCCCTGTCAGTAATGATCAAGGCATTGCGGTCGGCGAACGCGTTCAGTTGGCCGACCGGTGGCACCAAGGGACGCAGGATCGTTGCCAGCTCTACGGCCTTCACGTTCTTTGGCACAATGATCGTGGTAACCACTTCCGCGTCCGGACCGCGAATCTCGTCGGGCTTGACAGTGCTTGAGGGAAAAAACCGTAGATTGGCATCCGGTGTTACTACAACAACCCCCTCCTCCTCGTACACCGCGAACGCGTGAACGGCGAGAATCGTCAGGAGCACCGGATAGGTGACATCACGCGCGTCAAGTCCATCGAGGTGGACTGTTGCCGTAACTCGCGGATCAATGAGAAATTTTTTGTGGGTTCGCTGGCTGACCGATTCGATGATTGTCCTTACATCGACGCCTTGTGTCTGTACCGTGGATGTCGCCGCCAATGACTCGCTGGCTTCCTCTGCCGCATGCGCCAAAGGCAGGAAACTTACAATTGTCAGGGTGGCGGCGAATAACGAAGCTCTCATAGGTCACCTCTGATTGTGGACACTGAGTTAATCCTGCGCCCGAGCCCTCTTCCGTGTGCACTCAAGGCCAATATACGGTCGAACCGGCGACGTATCACACCGTGAATGAGAGAATTAAAAAAGCCGGGCCCGATTTGACGCGGCCATCGGCAAGTAGCGGGTTCCGTTGTCATCAATCAGGTAGATCCAGGCGCCATTGGCACGCTGCGCCTTGCGGCGTGCCTGACTGCGCAGGCTGAGCGCAATTCGATAGACAATCGACAGTTCCCACTCCCTGCCTCTCGACACTCGTGACAGTCAGACACCATTCATCGAAGCACCAGGGGTTCCCTACCGCCAGAACCTTTTGCGGCACCAGCAGTGCGACGCCGGCGGCGAGGGCCAAGTAGATCGCCAGGCCGATGCCGTGGGCCCGCGGCACTCTGACTTCCCTGCGCCAACGTCTGCCTAGGAAGGCCACTATTGCGGCGCACAACAGCATCACAGATGCCAGGAACGCCAATATGAAGGCGAGGTCGAAGATGGACACAGGGTCATCCGGACATTGGGGTTGCCAGCGTCCTGCGAAACAGCATCCCGCCGTACGCCCCGACAAGTGGGATCACCAGAATCACCAGGCAGGCAATCTTGGAGCCGCGGGTTAGTTGACGCACGACTTGAACAGCCGCAGTTGCCGCGCCAATGGCCCTGCCATCGCAAATACAGTGATCCCCGTATCGTCCCAGCTAGGCCTGGAATCCACGAAGGCGATTGCTGCGCCCACCAGCACGGCGATCGCAACAAGTACTCGATACACAATCCTAAACTGATCGTCGAAGGCCGCTGTCGCCACAACGCGCGCAGTGCCGAAGCGCTGCAGCGCCTCGCGGGTCGCGGCGTCGACGCCCAGGCCCCCGCGAATGCCGCGATCGATTGCGTCGAGCAGGTGCTCTTTGGCCTCCGCGAGTATTCGATCGTTGAACACCCCGTGCCAGCGCAACTCCCTGGCGAGACTGTTCAGGTATCTCTCCAGTGGCTCGTTTTTCACGCGCCTCCGAGAACACCTTGGACCGCGCGCACAAAGAATCCCCATTCTTGCTCACGCACCGCGAGAACTTCTTGACCCTTAACTGTTGCCCGATACACGCGTCGCCGCCGACCTCCCTGCTCGGACCAGCGGCTGGAGACCAGGCCGGCACGTTCGAGCCGATGAAGCGCCGGATAGAGCGTGCCCTCAGGCAAGTCGAATGCGCCGCCGCTTCGGCCCCTCAAAGTCTGCGCAATGGCGTAGCCGTGCGCGGGTTGGGATCTCAGCGCGGAAAGCAGCAGGAGGTCGAGGTGACCCTTTAGCGTCTCGCCTTTCATACCTCGAAATACTATCCCTAGTTATGCGATGGATCCAGAAAGCATTGGACCCCTCCGGGCGAAGGCCTCGAGGGCGAGATAGAAGGAATTGAACGCCATTAGAATTTGAACGACAGGCGCATCATGCCCTCGAGATGCGGCGCCGCGCCCCGGACCTCACGACCGGCAATACCCAAGCGGTCGCTTGATTTCTATCAGATTGATTCACTCACGGTGACTGAGCCGCAAGTTTGGTAAGCGTGTTGCACGGCCTATCGGCGAGAGGTTCGGTCTCACCATTTGGCCCGTTCGACCAATTGCCTATGCTAAATTCCTATCCGGGGGACTTAAACATATTCAGGCGAGCTGCGTCGCAAGTGCGGTGCGGAACTCGCCGGCCAGCGGCGCAACCTACTCCGACCGGGTTAGACTGACACCATATGGGAAAGACCATGCTGGCAGGCCCGTTGGGCAATCAGGTAAGCGAACCCACCGTCGTTGAGTGGGGCATGCAGGACGCGACCGCGCGTCAGGCCACCCTGATCCGCATTTTGATCCGGATCTCGCGCGAGGCATTGCAGGGAGCCAGTCTGGATTCGGTGATGCAGGGCATCTGCGATTGCCTGGTCGCGGAGCTACCCGTCGCCATCGTCAGCGTGCTGCTTCTGGACGACGACAACAAGCAGTTCGTCCACGAGGTATGCGCCGGCGAATTCACCCGTTCGCCGCTGGCAGTGTCGGGCGAATGGCCGATCACCGTGGGTGCGGCGGGTCGCTGCGTGCAACTGGGGCGACCACACCTGATTCCCGATACCGCAGTCGATCCGGATTACGTGCCGGGCAATGCGACCGCCCGCTCCGAGTACCTGGTTCCGATCCGGCACGGACGCCGCCTGCATGGCGTTCTCAATCTGGAGTGCGCCCGCACGGACTTCTTCGGCCCGGAGGCCTGCGCGGTGTTCAACGCCGTTGCCGATCTGGTTGCCGGCGCCATCCACTTTGCGCGTGTAGCCGACGAACTCACCGAGGCCAACCATAAGCTGAAGTTGTTGTCGATGCGCGATGGCCTGACCTCAATTGCCAACCGACGCCAGTTTGACGCTCGTCTGGCGGAAACCTGGGCGCGCCAGAGCCATGTCGGTGCGCCGCTGGCGCTATTGCTCGCCGATGTCGATTGCTTCAAGGCGCTCAACGATTCCGCTGGGCATCTTCGTGGCGACGAATGCCTGCGTCGGCTGGCGCGAATCTGCGAGCGCTTCGCGGTGGACGAATTCGATCTGGTCGCTCGATATGGTGGCGAAGAGTTCGTGCTGCTGCTGCCCGGGCGCACACTGGATGCTGCGATCGCGCAGGGCGAGGCATTGCGGCGCGCGGTGGCGGAGGAAGCATTGACTCATCCGGCCTCGCCGTTGGCGCCGCATGTAACGATCAGCGTCGGAGTCGCGGCGCTAGTGCCGTCTGAGGACGCCTCGGCCGAGCAACTGGTGGCCGCCGCAGACCGGGCGATGTACGACGCCAAGACCGGTGGCCGTGACCGGGTCGCGTGGTGCACGCCAGGCTGATCGCCTTTGATGGAAACTGGCGGTACCTCGAGACGAACTTGGCTAGCCCTATGCTTCCGATGACAGCCTTAGACGCTCGTTTCGAGAAATCGAGGCTAAACAACTGTAACTTATCACTATATTCTGCCATCCGCTTACGGCGGCCGACACATTCCAATCAGGATTAGTACAACCCTAATCGTAACTTGTGGCGTGTTCGCTTCTCGCTGCCACGCCACGATGAGTACACCCTGCTCGACTACCTAAATGCTCAGTGTTGTGCCGACTTCACTTCGGTGTAGAGCCACGAGACGAAGCGCTCAGCGGTCTGTGCACTCTGCGGGACGTGCGCATCAAAGGACGCTGTCGGCTTTGCAGCTATCACCTCCTCGAGTGATTTACCCTGCGAGACCAGTGCCGCCACTCGGTCACGCACCGCGAGCACCATGTCCCGTTGCGCTACCAGGGCTGCCCGCCCGACGACGGGGCCATGCCCCGGAATGATCCTGGTCGCCGGGCCGGCGAGCGCGATCGTTTCGTCGAGCCCAGCCAGCAGTCCTTTGAGCGACCCACCGCTCTTCAGATCGACAAAAGGATAACCCGTGCTACGAAAGTAATCCCCGACGGCCAGGATGTTGTGCCGAGGAAAGCTGATAAGGGTATCGCCATCAGTATGTGCGCTGCGGATCGGGATGAGGTGTACGTCCTCTCCGTTCACATGGATGGTCACTGGCCCATCATAGGTCACCACCGGCCACGCTCCCGACGGTGCGGGCTTGCCTGGTGAGCCGTCTGGACCAGGAGCGGGGTGCTGCAGGCGTGCCCGCAGCTGATCGCGGCCAAAGATCAACACTCCGAGCTTTGCGAAGTTCTCGTTTCCTCCGGTGTGATCGGCGTGGACGTGGGTGTTGATGAGAAAGCGAATAGGCTCGCTCGAGATCTTTTTGATCGCCGCAACCAGCCGCTCGGTCAGCGGCGCGAACTGCGAATCGACGAGTAACACACCGTCAGGGCCCATGAGCACACTTGTTGTCCCACCTTGCCTCGTCCCACCCAGTCCTTCCAGGGTGTAGAAGTCATCAGTCAGGCGTGTAGTCTTGATTTCCACCTTGCTGAAATCAGGCACAGGAGCCCGCTCAACGAAAGTCGGCGATTGCTGAGCGTGAAGACCAACAGCTGCCATCAGCGGGACCATGAAGAGGAGCGCACGGGCAGGTAAAGGAATAGTCACAGCGGTACCTCCAAATCCAGATTTCGATATGCTAGGCATAATCGCGACGCAAGCTAGTATTTTCCAAGAACTGCGAGCACATCGCCGGAACTTCGCTCCTATACTGGTGCTCTGATCCGCCAAGCGCACGGGGCCACAATCGTCTTCTCGAGTGCACCCAATAACGGGCCGGGCCGGATTGAGGAAGCCGATT
>DASYER010000062.1:0-6998 GCA_036498905.1 Steroidobacteraceae bacterium | reverse complement strand
GACCAGCGTAAACATTGAGAAGCAGATGCTAAGCAGAAGCTTTAGGTGCTGTTTCATGATGATCCCGCCAAGTCGGCATCAATTCGGAATCTTTCCTATCGAAGAACCCTCAATCAATCATCGCGCCATTGTCTGCGCGCTAGCACCGGCAGACATTCGGCAGTTAGAGGGGTTTGAGAACCCATGCCAGGATCAGGCGAATGTCTGATTCTAGGCTCTTCGCATCAATCACGGTCAATAACCACTATCCGGAAAGCTCTCCCGGCGACGGATATAGACGGCCCAGGTGTCAGCACGTCTTCGGTGAGGGTACTATGCACGGGGAAGTCACCACGAGGGATACGCCCGTGCGTACGGTCTTAGCCGTGCTTTTCGGTGTGATGATCTGTGGGGCAGGCGCCAGTGCAGCGGACGTCGCACCTCCGGAAATTGAGGTGAGGGGCGAAGTTTTTGTCATTCCGGTCGATGGGCGGAGATTCATCGTGGCCGTCGACACTCAGGCAAAGGGCATGGCGACTGACATCTTCCTCGTCGTTCTCTACCCTCCCCCCGGCAAGGGAGGCAAGCGCCATGGCAGAGGGCGCTTTACGCCAGCCATGCGTAGCGCAGCCGAAGTTCAATATATTGCTGGGGAGCGATTGGCCGTAACTCCATCATCTGGACTTTCAGGATTGGACTTCCTTGTGACAGGTGATGACGGAGGTGAGAGTCAGAGTGTCTCTGCAATTCGCTTCCGGAACACCGCGGATCTTGCTTACTACACTCCGCCGATTGCGATTCCCATCAAAGACCTAAATGCTCTACGGAAGGCTGTCAACTGCGATGCGGCGCCGCACGAATGTGTTCGAGTAGGCGGACAATGGCTCCCATTCCCAGGTTGACTTCGCTTACTTAGTCTTTGCTCAACGGGCTGCCCGGGCAGGTCACGACTGCTTTGGCGGCGCGCTCACTCTCATCCAGAAGTTCCGCCTTCATGGCCCATACCCCGCCCTTCCGGTCGATGGCGACCTCCCAAAGTGCCGCCTTGTCGTCGTACGCCACTCGGTACAGTTCCCATCGCACGGCAACGGAGTTGCTGCCTACGGTGCTCTGGAATTTCGGTTGCTTATCGTAGCGCCTCCATTGCGGCGTACCGATGGAGCCGAGAAATTGAACGCCTGTCACGGGACCCCAATCACGCATCTCGCCGCCCAACTGCGGGCTTTCATTCGTATACCTCGGGACGTCAGGTTCAGCCGGGCCGCCTGAGCGCAACTGTTCCACCAGTTTGCGAATCATCGCACTTCGATCCTGAAGGGCAGTACCGCTGCTGTCTCTTTTGGAAGCACCCGCAAAGGTCGCCTCGTCAATGCGCGTAACGCTGTACTCAAAGAACCGGAATGTCAGCTCAACAATGACCTGGCTTTCGATAGGCCCTCCCTGCCAGCGCGCCGGAGTGAATCTCCATGATTTCGCAGCGAGCAGTGCCGCGGCATCGAGCTTCTCTGATCCGGAACTGCGCTCAGTGGCGATCTCGTATGTGTCGCCGGTCGGACGGATCCGCAGACTGAGCACTATCGTGCCTTCCATTTCCGTTCGGCCCCAGTCCAATGTGTAGTAGGGCCGCAGCCAAAGAGTCATTCTTGGCCTCTGGAACTTGGAGACCGCATTCGATTGTGACGGCGCGCCTTTCGGCGGCGCTTGCAGGTCCTCGGGTACCGGATCTGCGCCCACTAGGGGGCTGAACTCAGACGGAGTCGGGCAACCTTCTGCGCCCACCGGCCAAATGTCGGTTCGCGGGAAACGCCAGATTCGCAACCGGTTGGTCGAGATTTCGATCGTGGGCTGCGACTGCCTGGATCGGATGGCGTCCTGCGACGAAGGTCCCGAGCCCCGTGCGATTGAGGGTCTGAACAGCGGCGGGCCATCAAGGGTGGCCCTGGCACGCGAATGGGCCAGCTCGTACAGAATTCCAGCATGCGCGAGGAGCACCACGCATATGACGATCGACCGTGCGCCGGATGCCGGCACCTTTGCCATAGGGGCTCCCCCGTGCTTCGCCGACCCTATTTGCCGGAAGTGGAGGCTTCCCGGCATGCTCAGGGCGGGGCGATCGGCTCACTGTACCGCGGGGCGCAAATATCGGCTATGTGGACATAAGACAGCCGCCGCCAGTACCGGTATCGGTACGCGGAACCCGCGAAGTCAGTGCTTTGAGGCAGCCATTGCCGCGGCCCCCCGTTTCACGGCTGCCTTAATCCCTTCCGCCGAAGAATATGCAGTTACTTCCAGGCGGTAGTGGACGCGCTGGAAATCACCCAATTCGACACTTGCCTTCTGCCCGTCCAACACCACGATTGAGGGCTTCGCGGTGACCTTGCCGTCGTGTTGGAACTCGCATTGCAAGAGTATCTGGCCGTCAGCGAGATGAGGAATGCCGGGAGCTGTTTGATCTGCCGGCACCGAGGAATTCGCGCTCCCATAAGCCACGCTCGCTTTGCACATGAAGTCCAACGCGCGCAAGTGCAGGTTCGGGGCCGCCCCGCCCGAGTTGACCAGGTACTGGGTGGAATCGTCGTTGATGTCGACTGCTCGGGAACCGTCTGTACGCGGCCGGGTCGTGGTCAATCGAAGATCCACCAGAATCGGTGTGCTCGCATCTTGAGTTCTCGACTGCGCCGCCCAGGCTGCATAGCTGCCCGATACGGTCAGCGCCAACGCCAGTGCGATACCGCCAAACCGGCGCCGCAAGCCGGGTGTAGTGTGTTTGAGCATCGCGATTCTCTCCTTTAACGGATGATTGGATTGCCACTGGCACCCGATCGGCAAGCGCCAGGCGGACTGTATTGCGAGTTGAGTTCTGAGCAGGGCATCGGCATAACTTCGTCTTGCTGTTCCCGGGCTCGCCAATACGACTGCATCGCAGGCGAGTTCCTGATCAAGACGAAGTCGACCTACCGCCCAGTACATCAGCGGATTGAACCAGAGCAGACACAGTGAGCCGGCCGCTACGGCGTTAGCCGAGACGTCGCAGCGCAATAGGTGGGCTGTCTCATGAGCCAATATCAGCGCCCGTTCTGCCTCGGAATAGCGACTTTCGAAATCGGCCGGCAGAACAACTTCGGCGCGCCAGGCGCCGACGAGCATTGGTGCGATGATAGTGGCACTGCGACGCCTGTCGAGCGAATCACGGTAAATGGGGCCAAGAGATCGAGCAAACGACTGCTGGCGGCACAGCACGAGCGCGATCGACGCGCATGTTCCCGTGCCCCAAATCGCCAGTGCCACGTTCACCAGAATCGACGACGGATGGAAGATAGTTGGAGTGACAACAATGTTTGCGAGCGCCGAGCCTAGGTGCCGGACGACAGAGTGAGCGGAGGTCTGCAATATTCTCGATGGTGCGGGAAGCAATGTTGCGACCACCATTGCCGGAACCAGAAGCCACAGCCAGTAGGCAGCGCGAGCGCCAAAGGCGATCCGCATCGGTTTCCCGAGTAAGCCGACGGCCAGTATGGCCGCGCTGGAAGCGACGGCTGCACCGAACAGACCCTGCAGAAGATCAATGCCCATCATCCAGCTCCTGGATTAGGCGCTTGAGTTCGACGATGTCCTTCTTGCTGAGCTTCTTATGCTGGCTGAAATGGGAAACCAGCGGGGCCAGCCGCCCGTCGAACATCCTGTCGAGAAAGCTCTTACTTTCCGCGGCAAGCCACTGATCCCGAGTTAGAACTGGAGAATACAGATAGCGTCGCCCCTCCTTTTTGGCACTAATGGCGCCTTTTCTCAGCAGGCGGCCGAGCAGCGTCTTGACGGTGGACTCCTGCCACTTTTCCCGGGACGCAAGCGCTGAAATGACATCGTCCGCCGCCGTGGGACCGCCGCGCCAAATGACATCCATTACGACTGCCTCCGCATCGCTTATTGATGCCGTCATTCTTGGTGGCATAGCCCCTCCCAACGCCTACAGATGTAATCGTAGCTGAAGATTACATGCGTAATTGATGGAGTCAAGCGCCATGATGGTTCCAGACCATTGTCCGGAAAATTGTCCGCTGTCCGCATCACCGGACACTTTCAGAACCATGCGCCCCATGGGTGAGGCACCATAAATCTCACCGATACAAGGTCTTGCGCCTAGTAACAGCCCTGGCACGAGGTGTGCAACGCAACTGACCGCGGTCAATTCCACGCCGAGCTGTGTTGTCCCTGAATAAAATCACGACTGTATGCTCCGCTACTACTCGAACCTTGCGGTACTGAGCCTCCGGCGTAACTTCGTTCTGTCGATTTTGATGGTCCTTTCAATTGGCGTGGGTGTCGCCCTGACAATGGCGGCATTCACGATCCTCTATGTGATGTCACGCGACCCCATACCTGAAAAATCGCGCCAGCTCTTTGCCGTGCAGATAGACAACGGGGGACCTGGAAGCCGCAAGCCCGGCGACAACGAACCGCCCGTTCAAATGAGCTGGCCGGACGCCTCTGCGCTATTGCGCATACATCAGGGTCCTCGTGAAGCTGCCATGTACGAGATCGGGGCAGTGATAGTCCCGGAAGCTGCGGGAGCGGAGGAGTTCCACGTCTTCGGACGAGCCACAACCAGTGACTTCTTCGGGATGTTTCAAGTGCCGATGATGTTCGGTTCGGCGTGGAGCCGCCTTGAGGACAGCACGGCGGCGCCTGTCGTGGTCCTCACAAATACACTGAATGAAAGATTGTTCGGCGGCAAAAACAGCGTGGGACGCTCAATTCGGTTCAACGATGGCACCTTTAGAATTGTAGGCGTTCTCGGTGACTGGGATCCGAAGCCGAGGTTCTATGATGTCGCCGGGGGCATGTCGTTCGAAGAGGGCGATGAACTGTACGTACCCTTGAGTGCCAGCATCGCCAGAGGATGGGAAACTGAGGAGTATGAAACTTGTGCAGCGGGTCCCCGCGGCGCGACTTTTGCGGATCTTCTGAGGTCAGAGTGTGTGTGGCTTCAGTATTGGGTTGAACTGCCCAATGCGGCTCAGGTGCAGAAGTACCACGCCCTTTTGATCAACTACGCTCGAGAACAGCGGCGAACCGGACGGTTCAAATGGGCCCCAAATGTTCGACTGCAGAATGTGCCGGATTGGCTGGTTGCGCAGAAAGTGATCCCGGACGATGCGGAACTTTCCCTTATCGTCGCTTTCAGTTTCTTCGCCTGCTGCATGGTGGGCGCAGTGGCACTGATGCTTGCGAAGGCCTCGGCGAGGGCGGCCGAGTTTGCCGTTCGTCGGACACTGGGGGCGAGCTCGCTCGCCATCTTCTCCCAAGCGCTCGTCGAAACGGGCATTGTGGGCATCCTGGGGGCGGCGCTTGGCCTGTGCCTTACCTTGCTTTCACTTCGCGTACTGCGTGATTTGTCCCCAGGGGGGATGGGCCGGATTGCCCATATGGACGGTACGCTACTGTATTCGACGGTACTGCTTGCGGTGGCTGCGACGCTGTGCGCCGGCATTTATCCGGCTTGGCGCGTGATGCGTGTGTCGCTGGCCGTCCAGCTGAAGGGCGGCTGAACGACTGCATGGAAATATTCCCCATTTTTCAAGCACTCAGGCGCAGCAAGATGGGTGCTGTGATAATCAGCATTCAAATTGCGCTGACATTGGCGATGATCAGCAATATTGCGACCATTGTCGCCTCCCGCGCCGCATTGTTCACACGACCCACCGGCATGGACGAAGCGAATCTGTTCGCACTGGGCTGGCGCTTTACCAAAAATGAAGCGACGCAAGCCATGCTGCAAGCGGACATCCACAGCGTGCTGTCAGTACCGGGAGTGGTGGATGTGGTGTCCACGAACTCTTATCCGATTCGCGGCCATGGCCTGATGATGGGTGTGGGATTGAAGGCAGGCGAGAATGCCACGCAGACGATCGGTGGTATCGACACCGTGTACGCGATGGACGACCATGGTGTTACGACGATGGGTCTGCATTTGGTGTCGGGACGCAATTTCCATAGTGACGAGATCCTAACGGGAAATTCCAAACCGGGCTCCGTTGCGCAAGTGGCAATCATAACGGCCTCTCTGGCGAAATCGCTTTTCGGAAATAAGGATGCCTTGGGCAAAGTCGTTTACGTCACCGGCGGGCCTCCACTCACCGTTATCGGAATCGTCAAACGGCTGCAAGGTGTGACGGCCGCAGGTACCCTTGATTCTGTGGCAAGTGAGAACTCAATTATTCTGCCCGTTCATAACCCGAATCCCAACGAACTGTTTGTCGTTCGGGTAAAGCCTGGCGCCATGAAGTCCGTGATGCCCGCTGCCCAGGCGGCGCTGGTCAGGAATAATCCGCGGCGAATATTCGGTCGTACCAAACCCTTCAGTGAAGTCCGGGCGATTGCATACGAAAAAGACCGTTTGATCGCAGTAGCGCTGATCGTCATCGCCTTAGTTCTGGTGTTCATTTCGGTCCTTAGCGTGACCGGTCTGACAAGCTACTGGGTCACGCGCAGGCGCCTGCAGATTGGAATACGCCGGGCCTTGGGCGCCACGCGCCTGGCAATCATCCGTTACTTCCTGGTGGAAAATGCAATTCTCTGTTTGATCGGTGTGGGCCTGGGGAGCGCAGCCGCCCTCCTCGGGAACCGTTGGCTATTTGTGCGGTATGGGGTCGATCAAATTCCAGTGTTCGTCCTATTGGCGTGCTGCGTAACCGTCGTCCTTGTCGGGCAATTCGCTGCGATGGTTCCGGCTGCACGCGCGGCGCGAGCCGATCCCGCGGAGACGCTCCGCGTCATGGAGTGAAGTGAAGCAACTATGACACACGTTAGTGCTCGAATCGGCCGGAGTGAATATGAGCAGATAGCTCCCGCCACCGTGGTTGCCCTGCGTGACTTGGGCGCGGCGGTAGATGATTCCGGACTCGAGAAACCTCTTACCGAGTTATTGAAGGTCAGAGCGTCCCAGCTCAATGGCTGCGCCTACTGCCTGCACTTTCATCTGGCCGGCGCCCGCCGCGCCGAAGTCGCGCCAGCCAAGCTCG
>DASYER010000061.1:0-53851 GCA_036498905.1 Steroidobacteraceae bacterium | reverse complement strand
CCGGAGGCGTTGCGATCGCGTTCGCCACCGCGATGGCGATCCCGTCCGCGCCCGTCGCGACCGCCGCGGTTGCGGTCCCGATCGCGTCCGTGACGCCGGGCATCCCGGTCGCCCCCATGGCGTTCGCCGCCGCGAGCTTCGGCGCGGGGCGGCGCGGGCATCTCTGCCAGTGCGGCTGGCGACGGGGTCGCCGGGCCGCTGCCGAACAGACCGCGCAGCATGCGTGTGAACAGGCCGGGCCGCGCTTCGGCGGCCACCACGGCCACCGGGGCAGCAACCGGCGCCGGTGTCGGCGCAGGGATCGCGATGGGTGCGGCAGTGGCGGGCAGGAGCGTCGCCACAGCAGCCGCCTCGCTGTGCGGCTTCTTCTCAACC
This sequence comes from Steroidobacteraceae bacterium, assembly GCA_036498905.1. Taxonomy (GTDB): domain Bacteria; phylum Pseudomonadota; class Gammaproteobacteria; order Steroidobacterales; family Steroidobacteraceae; genus DAIDKA01. The sequence goes on along the minus strand of DASYER010000061.1, from coordinate 53,476 downwards.
AGCGCCGGGTCGGCCACTTCGGCCGCCACGGGCATCAGGTAGCTGAGCTGCTTGTTCTCGGGAAGCTCCATTTCATCGTCACGTACGCGCTTGATGGAGTATTCCGGGGTCTGCATATGCAGATTCGGGACGATGACAAGATCGATATCGCTCTTGTCCTCGAGGGCCCGCATCCACTCGCGCTTCTCGTTTATCAGGTAGGTGGCCACATCCACCGGCACCTGTGCGACCACGCGCACGGTGCGGTCCTTGCGCAGCTCCTCGCCGATCAGACGCAGAATGGACAGCGCCATGGATTCGATGCTGCGGATGCTGCCGATGCCGACGCAGCGCGGACACACGATATGGCTGGACTCGCCCAGCGAGGGCCGCAGACGCTGGCGGGACATTTCAAGCAGGCCGAAGCGCGAGAGGCGGCCGATCTGGATGCGTGCACGATCCATCTTCATGGCATCGCGCAGCCGATCCTCGACATCACGTTGGTTCTTGGTCGACTCCATGTCGATGAAATCGATGACGATCAGACCACCGATGTCGCGGATCCGCAGCTGGCGGGCAATTTCATCGGCTGCTTCCAGGTTCGTGTTCAGCGCGGTTGCTTCGATGTCCGAGCCGCGGGTGGCACGAGCCGAGTTGATGTCGATCGAGACCAATGCCTCGGTGTAGTCGACCACGATGCTGCCGCCGGAGGGCAGGGACACCTTATGGGCATAGGCCGACTCGATCTGGCTTTCGATCTGGAAGCGCGTAAACAGGGCGATGTCGTCGGTGTAGTGCTTAAGGCGACGCTGAACATCCGCAGGCATGAAGCGCTGCATGTATTCCTGGGCCTTGGCGAAGGCGGCGTCGTCATCGACGAGCACCTCTCCGACATCGTCCGACAGGTAGTCGCGCATGGCGCGCGTGACAGCGTCGCTCTCGCGGTACACCAGGAACGGGGCCGGGCGCTCCTTTTCGGCGGCGGCGATCTGGTCCCACTGCGTACGCAGGTTGTCCAGGTCCCACTGCAGTTCCTCGACGTTGCGGCCGACACCGGCGGTGCGGATGATGGCGCCCATGCCATCCGGGATCTGCAGCTGGCTCATGGCCTCGCGCATCTGATCCCGATCCTCGCCTTCGATGCGGCGCGAAACGCCACCGGCGCGCGGATTGTTCGGCATCAGGACGAGGAAGCGACCGGCGAGGCTGATGAAGGTCGTCAGGGCTGCACCCTTGGTGCCGCGCTCCTCCTTCTCCACCTGCACCATGATCTCCTGGCCCTCCGTGAGGAGTTCCCGGATGTTCATGCGGCCGCCCTGGGGGTTGCCACGGAAGTAGTCTCGTGAGACTTCCTTCAGAGGCAGGAAGCCGTGGCGCTGTGCGCCGTAATCGACAAAGCAGGCTTCGAGCGAGGGCTCAACCCGCGAAATCCGACCCTTATAAATATTGGCTTTTTTCTGTTCCTTGGACTGTAGCTCAATACTCAGGTCATAAAGCTTCTGACCATCAACCAGAGCGACCCGCAGCTCTTCCTGTTGAGTGGCGTTGACTAGCATTCTCTTCATGTTCGGCCTTAACCCAGCAAAGTGGGGCCGACAAGCAAACGACGGGAGACCGCACGGCAGTGTGCGGCGTGACATAAAAGGATAGAGGTGATCGAGTCTCGCTCTTCATGAGGACCCGCCCACGGAAGGGTGGTTGCCTAAAACCTTTTGTAGCTCTACCGACGGCGCGCCCGAAAGTCATTGTTGGTGAGACTTTTAACGGGTGCAGCAATCTTGTCGGCCAACGCGATGGCCTCGATTTCGAGGACCAACTAAAGACCTCCGGCGGGAAACGGTGAAACGCATGACTTTCGGTACATGTGCGCCACGCCGCCCGAAGAGGCCGGTAACATGCGCACAGCCATGCCGCGCGCCTGTGGCCGTCCGTGTTTTTTCGGACAGCTTCGGAAGTATAGACCCAAGACCGTTGTAGAAACAATATCTTACGCTAGTGCTGGAATAGAGGTGGAAGTTGTCTGAGCAGCCCGAAGGGCAAATCCCGCAGGCGCCGAGCCGGCCGGGCGTGCGCCATGTCGAGGTCACCGAGGAGCAGGCCGGGGTGCGGCTGGACAATTTCCTGACCAAACTGCTGGCGGGGGTACCCCGCAGTCGTGTGTTCCGGATCGTTCGCAAGGGTGAGGTGCGGGTCAATGGTAAGCGGGCCAGCCCCGAGGATCGGCTGCAGCTGGGTGACAAGGTGCGGGTACCGCCCGTCAGCATGCCTTCACCCGATGCACCCCCGGTGGTGGCGCGCGTGCCGAAGTCGCTGGTCGAAACCGTGCGCGATTCAATCATCACGGAAAATGACCGGCTGATCGTCATCAACAAGCCCGCGGGCATTGCCGTGCACGGCGGCAGCGGAGTGAGCTTTGGCATCATCGAAGCCTTACGCGCGGCGCGACCCGATGAGACCCTGGAGCTGGTACACCGACTGGACCGCGACACCAGCGGGTGCCTGCTCATTGCGCGCAAGCCGGCCGCGCTACGGGTGCTGCACGCCATGATGCGCGACGGGGAGGTCGAAAAGGGCTATCTGGCGCTGTTGAAGGGTCCTTGGGATCTGGGCAAGAAGCGCATCGATGTGCCGTTGAATACCGAAGGCCGGATGGGCGGGGAGCGCACGGTGCGCGTGCAGGCCGGAGGCAAGAGCGCCGTGAGCATTTTCAGTCCCGTGCAGTTCTTCCGCAATCGTGCCTCACTGGTGGAAGTGGATCTGGAGACCGGCCGCACCCACCAGATCCGGGTGCATGCCGCGCATGTCGGACACCCGGTGGCCGGCGATGACAAATACGGTGACAAGGACTTCAACGCGCGCATGCGCGAGGAAGGCCTCGCGCGCATGTTCCTGCACTCCCACCGCATTTCATTTGACTGGCCGAATGGTGGTGATTTCAGCGCCAGCGCACCCTTGCCCAAGGATCTGGCGGCGGTGTTGGATGCCGTGGCCGAGTCCACCGCGCACAAGAGTGCACGCCGCCACCGCTGACGCGGCGGCGGTTTGATCAGAAAATTGAGAATCCGGCCTGCCGCAGGACGCCGGCCAGCCAGATCAGGGGCAGCCCCACCAGCGCAGTCGGATCCTCGGATTCGATGCGCGAGAAAAGGGCTATCCCCAAGCCCTCGGACTTGAAGCTGCCGGCGCAGTTCAGAGGCTGTTCGCGCGCCACGTAGTTTTCAATTTCCCCTGGGCTCAGGTCGCGCACTGCAACGGTGACGGTCTCCAGGTGATTCACGCTGAAGCCGGTGTTGTGCCAGCGCACCGCGCAGGCGGTATGGAAGCGCGCCTGCGATCCGGACAGATGGCGCAACTGCTGGCAGGCGCGTTCGACGGTCCCGGGTTTGTCGAGGATCACTCCACCGGCTGCGGCGACCTGATCGCTGCCGATGACCACCGCGCCCGGGTTACGCACGGCGACCGCTTCAGCCTTGGCGATGGCGAGACGCAGCGCCCGCTCGGTCGGGGGTTCACCGGCCACGTGTTCCTCGTCGACCTCAGGTGCTTCTACGGCAAAGGCCAAGCCCAAGCGATCAAGGAGTTCACGACGAAAGGGGGAGGTGGAGGCGAGAATCAAGGGTGGCTGGGAGCTCAAATTGCACCGCTTAGTGAAAGTGAAACGGATTGCTGAAACAAGGGTTTGCGCCTTTATCAAGTCGTTTTGACTTGGCTCGGTTCGGTACCTATGATACGCGCCCCATGTCAGAGGGCTGGTCGAAGTTGCTCGATATCGGCCCTTTGGCCGATACCCGCGCGGACATCGATTTTGCGATTCCGCTCAAGGAGTTCCCACGTGTACTGCCGTTATTGGCGGCGCCGGAGGGGGAGGCACGGGGACGGGTGCATTTTACCCGCGAAGGACGGATCGCGGTGGCCGAGGTCAGTGTTGCGGCCGAAGTGATGATGCTGTGTCAGCGCTGTCTGTCGCCCCTGAAGTGGCCGGTGGACAGCACCGGGCGCGCGGCACTGGTCGCGACGCATGCGGAGGTTGCCGTGGTGCCCGAGACGCTGGAGACCGTGCTGGCGCCGGAGTATCGGATCAGCCTGCGGGACCTGGTCGAGGAAGAGTTGCTGCTGGCGCTGCCCCTGGTGCCGCGGCATCCGGACAATGAGTGTGTCGGCGATCGCGCGGACACAAAGAGCGAGACGAACCGGCCGTTTGCACAGCTCAGTGAGCTGTTCAAGCGCCAGTAGACGATTTTTTTAAGTTTCGAATTTCGACTTTCGGAGAGTTCGCAATGGCCGTTCAGAAAAGCCGCAAAACACCGTCCAAGCGCGGTATGCACCGCTCCCACGACGGACTGGCAAAGCCCGCCCTGTCAATCGACCCGCAGTCGGGTGAGACCCATCTGCGTCACTGCATCACTCCGGACGGCTTTTATCGCGGCAAGCGCGTCATCGAGAAGCCGGCCGACGCCGAAGGTCAGGAATAAACCGTAGCGCCGCCCCCCGCTGCGAGTCGTGGTAAAAAGCTTCAGCGCGCTGGCTCGCGCTGGCTTTTGAAAGACAGGGGCGTTGATGTATTCGCAAATCGCCGGCACCGGTGCCTGCTTGCCCGAAAAGGTCCTGACCAATCACGACCTCGAACGGATGATGGACACCAGCGATGCCTGGATACGGGAACGTACCGGCATCGTGCGACGGCACATCGCGGCGGCTGACCAGAGCAGCGTCGATCTGGCCGAACCCGCAGCGCGCGCCGCCATCGCGGCCGCCGGCCTCGAACCCACCGATATCGACCTGATCGTGTTCGCCACGTCGACGCCGGACCTCGTATTTCCCAACTGTGGCGTGCTGCTGCAGCAGCGCCTGGCCTGTCCCGGCGGCGCCGCTTTCAGCGTCGAGGCGGCATGCAGCGGCTTCGTCTACGCCCTGTCGGTGGCGGACAAATTCATCAAAGCCGGGGAAGCGCGCCATGCGCTGGTGGTCGGCGCAGAAACCATGTCGCGCATCACCGATTGGACGGATCGGGGCACCGCCATATTGTTTGCCGACGGCGCCGGTGCCGTGGTGCTCAAGGCGAGCGCCGAAGCCGGCATTCTCTCGACTCATCTGCATGCAGATGGCAGCTACAAGGATCTGCTGTACTGCCGCGGTGGTGCGGCGATCCAAATGGCGGGCAGTGAAGTCTTCAAGATTGCGGTCATCAATCTCGGCAAGGCAGTCGATGAAGCGCTGGGCGCCAATGGTCTGGATCGCTCCGCAGTGGATTGGCTGGTGCCCCATCAGGCAAATATCCGCATCATCCAGGCCACGGCGCGTCGCCTCGATCTGTCGATGGAGAAGGTGATCGTCACCGTGCAGGATCACGGCAATACCTCGGCGGCTTCAATTCCTCTGGCGCTGGATGTCGGCGTGCGCGACGGCCGCATCAAACGCGGTGATCTGCTGCTGCTGGAGGCTTTCGGTGGCGGCTTTACCTGGGGATCGGCGCTGGTCCGCTACTGAAAAAGAAACGCCGCGCAAAGCGCGGCGTCGCTCAGAGCAAAATCCGTCCGCGAACGGACGGACCGATTGCTTACTTGGAGATCGAGCGCTTGAACATGCGGTCAATCTTCTCGTTGGTCGCGTCGACCGCGGCCTGGGCAGCCTGGGCGGCAGCCAGAGCCTGGTTCGCCGTGCTTTGCGCACCGGCAGCGGCCGTGCTGGCAGCGTCAGCCTTCGATGAAGCCTGCGCGGCAGCGGAGTTGGCGCCCTGCACATCGGACTGCAACTTTGAGACCTGTGACTTCAGATCGTCAACCTGGGCCTGCAGCGGCTTCAGGTCCGTGCAGCCAGCCAGCGCAACAACGACGGCAACAGCGGCCGCCTTAACAAACATCGTGCTCTTCATATTGAAAATCCCCTTCTGGGTGGTAAACGGGAGTCCTAAATGCGGAGTAGGACAATGCGAACACACAGCGGAGATGCCGCCACAGTTTTCGCAAGCGGCCGCAATGGCATCAAATTTGGCCAAGGAATGCAACTACTTAAAGACTAATTAAAGCGTAGGACGGTGCCCTGTGTCGGTCCGCGCCGACAATCAAACTGTTTGAAGATGACAATGGCGTAATGCAAGGGGCTGTGCGTAACACTTTATTAAGCTTATGCAATTACATGTTCCTCGAGCGATGGTCTTTGATGATCTCGCGCGCCGCATTGTGGCCCGGCACGGCGGTCACACCACCGCCGGGATGGGTTCCTGATCCACACATATATAACCTACGCAGTGGCGTGCGATAGTCGCCAAATCCGAGCAGCGGCCGGGCCGCCCACAGCTGATCCAATCCCAAGGCCCCATGGAAAATGTCGCCACCGAGCAACCCGAAGCGATCCTCCAGATCAAGCGGGGATAGGGCCAGGCGCCCGATGATGCTGCGGCGGAAATTGGGTGCATGGGCCGTCACGGTGTCGACGATGAGATCGGCGGCCGCCTCGCGTTCGTCCTGCCAGCGCCGTCCGTGCGGCAGCTGGTAACGGAAATGCTGGCAAAACAGGCTCGCAACATGCGCTCCGGGGGGTGCCAGGGAGTCATCGATGGTGCTTGGAATCAGCATTTCGACTATCGGGACGCGTGCCATGCCCTCACTGCGGGCGCTCAAGTAGGCCCGATCCATGAAATCCAGCGACGGCGCCATGATGATACCGGCGCCCAGGTGCGCACCCGTCGCGGGCATGCCATTGAATTGCGGCAGTTCAGACAGCGCCACATTCATGCGGAACGTGGCCGACTCGCAACGGAATCGCTGCAGACGCGCCCGAAAGTCTTCCGGGAGTAACGCCGCATCGACCAGCCGGGTGAACAGCAGTTTGGGATTGATGTTTGCCGCAATGCGGCGCGCGGGGATTTCACGGCCATCCGCGAGCAGCAGACCGGTGGCGCGAGCCGAGCCGTCGCCGGCGGCGCCGCTGGTCAGCACCTGTTGTACGGGAGCGTTCAGGTGAATGTCCACGCCCAGCCGCATCGCTTCGCGCGCCATGGCCTGGGTGATTGAACCCATGCCGCCGATCGCGTGGCCCCAGGCACCGGTCTTACCATTGGTCTCACCGAAGGCGTGGTGTAGCAGGACATAGCCGCTGCCGGGCGCGTACGGGCTTTGAAAGGCACCCACCACGGCATCGAAACCCAGCAACGCCTTGATCGCATCGCTTTCGAACCAGCCCTCGAGCAGCTCCCCGGCGCTGCGCGTGAACAGTTCATGCACTTCGTATTGCGCGCTGGTTGGAAGCTTGCGGAAAGCATTGCCCATGCTGAGCAGGCCCAACAGGTCACGGGCGTGTCGCAGGTTCGCAGGCGGCGTGCGCAGCAGCATCGCGCGCAGGAAGCCGACGACCCGGTCCAGCATCCGATAGTAGTCCGCCAGGCGGTTGGCATCCTTCGGTGAGAAGGTGGCGAGCGCTCCGCGGGTATCGGCGCTGCCCGGCCCCACGCAGAAATTCTGCGACTTCGCACCCTCACCCAAGGGCAGGAAGTTCTGCATCGGCCGCTCGATGATGCGCAGCCCATGATCGTGCAGACGCAGATCACGGATGACCTGCTGATGCAGCAGGCTCACGGTATAGCTGGCGGTAGAGTTGCGAAATCCGGGGTGGAATTCTTCGGTGACGGCGGCGCCGCCGGCCACGCCGCGGCTTTCAAATACACCGACCTTCAGGCCGCTGCGCGCGAGATAGCAGGCACAGGTGAGGCCATTGTGGCCCGCCCCGATGACGGCCACATCATAGGCGTCGCTCACAGCCGATAGGCCTTCTTCGCCAGGTTGTAGGCCAGGTCGACCGCAATGTCGGCCGCCTCCCAGTCCTCGAGCCGATGCTCGATGACCCATCGGGCGAGCATGCCGCAGTCGATGCGGCGCGCGACATCGTGGCGCGCGGGAATCGACGCAAAGGCGCGGGTGTCGTCGTTGAAACCGACGGTATTGTAGAAGCCGGCAGTTTCGGTGATCTGCTCGCGGTAGCGGCGCATGCCCTCCGGGCTGTCGTGGAACCACCAGGCAGGTCCGACCTTCAAGGCGGGGTAGTGGCCTGCCAGCGGCGCGAGTTCGCGCGCGTACGTGGACTCATCCAGTGTGAAGACAATCAACGTCAGTCGCGGGTCGTTGCCGTAGCGGTTCAACAGCGGCCGCAGCGCCGTCACATAGTCGGTTGCGCAGGGAATGTCGCCGCCACGGTCGCGCCCGTAGCGCCGGAACAGTTCGGCATTGTGATTGCGGAACGCCCCGGGATGCAGCTGCATCACCAGCCCGTCTTCGATGGCCATGCCCGCCATGACGGTCAGCATGTGCGCGCGGAACAACTCGGCATCCGCAGGCGAGCAGTTCGCGCTGATCACACGCTGGAACAGAGCCGCCGCCTCGCCATCGGACAGATCGGCGGTCTGCGCCGTGGCATGACCGTGATCGGTGGAGGTCGCGCCCATGGCGGCGAAGTAGGCGCGACGATTGCGCAGCGCGGCCAGATATCCCGTGTACGTGCCGGTATCTTCGTGGGCCAGCGCGCCGAGCTGTTGCAGCTGTTCATGGAAGCCTTCGAACTGCGGGTCGATCACCGGATCGGGCCGGAACGCCGTGATGACCCGGCCCCTCCAGCCGCTCGCGCGGATGGCCTGATGGTGCAGCAAGGGGTCGGTCGGCGATTCAGTCGTGGCCAGTACCTCGATGTTGAAGCGCTCAAACAGTGCTCGCGGTCGATAGGCCGGCAGCGCGAGCAGCTCGTTGATGGTGTCGAAATAAAGATCCGCGGTGCCGCTTTCGAGCCGCACCCGAAGCCCGAAGACTTCGCTGAACACCCAGTCCAGCCACATTCGTGACGGTGTCGCACGAAACAGATGGTAGTGATCCGCGAACACCTGCCAGGCCGCACGCGAATCTTGGGTTGCCCCCGGCGGTATGCCGAGGCGATCGAGCGAAATGCCCTGGCTGTACAGCATGCGCAGGACATAGTGATCCGGCTGCAGCAGCAGCTCGGTGGCACCGGCGAAGGCGGTGTTGTCGGCGAACCAGCGCGGATCGGTATGGCCATGCGGGCTCACGATGGGCAGCCGCGCCACATGTTCGTAGAGCTGCCGGGTCAGCGCCCGCACCGCCGGCTCACTGGGGAAGAGTCTGTCGGCATGCATTTGCAGTGATCTGGGCATGGTGGTCACCAGTTGTACATCGTGCCGTCTTCGAGCCTGTTCACCGGCAGGTACGCCGGCTTGTAGGGCTGGGTGGCCGCCAGCGTCTCATCGATGTCCACCCCCAGACCCGGAGCATCGCCCGGATGCATGTAGCCGTCCTCGAAACGGTACTGATGTGGAAAGGCGCGCAGGGTCTCGGGTGTATGCCCCATATGCTCCTGCAGGCCGAAGTTCGGCACGGCAAGATCAAAGTGCAGCGCCGCCGCCATACACACCGGCGACAGATCGGTCGCCCCGTGAAACCCCGTGCGCACATTGTGCAGATCGGCGAAGCTAGCGATGCGACGCAAATGCGTGATGCCGCCGGCATGCACGATGGTGGCGCGGATGTAATCAATCAGCTGCTCTTCAATGAGCTGCTTGCAGTCCCAGATCGAATTGAAGACCTCGCCGACTGCCAGGGGAGTCGTACTGTGTTGGCGGATAAGACGGAAGTTCGCCTGGTTGTCGGCCGCAACGGCATCCTCGACCCAGAAGGGCCGGTAAGGTTCCAGATCCTTGCACAGCCGTGCGGCCTCGATGGGCGTGAGCCGATGGTGCACATCATGCAGCAGGTGGACATCCGGTCCCAACGCCTCGCGGGCGGCCGCGAACAGTGGTGCCACCGAGGGCAGGTACTTGACCGTCGACCACGCGGACTCCTGGGGCAACGCTGCGTTGGCCGGTTCGTACGGGCCCTTGTCCTTGGTGACGCCGTAGGTTTTGGCCAGCCCCGGCACGCCGGCCTGCAGGCGGATCGCGCGATATCCCGCGGCGCGGTATTTGAGCGCCTGCTGGACCGCAGCCTCGATCGTTTCACCGTTGGCGTGAGCGTAGACCAGAACCCCCTCGCGACTCGCGCCGCCGAGCAGCTGGTACAGGGGCAGGCCGGCGATCTTGCCCTTGATATCCCACAGCGCCATATCGACCGCGGCGATCGCCGACATCGTCACCGGTCCGCGCCGCCAGTAGGCGCCGCGGTACAGGTATTGCCAGGTGTCCTCGATGCGATGCGCGTCGCGGCCGATCAGGCAGGGCAGGACATGGTCTTCGAGGTAGCTGCGCACGGCCAGCTCGCGTCCGTTGAGCGTGGCATCGCCGACTCCGGTGACGCCATCGTCGGTGATGATCTTCAGCGTGACGAAATTTCGGCCCGGGCAACTGACAATGACGCGCGCTTCCTTGATTATCGGCATGCCCGATTCCCCTTGTGTTTGCGCCTGGAGCGCGCGGAGTATTGTGCATGATTTTTCGCCCCGTTCTGACAGTCCGATGGGTGCTCCCGGCAATCATGGCAGTGCTCGGCGCGGCGCACGCCGCCGGAGCGATCGCCGAGGATGGCTACCAGCTGTGGCTGAGGTACACGCCAATTACAGGGCCGGCGCGCGACGCCTATGCAGCAAGGGCCACCGGCATCGTGAGCCTCGGCGGTTCTGCCAGCGTGCAGGCCGCGGTGGCGGAGCTCAACTCCGGTCTGACCGGAATGCTCGGAAGCGCGCCCAAGCCTGCGGGCGCCGTGGCTGAGGGCAGCATCGTACTGGGCACACCGGCACAGTCGCGGGAAGTCGCCACGCGCGCCGGTGCATTGCGGCTGGCCGCGGCCGGGTCGCAGGGTTTCGTCCTGCAGTCGACTCGCTGGCAGGGCCATGCCGTGACGCTCATTGCCGCCAACAGCGATGTCGGACTGCTGTACGGAGCCTTTCGTCTTCTGGCACTCATGCAGCGGCACGAGCCCATTTCCCTGCTCGACGTGCATGACGCACCCCATCTGAAGCTGCGCGTGCTCGATCACTGGGACAACCCGGATCGCACCATCGAGCGCGGCTACGCGGGCCAGTCGATCTGGGATTTCTGGCGACTGCCGGGCTATATCGATCCGCGCTACAAGGATTACGCGCGCGCGGATGCATCGGTCGGCATCAACGGAGTCGTGCTCAACAACGTCGGCGCCAGTTCGGTGTACCTGACTGCGCGCTGGATCGCCAAGGTCGCAGCCCTCGCGGCGGTGATGCGGCCCTACGGGATTCGCGTTTATCTGTCCGTCCTGTTCAACAGCTCGCTGGACCTTGGCGAAACCAAGTCCGGTGATCCACGCGATCCGGCGGTGATTGCCTGGTGGCATGCCAAAGCCGATGAAATCTATCGGGCGATTCCGGATTTCGGCGGTTTTCTGGTCAAGGCCGACAGCGAGGGGCAGCCTGGTCCGCGTGACTATCATCTGACCCAGGCGCAGGGCGCAAACATGATCGCCGGGGCGCTCGCGCCGCACGGCGGCGTACTCATGTGGCGTGCGTTCATCTACGCCACCGAGGACAAGCAGGACCGGGTGCGCCAGGCTTACCGCGAGTTCAAGCCGCTCGACGGCCAGTTCGCGGCCAATGTCCTGGTGCAGATCAAGAACGGTCCTTTGGATTTTCAGCCGCGTGAGCCGGCGCACCCGCTGTTCGGCGCCATGCCCAAGACCAACGAAATGCTCGAAGTGCAGCTGACCAAGGAATACCTTGGCTTCTCCACGCACCTGGTCTATCTGGGCGCGCTGTTTTCGGAAGTGCTGCGCTGGGATACGTTTGCGCACGGGGCAGGGTCAACGGTTGCACACGTAATCGACGGTTCACTGGATGGGCACACCCTCACCGGCATGGCCGGGGTATCGAATGTCGGCACCGACCGGGACTGGTCCGGCTCCATATTCGATCAGGCCGACTGGTACGCGTTCGGACGCCTGGCCTGGAATCCTGAAGGGGACCCGAAACAGATCGCGACCGATTGGGTGCGCATGACGTTCTCGAGTGATTCCGCGTTCGTCACGCCGGTCGTGAACATGATGCTGCGCTCGCGCGAGGCGGTGGTCGATTACATGACCCCGCTCGGTCTGGCACACATGATGGCGACGGGCCATCACTATGGCCCGGGCCCGTGGATCAGCAATCTGAAACGACCCGAATGGAATCCGGTGTACTACCACCACGCCGGCCGCGACGGCATCGGCTTTGATCGCACCGCCAGCGGCAGTGACGCCTTGGCTGATTACGCGCCCGAGGTCGCGCGACGGCTGGCGGATACCAAGGCCGATGACCTGAAGTACCTGCTGTGGTTTCACCATCTGCCCTGGACCGACCGGCTGGTTACCGGCCGAACCGTGTGGGATGAGCTGACGTTCCGCTATGACCGCGGCGTCAGTACGGTGCACGAGATGGTGCGTACCTGGAATTCGCTCAAGGACAAGGTCGATCCGGAACGCTTCTATGAAACCGCCGCTTTCCTGGGCGAACAGCAGGACGAAGCGCAGTGGTGGCGTGATGCCTGTATCGCCTACTTTCAGCAACAATCAGGATTGCCGCTGGCAGCAGGCGTCGCGCCTCCGGAGCACCCGCTTGCCTGGTACGAGGCGCAGGTGTTTCGCTACGCTCCGGGGCGTTCGCAGCCGGATCCTGACCATGGAATCGCACATTGAATAGTGCCAGCGCGCCACCCAGACTGAGCATCGAGACGATCGAGCGGATGCCGCGGTCGGTGCTGCGCCCGGCCTATGGGCTGTCCCAGCGCACCGGTATCGTGCACCTGGGAGTCGGTGCCTTTCACCGTGCGCACCAGGCCGTCTACACCGACGCCGCCATGGCCGCAGGGGCCCGCGACTGGGGCATCACCGGGGTGTCGCTGCGCGCCACACAGGTGCGTGATCAGCTCGAACCCCAAGGTGGGCTGTACACCGTGACCCAATCGGGGAACGCCGGCCATGAGATCCGCCTCATCGGCGCCATCCGGCACATGCTCGTGGCGCCGGAAAATCCGCTCACGGTGATTGAAGCGCTCGCCGCCGCCGACACGCGCATCGTGAGCCTCACGATCACCGAAAAGGGCTATCACCGGCAGCCCGATCTGTCGCTGGATTGGGCCGCCGCACCGGTCGCGGCGGATCTGAAAGGGGAGACGCAGAGCCTTTACGGTCTGCTGGCGCGCGCCTGCGCGCTGCGGCGCAAACGCGGCCTGCCGGGTGTGACGCTGATGAGTTGCGACAATCTGGCCGACAACGGGGCACAACTGGAGCGGCTGCTGCTGCAGTTCCTCGAGCGCCTCGACCCTGATACGGCCGTCTGGGTGCGCCGCGAATGCGCCTGTCCGGCCACGATGGTCGATCGCATTGTGCCGGCCACGACCGCAGCGGATCTGAGCTGGTTGGACGGTCAGATCGCAGTGCATGATGCCGCGGCCGTCATGACCGAACCGTTCCGACAATGGGTCATCGAAGATCGCTTCGCCGGGCCGCGGCCACCGTGGGAAGTGGACGGGGCGCAATGGGTGAGTCGCGTCGGCCCCTACGAGACCGCCAAGCTGCGCATGCTCAACGGCGCGCATTCGGCGCTGGCCTATATCGGACTGGCGCGCGGCCACGAGCTGGTGGCGCAGGCGATCACCGATCCGCCGCTGGCCGCTTTGATCAATGTCCTGATGCGCGAGGAGGCGGCGTGCAGTTTCACGCCGGCACCCGAACAGGACCTCAATGCCTACGCCGATCTGCTGCTGGCGCGATTCGCAAATCGGGCGCGACCGCACCGGCTGCAGCAGATCGCCATGGACGGGTCACAGAAGATTCCGCAACGCTGGCTCGACACTTTGCGCATCGCCCAGTCGCAGGGGCGAAGTTGTAACGCATTGTCGCAGGGACTGGCGGCCTGGATCGCCTATGTGCGCGGCGATCGCTTCAGGGTCGAGGATCCAGCCGCGCAGGAATTGGCGCGGCTGTGGCAGGAGCACGGCATATCCGGAATTGCCGGGGCGCTGTTCGGCCCCGGCGGACGCTTTCCGCAGTGGACTGCCTCGGCCGCCGAGCTGACGATGCTCACGGCGGCCGTGAAGACCTATCTGCCTTCCTAGCCGCGCATATGCTCCAGTTCCACGCCCTTGGTCTCTTGAACCATGGCGCGCACGAAGAAGAACGACACGAGCGCGGCCAGGGCGTAGAACCCATAGGTGATTACCAGGCCCAGTGAGGCGGCCATCACCGGAAAGCTCACGCTGATGCCGTAGTTGGCCATCCATTGCGCAAAACCGGCCACGGCGAGTCCCGAGCCGCGGATCTGGTTGGGGAACATTTCCCCCAACAGGATCCACATCACCGGTCCCCAGCTCAGATTGAAGAAAATCACATACAGATTGGCGCTGATCAGCGCCACCAGACCGGCCGGATGCGACAGCTGCAGGGTGCCGTTCACCAGCGAGCCGGTGGCAAAGGAGGCGGCGACGGCGCCCAGTGTGATTGCCATGCCCACCGAACCTACGATGAGCAGCGGCTTACGCCCGATCCGGTCGACGGTGAAGATGGTGAAAATGCAGGCGCCGATGGACAGTACGCCGGACACCACGTTGATGAGCAGCGAGTCGGACTCACTGAATCCCACCGACTCCCACAGCACCGTGCCGTAGTAGAAGACGACGTTGATGCCGACGAGCTGCTGGAACACCGCAAGCCCGATACCTACCCAGACAATGCGCCGCACCTTGCCGGCACCGTCCAGCAGGTCCGAGAGCTTCGGACGGTGATGATCGGCTGCCAGTGACTGGGCAATTTCACTGACTTTGCGCTTGGCTTCCTCGGCACCGAAAATGCGCGCCAGCACTTTTTCGGCCTGCGCCATGCGGCCGCGCGACACCAGAAAGCGCGGGCTCTCCGGGATGATCAGCAGCATGATCAGGAAGATCGCGGCCGGGATGACCTGCATCCAGAACATCCAGCGCCAGGCCGGATAGCCAAGCCACAAGATTCCGGTGGAGCCACCGGATACTTTCGCGAGGACGTAGTTGGCCAGAAAGGCGCCGGTGAGGCCGGTGATGATCATGACCTGCTGCAGGCTCGCCAGCTTGCCGCGTGAACGCGCGGGGGTGACCTCGCTGATGTAGGCCGGGCACAGCACGCTGGCAGCGCCCACGCCCAGGCCGCCGAGGAAGCGCGCGATGATGAATACCAGGGAAGAGGGCGCATCGCCGGCCGCCAGTGCGCTCACCACGAAGAAGATCGCGGCGATGATCATGACGGTGCGCCGCCCGATCAGATCGGCGAGCCGTCCGGCGATGAACGCGCCGAAGGCGCAGCCGACCAGGATGGCGGCAACGTTGAATCCGGTTTCAAATTTGGTGAGCGAGAAAGCCTGCTGCAAGCCATCCTGGGTGCCATTGATGACACCACTGTCGTAGCCGAACATGAAGCCGCCGATGGTCGCGACCGCCACGATCGCAAACACAAACAGCATGTTGGCGGGCGCCGTATCCGCATAACCCGGCGTCGCGTCGTTGGAACTCGCGTGCATACACTTCCCCCTCTCGTTCTTATTAGGTCCGGTGTGAGTTTACGCCACCGTCAATCCCAGTATCATGCGGATCGCCCGCTCAAGAAGTATCGGTGGGCGCTTGCGGCATGGTAGCGCTACCAAGTACACTTGGCAAACCGGTAGGGGGAGGGGTCTCATGGTGCTTCGGAACGGGGACACCCTCGTCACTGTGGATGCACGACATGGCGGCGCGATTCGCGAGTTCAGCTGGCGTGGCCGCGCCGTGCTGCGCCCGGCCGTAGCTCCCGATGTCACGGACCCCTTTGCGACGTCGTGCTTTCCCCTGGTGCCGTACGCCAACCGCATTGCCGGGGGTCGCTTCAACTTTGACAGCCGCGATGTGCAGTTGCGACGCAACTGGGACCGTGATCCGCATCCGTTGCACGGGCAGGGCTGGCGATCGCAGTGGCGCGTCGAGGATCAATCCGCGGCGCGGGCGGTGCTGGTTTTTTCCGGGGGTGGCGATGAGTGGCCGTGGCCTTATCGGGCCGTCCAGGAGCTGACGGTGCTTGCCGATGGCCTTGAAGTCACGCTGTCGGTCGAGAACCACTCGGACAGTGCGATGCCGGCGATGCTCGGCCTTCATCCCTACTTTCCGCAAGCGGCCACGGCCACGATTGAAGCCCGGACGGGCACGGTGTGGCAGACGGACGCGCAGGCGCTGCCGGTGGATGAAATCAGAACCCCGCTGGAGTGGTCGTTTGATACGCCGCGCCGGGCCACGCAGGTGCGTCTGGATCATTGCTTCGATCACTGGGACGGTAAGGCAACGGTGCGCTGGCCGGATCGGCTCGTTAAGATGAGTGCGTCCGGCGCGCGGGCGCTGCACGTGTACACCCCCGCCGGTGTCGATTTTTTCTGTCTCGAGCCGCAGACCGCCGCCGCGGGTGCATTGAATCGGGCCTGCGGCGAAGTCGCCAAGCTCCCTTCCGGTGAACGTCTGGAAATGGGCGTCAGATTTTCAGTGGAACAGCTCTGATATGTATTTGGGAATCGACCTCGGTACTTCCAGCGTCAAAGCGGTAATCGTGGATGACGGCGAAGTGGTCGTGGCCCAGGCCAGCGCACCGCTTAGCGTGTCGCGCCCGCAGCCACTGTTCTCGGAGCAGGATGCGGGTGATTGGTGGAGTGCCGCAGTGCACGCCATGCTGCAGTTGCCGGCCTCGGTGCGTGCATCGGTGCGCGCCATCGGCCTGTCCGGCCAGATGCATGGCGCAACCCTGCTCGACAATGCCGATGTGCCGCTGCGGCCGGCCATCCTGTGGAACGATGGTCGCTCCGGCGCGCAGTGCGTGGAGCTGGAACGACGAGAGCCAAGAGCGCGCACCATTACCGGCAATATCATGATGCCCGGTTTCACCGCGCCGAAGCTCTTATGGGTCGCACAGCATGAGCCTGAGCTCTTCGCGCGTACTGCGACGGTGCTGCTGCCCAAGGATTTTCTGCGCCTGAAACTCACCGGCGAGCGAGTGAGTGAAATGTCCGATGCCTCGGGTACGGGTTGGCTGGATGTGGCGCGCCGGGATTGGTCCGATGCCATGCTGGCGGCCACCGGCTTGTCGCGCGCCAACATGCCGCGGCTGGTCGAAGGAGACGCCCAATCCGGACAGCTCACAGCACAAACGGCGCAGCTACTGGGCATGAATCGCGTGCCGGTGGCAGGCGGTGGCGGCGATAATGCGGCCAGCGCCGTGGGCATGGGCATCATCGCACCCGGTCAGTCGTTTCTATCGCTGGGGACCTCCGGCGTGCTGTTCGTGGTGACCGATCGGTTTCGACCGAATCCGCAGCGCGCCGCCCACGCTTTTTGCCATGCCCTTCCCGGATGCTGGCACCAGATGGCGGTGCTGCTGTCCGCCGCGAGCGCGCTTGATTGGGTTGCGCAGCTGTTGGGTGCGACGGATCTGCCGCGGCTGGTTGAGTCGGCGCAGGCACACGGTCTGCGTGCCGAGTCGCCGTACTTCCTGCCCTACCTGTCCGGGGAACGCACGCCGCACAATGATCCGCATGCGCGTGGTGTGTTCTTCGGTCTGGGTCATGGAACGACGCCGGCCGATCTGGTCGCGGCGGTGCTGGAGGGTGTCGCCCTGGCATTTGCCGATGGTCTGGACGTGCTGCTCGAAGCCGGCAGCCGCGTCGATGAAATCAGCATGACGGGCGGCGGTGCGCGCCTGGCCTACTGGGGAGCGCTGCTGGCCGCGGCGCTGAACCGTCCGCTGACCTACCGCGCCGGCAGTGAGATCGGCGCGGCGCTCGGTGCCGCGCGCTTGGGTCGCCTGGCGGTGACCGGGGAATCCGCGGCGGCCGTGTGCCGGTTGCCGCCCATCGTGCGGGTCGTGCAGCCCGATCCGCAACTTGCCGCATTACTGGCGCAGCGTCGCGGCCACTTCATGCGACTGTATCGCGACCTTCGCAACGCCTTTCAGGAGTCCGCAGGATGAGTATTTTCTCTGACATCGAACCGATTCGCTTCGAGGGTCCCGAGACCCGCAATGAATTCGCCTTCCGCGTCTACGACAAGAACCGCATGGTGCTCGGCAAGCGCATGGAGGAGTGGCTGCGGGTCGCGGTATGTTACTGGCACTCATTCAACTGGCCTGGCGCTGACATCTTCGGCGGCGGCGCGCTGCCACGGCCGTGGCTCGGCCCGGCGATCACCCAGGCAATGGCCGATCAGAAGCTGGATGCAGCCTTTGATTTCCTCTCGCGCCTGGGTGTCCCGTACTTCACCTTCCATGATGTGGATGTCATGGCTACGGCGAGCACGGTCAAGGACCACAACAGCAACTTGCAGCGCATCGAAGCGGCGATCGCCAAGAAGATGGCGGCCACACCCATCAAGCTGCTGTGGGGCACCGCGAATGTTTTCAGTCATCCGCGATATGCCGGTGGGGCTTCGACCAGCCCGGTTCCGCAGGTGTTCGCCTGGGCTGCCGCGCAGGTGCGGGCGGCCCTGGAGATGACCCATCGGCTGGGGGGCGAGAACTATGTGCTGTGGGGTGGCCGCGAGGGCTATGACTCGCTGCTGAATACCGAACTGCGGCGGGAGCTTGATCAGTACGGCCGCTTCCTGTCGATGGTGGTCGATCATAAGCATCGCATCGGCTTCAAGGGAACGATACTCATCGAGCCGAAGCCCTTCGAGCCCACCAAGCATCAGTACGATCATGATGCAGCCGCCGTATTCGCCTTCCTCGAGAAATACGGCCTGACGAAAGAAGTGAAGGTCAATATCGAGGTCAACCACGCGACTCTCGCGGGCCTGGATTTCGAGCATGAAATCGCCATCGCGCGCGCCTACGGCATTTTCGGTTCCATAGACATGAATCGTGGCGACCCGCGCAATGGCTGGGACACCGATCAGTTTCCGAACAATGCCCAGGAGCTGGTGCCGGCCGTCATGCAGCTGATCGAAGACGGCGGATTTGGCACCGGCGGATTCAACTTCGACGCAAAGCTGCGCCGGCAGTCCGTGGATCCGCATGACCTGTATCTCGCTCACATCGGCGGCATCGATACCATCGCGCGTGCGTTGCTCGCCGCGGCGGACCTGGTCAGCAGCGGCGCACTGAAGCAGTTGCGCGAGGAGCGCTATCGGGGGTGGGACAGCGATTTCGGTCGGCGCGTGATGAAGGGCGACTTCACCCTTGCGGCATTGGCCGATCATGCGGCCGAGCACAACTTCGATCCGCGCATCCCGTCCGGGCGGCAGGAACTCGCCGAGAGCGTCATCGCCCGGCACTGCAAGTACTAAAGGCCATGACCTGGCCCGCAGCGGCGCGCGTTGCGCACTTGGGATGGATGGTGCTGGTGGTGGTGCCGATGGGCCATGCCTGGGGCGCCACGCAGCCGGCCGCGGCCGATGGCACCGCGCCGTATCTGAATCCCGCCCTGCCGGCCACACAGCGTGCCGCCGACCTGGTCGCACGTATGACGCTGCCGGAGAAGATCTCCCAGCTCAACAACGACGCGCGAGCCATTCCACGTCTGAAGGTACCCGGCTACAACTACTGGAACGAGGCATTGCACGGCGTGGCCCGCGATGGCATCGCCACGGTATATCCGCAGGCGATCGGCATCGCGGCGACCTTCGATGCGCCGCTGGTCAAGCAGATGGGGGCGCAGATCGCCCAGGAAGCGCGGGCGAAATACCAGCTGGCGGCAAGCAGCGGCACCGTAGGGCGCTACCAGGGTCTGAGTTTCTTCTCCCCGAATATCAATATTTTTCGTGACCCGCGCTGGGGACGGGGACAGGAAACCTACGGCGAAGATCCGTTCCTTACGGGGCGGATGGGGGTGGCATTCATCACCGGCATGCAGGGCCCCGATCTGAAGCATCTGATCGTTTCGACCACGGCCAAGCACTTCGCCGTGCACAGCGGCCCGGAACCGCTGCGGCACGGTTTCGATGCCAAGGCTTCAGCGCACGATCTGGCCGATACGTATCTGCCGGCGTTTCGCGCCGCGGTGGTCGAAGGTCATGTCGCATCAGTGATGTGCGTCTACAACGCCATCAACGGCATACCGGGCTGCGCCGATCCGTTCCTGTTGCAGCACACGCTGCGTGATACCTGGGGCTTCAAGGGCTTCGTGGTCTCCGACTGCAATGCCGTGAATGACATCCATGGCGGGCACCACTATGTGGACAGCGAAGCGGCGGCGGCAGGTGCGGCGCTCAAAGCCGGCATGGACAATGAATGCACCGTCAAGTTCGGTAATCACGATGAGGATTACACCAAGTATGGTGATGCGTTGAGCCAGGCACTGATCACGCAGGCGCAGATCGATGAGGCCCTGCGGCGCGCGCTCACCGTGCGCTTCGAACTGGGCATGTTCGATCCGTCTGATGCGGCACGGGTCGTTCCGGCCTCAGTCGTGGACAGCGCTGCGCACCGGCACACTGCCTTGCAGATCGCGCGCGAGAGCATCGTGCTGCTGAAGAACAATGGCATCCTGCCGCTGAGGCATGCACCAAAGAAGATTGCCGTGATCGGGCCCCTGGCCGACAGCGTGCGCATGCTGGAGGGCAACTACAACGGCACAGCGTCCCACGTGACGACACTCATCGAGGGTATCCGCCGCCAGTTCCCGGATTCGCAGGTCGTGTTTGAACCGGGCACGGTGCAGTTCCTGCGCGAACCCGTACCGGTGCCGACGAGTGTGCTGACGAGCGAGGCGGCAAAGCCTGGGTTGACCCTCAGTTATTTCGCCACGGCGGACTACAGCGGCACGCCGTCGCTGACGCGTGTGGAGCCCACGGTCAGCCTCGATGGCGGAGGGGATGCGGGCATGCGCTTCGCGCGCTGGCGCGGCTGGCTGACGCCTGCGCAATCCGGCGACTACACGCTCGGGATGCCCGGCGGCCGTAGCCGCCTGTATCTGGACGGCAAGGTCGTCATCGACAGCGCGCAGCGCGGCACCGGTCAGCCCGGATTCGCGGATCTGCATCTGACCCAGGGCCATCGCTATGCCATTACGGTGGACAATGCGCCGGCCTTTTCACGCAACGTGAAGCTGGTCTGGACGCACAAGGATCCGGACGCTGCGGCGCGGGCCGTGGCGGCGGCGCGGCGCGCAGACCTGGTCATCGCAACGGTGGGTATCACCGCGGATCTCGAAGGCGAGGAATCGGCGCTGGCCATTCCGGGCTTCAAGGGTGGTGACCGCACCAGTCTCGATCTGCCGGCCGAAGAACAGAAGCTGGTGGAGAGCATCAAGGGCACCGGCAAGCCACTGGTCGTGGTACTCGTCAGCGGCAGCGGCCTGGCGGTGAAGTGGATACAGGCTAACGCGGATGCCATCGTTCAGGCCTGGTATCCGGGTGAGGAGGGCGGCACCGCGGTGGCCGAGACTTTGGCGGGGCGCAATAATCCGGCGGGACGTCTACCAGTCACTTTCTACCAGGGCCTCGAGGCATTGCCGGACTTCACCGACTATTCGATGAAAAACCGCACCTACCGGTACTTCACCGGTCCGGTGCTGTATCCGTTCGGATTTGGTTTGAGTTATTCGACCTTTCGCTACGATGACCTGCATCTGTCGTCGCCGATGCTGGCGGCCGGCAAGTCGCTCAACGTGCAGGTTCGGGTTACGAATACCAGCCAGCGCGACGGCGATGAAGTCGCGCAGTTGTATCTGCAGTTTGGTGGGGCGGCGGGCGCACCGGTGCGCGCCTTGCGCGGCTTCCAGCGCGTGCACCTTAAAGCCGGAGCATCCCGAATCCTGCACTTCACGCTGCCGGCGCGGCAGCTCAGTCACGTCAATGAGGCCGGTCAGGTCGTGGTCACGGCAGGTCAGTACGAAGTGAGCGTGGGCGGCGGCCAGCCGCAGGTCACACCCAATGTGATCAGCGCATCGTTGAGCGTCCAGGGCGAACGGCGTCTGCCAGACTGATGAGCACCATTGTCATCGGCGAGTGCATGCTCGAATTGACCCGCGATGCAGACCGCTGGCGTCTGGGGTATGGCGGCGACACGTTCAATACTGCGGTGTACTTAAGCCGGCTGGGTGTGCCGACGGCTTATATGACGGCGCTGGGCGCGGATGCCTTCAGCCAGGAGCTGCGCGCCGAATGGCAGGTGGAGGGGCTGGATGTATCGCTGGTGCTGACCGATAGCTCGCGGCTGCCGGGGCTGTACGCCGTGCGCAATGATGCGGATGGTGAGCGGCACTTCTACTACTGGCGTGAGCGATCGGCCGCGCGACAGTTGTTCGGTCTGCCGGGGATCGAAGCCGCAGTGGCGCGTGCACGCGCGGCGCAACAGCTGTATCTGTCCGGCATTACGCTTTCCTTGTTCAATCACGAGGAACGCAGGCAGCTGAATGAGATCGCCGCGGCGGTTCGTGCCGCGCACGGGCAGGTGATTTTCGATCCGAATTACCGTCCCAACGGGTGGAACAGTGCCGAGGAGGCGCGCGCCGCCATCCGGGCGCTGGCCCCGTTCGTGTCCGTGGCCATGCCGACCTTTGCGGATGAAGCAGGTCTGTTCGGCGATGCGTCGCCGGCCGACACGGCGGTTCGCTGGCGTGGGTGGGGAGCCGGACAGGTCATCGTCAAACTGGGCGCGCAGGGTTGTCTGGTGGCGGATTCGAGCGGTACCGAATCGGTGCCCGGCGTCAAAGTCGCCACGGTGGTCGACACCACCGCCGCGGGTGATGCATTCAACGCGGGCTTTCTCGCAGGGCGCCACACCGGGCAGGATCCGATCGCGGCGGCACATACGGCCAATCGCGTGGCCGCCATCGTGATTCAGCATCGCGGCGCGATTGTGCCGCGGGAGTGGAGCGCCAAACTGCGGGCGTGCGTGTTCGAGGGAAGTTCCGATGCGTCGTAGTCCCTGCTGGGCGAAAAGTCGGCGCATTCGCATTGTGTGACACAGATGATCTCGTCCGCTCACCTGTGGGCAGCGCGACTCATGGGATCGTTTCAGTCACCGCGCAGACGGCGATGCCGAATGCTTTCCTACCGCGGAAGTTCCGCGCGGCCACGTTCGACCTGATGAGAGGCGTAAAGCCCGGCGCCGGGTAAGTACGCCCTTCAGGTCATCCGGGAGCAGATGTCGCAGGAGGGCGCCAAGCCCGACCTGCGCAGCGAGGAGTTCCCGGTTGGACAATGCGCTGACGGATCTCCGCAGCGCGCCGACCACGCGGCCCGAGGTCGCCCGCACCAGCGCCTCCCCGGCTGCCGTGACTTCCAGGCACACCGTGCGCTGATCCTGCTGGGGGCGGTGGCGGCGGATCCACGCGCGCTCGGCGAGTATCTTGAGCACCTGACTCATGGCGGGACGCCGCATGCCAAGCTCTTGCGCTAGATCCGAGGCGGTTATGCCGGGCGATGCGGCGATGTGGGCCAGGGCCCGGTGTGCCGCGATTGGTGCGCCACTGTTTCGCTCCAGTTCGCGGTAACGTTCGCGCGTCTCATCCACGAGGTTTCGCAGCGTCAGCAGTACCGCCTGGCGCCGTCGCTCAAGGACAAGATTCGGTCCAGCGCTTTTCATTACATTGGTCGACTGGATCATTGCGCGCGTGCAACAATTTCATAGTGTAAACTATTGTCATGATAGTTCAATCACAATCGGCAATTCCTGCGCGCGAATTGCCACCGCCTCGACTAGATATACGCCGGTGTGCGCTCTTTCTGGACCTGGATGGCACTTTGATCGAGCTGGCGGCAAGGCCCCAGGACGTCATGGTCGATGCCGAGCTGCTTGAGCTGCTGCGCGATCTGTATCGCGCCACGGGCGGCGCGCTCGCGATGATCACCGGCCGCACGCTGGCGGATCTCGACAGCCTGCTGGATCCGCTGCATCTGCCGGCCGCCGGCCAGCACGGTATCGAGTGCCGTCAGGCCGACGGGCACGTCTTCGTCGTTGCGGCGTCGGCTGCAGCGCGGGACTCGGTCAGGGTGGAGGTGGCCGAGTGCGTGCGGCAGCACGTGGGGTTGCAGCTCGAGGACAAGGGCTTTGCATTTGCGGTGCACTATCGCAATGCCCCGCTGGTGCCCGTTGAGCCCCTCCGGGAGCAGCTCGCGGCCATCGCCGCGCAGACCGGTGGCGAATATGAACTGCTGGAAGGAGCCAAGGTCATCGAGCTCAAACCTGTGGGCAGCAACAAAGGACTTGCGATCGAGTACTTTTTGTCGCTTTCCCCCTTTTGCGGTCGCCGGCCGATCTTCCTCGGCGACGACGTTACGGACCTGTGCGCCCTTGAGACGGTAACGCGCGCGGGTGGGGTGGCGGTGGCGGCGGGTCCGCGCGTGCGCGCTGAATGGCAGCTGCCGGGCCCGGCGACGGTTCGGGCGTGGTTGCAGTCGCTCCTGCCCGAGTGGATCGAGGCATGACTCGCGTCGTGTTCGTATCCAATCGCCTGTGGATGCCCAGGAAAGGCGCCGTTGCAGGTGGGCTGGCGATCGGCGTCATGGGCGCTATGAGGGCACGCGGCGGACTATGGGTGGGCTGGAACGGCGAGATATCCGACCAGGCCACCCCCCGAGCGGATCTGATCCGGCGCGATGGCCTGTCTTTTGCACCCCTGGAACTCTCGCGCGCCGAATACGAGGATTACTACCTCGGTTTCAGCAATACCGTGCTATGGCCGCTCTTCCATTACTTCTTGCATTCCTTTCAGTACTCGGATCAGCAGTACGAGTCGTACCAGAGCACGAATCGGCGCATCGCGCAGATTGTCGCGATGCACCTGCGAGCGCAGGACTGCATCTGGGTGCATGATTATCACTTTCTGCCACTGGGACAGAAACTGCGCGACTGCGGCGTCGCCTCCCCCATTGGTTTTTTCCTGCACATTCCGTTTCCGAGCTTCGAGGTGCTGCGCGTCCTGCCGGCCTACGCAGAGTTGCTCAATTCCATGCTGGCCTATGATCTGATCGGCTTTCAGACGACTCATGATCGGGAGAATTTCCTGGCAGCCGCGCGCGCGATGTGGGGCGCCGATGCCGTCGACTCGGAAGGACTCATCAAGGTGGGCGCACATTGCGTGCAGACGGGTGTCTTTCCGATCGGGGTCGACGTGGCCGCCATCCAGCAGGCCGCCGAGGCCGCGCAGGCCGGCGAGCCGTGCCGCCGAATGGTATCGGGGCTGCTTCAGCGGCGCCTGATCATCGGCGTCGATCGGCTCGACTACAGCAAGGGGCTGGTCGAGCGTTTTCGCGCCTATGAGCGCTTCTTGGAAAGCTATCCGGAGAACCGCGGGGGCGTGACCCTTCTGCAGATTGCGCCGCTGTCGCGCACCGACGTGCAGGCCTATTCGGCCATCCGTAACGCCCTGGAGCAGGCCTCCGGTCGCACCAACGGCCGTTTCGCGGACACCGACTGGACGCCGATTAGGTATCTGAACCGAAACGTCGCACATTCCACGCTGATGGGGTACCTGCGCGCCGCGCAGGTGGGACTTGTCACCCCGGTCCGTGATGGCATGAATCTCGTCGCCAAAGAGTTCGTCGCGGCGCAGAATCCCCTGGATCCGGGTGTGCTGGTACTGTCCTGTCTTGCCGGTGCCGCACAGGAACTATCCGCCGCGCTGCTCGTGAATCCCTACGATCAGCGCGGCGTCGCCCACGCGCTGCAGAGCGCATTGGCCATGCCCCGTGCTGAGCGATGCGAACGGCACCATGCGATGCTGGCGGTCCTTTCGGCTAACGATATCAACGCCTGGCACCGCAGCTTCCTCGACCGGCTCATGCACACAAGAACCCGGACGGGCGGCGCCTGAGGCGCTTGCCGATCCGCCGGTGCTCGTACCTTATCCAAGGTCCAATGGTGGGCTTTCGTCCAATCCACTGCTTATGACCCCCTAGAACGCCGCTGGGGATTAATGGCCAACGATCAGGTATGCGAGCCCTTTGGGGGCATCGGGTCTTCGCGACCATCAGCCTTTTTGGATCGCTCGACGCGGAGCGTTCCGGAGCGAATGTGAAGATCGCGCTGTGGAAAGGGAATCTCCAAGCCGCGAGCTCGCAGCGCATCCTCCAAAGCCCACAGTAGCTTTGCTTGAGTGCGTGCCGGGGAGGCACTCAGGCGTCGCTCGACCCACACCACCAGCTCGAAATTCAGACTATTGTCGCCGAAGGCAACCAGCCAGACGTCCGGGGCACGCGCGGCGTCCTTGAGAATAACGCCATCGATTTGCGCGGCCGCTATCGTACCCGCCTCCCTGACCGCCTGTTTGTCGCTCCCGTAAGCTACGCCAAAGGGGATGTGAATCCGACGGCTGGTGTCGTCATACGTCCAATTGATCACGCGGCCGTTGACGAACTCGGAATTCGGCACCAGAACGTCGACGGAATCGTTAGTGACCACCCGGGTATAGCGCATGGCGATTTCGACGACGCGGCCACGAACTCCCGACTGCAGATCAACGAAATCGCCGACTTTGAGGCTCCGGTCCAGCAGCAATACGATGCCGGACACGAAATTCGCGAACAGGGGCTGCAGCCCGATACCGACGCCCAGCCCGAGCGCTCCGCCGACGACCGCCAGGTTCGCGAAATTGACTCCAGCAACCGAAAGCGCGATCAGCAAGCCGAGCAACAGAAGGAGGTACTTGGTGATTCGCCCCAGGGCGTATGCCGATCCTTCCGCGAACTGGCCTGAGCGATGATGAGACATCAGGCGCCGTAGGGCCCGCTCGGCCGTGCGGGATACCCACCACGCCAGCAACATCGTCAGCAATATGGTGGCAATGCGCGCGAGGCTGAAGGGCGTCTGACCGAGAGAGAAGATCGGATCGCCCAGCATCCCGCCGAGACTGTGCAGGCCTTTGGGTAGCTCACTGATGTCTTTGTTCATGGAAATTGGCCGGCCTGGATTTCGTGTTGGCTTCCGGATCGTCGGTACTGAAAAAATGATTTCCTGATCTGGATCGGGATCACTACATCTATTGCACAAACAAGCTTACGCTCCGGTTTGGATCTTGCGGTGTTCAGGATCAGCAGGCTACGGTGTCGGGATTGCAATTCACTGTTGCCACGATTCTATGGGCGAATGTTGCCTTCAGCGTGTTGCTGACGCTGCTGTTCAGATCTGTGCTCCCGCTTTGATGTCATTCCTGTTGTCGACGGTCGTCACAAATTGGCTCTGCGAGATTGCGGATTCTTGTGCCGCGCCCTACGAGCGATGGCGTCGCGCTAAATTTTGGTGAACCACGGCTCAACCTGGTTGCACCACGAGAAGTAGGTTGGCGTGAAGTGGTGATGTGCCGAGAGGTTATCGGCGATTACACGGATGTCATTGCCGGCGGTTGATTCACGATGATATCGGCCAGGCGCGTTCTGCGGTCTGCCCAGGCGCCTCGCCGGCTTGGTGTCGAAGGTCGCGTAGAGCGAGAGTGTCCCCTGCGAGTACTCAGAACCGTGCCATGCGGCGCGGCCCCAATGAAGGGCGCTTGCTCATGAGAAAATAAGTCATTATTTTATAAGGGAATATTGACCCTAAGATTCTGGCTTGCACAAGGAGTCGATCTGGATATAATCACAGTATCTGTATAAATAAACAGGTAACGATATGTCCGACCTGACACCCCGCCAGACACAGATTCTGCGACTGATTCAGCATTGTATTGCCGAGACCGGCATGCCGCCGACCCGGGCTGAAATCGCCCGGGAGCTGGGGTTCAGGTCCGCCAATGCGGCGGAGGAACACCTGCGGGCCCTGGCGCGCAAAGGGGTGATCGCGCTGGTGCCGGGCACTTCGCGTGGCATCCAGCTGAAGGACACCATGCGCGAGCAGTTCGGTCTGCCGCTCATCGGTCGGGTCGCCGCCGGTCGCCCCATCCTCGCCGAAGAGAACATCGAGGCGCATTACAAGATCGATCCTTCGATCTTTCAGCCGCGCCCGCATTACCTGCTGAAGGTGGTGGGCATGAGCATGAAGGATGTCGGCATTCTCGATGGCGACCTGGTGGCGGTGCATCGCACGCCGGATGTACGCAGTCGCCAGATAGTCGTGGCGCGCCTGGAGAATGAAGTCACGGTGAAGCGCTACCGGCAGGAAGGCTCGGTGGTATGGCTGATGCCCGAGAACGATGCCTTCGAGCCGATCCGTGTGGATCTGAAGGAAGAGCCGCTGCTCATCGAGGGTATCGTGGTGGGCGTGCTGCGTCAGGGCCGGGCGGCCGGACTCATGTGAATGCTCTGGCCCGGCTGCTCGAACACCCGGGCATTTGGCGCGGTCGCAGTCTCACCCGCATCGATACGCTCTCTTCGGGCTTCCCGGAGCTGGATGCGCGGCTGCCAGGTGGGGGTTGGCCCAAGGTAGGGCTGGTGGAGATTCTGGCCAGTCACCTGGGCAGTGGTGAGCTGCGGGTGCTGTTGCCGTTATTGGCGTCGGTATCGCAGCGGCCGCAGGCCCGCTGGTGCACGTGGATCGCGCCACCTTTGACTCCTTATGCACCGGCCCTGGCAGCACACGGCGTGAACCTGTCACGGATCCTGGTGGTGCGTGTGCCGAAGGGTGCGGAATGGGCCTGTGAACAGGCGCTGATTTCCGGGGCCTGCGATGTCGTACTCACCTGGATCAGGCAACCGTTGAAACCGCGCATCGTGCGACGCCTGCAACTGGCCACACAGCGCGGACGTACGCTGGCCTTCCTGCTGCGTCCGTGGAGTTCGCGCGTTGCGCAGGAACCTTCACACGCGCTGCTGCGTGTGGGCGTCGAGCCCCAAAGCAATGACAGCCGCGCAGGCGTGCGTTTGAGCATTCTCAAGAGCCGGGGAGGTGCGACGGGTGAGTGCTGGCTGGATCTGGATGCCGCACAGGCTGCTGCGGGTGTCTGAACATGTCCGCAAAAGAGCTTCGTCAAGCGTTTCCCATACCGCAGGCCGTCCCTGCTCCGCTGCAATTATCCCTCGCGGTCGCGCCGGCGGGCTCGCCACCGCCTGCGGGTCCTCCCGGAGATCAGCTCGATCAGCACGCTCGGGCTGCGGCGTGGTCGCAGCTGTGGCTTGGAGTACATCTCCCTCATCCTGATCCGCTTCTGCTGCAGCGTCTGGGGGTGCTCGCGCAGCGTTTCACGCCGCGAGTGAGTCTGGAACCCCCGGATGGGCTGGTGCTGGAAGTGCAGGGCAGCCTCGCCCTATTCGGCGGTGCCTCACAGCTGTACCGCGCTTTTCGTGCCGGTTGCCGCGCTGCGCAGGCCGCACCGGTGCTGACGCTCGCGCCGACACCCCTGGCCGCTTTGGCGGGCGCCCGCAGCGGGGTGTCATTCAAAATACTGGATCAGCAGCGCCTGGTGAGCGCGGTGAGTCCGCTGCCGCTGGTCGCATTGCGCTGGTCACCGCAGGTGCTGCAGCGGCTCTCGAAACTGGGTGTGTACCGCGTGGGCCAGGCCCTGCGTCTGCCGCGGGCCGGTTTTGCGCGGCGTTTCGGCCGTGAACCATTGCAGATGCTGGACCAGCTCGTGGCGCGCAGTGCGGATCTGCGCGCGCCGTTCCGGGTTCCGGAGCGGTTTCGGGCGAAACGCCAGTTTGTACGTGAGCGCGAAGACCATGCACAGATTCTGCAGACGCTGCAGCCACTGCTCAAACAGCTTGGAGAATTTCTTGAGGCGCGCCAGTGCGGCGTTACCCGTCTTACCTGCCGGCTGCGGCATCGCAATGATCTGTACACTGACTGTGTGGTCAGGCTGGCGCAACCCGAGGCCGCTGCGGCGCGCTTCCTGGAATGGTTTGCGGAACGCTTGACCAGAATCGCATTGCCCGGGCCCGTGCGTTCTCTGGAGCTGCGTTCCGGGGAGCTGCTGTCACGCGCGCCGATATCCGCGGCGCTGTGGCATCCCGCACAACACGGCGGCGGTGCGACCGGGTCAGTGCCCGGTTCGCTGGAGTTCATCGAACGACTGCGCATGCGCTTAGGGGAACTCGCGGTGCATGGCCTCATCTGCCGCGACAGCCATTGTCCGGAAGGTGCTTCACGAGCGTTGTCACCGTCGCATCCTGATTTCCGGCACGCCGCGTTCCCCTCACGAGCCCAGCTCAAGACTCAAGCCCCGGCGCGTCCTTTGTGGCTGCTGGATGAGCCGCAGCTGCTGCGTGAGCAGCAAGGCTGGCCGCAACTGGACGGACCGCTGCAGCTGCGGCATGGGCCCGAGCGCATCGAAAGCCAGTGGTGGGAGGGGAGCGGGGTCGCGCGCGATTACTACCATGCCACCGATGTGCACGGCATTGCGGTATGGGTGTTCCGCGAACGCCAGCCGCCGCATCGCTGGTTCCTGCATGGTCTGTCAGGATGAGCACGCAACCGCCGCCCTACGCGGAGCTGCACTGCCTCACCCATTTCACCTTCCTGCGCGGCGCATCGCGACCCGCTGAGCTGGTGCAGCGGGCACAGCAGCTCGGGTACAGCGCTCTGGCCATCACCGATGAGTGTTCGGTGGCGGGAGTCGTGCGGGCGCACATGGCCGTGCACAGCGGCGAGAATGGTGCGCAATCCCTGCGGCTGATCATTGGCGCGGAGTTCACGCTCACCTGTGGGCTCAAGTTTGTGGCCCTGGCGAGCAATCGTCACGGCTATGCGCGTTTGTGCGCGCTGATTACCCAGGGTCGTCGCGCGGCCCCGAAGGGCCGTTACCAGCTGACGCGTGAGGATGTGCAGCGGCATCTTGAAGACTGCCTGATCCTGTGGCTGCCGGGTGCGGTACCGGTGGTGGAAGAGCTGCACTGGCTGCAGGAGCGCTTTGCCGGAAATCTGTGGATTGCGGTGGAGCTGCTGCTCAAGGGCACGGATCAACAATGCCTCGCGCAGCTGATGGACATCGGACGGGCCGGTGCGGTGCCGCTGGTGGCCAGTGGCGATGTGCACATGCATGTGCGCGCGCGCCGCCGTCTGCAGGATGCCGTGACTGCCATACGTCATGGCGTGACCCTGGCGCAGGCCGGTGCCCGCCTGTATCCAAACGGCGAGCGGCATCTGCGTGAGCGCAGCCGATTGGCGCGCCTGTATCCGGCAAAACTGCTGGCGGAAACGCTGCATATCGCGCAGCGCTGCACCTTCAGTCTCAACGAACTGCGCTACGAGTATCCCCAGGAGCTGGTGCCTGAAGGGCACACGCCTGCGACTTGGCTGCGCGAGCTGGTGGAGCAGGGGGTGCGTTATCGCTGGCCCGAGGGGGCCTCGCCGCAGGCACGCGAGATCATCGAGCGCGAACTGGCACTCATCGCGCAGCTGGGTTACGAGACGTACTTCCTGACGGTGCAGGACATCGTGGCCTATGCGAACGAGCACGGCATTCTCGCGCAGGGCCGCGGTTCGGCAGCCAATTCGCTGGTGTGCTATTGCCTGCGCATCACCGCGATCGGGCAACGGCTTGATTCGCTGCTGATGGAACGGTTCATCTCCCGCGAACGCGCCGAGCCTCCGGACATCGACATCGACTTCGAGCATGACCGGCGCGAGGAAGTCATCCAGTACCTGTACCGCAAGTACGGGCGCGAGCGGGCTGCCCTGGCGGCCACCGTCATCAGCTATCGCGGCCGCAGCGCCCTGCATGACCTGGCGCGGGCATTCGGTTTTGCCGAGGAGCGCGCCCGGGCGCTGGCGCGCGTGGTGCAGTGGTGGGATGCCAAGGTTTCGGCCGTGCACCTGCGTGAGGCCGGATTTGATCCGGATGATCCGCTGTTGCGGCAGATCATCGCGCTCAGCGCTGAACTCATCGGTGCTCCACGGCATCTTTCCCAGCACGTGGGAGGCTTCGTGATCGCCGCCTCCGCGCTCTCGGAGCTGGTGCCGGTCGAGAATGCCACCATGCCTGAGCGTACCGTGGTGCAGTGGAACAAGGATGATCTGAACGATCTGGGATTGCTGAAGGTGGATGTGCTGGGACTGGGGATGCTGAGCGCGCTGCGGCGCTGTTTCGCACTGGTCAATGGCTGGCGCGGTACGACCTGGTCGCTGGGGCATCTGCCGCAGGAGGATCCGCAGGTCTACGACATGATCTCGAACGCGGACACCATCGGGGTTTTCCAGATCGAATCCCGGGCGCAGATGTCCATGCTGCCGCGCCTGAAGCCGCGCACCTTCTACGACCTGGTCATCGAAGTCGCGCTGGTGCGGCCCGGTCCCATCCAGGGCGACATGGTGCATCCGTATCTGCGACGCCGCAATAAAGAGGAACTCATCGACTACCCGGGTCCGGGTGCGCAGGCGGCACTGGAGCGCACCCTGGGCGTGCCCATCTTCCAGGAGCAGGTCATGCAGCTGGCCATGCACGCCGCGGGTTTCACGGCCGGTGAAGCCGACAACCTGCGGCGTGCCATGGGTTCATGGGAGCGTCAGGGAGATCTGCACCGCTTCAAGGACCGACTCGCCTCCGGCCTGATCGCGAATCATTATCCGGTGGAATTTGCCGAACGTATCTGCCGGCAGATCGAAGGCTTCGGTGAATACGGTTTTCCGGAAAGCCATGCCTCAAGCTTTGCGCTGCTGGTCTACGACTCCGCGTGGCTGAAGCACTACGAGCCCGCCGCCTTCACCTGCGCGTTGCTGAACAGTCAGCCCATGGGGTTCTACGCACCGGCACAGCTGGTGCGCGATGCGCGCCGGCACGGCGTGGAAGTACGACCGGTCAGCGCGCTGCACAGCAACTGGGACTGCACGCTTGAACCTGCCTCGGCCGATGTCGGCGCGCAGCCGGCGCTGCGGCTGGGCCTGCGCCTGGTGCGCTCGCTCACGCAGCAGGGCGCGCAGCGCCTGATGGCCGCACGGGCCACGCAACACTTCGGCAGCGTGGCGGATCTGGCGCAGCGTGCCGCACTCGAACGGCGGGATCTTGAGGCGCTGGCGGCGGCCGGGGCGCTCGCTGTGCTCAGCGGCAACCGTCATCTGGCCTTCTGGGAAGTCGCCGGTTTCGAGCGCGCGCTGCCGCTGGCCGCCGCGGATCCGCAGGTCCTGCAGGAACAGGAGGGACGCCCCTTGCTGGGGATGCCGACCGAAGCGCAGAGCATCGTGGCGGACATGACCGCGGTGGGACTGACCCTGGGGCGCCATCCGGTGGCGCTGCTGCGCGAACAGCTGAGTACCGAAGGGCTGCATTGCATGGCGGATCTGACCCAGATGCCGCATGGACAATGGGCGCGCACGGCCGGACTGGTGCTGGTGCGGCAGCGTCCCGGCAGTGCGGGGGGCGTGACGTTCATGACACTGGAGGATGAGACCGCGCAGCTGAACGTCATTGTCTGGAAGAACATCGCCGAGCGTTTCCGCCGGCCCCTGGTCGAGGCGGCCTTGCTGGAAGTGCAGGGCACATTGCAGCGTGAGGGACAGGTGCTGCATCTGATCGCGCGCCGTCTGATCGATCGCACGGCGCTCAGCGGCCGGCTGAACTACCTCTCACGGGACTTTCACTGACGCGCCGGACTGTCGGCACTCAAGGGCTGCGTGCCTGCCGAGATCAGCAGGCTCTGCAACCGCGACCGGCTGTTTTCCACCAGCGCAAGCCAGTACGACAGGCCATTGGCCTGCTGTGCCTCGAACACCTCGCAGCGCAGCGTTTTGGCATCGACCGCCACACTGGCGCTGCCACAATCGAAACCGACACCGGCGAAACCCAAGAACCGCATGCTCTTCAGCTTTCCCTGGCGCGCCAGCATCTGCAGGGGCGTGGCCGACACGTCGGAGTGTCGCGGGTCTGATCTGCCGATACTGTCGCGTCCCAGAGTGTCGATCAGACGCTCGGCGAGCCGCCGCAGCACTTCATCAGTGCCGCGGGCTTCGGCGTGCAGCTCGGCACGGGTACGCCGCGCAATGGCCACTTGCGCGGCCACGAGCGAGTCATACCGAACGACTGCGGTTGGAACCGGCATGCGCAGCAGGTCGAAGCGCACGTAGGCCGTGGCCCAGGACAGCTCCGGCCGGGCATCCTGGGAAGGTGGCGCGTAGCGATAGCGCTTCACAGACTCGAGCGCGGACTGGTCCAGCCGCGGGAAGCCGCTGCTTCGAGCCAGGCGAACCTCGCTCGGGACTCCTTTCGAATTCACCAGTACCCGCAGAATGACCGTGCCCTGCTCATGGGCCCGCAGCGAGGCCGACGAGTACACGGGCGCAACATGGTGCAGCAGTGCCGGTCCGGCGCCTTCGCCGCTGCCTTGCGTGCGGCCGGCGGGTGAGCCCTCTCCGCTGACATCCTTCGTCCCCGGAGGCAATGCCGCGAGCATTGCGGAAGGCTGCGGTGGTGGCGGGATGTCAACCGGAATGACGATATCCACATTGGGCGGTGTGTCCGCCATGCGAGGGGTTGGCTTGGTCAGGCGCGGCGCAAGCGCCCGCCGATCGGAATCCTGGTGCTGGCCATGCGGCCGGTCTATGAGCTTGACGAGCATCGGCTCGACATCCGATGTGGTGGGAGGCGCTACCCGGCGCAGCGGTACGGTGAGCAGGAACAGGAATGCGATGTGGAAGACGACGGCGACGATTGCTGCGGTGCCGCGCGAGCGATAGTCAGTGCGCGCCGGACCCATCGACATGCTCCCCGCCGTAACGAGGTCCCAGTCTATTACTATTATGATTGCCGGACTATGCATCGACCACTGCTGATCGGGTTCGCTGTACTGTGCGCCCATACGGCGTTCGCGCAGTCCGCCCATGATCCTCTGCTCGTGCAGGAAAAAGCGCGGCTGTGCGCTGATCCGGCACAGCCCCCCGCGCAGCGCGTCGCCAGCTGCACGCACTTCATGCAGCGCGGCCGCTTGGCAAACAGCGCCTACGCGGCGGCCCTGGAGGAGCGCGCCGAGGCACTGGAGGCTTTGGGCAGGCGCGATGAGGCGATCGCGGACTATAGCCACGCGATTTCACTTGCGCCGCGCGATGTGGTGGCGTACTCCGATCGGGCGATGCTGTACCTGGCGTCGGATCGGCTTGACGCGGGCATCGCCGACCTGACCCGGGTGCTTGGCATCGAGCCGGCCAATGCAACCGCACTCTACAATCGTGGCGTCGCCTACCAGCGCCGCGGTGATCTCGACAAAGCACTGGCGGACCTGCGCAGCGCGGCTTCCTCACAGCCGCCGTTCGCAGCCGCCCAGCAGGCACTTGCGACATTGAGCCAGGCCGACACGCCGCCTGCGGTGGCCGAAATCCCCGGGGCGGTCATCGGCGACTACCCGACCGTCAGGAAGAATGCGAACGTTTGTGCCGACCCGCTGCAGCCGCCGGCCGCGCGCGTGACCAGTTGCACACTGGTCAGGAAGCAGACCGTCCTCGCCGGAGCCGAATTGGCACGGGTGCTGGACAATCGCGCGAATGCGTTCATGGCACTGGGAAGACGCGATGAGGCGCTTACCGATCTGAGTGCGGCCCTCACGGCCAATCCGCGCGATGAAATTGGACTCGCCAGTCGCGCCACGCTCTATATCGACATGAATCGGCCCGATCTGGCCGATGCTGACCTGACCCGATTGAAGCTCATCAATCCCGGCAATGGCACCACTTTCTACAACGCCGGCGTCGCTGAACAGCGCACCGGCGCGCTGGCGCGGGCGCTGGATGACTATCGCAAGGCCGTGCTGTTGCTGCCCTCGTTTGCGCCGGCCCATCTCGCCCTGGGTGTGCTGCTCAAAGCCCAGGACCCGAGTGCGGCGCTGGTGCAGTTCAATCAGGCCATTGAACTGGACCCGCAGTCCCCGGCGCTGAAGAGCCGTGCGAGCCTGAACCTGTCCGCGGGTCGCTTCGCACAGGCGGTCAGTGATTTTGATCAGGTCATTGCGCACGATGGCACCGACAGCCTCGCGTATCTGAATCGCGGCGCGGCGAAGGAGCAGCTGGAGGATCTGGATGGCGCCCTCGCGGACTATGATCGCAGCATCACGGCGGCTGCCTCGACCAGCGCTTATTTTGACCGGGCGAATCTGTACGTGCGCCTGGAGCAACCCGAACGGGCGCTCGCCGATTTCGATGCGGCACTGACGATTGATCCGAAAAACATCAAGGCGCTGCTGGGCCGGGCGGATGTGCACTATGGGGCGCGGCGGCTGGCGCAAAGCCGCGATGACTATTCGCGTGCCATTGCCCTCGATCCGAAAAATGCCGCCGCCTTTTTCAGTCGCGGCAGCGTGTATTTCGACATGGGCGACTTCGCCGCGGCGTATCGCGACTATTCAGCGAGCCTCGGGCTCGATCCGAATCAACCGGATGTCCTGCGCAACCGCGCGCTGGCCGCGCAGCGCATGGGGAGCAGCCTGCGGTGACTTAGTGCAAGCCGAGCATGTGGAGCACGACGTACAGTCCGGCGCCAAACGTCGCGGCACCCAGAATCACGCACACCGGCAGGGTCAGTACCCAGGCCAGAATGATGTTGCGCACGGTGCCGCCCTGGATGCCCGATTTGTTGGCGACCATGGTGCCGGCGATGCCGGAGGACAGAATATGGGTGGTGCTGACCGGCAGGCCCAGCATGTCGGCGGTCTCGATCGTGCCCCAGGCGACCAGCTCCGCGCACGCGCCCTGCGCATAGGTCAGATGGGCCTTGCCGATTTTCTCACCGACCGTGACCACGATGCGCTTCCAGCCGACCATGGTGCCCAGGCCCAGTGCCAGCGCCACCGTGATCTTGATCCAGGTCGGGATGAAGTTGGTGAGACTCTTCAGTGACTTCTGATACCGATCCGCCGATCCTGCATCCAGGCCCTGCGGCACCTGCTTGATCTTCGCCAGGCGCGCGAGGGATTCGGCAACCAGGTAGACATCCAGGCGCAGTGCGCGACGATCCGTGCCCGGGACATTGTGCAGATCAGTGATGCCATTCATCCGCGCCAGCACCGCGTCATTGGCTTCGTTCAGGGCGGGCAGGGTGTTGGCATCGGGCTTACTGGTGCGCAGGAAAGTCGTCAGGGTGCGATGCGCCTCATCCGAAGAGGGTGTCTTGGCGGTGGCGGGTACGATCTGATGCAGCTGCTGCGAAATCTGCGTGGCCGCTCCATGGATCCTCGTCAGCGCTTCGGGCGAGGTCGACATGTCCAACGAAAACGCGGCCGGCACGACGCCGACCAGGATCAGCACCATCAGGCCCATGCCCTTCTGACCGTCATTCGAGCCATGGGCATAGGACACGCCGGTGCAGGTGAGAATGAGCAGTGCCCGCACCCATAGCGGGGGTGTCGAGCCCGGTTCGGGTGACTGGAACAGTTCGGCACGTTTGGCCAGTACCACGCGCAGGATCAAAAGCAGCGCGCCGGCCAGCACGAAGCCCATGATGGGGGAGACAATCAGCGCCTTGAAGGTGTCCTGGACCTTGGCCCAGTTCACGCCTTCACCGAAGGCCTCATTGGGGCTGATCAGTGAGTTCATCAGGCCGACTCCCACGATGGAGCCGATCAGGGTGTGGGAGCTGGAGGCCGGCAGACCCAGGTACCAGGTCCCGACGTTCCAGATGATGGCCGACAGCAGCAAGGCGAAGACCATGGCGAATCCGGCGCCCGAGCCGACATTGATCACCAGCTCGACCGGCAGCAGCGACACGATGCTGAAGGCCACGGCCCCGGAGGACATCAGCACCCCGATGAGGTTCCAGGAGCCGGACCACACCACCGCGTAGTTGGGTTTCAGGGCGCCCGTATAGATGACCGTGGCGACCGCGTTGGCGGTGTCATGAAAGCCGTTGACGAACTCAAAGCTCAAGGCCAGCAGCAGGGCCAGGCCCAGAAGAATAGCGGTAGGTATGTCGATGCCGAGGCTTGCCAGCACGTGAGCTCCCCAAATACTTGATTGCCGGGTAGGTGGCGGAGCCAAGCCTAGGGTCGTCACATGACTGTCATGTGACAGTCCCGCAGGGGCGTTACTGGATATTCAAGGTCACGCCGCTGGCATTGCCGGCACTCATGTCGATGGTCGTGGTGAGCGGGAGGCGGGTGAGGGTCCCGGTGGGATCGGCGGAGTTCCACGCCCAGATTTCGGCGTTGTAGACACCGGCCGCATAGATTGAGCCCGGCGTGCCACCCGGCGCGACCCCGGCCAACGCCAGCGCGCTTTGCGACTGGCCGAGGTAGGCGTTCAGGGAGGCTGTGGCCACCAGTGCGCCGTGGTAGGTCAGGAACAGCTGCGCATTGTTGTAGGCCGCGGTGCTGGTGACGCTGACGGTCCCGGCGATGGCATTGGCCGAGCTGCCCGTGGGCAATGCCGGGCTGCTCATCGTGAACAATGCCGTCGTCGTGGTGTTGCCGGGTGATCTGACCGTCGTGCCCAGCGCGGCGGCCCCGAAGGCCGGATTGAGGGCGCCGACGGAATAGCTGGCAGCCCCTTCGGTGGGGTTGGCGCTCGTCAGGGAAATGGTGCCCCCGGAGACATAGCTGCCGTACTGCACACTGCCGCCGGAGAGCGCCTGGTCGCTGGCAAAGAGGCCGCTGATCGGATCAAGCGCGCGGGTTTCCACCGCATAGGGCACTTCTGCGGATAAGGGCAGGGTCTGGTAGAAGCCCACCAGCGAACTGGTCGGCGTGGCGGGGGAGGTGCTGCTGAGATTGACCAGGAAGGCGGTGGCCGGCGTCAGATTCAGCGCTCCCAGCTGGGCCGTCCCGGTGCCCGGAGCGCCCGTCGCCACGGGAACGGACTTGATGATCACGGTCTCGATGGTCGGACCGTGGATGACGAGGTCATACGCAGTGGGCGCACCGGAGGCGGTGGATAATGGGTACAGGGTAAAATTGCCGCTGGAATCGACCCGCGTGGTCTTGACGATGACGTGCCGGGTTCCATCGCTGCTCAAGGCCTCGGCGGATACCTGTACGTCCGGTAGGTCCGCGGTGGTCAGGGTCGAAACGGTTGCCAGCGACACGGCGCCCTGGATCGACCCTGAGGACTTGGCGTCAAAGTTCTGCGGATGTGGATTCAGCGCGAAGGCCGGCTGGCCGCTCAAGGAGATCGGCAGCAGGTCACGGGTGGCATCAAAGTCGATCATCGTGGCGGTGGTGCTGACCGCAGGGTTTGCGACCGAGGCGCTGGCCGGGGTAGGGCTGGAACTGGTGGTGATCGTGGTGGTGCCGGTCGTATCACCGGTCGTCGCCCCTGAACCGCTGCCGATCGCACTGCTGATGCTGGTCGCCGTGGCCGCGACGGTCAGACTCGTACTGATGCTGATGCCCTGCGCGGCATTCAATATGGCCAGCGGCACGCTGTGCGTCACTTCATCGGCATCAAGATAATCAACTTCATCGTTCGACGCAGCTCCCGCAGTCCCGGCTGAACTGCTCAAGGAGTCGGTGGAGTCGGCGAGCACCACCATGACTTGGGCATAGGTTCCGGCGTTGAGCTTCAAATCGCTGGCGAACTGGCTCAGGGTGCCGTTGTTGAGACTCACCAGGTCCACGGTCGCGGGCGCCGGCAGGGTGAACTTCACCCAGGAGGTGTCCGTGGGGGCCGCGGTGGCGCTGGTGTTGAACCAGATCTGATTGATGGTCAGGAACACGTGGGTGTACTGTGCCGGCGTGTTGCCCGTGGCCGAAACCTCGGTGCGCGACTGGCAGCCGCCGAGCAGCGCGGCGGTGAGCACCACCGCCAGCACCGTCACCCGCTGCCACCTTACGTTCGACATTGCAGTTCCTAAGTAACAGATCGTATCGTCGGACATCGAACCGCGGGCACCATCGCCCTAACGGTGCAGATACAGACCCGTTGACTCAAGGGCGCAGGTTCAGTGCCGGCGCTTGCGACCGGACTTGCGCGTGCCGTCACCGATGTCGTAATCGGCGAAGTCGCTGGTGAGCTCGGCGGTCAGTTTCTCCTCCCGCAGCCGTTCCAGCCGCCGCCACGGGGGCTCGCCGGTTTTCTGGGCGCGTTTCTTGGCGAGGTCCAGGTCCTTGTTCACCTGGTCGAGGTCGACGTCGGCCTCTTCGACGGCCGGCTCATCGTTTTCCTCGCCCTCAAATTCCTCGGATTCGGCTTTTTCGCTCATGGCCCATCAACCATGCAGTGACTTGCTATGCGGATTCTGGCGAAGTCGTATTACAGGATCAACTCATCCACGATAAGTAATCAGTGGATCAGCTGGTTCATCTCGAAAATGGGCAGGAGCATTGCAAAAACGATGCCCATGACGAACAGACCCATAAGCACGATCAGGCCGGGGCCCAGCAGCCCGATAATGGCCGTCAGCAGGCCGTCGAGCTCGCGTTCCTGGCTGATGGCCGCACGTTCGAGCATACTTTCCAGCTCGCCGCTGGATTCGCCGCTTTGGATCAGGTGGATGGTCATCGGCGGAAACAGCTTGCTGATGGCGAGCGAGCGGCCGATCGAGGCGCCCTCGCGTACGCGCAACGAGGCCTCGGCGACCGCATCGCGCATCGGCAGGTTGGTGACCACTTCGCCGGAAATCCTCAGGGCATCCAGGACCGGAACCGTCGCACCGGTGAGGATGCTCAGCGTGCGGGTGAAGCGGGCGGTGTTGAACCCGCGCACCAGTTTGCCGATCAAGGGCACGCGCAGCTGCAGCAAATGAAATCGGCGTTTCGGGCCGGGGTTGGCCAGCCAGCGCATCAGCACGATGACGCCCACGATGGCGATGATCAGCAGATAGATGCCGCGCAGGCGCAGGAAGTCACTGAAGCTGATCAGCAGCCGCGTCATGATCGGCAACTGGGCGTGGCTGGCGGTAAAGACGTTGACGACCTTCGGGACCACGTAAACCATCAGCCCCGCCACGATGACCACGCACATCACCGACAGCGCGATCGGGTACAGCATCGCGCCCAGGACCTTCTGGCGCATTTCCTCGCGATTCTCGGTGTAGTCGGCGAGGCGCTCCAGGACCGTATCGAGATGGCCGGCCTGCTCGCCGGCCGATACCGTGGAGCGGTAGATTTCCGGGAACACACGCGGAAAGTCCGCAAAGCCATCGGCGAGGGTATGGCCCTCCATGACCTTGGCGCGCACGCCGAGCACGATGCTCTGCACACGCTCCTTTTCGGTCTGCTGCGAGACCGCGAGCAGCGATTCCTCCAGCGGCAGGCCGGCCTTCACGAGGGTGGCCAGCTGCCGGGTGAACAGGGCCAGATGCGTGGCAGAGACGCGCCGCGCCAGCGAGAAACTGCGCTTCTGCGACTTCTCCTGCTCGGACACCGCATTGACGGTGACCGGGAGCAGCTGTCGCTCGCGCAGCAGCTGCCGCACATGGCGCGGTGTATCGCCTTCGAGGATGCCGCGAGTCTCACGGCCGCCGGGGTCGACTGCGGTGTATTCGAATGCGCCCACCGGTGCGCTAGTCCTCGCGCGTGACGCGCAGGATTTCCTCCAGCGTCGTCTCCCCGCGCAGCACCCGGGCACGTCCGTCATCACGGATGGAAGGGGTCATGGTCCGGGCATGGCGCTCCAGGTCCTGCTCCGCGGCGCCGTCGTGAATCATCGTGCGCATCTGATCATCGACCATGACCAGCTCGTAGATGCCGCTGCGGCCGCGATAGCCGTTCTGGCCATTTCCGGGTCGATATAGCGTCGTGTCGGGCGCATCGCTCTTCAGGTTCAACAGCCGCCGCTCGTAGTCGCCGGCCTTGAACTCCTGGCGGGTGTCCGGATTGAGGACGCGCACCAGGCGCTGGGCGACCACGCCGATGAGACTGGAGGACAGCAGGAACGGCTCAATGCCCATATCCCGCAGGCGGGTGACGGCACCCACGGCCGTATTGGTGTGCAGGGTGGACAGGACGAGGTGACCGGTAAGACTGGCCTGCACGGCAATCTGCGCCGTTTCCAGATCGCGGATTTCGCCGATCATCACCACGTCGGGGTCCTGGCGCAGGATGGCGCGCAGTCCGCGCGCGAAGGTCATTTCGACCTTGGTGTTGACCTGGGTCTGGCCGATCCCATCGATGTAGTACTCGATCGGGTCCTCGACCGTCATGATGTTGCGTGAATTGTCGTTGAGGCGCTCGAGCGCCGCATACAGGGTGGTCGTCTTGCCGGAGCCGGTCGGACCGGTCACCAGCAGGATGCCGTGCGGCTTGTGGATGAGTTCGTCGATCTGCTGCCCGGTGGTTAGGTCCATGCCCAGCGCGCTCAAGTCGAGGCGGCCGGCCTGTTTGTCCAGGATACGCAGCACGACCCGTTCCCCATGCCCGCTCGGGATGGTCGACACGCGCACATCGACCGCGCGTCCGGCCACGCGCAAACTGATGCGGCCGTCCTGCGGCAGGCGTTTCTCGGCAATATCCAGCTTGGACATCACCTTGACTCGAGAGACCACCAGCGGGGCCACCGCGCGTTTGGATTGCAGCACCTCGCGCAGCACCCCATCGACCCGGAAGCGCACCACCAGCCGGTTCTCGAACGGTTCGATGTGAATGTCGGAAGCGTTTTCCTTGACCGCCTGGGTGAGCACGGCATTGATCAGCCGGATGATCGGCGCATCGTCATCGGCCTCCAGCAGATCGGTCTGCTCCGGCAGCCCCTGCGCCAGATGCGTCAAATCCTCGGTGTCCTCAAAGCCCCCCACGGCATCCATGGCGTTGGTGCCGGTTTCGTAGGCCTGCTGCAGGAGCTTGTCGAAAGTGGCCTCATCGACCCGCGCGATCTGCAGCGGCACGCGCAGGAAGCGCCGCACCTCGGCCAGGGCCATCGGCGAAGCGCCGATGCGCACCGTACAGTGCGCGACCCCATCGGTGATCGGTCCGACCAGCACGCCGTGACGCTTGGCAAAGGCAAACGAGAGGCGTTTGTCTGCTGCCGCGGGCGCCTCGGTGATGGCCGGTGCGGCGTTCATTTCTGGGCCTGGGGTGCCGATGTGGCAGCGGGCAGGGGTGGCGCTGCGGTCGGACTGGCCGCCGCCGCGTCGGCCGCCCGCTGCGCGGCTTCCGCATCGATCTGTGCCTTTTCGGCCGCCCGCTCGCGGTCCTGATCGGTGATCGGCGCAGCCGGCGTCGAGCCCTTGGGCGGCGGGGGCGGAATCGGCGGCAGCACCGGGGATTTCACGCCCGGCAGCAGTGGCACCGACAGCGGGGCCTCGCCCTCACTGACCTGGCGCTGCTCTTCACGAATGAAGTTGTACTTGGAGTTGGTCTCGATCGACATGTCCGTGGCGTCGTGCTCGATCTGCGGCCGGATGAAGATCATCAGGTTCTTCTTCGTCAGCGTCGCCGAGTGGTCCTTGAACAGTTCGCCCAGCAGCGGGATGCTGCCCAGGAACGGCACTTTCGATTCGGCGTGGTCGTACTCATTGCTGATCAGGCCGCCGATCACGATGATGCCGCCATCCTCGATGTTCACGGTGGTCGAGATTTCGCGCTTGCTGGTGGTGATGTCCACGGCGCCGGCGGGACTGGGGATCACACTGGAGCTTTCGATGTCGATCTTCAGCACCACCGCATCGCCCTGGTTGATCTGCGGCGTGACTTTCAGGATGGTGCCCACCTCTTCGCGCTGGATGGTCTGGAACGGGCTGACCGAGCCGCCGGCAGTGCCGGTGTTCGTATACTGGCCGGTGACGAACGGCACCTCATCGGCAGCCTTCATGACCGCTTCTTGATTGTCATTGGTCAGCACGGAAGGGGTGGCGATGATATTGGAGTTCGTATCGCTGCGAATGGCGCGCACCATGGCGGCAAAGCTGATGCCGGTTTTCGCGACGCGCCCCAGGGCCACGGTCGTGCCGGTTTCCAGTGCGGAACTGATGCTGGTCGGATTGACGACGGCGTTGGCCAGGTCGACCAGGCTTGCGCCACCCACCGGCGTGAGGAAGGTCGCACCGGGAATGGTGGTGCCGTTGCTCTCCGACCAGGTGGCCCAGTTCACGCCCAGTTCGGACGACTTGGCCAGGTCGACGTCGACGACGATGGCTTCGACCAGCACCTGCGCGCGCCGGATGTCGAGCTTGTCGATGATGTCATTGATCTGTCGGCGCACCTTCGGGGGCGCGGTGATCACCAGGGCATTGTTGGCCGGGTCGGACCAGATGATGGCGTTCTTGCTCTCCTGGGCCAGGGGAGTGGCGGCCGCTCCGGCGCCACCGCTGCCCGCGGCTGCGGCGGCCACACCGGATATCTGCTCCTTGAGTTTCTTCTCGAGCTTTTCGGCGTCGGCGTAGTGCAGGTAGCGCACCTGCGTCTCTCCGCCACCCTGCTGCGGGGTATCCAGATGCGCAATCAGCGCCCGGGCGCGCAGCCGGCCCGAAGGTTCACCACTGACCAGCACGCTGTTCGAGCGCTCATCGGCGACGAACTTGG
Organism: Steroidobacteraceae bacterium; assembly: GCA_036498905.1. GTDB lineage: Bacteria > Pseudomonadota > Gammaproteobacteria > Steroidobacterales > Steroidobacteraceae > DAIDKA01. The sequence goes on along the minus strand of DASYER010000061.1, from coordinate 9,351 downwards.
TGGGTTGAACGCCGGGATCCTGTTGTCCCTGGCCCTGGTACAGGCTGGTCAGCGCTCGCACCACTTCAGAGGCCGAGGCATTCTGCATCGGAATCACTTCGACGTCGCTATCACCCACCTGATCCATGCGGGCGATGATTTTCATGATCCGATTCACGTTGGCCTCGTGATCGGAAATGATGATCATGTTGGCCTGACTGTAGGCATTGATCTGCCCGGTGGTCGGCACCAGCGGCCGCAGCACCGTGACCAGCTGTACCGCGCTCACGTTCTTGACCGGTATGACCTGGGTGACGACCTCATCGGAGGTCGGGCTGACATGATCCTGCAGGTCATGATTGCCCGGATAGAACCGCTGGTTGGCATCCGGAATGATCTTCACCGTATTGCCGGCCCCCGGCACGGCGATGAACTGATGCACCTGCAGGATGGATTGGAAGGTCTGGTAGAACGTCGCCGCATCCACCGGCGTCGTGGAAATCATCGTGACCTGCGCGCGCACCCGCGGATCGATAATGAAAGTCTTGTGGGTAGCCGTGGCGACGGCATCGGCGATCTGCCCGATATCGGCGTCCCGGAAGTTCAGGGTATAGCGGGCTTCATCGGCTTTGTTGCGCGATGCAACATTTCCGGGGGCCGAGGTGCCCTGGGCGAGCGCCAGGCCCGGGTCGGTCAGGGGCGCGCCCGCGAGCAGCAGCGCCGCCAGGGTGAGCATGCGTCGGGAGGGGCCGGGCCGGCAAAAATCAAAGGCTGTCATCAAGAATATTCCTTGGAAGCTGAAGGCGCCGCGCGGCCCTAGTGGCTGTCCCGGGCCGGCCGTCCGGGCTGGGGCTGTGGCGCGGCATTCGGCTCTGACGCGGGAGTACCGGCAGCGCTCTGGTCAGCGTTGCCCGTAGTGATCTGCTCGGCCTGACTGGCGACCTGCGACATATTCAGGGTGATATCTTGCTGCTGGCCGTTGCGCATTACCGTGACGCGTGCCTGATCCGAGTTGCCGAGGCTGCTGAAAATGTCATTTCCGCGCGCGGGATCATCCAGCGCGGTGCCGTTTATCGACAGGACGAGGTCGCCATTTCGCAGCCCCAGGGCGGCAAAGGCCCGCGTATTGCGACCCGGATAGACCCGGTAACCGCGTAGTTTGCCCTCGGCAAAGACCGGCTGCGGCCTTAGGACATCGGAAATCAGGCCGGGTTCATTGGAAATGACGCGCTGCATCCGGTCCAGGGCCGAGGGACCGGCCCGCAATGCCGGTGCCACGCCGCCGCCGGCAAATTTGGCGGGCAGCAGCAATGCCTCGATGGCGCCGTTGCGCTCCAGCAGCACCCGATCGGGATAGATGGCATGGACCTGCGCATTGCCCGGAACCCGCTCGCCCACCGGGTAGACCTTCGCATTGGTTGCGGTCGTGCCGATGATCGCCAACCCGTTTTTCGGATCCGTGGACGCCATGATGCCGGTGAGGACCAGCGGCATGTTGGTCGGCGGGGCGTTCGCATCGTTTACCGGCGGCGGTGCCGGCGCAGCGCCGAACAGGTGCCCGTTGCTCAATGCGGCCAGGTTGAGCGGGGCATGGGCGGTGCCGATGGCCGCCGTCTGGCTGCGCGGCCCCTGACCCGTGCCACTACCCGCCAGGTGCGTGACGATGACGGCGGCCTGGATGCCCAGCGCAGCAGCCAGGACCCAGACGGCCAATTGCGGCGCACGCGCGGCCATCCGGCTACCTGAGGCCGGCAGGCCCACTGCGTCAAGCCACGACATAGTGCTCATAGTCGAACTCGCCTCTCAGGCGTTGAAGGTCACAATGGATGCGGCGGCCATCCCGAAAATGCCATTGTGGCAGGTAACCCAATCATAATGGGGCTCCGCTTTTGCTCTCAAGCAATTGTTTTCCAATTGGTTTCACTGTGTCCGTTTGCAGACAGTAATGGGGCCTTGTGCTGGGGTTTTGGGAACCCTATAAAGAGAACCATGTCGGATCCGTTTCCCGCGCGCCAGGATGGCGGTGTCGCCGTCGAAGAGGCGCGCCCCCAGGTCAAGCAACCGCCTCTCTACCAGGTGGTCTTACTCAATGATGATTACACCCCGATGGAATTTGTCGTCGAGGTGCTCGAAAAGTTCTTCAGCCTCAACCGGCCGACCGCCACGCGGATCATGCTTGAGGTGCACACCAAAGGTAAGGGCGTGTGTGGGGTATTTACGTTCGAGATCGCAGAAACTAAGGTGGCGGAAGTGACAGGCTATGCACGCGATAATCAGCATCCCCTGATGTGCACACTTGAAGAGGCGTAAGGAAATCACAACTTGCTTAACCCGAATGGGTTGCAGAAGGCGTAGTTAACGTGCTGTCCAACGAGCTTGAGTACTGTCTGAATGACGCGTTCCACCAGGCACGGGAGGCTCGCCACGAGTACCTGACCGTCGAGCACCTGCTGCTCGCGATTCTCGATACTCCGAAGGTGCGCGAGATTCTCAAGGCCTGCGGCGCTGACCTGGTGAAGCTCAAGCAGGAGCTCAAGGATCACCTGGAACAGTCGACCCCGAAGCTCGAGGAGGCCGAGGACAACGAAGTGCAGCCGACACTGGGATTCCAGCGCGTCCTGCAGCGCGCGGTGTTCCACGTGCAGTCCAGCGGCAAGAAGGAAGTGGGCGTCGGCAATGTGCTGGTCGCGATCTTCAGCGAAAAGCAGAGCCACGCGGTCTACCTGCTGAACCGCCAGAACGTTTCGCGCCTGGATGTCGTCAACTACCTCTCCCATGGTCTGTCGAAGATCGCCGAGGAGAAGACCGACCGCGAGGAGACCACTTCTGAGGCGGAGCGCGACGGTGAAGGTGGCAGCGCGCTGGAGAAATACGCGGCAAACCTCAATCGCATGGCCCAGGAAGGACGCATCGATCCTCTGATCGGCCGCAAGCTCGAGGTGGAACGCACCATCGAGATTCTGTGCCGCCGACGCAAGAACAATCCGCTCTACGTCGGGGAAGCCGGTGTCGGCAAGACGGCCATCGCCGAAGGCCTCGCGCGTCTCATCGTCGAAGGCAAGGTTCCCGACGTGCTCTCCGACTGCACCATCTATTCGCTCGACATGGGCTCGCTGATCGCGGGCACCAAGTATCGCGGTGACTTCGAGAAGCGCCTGAAAGGCGTGATCACGGAGTTGAAGAAGATTCCGGGCGCGATCCTGTTCATCGATGAGATCCACACCGTGATCGGCGCCGGCGCCGCCTCCGGGGGCGTGATGGATGCCTCGAACCTGATCAAACCCGTGCTCACCAACGGCGAGCTGCGCTGCATCGGCTCGACCACCTACCAGGAATATCGCGGCATCTTTGAGAAGGATCACGCGCTGGCGCGTCGCTTCCAGAAGATCGATGTCATCGAGCCGACGGTATCGGAGACCATCGAGATCCTGCAGGGTCTGAAGCCGCGCTTCGAGGAGCATCATTCGATCAAGTACGCCGATGCTGCCTTGATTGCCGCCGCTGAACTTGCGGCGCGACACATCAACGATCGGCACATGCCCGACAAGGCCATCGATGTGGTCGATGAGGCCGGGGCGCGCCTGCGGCTGAAGCCCGTGGGCGAGCGCGAATCCACCGTTGAGGTTCGCCACATCGAGGATGTGGTGGCGCGCATCGCGCGCATTCCCGCCAAGAGCGTTTCCTCCTCGGACCGGGAGGTGCTCAAGACGCTCGAGCGCAATCTGAAGCTGGTGATCTTCGGTCAGGACAAGGCCATCGAGGCGCTCTCATCGTCGATCAAGATGGCCCGCTCCGGCCTGGGCGATCAGCGCAAGCCGGTCGGCAGTTTCCTGTTCGCAGGCCCCACCGGCGTCGGCAAGACCGAAGTGACCCGCCAGCTGGCCATTGCCATGGGGATCGAGTTCATCCGCTTCGACATGTCCGAGTACATGGAGCGCCACACCGTCTCGCGTCTGATTGGCGCGCCTCCGGGCTATGTCGGATTTGATCAGGGCGGGCTGCTGACCGAAGCCATCTCCAAGCATCCGCACTGCGTGCTGCTGCTGGATGAGATCGAGAAGGCCCATCCGGATGTGTTCAATCTGCTGCTGCAGGTCATGGATCACGGCACCCTCACCGACAACAACGGCCGCAAGGCTGATTTCAGGCACGTGATCATCGTGATGACCACCAACGCCGGGGCACAGGAGATGAATCGTCCGTCGATCGGTTTCACGCACGCGGACCATGCCACCGATGGCATGGAGGCGGTGCGGCGGCTGTTCTCGCCGGAGTTCCGCAACCGGATTGACGCCATCATCCAGTTCGCGGCGCTCGACGGTACGACCATCGAACGCGTCGTGGACAAGCTGATTGTCGAAATCGAAGCGCAGCTGGAACAGAAGGGCGTGAACCTCACGCTCGACGATGCCGCGCGGCACTGGATTGCGATCAAGGGGTACGATCCGAAAATGGGCGCGCGCCCCATGGCGCGGGTCATTCAGGAATACATCAAGCGTCCGTTGGCCGAGGAGCTGCTGTTCGGGCGGCTGGTGGGCGGCGGCAACGTGCGTGTGACGGTGGCCGAGGATGAGTCAAAACTCGCCCTGGACATCCAGCCGTCACAACAGGTGGTGCCGGCCTAAAGGCCGGCCGCGCGCGCTAGCGGCCGCGGTAGATGATGCGACCCTTGGACAGGTCGTAGGGAGTCATTTCGACGGTCACCGCATCTCCGGTGAGGATGCGGATGTAGTTCTTGCGCATTTTGCCCGAAATATGAGCAGTCACGACGTGACCGTTCTTGAGCTTCACGCGGAAGGTGGTATTGGGCAAAGTCTCGACGACCTCGCCCTCCATTTGAATCGCATCTTCTTTAGACATTGGGGCGCGGATATTGCCCAAACCCCGCCCCCATTGCAATGTGCTCGCGCAGAAGACCCTGAAACAGTGCGCGGGAGATGAGCCGGCTGCCCATGCTCTGCAGGTGCCGCGAGGGGAGTTGGCAGTCAATGACCACGACCCCCTGGGAGCGGCAATACTCGACCAGATGCGCCAGGGCGGCCTTCGAGGCGTCGCGTTCGGTGCTGAACATCGACTCGCCGAAGAAGACATTTCCCAGCCGGATGCCATAAAGACCCCCGACCAGGGTGTCATCGAGCCAGGTCTCAAAGCTGTGGGCGACGCCCAGCGCATGCAGTTCGAGGTAGGCGGCACGCATTTCGGGCAATAGCCAGGTGCCGGGACTGCGCGCGCGCGGTGCCGCGCAACCCTCGATTACACCCGGAAAGTTCTGGTTGATCCGCGGCAGGAAGCCGCGATTGCGCAAGGTCTTGGCCAGGCTGCGGGTAAGGCGGAATTCGCCCGGCAGCAGCACGGCGCGCGGGTCAGGCGACCACCACAGTACCGGTTGACCTTCCGAATACCAGGGAAAGATGCCGCGCTGGTAGGCCGCGAGCAGCCGCGCCGTGGACAGGTCCCCGCCGGCGGCCAGCAGGCCCGCCGGATCATCCAGGGCCCGTTCGGTGGGGGGAAAGTGATCCGGGGGATCGCTCGGGGACAGCCACGTGATCGTTTTCATGTCCCGCGGCGATAGGGGACGTGCCCGGCGACCTGGATCGCGTAGGCATCGACGGCCGCCCCTTCGCGCACCAGATAGTCGCGCACGGCCGCGCGGAAGCGCCGGTCACCGATGTAGTGTGCCGACCAGGTCAGGGTAGGCGCGAAGCCCCTCGCGACCTTGTGTTCGCCCTGCGTGCCCGGTTCGAAGCGGCGGATGCCGCGCTCGATGCAAAACTCGATGCCCTGGTGGTAGCAGGTCTCGAAGTGCAGGCTGTGGTGCTCTTCGGCTGCCCCCCAATAACGCCCGTACAGCGCCTCCTGGCACCAGAAGAATATCGCGGCGGCCACGGGTTTGGAGCCGTGCATGGCGATCTTGAACATTAGCGCCTCACCCATCGTGCGCGCGATCTGCGTGAAGAACTCGCGCGACAGATAAGGGTCGTGGCCGTGACGCAGGAAGGTGCCGCGGTGAAAGCGGTAGACCGTGTCGAGCAGGGATTCGCCGATATCGGAGCCGAATCGGGTCTCGAAGTGGATGCCGGCTTCGTGCACCCGCCGCCGTTCGCGGCGCGCCTTCTTGCGCTTCTCGGCCGTGAAGGTCGCCAGGTACTGATCGAAATCGGTGAAGTTCTGGTTGGTCCAGTGAAACTGGCAGTCCCGACGCAGCAGCCATCCGGCCTGCTCGAAGACCTCGCGGGCCGGTTCGTCGAAGAACAGCGCGTGGGCCGAGGACAGGTGCTGCGCGGCGACGAACTCCTCGATGGCCTTGGCGAGGCGGCGGCGTACCAGCGGACCGTCCAGCCCCGGCCGCACCAGCAGGCGCGCGCCGGTCGCCGGCGTGAACGGCACGCACACGGACAGCTTCGGGTAATACGAGCGGCCGAAGTGTGAATAGGCCTCGGCCCAGGAGAAATCGAACACGAACTCGCCGTAGGAATGGGCTTTGATGAAGGCCGGCGCAGCGGCGGCCAGACCCGCCTCATCATGCAAAGTGATGTAGACGGGGCTCCAACCGGTGCCGGGGCCCACGCACCCGGTATGCTCGAGAGCCGCCAGGAACTCATGACGCAGAAAGGGCACATCGGTGCCCTCCAGCGCGTTCCAGGCTTGGCTGTCCAGTTGATCGATATGGGTGTACTGGCGGGCGAGCATGTTCCCCTTGTGCGCTAGTGGCTTTCGAGGAAGCGATCCGCGTCCAGCGCCGCCATGCAACCGGAGCCGGCCGAGGTGATGGCCTGCCGGTATACATGGTCGGCCACATCGCCCGCGGCAAAGACCCCGGCGATGCTGGTTGCCGTGGCGTTGCCGGCCGCACCGCTCGTCACCTGGATGTACCCGTCATGCATGTCCAGCTGGCCGGCAAAGATCTGGGTATTCGGCGAATGGCCGATGGCGATGAACACGCCGGTGACCGGGATCACTTTGTGATCTTTCGTATCGATGCCGCGAACTTTGAGGCCATTGACGCCGTGGCCATCGTCCAGGACTTCCTCGACCGCATGGCTCCACAGAATGCTCACCTTGCCGGCGCGCTCCTGGGCAAACAGCCGATCCTGCATGATCTTCTCCGCGCGCAGCTTGTCGCGTCGGTGCACCAGGGTCACGTGCGCGGTGATGTGCGACAGATACAGCGCTTCCTCGACCGCGGTGTTGCCACCACCGACGACGGCGACGCGCTGGCCGCGGAAGAAGAAGCCATCGCAGGTGGCGCACGCAGACACGCCACGACCGCGGTTGCGCTCCTCGGAGGGCAGGCCCAGGTACTTGGCCGTAGCTCCGGTGGCGATGATGAGGGCATCGCAGGTGTAGTGGGTCGAATCGCCCTGCAGCCGGATGGGTCGCTCGCTCAGGTGCGCCGTGTGGATATGGTCATTGACGATTTCGGTGGCAAAGCGCTCGGCATGGCGGCGCATGCGCTCCATCAGCGCCGGACCCTGCAGCCCCTCGACATCCCCCGGCCAGTTGTCCACTTCGGTCGTGGTCATAAGCTGGCCGCCCTGCTCGACGCCGGTGATCAGCAGGGGGGCACGATTGGCCCTCGCGGCGTACACCGCGGCGCTGTAGCCGGCCGGACCGGAACCCAGAATGATGAGACGGCTGTGCCGTGTAGTCGACATGTATAATCGTCCTTTGACATACGCTTTCAGATACTAGCGCGTCGCTTGTTGCGTGGGTCCCAGCACCCATAAAATCAAGCGCCTACGCAATCGTTACCTTTCCAAGGATACATTTTGGCCGAAACCACCGTGCACGTCCGGGGCGCCAATCGCTTCTCAGCGGCGGTCAGCCGCGGCCTGCGCGAGAGCGCAGTCATCGCATTGGCGGTCGCCGGCCTGGTGCTGCTGGTGGCCCTGGCGACCTACAACACCAATGATCCGGGCTGGTCGAAGCTCACCGACTCGACCACCATCCACAACCGCATCGGCCCCATCGGCGCCTGGTTCGCCGATCTGCTGTTCTACATTTTCGGGCGCCCCGCCTTTCTGTTCCCGGTGATGATCGGCCTGGTCACCTGGAGCCTGTTCCGCAGCGGCCGCAAGGTCGAACAGGCCTCGCGGGCCAATACCGCGGTGCGCGTCGCCGGGTTCGTCCTGCTGCTGGTCGCCAGCTGCGGGCTGGCGACTCTGCACTGGTCGGATGCGGGCATGCCGCACACGGCCGGCGGCGCCATCGGCGATACCGTCGGCAGGGGACTGAAGGCCGGCCTTGATTTCCTCGGCGCGACATTGCTCATGCTGGCCGCCTGGATGGCCGGCGCCTCCTTGTCCTTGGGGGTGTCGTGGCTGACGGTCATGGATCGGCTCGGTGCCTGGAGCTGGGGGGCGGTGGCTTTGGTGCGCGCCAAGGTCGTCTCGCGCCGAGAGGCCGCCGAGGGGCGCGGGCGGCGCGAGGCGCGCAAGGTCAGCGTGGAAACGGAAGTGAAGAAGGCCGCGACCCGCAAGCCACCCCGTATCGAGGCACCACCTCCGGCGGTGATCAAGAGCGAACGGGTCGAGAAGGAGCGCCAGGTGCCGCTGTTCGGGGCGACCAAGCCCGGTGAACTGCCGGCCCTGAATCTGCTCGATGACCCGCCGCCGCATAAGCCCCTGTACGCACCTGAGGCGCTCGAGGCGATGTCGCGTCTCGTTGAGATCAAACTGCGTGACTTCGGCGTCGAAGCCGAAGTGGTCGCGGTGCAGCCCGGTCCGGTGGTCACGCGATTCGAGTTGCGCCCGGCCCCGGGGGTCAAGGCCAGCCAGATCACCACGCTCGCCAAGGATCTGGCGCGCGCGCTGTCGGTGATGAGCGTACGAGTCGTGGAGGTCATTCCCGGCAAGTCGGTCATGGGCCTGGAAATCGCCAACGAGAAGCGCGAACTGGTCACCCTGGGCGAGATCCTGCGCTCCAAGGCCTACGATGATGTGGCTTCGCCCCTCGCGCTGGCTTTGGGCAAGGACATTGCCGGGCAGGCGATGGTCGCGGACCTGGCAAAGATGCCGCATCTGCTGATCGCCGGCACGACCGGATCGGGCAAGTCGGTCGGCATCAACGCGATGGTGCTGTCGCTGCTGTACAAGGCGACGGCCGAGCATGTGCGCCTGATCATGATCGATCCGAAAATGCTCGAACTGTCGGTCTACGAAGGCATCCCGCACCTGCTCGCGCCGGTGGTCACGGACATGAAGCAGGCCGCCAATGCGCTGCGTTGGTCGGTCGCCGAAATGGAACGGCGCTACCAGCTGATGGCGGCGATCGGCGTGCGCAATATCGCCGGGTTCAACAAGCATGTGCGTGAGGCCAACGACAAGGGCAGGCCGATCCTTGATCCCGTGATGATCCAGCGCGCCGCCAATG
>DASYER010000060.1:0-8263 GCA_036498905.1 Steroidobacteraceae bacterium | reverse complement strand
ATCGTGGGCATCGTCTTCGTTGACGGCGCACCTACGTTCGCGCTGATCTGTGATGGTGTGCCGGTGCCAATAGCAACCGCTGTAAACTGATTCAGACAACTACCAGGGCGGCGGGCCGGCCTGATTCCTGATCTACTTCCGCCTCACCGTCACCCCGAACGCATCCAGCAACTTCGTGACGAACAGCAGCAGTATCGCGCCCTCAATCTCGCGGCCCTGAGTGATCTGCGCGTCCACCTTATCGCCGAGGTCGTGCAGTTCCGTTTCGATCTTCGCCACGCGCACGGTCAGGTCTTCGATGGGCGCGACCCTGCGCTCAAGTTCGGTGATCCGGAGGGTGTTTTCTGGCGGAGACTGCGCGAAGACGGCCAGGCAGCCGAGAACCAAAGCGCCTGTCAGTAGCCCTTTACGGAGCAGCGTACGCGCCGAGCAGTCACGGGCGCAGTCGTGGCAATAGTGCAGGCGTGGGAATTTCATCCATTCTCCTTGGCGCTCAGAATCGCATCCCGCGTCCAATCGTTGCGGGCCTGCTGGACCTTTAGTCGGCGAGATTCACGGGCGGCCTCTTCCCACTCCTTACGGCGGATCGCTGAGAGCAGTTCAGGGAATCCGAGATGCCCGGTATTCCACACGATGTCCCGAGCGGCATCCATCACTCCGGTCGGCCAACTGCGCCAGTCGGTAACATAGCGGTCCAGCTTGCGCTCCGTCTCAGCGATATCCGCGGCCTTCAGTGCGTCGATCTTCGCGTCTGTGAGACGGCACACCGTCAGTGGCGCGTACAGGTGCAGGGACTGGCCTGTGAGAGCGCAACGAATCGTGCTCCACTCTGCCCGCGCTCGTTCGTCACCGAATATCTCCACAGCGTCATCGGGCGTCTCGACGGCGTGACCTTCGCCAACGGTCGGGATACCGCCTCCGTCCGGATAGCAAAAGTTTGTCCGCCCCTCTAGAAGTGGCAGCATTTCCAGCCATGTTTTCGGCATCAGTTTCCTTTCCATGGAGCGTCAAATTCGGAATTAAGGGCGCGAACCAGTCTGAGCGTAAGCCGGGCATGATAGAGCGCCCATTGGCCGTAGACGGTCGCCTGTGGGCTGGACTGAAGCGCGGCCAACTCTTCCATGGCCTGACCGAGCTTAAATTCCAGCGATGGAGCATCCACGAATCAGCCCTTGACGGCGGCAACTGCGGGGTGATTCACGTAGCGATCCGCGAGCGCCTTAATCTGCGGGAGCAGTTCGGAGGGCAGGTTTACCGCGAACGTCTTCACGTCCGGAGCGAGGCTGAGATCCACGCACACGGCGCAAAGCTCACCCATCGCAGCGGATTCGATGCGCTCCACCGTATTGACGACCGGGCCGAGGGCCGGATCAAGGAACGTGATCACGTCGCCCACTTCCTGCACGGTTGCGTCGATCTTCGATTTGTTCTGGGTAATGAAGGCCGCTACAGCCTTCGCGCCCATCTTTGCGTCGTGGATGGCCGTCGCGAATGCGTGACCGATACTGCCGATTGAAAGTGACATTGTTTTTCCTTTGGCCCGGAGTGGGCCGGTTAGTTTGGGATTTGCCGCACCTCTCCGATGCGGTCGTTATTGCCTGCGATGTCTTGTGCCGTGTCGAAAATCCATCTATATGCGACACTGCCGGCGACAGGCGCGGGCATATGCCGAATGAGCGAAATTCCGCCCTTGCCAATCAGGGTGATTGTGGAGGCCGACAGAGCGACCGGCCATGTGAAGTGCATTAATTCCCCCTTTTCTACTGCCGCGGCGCGAGTGAAATCCGGTCAACGAATGCCACGAATCGCGCGAGCGAGTTGTTCGTGCGGCCGTACTCAAATCGCCACGCGGCGAGTTCTGCACGCCATGCGGCCGATTCTGCGGCCAGTGTCGTTTCCAGCCGGTCGATTGAACCGGCCATGACGTTTACGGCGTCCGCCAGATCGCGCCCGAGTTCATCTGATATGTGCTCTGCGGCGCCACTGACCTTATCGCCGAGATGTTCCGCGGCGTCAGCGGCTGTTTTAGCGGCTTCGGCCCCTACCTGATCACCAATTGCCATGATTTTCCTTTCAGAAGATGAATGATTGAAACTTCGGATGCGATGAAGCCGTGAATGTCGCCGCGGGAACGCTCAACTGGTTGGCGGCTTCGGTGGCGATGTAGTTCGCTGTCAAGGGAGTGCCGTATACCTTCAATTCGTCCACCGCCATGCTCGGTGCCGTATTTACGTCCCCCAGTCTCCATGTGTGGTTGATGAACTTAGAGTTGCCGGTCGTCCAGTTTGCCGGTATCGCCTTACACCCCGCCCCAACCTGCGTCCCGTCTATATACAGAGCCCACGTTCCGCTGCTTCCGGCGCACGCTGACGCCGCGTCGAATGTTGCCGCCACATGGTGCCAGACTCCCGTCGTGACCGTCGTCGCGCCACTCGTGCCGATGTTTCCCACATTGGCGTTATCGAGGCTCAACTGCCCGCTGTTTACTCGAAACTGCGGAAGTCCGCTCGCGCCCCCGTTATAGATGTCGCCGCTTGTCGTAGAGGTATTGATATCCGCTTCGTACGTGAAGGAAAAAACATCAAGCACTCCAGCGGTTCCGCTGCCCGCAGATCCGCACGTGGTGCCTCCAAAGGCGTCCCGCGCCGAAGACCCCGAGAATGCATACCCGCCGTCTATCAGGCCGGTTGTGGATGATATCGAGGTCGGTACGCCAGCGCAGCCGTTCGGGCCGAAGTCCGTTGCGGCGTCAGCCAGGTGCCATGCTCCCACCAAAGTTGCCGCGAATTCAGATGCGAGTGAGCCACCCTGGTACGAAGAAAGCGATGCGTCCTTGCAGATCGTGAGGGTGAGCCCGCTCGTTGTCAGGGATTGAACGTTCACGTGTCCATGACCGCTGCCCGCTGTGTTGCTGTAATCCCCATCGAAACCCCAGCCATTCACGCCCGCGATCGTCGCGCACGTGGCATCCGTCGATAGAGCCATTCCAGCGGGGACGTTCGCGCCGTTGCGCGAGACAAGGATCATCTGGCCGCCGTGGCTGGTATCCGCCAGCCGTGGGTCGCTGAAGCTGAACGCCAGTGTGATATTGCTCTGCGTTGAGCCCGTCGCCCCGGCGAATACGATACTCCCAATCGGTGCGTATGCCGCCGAGAGCGGAAGTGTGAGCGCGAGGAAAGCAAGTAGTTTTCTCATTGGTCGCACTCCAGCATGAAGTTCACGTAAGTTGCGCTCGACACGGCGAACAGGTTGAAGCCGATGATGTCGTTGGCGCTGACTGCTGTGCTGGTGAAGTCCGTAACCGTAGTCGAGTGAATCGCCGTGCCGGATGCGATCGAAACGCCCGATGTGTTGATCGAATTCGCGACGGTCGGAATCGCGGTGCCGGTAGCGACTTTCCACAGCTTCACTGTCGCCGTGCCGGTATCGACCGCGAAATTCCACGCAGAGATCGTGCAGGCGAATGGGACAGTCAGGTACTTCGTGACGCCGCTACTCAGGGTCGAGCCGTTGCCGTCGAAGGTGAACCCGATGGCACGGATCTTCACGCTCGATGGCAGTTGTGTTGCCGTCGCTGTGCCGCTGATATCCGTGAATGCTGGTTGTGCCTGCGCCGGCGCTCCCGCCGTACTGATCGAGGTGAGGAACTGATGGGATGCCGACGCCAGCGATTTCACGCCGCCCAGCGTCGTCGCTGACGGGTTTGGCAGTTGCGCTGCCCCGAGAGTGCCGGTCAGGTCTGATGCAAGTCCCGAGGTCGCTACGGTTGCAAGCGACGGCGTGCCCGTGACTTCGGAATATGCCACCTGCTTGCACGTGAGATTGCCAGAGGCGGCTATCGTATTCGCATACTGGCTTGCACTGCAATCGGTCGGGTTAGCCGCAAAAGCCGTGGCTGTGGCCGCATTGCCCGTGGTGCTTTGGTTCAGGGTCGGTATCCAGTTTGGGTCTAATGTTCCGCCCGCGCCAGACCGGGGTATTGAATTCGCGGCCGCGAAGAATATCGCAATTGGATCGGAGCCTCCAAACTGGTGGCTTGTGGCATGTGCGGTCGGAGTGCGGGAGTTTGTCATCCGCGAATCGTCGCCCGCTGCGACCGTTCCGGTTGTCGTGCCGACGTTGAACAGGGACGCGCCGCCGAGACCGAGATTTGTGCGCGCTGTCGATGCGCTGGCGAGGTCGGAAAGGTTGCTGGCTGCGTTCAGGGGCGTGTATCCGAGCGGGGCCTGGTAATCCGTCCCAGGCGCAGCGAGTCCAAGTTGCCCGTTTGTCAGCTTTGCTATACCGGATGCAAGGGACGAGACTGTAAACGCGCCGGTTACTTTCGCTGCACCGTTGACCTGAAGAATGCTTGCACCGTCATCCGTTGTCGAACCAAGGAGCGTTCGGCCAGCCCCCAGATAGTTGTTGTATGTGGTGGTCGAATTAGAAGAGTAGATATTCCAATTACCCGTAGGCGTCGTGAAGCCGCCGAGCATGAGGTGAATATTATTTGTGGCAGCGCTGTATCCGTTTATCTCGACACCCACTGCGGTTCCAATTGAACCTGTGCTAACTACAGGGTGGTGCACTTGCAAACCCACGTAACTCGTGACATTCAGTTGGTTGAAAGAACCTGAGCCAATCAATTCACCAATGATACTGTTGATGCTACCGGTTGCGCCAGTCTCAACAGCGGGGTCAGCAATGAGAGCTATGAATGACCCGAAACCACTACCGTTACCGGTCCAATTCTGCGTATTTGCTGCCGCAATATGTGGCTCAAAGATACCCCCGTATAGGAACCCGGCATAAGGAGCGGCAACTGCCGACACTCTGGTTGAATCATATATGCCAATAGGAGAAAGCAGGGGGTCCGTGTAGGATGGGCTACTTTGCAGCCCTATGGACCCGGATCTGATGGGTGTTTGTAAAGATCCAACAATGACCTTAGCGGCAGTAACTTCCCCGCTTGCGCCAGACTCCACCAGACTACTGGCCGCGCCGCTTTGGCTCACCGGCAATGTTGTGGATTTGAACGCACCCGCGCCATCGGACACGGGGACGGTATCGGTCGCGCCGGGTACGACTGAGCCGCCAGAGGGGTCGTGGCAACCGGTCACCCCGCCGCTGCTTTGCAGGATTTGGCCGTCAGCGCATGCGTTGATCTGGGATGGCGCCACGCTGGTCTGCGGTGTCACGGGCCCGCTGCCCTCGATATCCGGAATGGTGTACGGGCCGCCAGTGCTCGGCACGGTCCACACGGGAGCGATAGTGAGACTGGACCCAGCCCCGCGCTGCCGCACGGAATAGTTGCCACCGGCGATGCACGCGTCGATAACGCCTGCCGTGATCGAAAGCGTCTGCTGATCGCCCCTGGCGCTCGAATCGTTGTATGTGCGCGTGACCGTCAGTTGGCCGGTATAGAGTTCACCCGTGACGGCGTTGCGGATTCCTGTCTGGCTGAGCTCCACAAACCCGGATGGGCAGGTGAGGGCGAAGGCGCTGGACGAAAGCAAGAGCGCGGCGAAAAGAAGTTTTTTCATTAGGGCTCCATGAGTGGCGCGAGAGCGTCAATATGCTCCACGCTGATAAGCGCGTCTTCCAGATCCGCCATCGACAACAGATCGGCGTCGAGCGAAACCATGTCGCGAAACAGGGGATCGTTCAGTACTTCGGTCACGCACTCCGGCTTGAGTTGACGCGCGCCGTTGCCAGCCGGAATGCTGTTTTCTTCAGTGAAAAGCGTATCTCTCGCCGCAGACGCCGCCGCAAGTTTCGGCTGTACCGCCATGATCAGCTTCCTGATCCGAAAGGCCACGCGCCCCTTGTGCGGCTGGGTCGCCAGAGATTGAAGTGCTGGCCCAATCTGAAGTAATTGCAAAACCGTGACGTTGATCATTTCCTTAATCGGTTTCCTTCTTACTCCACGCCGAATACGACTCCGGCTTGAATTGGGCGACGATCTCAGTTCCGCGTTTGAACGTAAGCAATCCCGTCGGGTCCGCCTCGGGTGGATCAGACGTTATCGGAATCAACCCGTGATTGGTAATAACTGTGTATTTGTTCATGCTTTATTTCTCCTTAGTGCCACATCGGAACCCAGCCAAGGGTTCCATCTGCTGCTTGAACTTCGATCCACGTGTAGGGCGCACTCAGGCTGGCCCCTGCCGGGCAATTTGATCCTAGTGAGGCTGACCCGCTGGCTGTGCTGTTGGTGCCTGCGAACCTTGGAACAGAATTAATAGTTAGCCCTGCGGTAGTCAGGGTTAATGTCGTTATTGTTACGCCTGATGATGTTGCATGAAATCCACTGCTAGCGGACACCTCGAAACCGATACCGGTGGTACCACAAAACGCCTGCGGATATGTGCCCGAAACAGTAGACCACTGAGCACCGAACGTAAATAGCGATGCGCTGTGCGTGCCGTCTCCCAGGGTAATTGTCGCGCCCGAGGCAGAAATGGCAAGACTCCCTGTGTCTAAGGTTGTAGTTTTCCCTGAACTCGTGATAGTCAAACTGCCAGCCGATAAGATCGCGGTCTTAGACGCCCCTGTGCACGTCACAACCCCAGACGACAAATTTACAGAGGTTAACGCTCCTGTGCTGGTAATGTTAGGCGAGGTCATGCTTATAGAGGCGCTGATCGTGCCCGCGGTGATCTTACTGGCAGAGAGATCATTGATCTTCGCGTCCGTAACTGCGAGGTTTGCGATATTCGCCGTGCCAACTGCGGCTGTCGCAATGATTGCGTTCGTAACGGCCGCGTTCTGGATGTTGGCCGTGCCAACCACGGCAGTTCCGAGCAGGGCGTTTGTGATCGCCGCATTGGCAATCAGGGCAGTCGTAATCTGTGCCGTGCCGATGAGGGCTGTGGTGATCGCCGCGTTGGCGATCAAGGCCGTGGTGATTTGAGCAGCACCAATCTTCGCAGTAGTGATGGCAGCATTCGCGATCTGGGCAGTGTCAACAGCAAAAGGCGCGATCTTCGCCGTGCTGATCGCCCCATTGACTATTTCGGTGTTGGTGACTGCGTTGGCTTGAATGTTTGAGGTAGCGATCGCCGCTGCCTGGATGTTCGCTGCACCGACCGACAGCGCAGCCAGCATAGAGTTGGTTATCGCGCCGCCTGGGATCACGATCTGGCCGCCTGAGGTTGAGAGTCCCGAGCCCGTGTCAACAACCAGAAACCCACCACTCGTGGTCAGGCCGACGCCCGCGTTAACGGTCACGGCTCCGGAGCCGTCAATCGCGATGCCCGAGCCGTTCTTGACTATGATGCTGCCGCTGCCGTCGATGTCCAGGCCGGATGTGACCTGTGCGGCCAGTACTCCGGCAGCCAGAGCAAGTCCATCGCCGATGCTGGTGATGATGCTACCTCCGGCTGCGCTAGCGCCGCCTGTTACTTTCCAATCGTCTGCCATTTTTATGACCTCGGAATGATTTGAATTCTGGCGCCGGTGGCTAGCGGCAACGATGAGTTTCCCTCAATCGTTTCGCCACTGGCGGCGTTAACGGTAACCGAAACTCCTGACTCATTCACCAGCCACAGCGGCCGCCGCAGAGCGCCGGCTTGCGACAGTAGATTTACGACGCCCGCACCCGATCCCAGCGTGATTACTTCGTCCGTGGGCAGCACATCGTACGATGACGCTGCGATTGTTTTCTGGGTGAGTTCGGGCGTCAGGTAGATCTCCTGCCATGGCGCATAGGCCACTACGGAGGTTCGGCCGCTCCTGTCTTCGCTGGCAACCTGAACCAGATATGTAGCCGCCTCAGTCATGGGCACCGTGACGCGGGCCACAACCTTCATGGCTGTGATGCCGGCGCTTCCGACTGCGCTGTTTTGAAATGCTGCCGTATCTATTGGCGGCATGGTCGGAGCGCCCTCCAGAATCACGAATACGCTGGTGGCATCGGGCGTTGTTAACCACGCGCCGTCAATCGTCAGAGTTGTCGCGGTGTTACTGGCGATGCTGGCCTTCTGGCCCTTGCCCTTGCCGGAAATGATCCACACGACATTCCCTTTTTCTGCATCCGTATCCAGCCCGGACGGCGCGAGAGGATTGACAAACATCGCATCCCCGATGGTGTTTGCGCTCGCGATGTTCGCATAGGCGCGCATCACGAAAACGTCACCGGCGGCAACGGGCGGGCTCACGGAGCCGATCCCGGTGAGCGTATTCGGGACCGTAATCACGCCAGCGCCGTCGTTAGACGAAACGGACATGTGCAGGCCACCGCCAATGGTCAACCCATCAAGAATTCCGCCGCTGTGGGCCG
>DASYER010000059.1:0-3978 GCA_036498905.1 Steroidobacteraceae bacterium | reverse complement strand
CGGTTTCATGACTTGCCGCTCGGAAATTCCGTCATCGTCCACCGTGCGTTTGGGTTCGCCGGCCGCCTTGCCTTGTATCAAAGCTGTGGAGTCGCAAGATGGGCATTTGACTCTGTGCCCGTAATGGCGCAATGAGGCCGTGATGGCTTGTGCTGTCGCAGTGGTGCGTTCCTCCTCAGTTTTCTCATTCCAGATGGTTTTGTGCGCGTTAATGGTCCCTTTCACGGACTTTGCCGTCTCATCTCGAAGAGCAGCAATATCCTCCACTGCTTGCTTAGCCGTTTCAGTACCGAAAAGTGTTTCGAGCGACTCTCCAATATTCTTGAGCAGAATATCACACACTGCATAATACATTGGCGTATCCGTCCAGTGAACACCATCCGCCGTTTTCGACGGCCAGAGGGGCAGCGTGGGGGGGCCGTTGTGCGGTGGCCGAGCGGGCATGCCGAGTGAACGGCGAACCGCGGCGGGCTACTTGGCCTGCTGGCGGCGCCGTTCGCGGCGGCTCAGCCGGCGCTTCGCCGACTGAGACGCTTCGGTGCGGCGGAATTGCAGAATGTGCGCGGGATGCGACTTGGCCCACCGCTCGGGCAGCAGGTCGCGCAGGGCCAGCGGGTTCGTGAGCGCCGGCAGGCGACGCAGGACATCGGACAGGTACGCCTCAACGTCCAGGTGATGTCGTTTGGCGCTGGCCACGAAGCTGTACAGAATCGCGGCCGTTCGCCCGCCCTTGTCGCTCCCCAGGAACATCCAGTTGCGGCGGCCGATCGCCTGAGATCGCAGCGTGCGCTCCGTCCGGTTGTTATCGATCGGAATGTTCCCGTCGGTGGTGAAGCAACACAGGGCGTCCCAATTCCTCAAGCAGTATTTGATGGCGCCCACGATCGGCGTCTTGGGCCGCAGCGTCGGAAGTTTTTCTCTCAACCAGACATGAAAGTCGTTCAGGATCGGCACCGACTTCTCTTGCCGCAGGGCCTGCCGCGCCTCCGCGGACCGAGTCTCGGCGTCATGTTCGATCGCATACAGTCTGCCGAAGAACGCCAGCGCCTGATGCGCCGCTTCGGGCGACGTCTCCCGGACTTCGTAGAACTTGCGCCGCGCGTGCGCCGAGCAGGCCGATTCGACGATCTTGCCGTTCGATCCATAGTAGATCGCGTCGTAACCGCTGAAGGCGTCGGCCGTCAGCACTCCGGCATAACCTTTGAGGAACTTTTCCGGTCCGTCGCGTTTTCGGCTCGCGGTGTAATCGTAGACGATGTCCGGATGCCGCGTGTCTCCGACATACGCCCAGAACCGTCCCGTGCGCGTGTGATCCAGTTCCGGATCGAGGACCTTCACCGGCGTGTCGTCGGTGCCCAACACGTCGCTGGCGAGGACCCAGCGTTTCATCAACTCGTACAACGGCAGCAGACATTCCGCCGTGCCGGCCATCCAACCGGCCAGCGTGCTGCGGCGAATTAGCACGCCGTAGCGGGCCAGGTCTTCTTCCTGGCGATACAGCGGCATGTGTCTCAAGTATTTGGCCGCGGTGATGTGCGCCAACAATCCTGGGCCGGGAAGGCCCTTGTCAATCGGCTGCGGCGGTTTGTCGGCCGTGATGACGTGTTCCTGGCAGGGCTGGCAGGCATACGTGATCTGCACATGCTCGACCACGAACAGCGACCCGGGAATGTATTCCAGTTGCTCGCTGACGACTTCGCTGATTTTCGTGCGCTCTTGTCCACAGTCGGGACAGTCCAGTTCGGCACCCTCCACGATGTGCTCGACACGCTGCCGCGGCAGAAACTGCGGCAGCGGGCGTCGGCCGTGGCCGCGACGCTTCTTTTTCTTCTGGCCGTCGGCGGACGACTCGCCCGCTTCGTCTGCCGGCGACTCGGCTGCCAGCAGGTCTGCGACCGGCTGCTCGCTGACTTCAAACAGGCTTTTCTGCCGCGGATCGTCCGTGCCGAACTTTTCGCGCCGTGAGCCGAACATCCAACGCTTCAGCAGCGCCAGTTCGTGCGTCAGCTTGTCCAGCAGCTCCTGCTGCTGCTTCACCGTCTGTGTGGATTCATTCAGCGCGGCCACCAACTGCGTTTCGCGCAACTGCTGTTCGGCGGCGAGGGTCGTGTCCTCGGCAGCGCGGGCGATGCGTTCCGCTTCCCGTACCAGCAGTTGCCGCACGAGTTGTTCGAGCTGCGCTGCCTCGGTGGGCAACGCCGGTTCGCTGGCGGCAGAAGAGAAAGCGGCATCCGTGCTCATGATGCCATATTGACCACCGCAGCGCAGAAAAAGTTTCCGAAAAATTCAGAAGTTCGAAAACTTGGTGAAAAAAAGTTTCGTGCCGCGGCTCGTGACTTCAAGCCCGAGCGCGCTCGAAGCGCTTTCGTCGCGTGAACCGCGCGGGGTCGGCGCCGGCCAGAATCAGATTCAAGTCACGAGCCAGGATCTGCACGCCGGCGCGCTTCCCATCAGCACCAGGCGCCACGGGAGCGGGCACGGCGAACGTCCCCAATTCCAAGCGCTTGTAGAAAATCACCCAGCCGTCCCCTTCCCACAGGAGCAGCTTCACGCAATCGCGCCGGCGGTTGAAGAACAGGTACAGGTGCCCCGATTCGGGGTCCTGCTCCAGGTGTTCTTCGACCATCTGCGCCAGCCGGTCGAAGCTGCGGCGCATGTCGGTCACTCCGGTGTAGACGAAGATCCGCGTCGAGGCGGGAAGGCTCAGCATCGGGGGGCCTCCACGCCGTGCCCCAGCGCATTCAGCACGTCGGTCAGCGTCTGACGGTCGAATCCCGAGGGGACCCGCAACCGCACCCCTGTCGGCAGGTGCAGTTCGAGGAGGTCCGACGCTCGCGAATCGGATGCGGCATCCGCCACGACATGCACCGGAACGAATGGCGACCGGGCCGTTGACCGATTCCTCGCCGGTGGCGCGCCCCTGGGCACGGCTTCTCCATCACGTTTGGCGAGCTCGCGCCGCCAGGCATATAACGACGCCTCCGACAGCGACTGCCAATCGCAGAATTCACGCACACTCAGCCCGCTCCGCCGCCACTCCTGGAGCGTCCGCCGCCAGAACCGCTCCTTCGCCGGATCACGCCGCCACTTGCGCCCCATCGCCTGCTCTCCTGAACCCGGTGCCACGATCGTTCAGGAAATCGTACCGCGCGCGGTGCAAATGCAAGATGGGGTTCACAGGACGGATACCCTTGTCTTGGGAACTGGGGCATTTAATGGCTCTACGCTCGGGCAGGCGTATGTCACCTTTAATTTGTCAGGACAGACCCCGAATACTGGTTATCCGGTCGGAATGTATGCTGGTCTCGGGTGCTTCAGTGCGACCAAAACAACATTGCCAATTTATGGGACTGACGGCACCGATATGCTATTGCTGGCAGAATCGTCGGGGAATGTCTGCAACGAACCTACGGTAATCTCGGGTCTCGTGGTCGGCGGATCGGCGAGACGACAAGGCTCGTACACACCAACACTGCGTCAGGCGGTTGTGTTGCAGGCGGCTCGGCACAACTCCTGCCGACACATATCATCTTGGCTTCTGGTGGTTGTTCGTCTGGCGGAATTGCGATTATTGGCGTCATCACTTCACGGTCATCGTCTGGCGGCTGTAGCCCTGCGGTTTGTCATATTTCCGCAGGGCTAATTTTTTTGGACGCTCTGAGAAGCCGCCGTTATTTCAGTTTGGGATTCTTGAAAAAATCCCATCGTTTTCGGAGTGCGTCCATATCCGGGTATGGTTGCCTCTTGGAATTCTTAGAACGGCACGTCGTCCTTTGGGGCTGGCACGTCCACGGGTGGCCCGTCATATTCTTCAACCCGTATCTTGGATTTCGCAGGCCCCCACTTCATTGCCAGTTTATCTTGATTCGATTCGAGCCACTCCCATCCTTCATCCGTAATTTTGACCACATCAAATGGCTCGTTGTTGTAATAACTGTCTTGATCCAATTCGGCGAAACCAATTCGTTCGAGCTTCTT
>DASYER010000058.1:0-113506 GCA_036498905.1 Steroidobacteraceae bacterium | reverse complement strand
ACCGTGCTGCCGTGGTGGCAGTACCGCGCGAACTTCGTCACCGAACAGCGCATCGCCGATGGCGCACGCTTCTGGCGCGAACACCAGTCGCCGCTGGAGAGCATCGCGCAATCCACGGGTGTTGCCCCGGAGTACATCGTCGCCATCCTGGGTTGCGAGACCTCCTACGGACGCATCACGGGCAAGGACCGGGTGCTCGATTCTCTGGCAACGCTCGCCTTCGACTATCCGCCGCGCGGGGACTTCTTCCGCGGTGAGCTGCTGCAGTTCCTGCTGCTGTCGAAGGAAGCGCACCTGAACCCGCTCACCGTCAAGGGCTCCTACAGCGGGGCCATGGGGGCGCCGCAATTCATGCCCTCGAGCTATCGGCACTACGGGATCGATGCGGATTCCAATCAGCACATTGATCTGTGGAACGACTGGCGCGACATCTTTGCCAGCATCGCCAATCTGCTCAAACAGAACGGCTGGGAACCCAATGCGCCGGTGCTGGCGCAGGCACAGCTGGCACCCGGCGCTGCCGTGCCGGTAGCGCCGCGGCTGCTGGACCTGACCGCGACGCTCGACAGCCTCAAGGCCGAAGGGATCACGACCGACAGCACCCTGCCGGGCAGCACCGCCGCGGTGCTGATCGGCGCGGATGAGGCCACGGGCCCGGCATTTCGGGTGGGCTTCAAGAACTTCTACGTGCTCAGCCGCTACAACCGCAGCGCGCGTTATTCGATGGCTGTCGCGGATCTGGCCGATGCGATCGCCGGGCGCGTGCATGAGTAGCTTGCGCATGAGGCCGCGCCTCGTATTGTTCGCGCTCGCCGGCGCATGCGCCTTGCTGATGGCCGGCTGCTCGGTGGTCGGCGGCCGCAACACCGGCGCGGCCAGTTCGCGCTCCAGGCCGATCCCGGTTTCACCGTCCACGGCATCGAGGTCTACCCCGACGCCTTCGGAAATTGCGGCCATTCCGGATGCCGTACCACGCTTCGAACCGCGCAGTCGCAATGGCAACCCGCCGTTCTACGATGTCCTGGGCCGACGCTACGCCCTGCTGCCGAGCGCGAAAGGTTATGTGGAGCGCGGCGTGGCGTCCTGGTATGGGCCCGGCTTCCATGGAGTCAGCACCTCGATGGGTGAGCCCTACGACATGTACGGCATGACCGCGGCGCATAAGACCCTGCCGATCCCCTGCTACGCGCGCGTCACCAATCTCGGCAACGGTCGCTCGGTGGTGGTGCGCATCAATGATCGCGGTCCATTCGTGGCCAACCGGCTGATCGATCTGTCGTACACGGCGGCTGCGAAGCTCGACATGCTGCGCGGGGGTACCGCGATGGTCGAAGTGCGCGTGGTCACGCCCGATGAGCCGCAATCCCAGGCTCTCACACGCGCCAGCGAAACTCCGCCACCGACACTGTACGTGCAGGCCGGCGCCTTCGCAGTGCCGGCGAACGCCGAGGGTCTGCGGCTGCGGCTGCAAGCGGCCGGCCTGTCGAACGTCACGGTGCTGCCGCCGCTATCCGGCCATCATCTGTATCGGGTGCGCCTGGGACCGGTCAGCAGCGTCGCCGACTTCGACGCACTGGCCGCAAGACTTGCGACGCTCGGAGTTCCCGACGCGCGCCTGGCGCTCGACTGATAAACTTGAGCCTTCTTCCTCACTTCTTAATCAGGATCACAGCGGATGATTCGTAGCCTCATCGCCCGTTCTCTGTTCGCCCTGTTCAGCGTTGCTGCCGTGACCGCGGCCTTGGCGGCCACGCCGATCCCCACGCCACCGACGGTGCCCGCCCGCGCCTATCTGCTGGAGGACTACCAGACCAGTCGCGTGCTGGCGTCCGACCACGCGGACGATCGCATGGAGCCGGCCAGTCTCACCAAGCTGATGACGGCTTACATCGTGTTCACCGAACTGCGCAGCGGCCGCCTGAAGCTGACCGACCCGGTCACGATCAGCGAGCACGCCTGGCGCTCGGAAGGTTCGCGCACCTTCATCCAGGTGGGTAGCCAGGTTCCGGTGGATATCCTGATCAAGGGCATGATCGTACAGTCGGGCAATGATGCGACCGTCGCGCTCGCCGAACGCATCGCCGGCAGCGAAGACGCCTTCGTGCAGCTCATGAACGCGTACGCCGGTCGCCTGGGCATGGCACACACCCATTTCGCCAATGCCGCCGGACTGCCCAACCCGAACCACTACACCACCGCCCGGGACCTGGCGCTGCTGGCGCATCATCTGATTGCGGATTTTCCGGAATTCTATCCGCTGTTCAGCCTGCATGAGTTCACCTGGAACAATATCAAACAGCAGAACCGCAACGGCCTGTTGAGCTCGGATCCCACGGTCGACGGTCTGAAGACCGGGCATACCGACAGCGCCGGGTTCTGCCTGGTCACCTCATCGCAGCGTAACGGCATGCGCCTGATTTCGGTGGTGCTGGGCTCCGGGTCGATCAAGGAACGCGAACAGTCCAGCGCGACCCTGCTCGGCTACGGCTTTTCGTTCTATCAGACCGTGAAGGTCAAGGCCCACGGGGATGTCCTGGCCACGCCGCGCGTATTTCTGTCGGCCGCAACGAACGCACCCGTCGGCATCGCGCAGGATGTGGTCGTGACCGTGGGTCGCGATCAGGCGGCGGGGCTTAAAACCACGACCACTCTGGACAACAGGCTGCTCGCGCCGCTGGCTGCCGGCACCCGGGTCGGCACCTTCACCGTTGCCACGCCCGATGGGGCCGTGGTGGACAAGGTGCCCATCGTGACGCTGCGCGCCGTGCCTGCCGGCGGCCTGTGGACGCGCATGACCGATCACATCTCCTTGTGGTTCAAGTAGGATCGATCAGGTGGCGGCGCCTCTGCCCCTGTGCTACCTGAACGGCGAGTACCTGCCCCTGGCGCAGGCGCGTGTTTCGCCGCTGGATCGCGCCTTCCTGTTTGGGGATGCCGTGTATGAAGTCATGCCGGTATACGCGCGCCGGCCGTTCCGCTTCGTCGCGCATTGCGAGCGTCTCACGGCAAGCCTGGCCGCGCTGGGCATGGAAGATCCGCATAGCCGTGCGCAGTGGCACGAAATCATCGCCACACTCATCGAACGCAATGCGGCGGCGAACAGCGTCGAGCATTGCTATGTGTACTGGCAGGTGACCCGCGGTGCCGAGTACGGTCGCAACCATGCCCCGCTGCCGAAAATCGAGCGCACGGTATTCGCCTTCTGCGCGCCCCTGATGCTGCCGGATGAGGCGGCGCTGGAACGCGGCGTGAGCTGCGTGACGGCGGCGGACAACCGCTGGGGTCGCTGCGATATAAAGTCCACCGCACTGCTGGCGAACATTCTGCTGCGCGAGCAGGCGGCGCAGGCCGGCGCCTCCGAAACCATTCTGCTGCGCGAGGGCGCCCTCACCGAAGGATCCGCCTCGGCCGTCCATGTCGTATTGGAGGGCCAGCTGGTCTCCCCGGCGCTGTCCGAGCAGGTGCTCCCCAGCCTGACGCGCGCCGCCGTCGAGAAAATGGCCGGGCGCGCCGGGATCACCGTTCGTTCGGCAATGATCAGCGAGGCGCAGCTGCGCGGCGCCTCCGAGGTCATGCTCGCGGCCGCGACCCGCGAAGTCATCGCGGTCACGCGGCTTGATGCTGCGGCGGTCGGCACGGGCCGCCCCGGACCGGTCTGGCGCGCCATCCATTCCGGGCTGCAGCAGTACAAACAGGAACTTGCCGGAAGGCCGTGGTGAACGAGTCTGTCCCCCCCGCGCACGGCTCCCCACCGCCCCCGTTGCTGCAGTTCCCCACCGAATACCCGATCAAGGTCGTCGGGCGCACCAGCCAGACCCTGCGGGCGCGGATTGATGCGATTTTTGCAGCGCACGTACCGGACCTGGATGCCTCCGGCACCACCGAACGATTCAGCGGCAATGGCAATTTCCAGTCCATTTCCTACACCTTCCGGGCAGTCAGCGCGGCCCAGGTGACCGCGCTGGCGACCGATCTGAAGGCCTGTCCGGACGTGCTGATTGTGATCTAGTCGCGACCGGGCCACCCGGCTTCCCATGCCGTTCGATAACCGGCCTGTAACCGATTTATAACCAGGTCGTAGCTGACGCTCAAACCTACGCCGTTCTAGGATGGCTGGCTTAGCCTCACGCTGACGCTTACCTCCCGGCAATTCATGTCCATCACGCTCGATCAGATCACCAAGCGCTACCAGGGCGCACCCGTCGTGAATGATGTCTCCATCGACATCGGCGACGGCGAATTCTTCGTGCTGCTGGGGCCCAGCGGCAGCGGCAAGAGCACCCTGCTGCGCGCCATCGCGGGACTGACCGGTGTCGACCACGGTCGCATTTCGCTGCACGGCCGCGATGTCACCCACATTTCCGCGCGTGAGCGCGGCGTGGGGCTGGTATTCCAGAACTATGCGCTGTTCCGACACATGACGGTGGCCGACAACATCGAGTTCGCCCTGCGGGTGCGCCGCATGCGGGCGCGCGATCGCCGCGAGCGGCGCAAGGAGCTGTTGCGACTGGTCGCGCTGGAGGGCATGGATGACCGCATGCCCTCGCAACTGTCCGGCGGACAGCAGCAGCGCGTCGCCGTGGCGCGCGCCCTGGCGCACAAGCCCGAAGTGCTGCTGCTCGATGAGCCGTTCGGCGCGCTGGATGCCAAGATCCGTGAAGAGCTGCGCCGGACCATCCGCGAGGTGCAACGTGAACTGGGGATCACCACCATCCTGGTGACCCACGACCAGGAAGAGGCCTTTGCGCTCGCCGACCGCATCGGCATCATGAACCTGGGCCGGCTGCTGGAGCTGGGACGTCCGGAGGACCTGTACGCCCGTCCCGCGACCCGCTTCGTCGCCACCTTCCTCGGGGCGGCCAACCTGGTTCTGGCGCAACACACGGCGCGTGGGATCTGCATCGGTGCCGACCCGGTCATGGCACTCGGTGGTAGCGCGGCCAGCGGCAGCCGCGACCATGAAGTCGTGGCGGTGCTGCGGCCCGAGGACATTGAGATCGCGCCGTCCCGCGAACTGCTGCATGCGAGCTTCCTGGGTCTGGGCACGGTGGAGCAGCAGCTGTTCGTCGGCGCGAATGAGCGACTGCGCGTGCGCCTGAACAATGCCGGAGATGCGGGCCAGGTCGTGACCTCGGCGGACGGCGATGTCACCGATGCGCTGCTCGAAGTCACACGCACCCAGCATGACCGGCGCAACTACCCCGTGGCCGCCGGACAAGCCGTGACGCTGGGCGTGCGGCGACTGCACGTGCTGGCTACGCCGCTGTCCAGCTTCACGGCCTGCGCGAGCAGCGAGGCCCAGGCGCTGGCAATCAGCGAGGAGCCGCTGCTGGTACAGCTGGCGACCCGTATGAAGACCCGCGTCAGCACCCGCATCGAACCGGTACTGCAGCAGATCGCCAACGCGGCGGATTGCGACTCGCCCGGGATCGCCTCCGCCCCTTTCGCCGGCGTCGCGGTCATCAACACCGATCCGGGCGCCGTGCATACCGTTCAATGGCTGTTGCAGCTCGGGGCCGAAGCCGTACTGCTGCTGCCGCACCGCACCGCCTCGCCGACGCGCGTGCTCATTCATTGGGTGGACGAGCCGGCACGCCGCGCGACCCTGGCGGTGGCCGCAAGTCTGCTGCGCCACGTGTCGGCCCAGGCGGTGTACGTGGGCATCCTGCCG
This sequence comes from Steroidobacteraceae bacterium, assembly GCA_036498905.1. GTDB lineage: Bacteria > Pseudomonadota > Gammaproteobacteria > Steroidobacterales > Steroidobacteraceae > DAIDKA01. Next base: position 107,835 of record DASYER010000058.1, on the reverse strand, counting down.
AACGATGGTGAGGCGGCCCGTCCGGATGGCATGCGCGCCCTGCTCGATGCGCGCTCCGAAGCCCAGGCCGTGCACGGTCTGGAAATCCGCACCGAGCTGGGCTTCGGTGAGGTGGCCGAAGAGTTGACCCGTCGGCTCGCCGAATCGCCCGATCAGCTGCTGATTCTCGGCGTATCGGACATCGGCGTACTCAAGCAGCGTTTTGCGACGCTGCTGTCGCGCACCGCAAACCCATTGCTGGTGGTGTGGCAGCCCGGCGATTCGGCGCAGCAGACCTAAGGCACCCGTGGCAACTGCACGCGCAGCACCCCGCGACACCTACACGCAACCGAGCGTACTGCCGGGATTCGGGCTGACCTTTGGCTTCACGACCTTCTTCCTGAGCGCCATCGTGCTCCTGCCCCTGGCGGCGCTGGTCAGCAAGGCCGGCTCCTCGCATTGGGGTGAGTTTATCCACACCGTGCTCAGCGCTGAGGCGCTGGCCTCCTACCGGCTGTCCTTCGGCGCCTCGCTGGTCGCGGCCAGCATCAACCTGGTGTTCGGTTTCATCCTGGCCTGGACGCTGGTGCGTTACGACTTCCCGGGGCGCAAGCTGATAGATGCCCTCATCGATCTGCCGTTCGCCCTGCCGACTGCCGTTTCCGGCATCGCGCTCACCACGGTGTTTGCGCAGAACGGCTGGCTGGGCCAGTACCTCGCTCTGGCGGGAATCAAGGTGGCCTACACCTGGATCGGCGTCACCATTGCGTTGACGCTGATCGGCATGCCTTTCATGGTGCGCACGGTCCAGCCGGCCCTTGCCGAAGTGCAGCGTGAACTGGAAGACGCGGCCGAAATCCTCGGTGCCGGGCGCTTCTATGTGTTTCGGCGCATCATCCTGCCGACCGTGATCCCGGCCATGCTGACCGGCTTTGCCCTGGCGTTCGCACGCGGTGTGGGCGAATACGGTTCGGTGATCTTCATCGCCGGCAATCTACCGTTCAAAACCGAGATCACGCCGGTGCTGATCGTCACCCACCTCGAGGAGTACGACTACCACGGCGCCGCCGCGCTGGGCTGCGTGATGCTGAGCATCTCCTTCCTGGGACTGTGGGCGATTAACTATCTGCAGCACTGGGGCCGTCGTCGGTCCATGGCGGGGCGCTAGATGGCCGGCGGACCTTCACAGGCGATACTGGCCGAACTGCGCTCCCGCCCGGGTTATGACTCGGTGCTGGGCACCCTCATGCGCTGGGTGCTGATCAGCGTCTCGCTACTGTTCCTGGCCGCGTTGCTGTTCGCGCCGCTGATCACGGTATTCGCCACGGCGCTGGCCAAGGGCATACATACCTACCTTGCCGCCTTCGATGATCCGAATACGCTATCGGCCATCAAGCTGACGCTGATCACCGCCGCGGTGGTCGTGCCTGCCAACACCCTGTTCGGGCTGAGTGCCGCCTGGTGCATCGCCAAGTTTGAATTCAAGGGCAAGAGCTTCTTCACGACCCTCATAGACCTGCCGATGGCGGTATCACCGGTCATCGCCGGCCTGGTGTATGTGCTGCTCTTCGGCCTGCAGGGCTGGTTCGGTCCGTGGCTGCAGGACCATAACATCAGCATCATCTTCGCACTGCCGGGCATCATTCTCGCGACCATGTTCGTGACCTTCCCGTATGTGGCGCGCGAGCTGATTCCGCTGATGCAGCAGCTCGGCAACGATGAAGAAGAGGCGGCCATCACCCTGGGCGCCGGGGGCTGGCTCACGTTCTTTCGGGTCACGTTGCCGAAGGTGCGATGGGGCCTGATCTACGGCATCATCCTGTGTAACGCCCGCGCCATGGGCGAGTTCGGCGCGGTATCGGTAGTTTCCGGACATATCCGCGGCCTCACCAATACGATGCCCTTGCATGTCGAAATTCTCTACCGCGAATACAACACCGTCGGCGCCTTCGCCGTGGCCTCGCTCCTGACCCTGCTGGCCGTCGTGACGCTCGTGATCAAGACCCTGGTCGAGCGGCGCGGATACAAGAGCCGCTGATGCAATTCAAGCTGGCGCGCCTCGGACCACTGCTCGAGCGGCTGCGAATCGACCCGGCGACCACGCGGCTGCGCTGGTGGCTGGCGGGCAGTGAAGTGGTCATCGTGCTGATGGTCGCGGGCGGCCTGTCGCTGTATGCGGGCGAGCGACTGCGCCAGGTGGCGGACAGTCAGGGCACCGCCCGGGTACAGCTTGGCGGCGCCATGGCGCGCGAAACCCTGCGTCGCATGCAGGAGGATGCCCTCGCCTCCGCGCGCAGCATCGGCGATGACCCCGCGGTGCAGGCCGCGCTGCAACTGCCGGCTGGGCGGAACCTGCAGTCGGCGCTGCGTCGGACCTGCCCCGTCGAAACCGCCGATGCCTGCGCGGTGTTCGACGGTGCCGGCATCCTCTCCCAGGCCGGCGTCAGCGTGCCCTGGACTGAAATCTTCCTCAGTGTCGGCAAGCAGGGCCATACGTTCCTCGCGGCGCCCGTCTCCACGACGATCCCCATCTTCGGTGCGACTGCGCCGGTGGCGGGACATCAGGGCCTGAACATCTTCGTGGTGCGCCGTCTTGATGCGCAGCTGGCGAGCAATCTCAGTCGCGCGGCCGGATTGTCGATCCGTCTGCTCAGCTACCGCAATTTCAACTCGGCCCCGGTCGATGCCCTGACCAGTCTGCACAGCGCCGGGCTTGCGGATGGTCGCTACGCCCTGGCGCATATCCAGCAGCTCGATCTGTATGCCGCGAGCTTCCCACTGACCACCAATACCGGCGAGGTCATCGCCCTGATCGAAGCGCGCCTGCCGGCGGCGCAGATCGACAGTGAAATCCGCTCGCTCATCCATCGGCTGCTGATCACGGCCCTGGTGCTGGCATTGCTGGCGGTGCTGGCCGGCGCAGTGCTCGGTCAGTTTGTGGCCGGGCCCGTGCAGGACCTCACCGAGGCGGCCGTACGCCTGGGTCAGGGCGATTTCTCGACGTCGATTCCGGTCGGCGGCACCGCCGAGGTCAGCGCGCTGGCGCGCACCATGGAAGACATGCGTCGCAACCTGGTGAATCTCACCGGCACGCTGCGCCGTCGCGAGGCTGAAGCGCAGGGCGTGCTGGCCGGCATCGTTGAGGGCGTGTTCGCGGTGGATCGCGATCGCAACATCCGCTATTTGAATCCCCAGGCCGCGAAGCTTCTCGGAGTCGAGCCCCAGGCAGCCGTCGGGCGCTTCTGTGGCGACCTGCTCAAGCCGCAGGGTCCCAATGGAGTTCGTCCGTGCGAGACCGATTGCCCGATCGTGCGTGCGCGCACCGCGGGTACGGCGCGGGCGCTCGAACGTCTGCGTCTCAATGACGCCGCTCCACGCACGACGATCATCACCAGCTCCGGCATGGTCGAGGGTCTGCAGGTGCAGGTGCTGCGCGATGAGACTGAACTGGAAGCCGTGCGTCGGGCACGCGACAGCGTACTCGCCAACATTTCGCATGAGTTCCGCACCCCGCTCGCCGCCCAGCTGGCCTCCATCGAGCTGCTGCGTGACGGCCTGCAGACCATGGCGCCCGAGGCACGCGAGAAGCTGGTGGTCTCGTTGGAACGCGGCTCACTGCGCCTGACGCGTCTCATCGACAACCTGCTGGAGAGTGTGCGCATCGAGTCCGGACAACTGAGCATCCGCCAGCAGAGCGTGTCACTGGCCGAGGTCGTCCTGGATGCGCACGCGCTGGTGGAGTCTTTGCTGCTGCAGCGCCAGCAGGTCATGGAGGTGCTGCTGCCCGAGGATCTGCCGCAGGTGCGGGGAGATAAAACCCGACTGACCCAGGTTTTCGTCAATCTCATCGCCAACGCCAACAAGTTCGCGCCGGACGGATCGGTGCTGCGCATCGGTGCGATTGCGCATGCCGATCGGGTCGAAGCATGGGTGGAAGATGAAGGTCCGGGCGTGCCCGAAGGCGACATCGGTACTGTGTTTGAACGCTTCCGGCGCGGCTCGGACGCGGAGCCCGAACCGGGCGGTCTGGGCTTAGGGCTGTGGATCGTCAAATCCGTGATCGAGCGTCACGGCGGCACCATCGTCGTGCAACGCACTCCCGCACAGCACACCCGGTTCAGTTTTACACTGCCCATCCATACGGACAGCGCCGCAAGTTGAGCGAGAAGCCCCTGCCATGAAAGTTCTGATCGCCGATGACGACCGCGACTTGCTCGACCTGATCGCCTTCACGCTCTCACAGGCCGGGTTCCTGGCCGTCAAGGCAGCCGATGGCAGTGCCGCCCTCGCGCTCTTTGCCAGCGAAGGCCCGGATCTCGTGGTGCTCGATATCAACATGCCCGGCGCCAGCGGTTTCAAGGTGTGCGAGACCATCCGCGCAAACTCCGCGGTGCCGATCATGATGCTGACGGCGCGCAACGAGGAGGAGGACCTGGTGCGCTCCCTGGAACTGGGTGCCGATGACTACCTAACCAAGCCCTTCAGCCCGCGCACCCTGCTGGCGCGCATCAAGGCGCTGCTGCGCCGCGCGGGCATGGAGAACTCAGGTCCCCTGGCATCGGGTCGGATCAGATTGAACGTCGAAGATCACACCGTGCAGATCGGCGCAGCGGCACCCGTGCGCCTCACGAAGCTGGAACTGCGGCTGCTGCAGATGCTGCTGGTGAATGCCGGTCGCACCGTGGGCTCGGACCGGCTGCTGGTGCATATCTGGGGACACCGCAACTCCGGTGACCGGCAGCTGCTCAAGCAGCTCGTGCATCGCCTGCGCCAGAAGATCGAGCAGGATCCGTCGCTGCCGCAGATCCTGCAGACCGCAACCGGCGCGGGCTACAAGCTGGTCGTGGAGTAGCGGCTACTTCGGACCGTAAATCTGATCGAAGCTGCCCCCGTCTTCGAAGTGATCCTTGCTGGCCTTGGTCCAGCCGCCGAACTCGGCGATGGTGACCAGCTGCAGCTTCGGAAACTGATTTGCATACTTCTGCGCCACCTGCGGATCGCGCGGCCGGTAGAAATTCCGGGCGATGATTTCCTGGCCCTCCTTGCTGTACAGGTGTTCCAGGTAGGCGTTCGCCACCTGGGTGGTGCCGTGCCTGATGGCGACCTGATCCACCACCGCGACCGAGGGCTCGGCCAGGATGCTCAGTGAGGGGATGACGATCTGCACCTTGTCGCCACCGACTTCCTTGATCGCGAGATAGGCCTCGTTCTCCCAGGCCAGCAGCACATCGCCGATGCCGCGCTGAACGAAAGTCGTGGTCGCATCACGCGCGCCGGTATCGAGCACCGGGACATTGGTGTAGAGCTTGCGCACGAACTCCTTGGCCTTGGCATCGTTGCCGCCGGGTTGGTGCTTGGCCCAGGCCCATGCCGCCAGATAGTTCCAGCGGGCACCCCCGGAGGTCTTCGGGTTCGGGGTGATCACGGCCATACCGGGCTTGATGAGATCGCCCCAGTCCTTGATGCCCTTGGGGTTGCCCTTGCGCACCAGGAACACGATGGTGGAGGTATACGGTGCGCTGTCGTCCGCCAATCGGCTTTGCCAGTTCAGCGGCAGCAGCTTGCCGCGGGTGGCGATGGCATCCACGTCACCGGCCAGTCCGAGCGTGACGACATCCGCGGGCAAGCCATCGATCACCGCGCGGGCCTGCTTGCCCGAGCCGCCGTGCGACTGGTTGACCCGCACGTCCTGGCCGGTCTTGGCCTTCCAGTAACGGGCGAATTCGGCGTTGTAGTCGACGTACAGCTCACGCGTCGGGTCGTAGGAAGCATTCAGGATGGAAACGCCGGCGGCCTGCGCGAGCGGCGCGCCCAGCGCAAGCGCGCTCAATGACACCAGTGTCGCCCGCACCAACCACGTGCTGATCTTCATAGTAAGACTCGCTTGAGAAAACCGTTCTGGAGCTATCGATGCTAGAGCCGGATCCTCACGATGTCAGTCGTGCAGTGGTTATAAAGTGGTTACAGGTGCGAAGCCCAGCGCCGCGAGCAGGTGCGGCGTGAGACCGGCCGCGGCGACCTGCACGTCCGCGACGGTGGTCAGCGCCCGAAGCTGCGTCATCGCCAGTCCCTCATACCCGCACGGGTTGATGCGCCCGAAGGGCTTAAGATCCATATCCACGTTCAGCGCCAGCCCGTGGTAGCTCGCATGGCGTCGGATGCGTATGCCGACGCTGGCCAGCTTGCGACCCTCGACGTACACCCCCGGTGCCTCGCGCTGCGCCGCCGCCGTGACGCCCAGCTCGGCTGCGTAGCGCACCACGGCCTGCTCGAGCCCGGTGACGAGGTCGCGCACTCCCAGCTGCGCGCGGCGCAGATCGATCAACGCGTAGACGACGAGCTGTCCGGGGCCGTGATAGGTGACCTGACCCCCGCGATCGGTGTGCACGACGGGGATGGCGCCCGGCGCCAGCAGATGTTCGCGCCGACCCGCCATGCCGAGCGTGAATACGGGCGGATGCTCGAGGAACCACAGCTCATCGGCGCTCAGCGCCGTGCGCGTGTCCGTGAACTGCTGCATGCGCTGCCAGGTGCTTTGATAGTCGACCCGACCCAGATGCCGGATGAGGGGTGTCGGACGGGCGCTCGCGCGCGGCTGCGCGTTCACTTCCCCTGCGCCACCAGCGTCGCATTGTCGAGGCCGGCATTGTTGCGGTTCAGTGCCTGCTCGGCCCGATAACTGGAGCGCACCAAGGGCCCGGCGACACATTCCACGAAACCGCGCTGCAGCGCCGCCGCGCGCAACTGGTCGAACTCGGCGGGGCTCACGTAACGCTGCACCGGCAGGTGATTGACGGTGGGACGCAGATATTGCCCCAGCGTCAGCAGGTCCGTGCCGATCGCCCGCAGGTCATCCAGGGTCTGCAGGACCTCCGCAAAGGTTTCCCCGAGGCCGAGCATCAGGCTGGTCTTGGTCAGCACCGCGCGGTTGTGGCGCTTCGCATGCGCCAGCACGTTCAAGGTCTGCTCATAGCCGGCGCGCGGATCGCGCACCGGATGGGTGAGGCGGCGCACCGTCTCGATGTTCTGGGCGAATACCTGCAGACCGGAATCGACGACGGTTTCGACATCGTGCAGCACACCCTGGAAGTCAGGGGTGAGCGCCTCGACGGCGGTCTGCGGATTGCGTGCGCGGATCGCGCGCACGCAGGCGGCATAGTGGCCCGCGCCACCATCGGGCAGATCATCGCGGTTCACCGAAGTGAGCACGACATACTTGAGCTTCATGAGCGCCACCGTGCGCGCGGCGTTCGCGGGCTCCTCGGCATCCAGCCAGCGGCGTGGATTGCCCGTATCCACCGCGCAGAAACGGCAGGCACGCGTGCACACTGCGCCCATGAGCATGATGGTCGCCGTGCCGGCGTTCCAGCATTCCCCGATGTTCGGGCACTTGGCCTCCTCGCACACCGTCGCGAGACGATGCTCGCGGACGATGTCCTTGACCGCCTCGAAGCCCTCCCCGGCGGGCGCCTTCGCGCGCAGCCACGGTGGCTTGGCTGGGCGCGGCTCGGGCGGAGCATCCGCCGACTTGATGCCGTCGCGGATGGCCGTGAACCCTTGGGGGGTGAGGTACTTTTCGCCGCTGCGGGCCCGGGCGGGCTCCTGGACGACGGGAATGTGTTTCAGGTCAGACATGGGCCAATTGTACGCTCTAGCCTCAGGCAGGAGCCCCGGCCAGCTTCCGGTTCAACGCGGCCAGGCGCTCCGGGGTGCCGATATCCAGCCACTGCCCGGTATGCAGCTGCCCCTGCAGGCGATCGGCCGCGATGGCGCGTTTGAGCAGCGGCAGCAGGGCAAAGCGCCCCTCCTGACAGCCCGCGAACAATCCCGGGCTGAAAATGCCGATGCCGCTGTAGGTCAGGGTGGGCCCGGTGCCCGCCAGGAGCCGCTCCCCTTCCAGCACGAAATCCCCCTGCGGGTGCTGGGGCGGGTTGCTCACCATGACCAGACGGGCATCGGCGGCCGCGGACAACCGCAGGGCGCTCAAATCAATGTCCGTAAACGTATCACCGTTGACCACCAGGAACGGCGCCGGCCCCAGCAGCGGCAGCGCGTGGAATATGCCACCCCCCGTCTCCAGGGGTGGGCTGCCCTCCTCGCTGTACTGGATCTGCACGCCGAATGCGGCGCCATCGCCCAGTACGGCCCGGATCTGCGGCCCCAGCCAGGACAGATTCACGATCACCTCACGAATCCCGGCACGCGCAAGGGCCTCGAGGTGCCAGGCGATGAGCGGCTTGCCCCCGGCGTTCAGCAGCGGCTTGGGCGTGTGATCGGTGAGCGGCCGCATGCGTTCGCCGCGACCGGCGGCGAGCACCATGGCTTTCATGCGGACACGGGTCGCTGCAGCTCGCGGGCATTGGCCTGCGGCAGGGCGGGCACCACGAAGTGCTGCAGGAATTCGCGCAATGCGTGCAGCTGCGGAAAGGCGCCGCAGGCACCGACCACATACTGCAGGGTGAGCGGCAGGTCCTTCAGATAGCCGGATTTGCCGTCGCGGTACCACAGCCGCGCAAAGATCCCCAGCACCTTCAGATGCCGCTGTACGCCGATGACATCGAACCAGCGCAGCATCTGGGCATCATTGATTCCGGCACTGTGCGAGGCCTGCTTGTGCATCATCAGGCGGTAATCGCGCACCCAGCCCTCGATCCGTGAGCGGGGCCAGCCGATATAGCAGTCCTTGAGCAGCGAGACCAGGTCATAGCCCACCGGACCCCGCAGTGCGTCCTGGAAATCGATGATCCCCGGATTGCGCTCGCGCGTGATCATCAGATTGCGCGAGTGGTAGTCGCGGTGCACGAACACCTGGGGCTGCGCGAGCGCCTCGGCCACCAGGAATTCAAAGGCGGCCGTGATCATCTCACCCTGGCCGCGGCTGAGGTCCAACTGCAGATGCCGGCCGCAGAACCACTCGGGCATCAGGGCCATTTCCCGCACCAGCACTTCACGGTCATAGGCGGGCAGCTCAAACGCCGACTCCCGGCCGCGCACCTGGATATCGGCCAGCGACTGCAGCGCATCGCGGTACAGTGCGTCGGCATCACCGCCCGCCTCGAGGGTCGGCAGGTACTGGCGTGTCCCGAGGTCTTCGAGCAGCAGCAGACCCCGCTCGGTGTCCCATTCGTACACCCGCGGCACGTGAACGCCGGCGGTTTCGAGCATGACGGTGATGTTCAGATAGGGGCGCACATCCTCCCGCGCGGGCGGCGCGTCCATCACGATATGGGTGCCCCCGTCATGGAACACGCGAAAATACCGGCGAAAGCTGGCATCGCTGGAGGCTGGCTCAATAAGCCGGGGCGACAGCCGCAGCTCCCGGGTGACCCAGTCGGTGACCAGGCTGAAACGCTCGTCGGCGTGAGACATAGGTCTTCATTATAATGCGCGGCCCCATGCCGCATCGTCACCAATTCCCCACTTTCGCCAACTCGCTGGTTTTGAGCGGGCTGATGCTGTGCCTGGGAGCAATGGCGGCTCATGCCGACGCGCCGGTATTTTCGTGTCCGGCGCCGCGCTCGGTGGTCCGGGAGAAGGTCGCACCGGTTCACCAGCCGGACTTTGCCTCCGGCGGTGACATCGATCTGGAAGGTGACACGATCACTGCGAGCCCTAATGGCGATGCGACGGCAACCGGTCGCGTGATCGTGCGGCAGGGGCTGCGGATCGCGAAGTCCGATGATGCCGAGTACGACAGCGTCAACAAAGGCGTGCGCGTGAAGGGGAAGGTCGACTATGAGGATCCGCTGATCCATCTCACCGGCAGCGATGGCCAATATTCACCGACCGCCGGCGCAAGCTTCAAGAATGCGCAGTTCGAACTGCAGCAGCGCGAGGGCCACGGTTCCGCGCAACTCGTGGACCTGACACCGGGCGGCATCCTGCGCTTGCAGGATGTGCACTTCAGCACCTGTCCGCTCACCGAGGAGGTGTGGCAGGTTCGCGCGGGCACACTCACCCTGGACAGCGGTCAGCACGTCGGCGTGGCCCGTGACGCCAGTGTCGACTTCAAGGGTGTTCCGATCCTGTACCTGCCCTGGCTGTCCTTCCCGCTGGATGATGAGCGCAAGACCGGGTTCCTGTTTCCGAGCGTCGGCACCAACAGCCGCAGTGGTCTCGAACTCTCCACGCCCTGGTACTGGAACATTGCCCCGAATGAGGATCTGCTGCTCACCCCCACCTACTACACCAGACGCGGCATCGACGTGGGCGGTGATGCGCGCTACATGACCGACGACCAGCATGGCGAGCTCATCTGGCACTTCCTTCCCTACGATGCGCAGGCGGCCGGCGAGGGGCTGGGGAATCACGACCGCTCGTACGTGCATCTGACCCAGACCACCGAGCTGCCGGATCAGTTCCGACTCTCGGTCGATGCCGCGAATGTCGGCGATTCTCTGTATTTCCAGGATTTCGGCCAGGGCCCCGAGGGCACCAGCGTCGCCTATCTCGAGCGCACCGCCGCGCTGTCGTATCGGGATGAGAACTGGCGCCTGACGGCCCAGGTGCAGCAGTACCAGACTCTGGATGCCATCGAGAAGGTGCTGGACCCGACCGAGCGCCCCTATGCGCGTCTGCCGCAGATCGTGGCCGACAGTGACTTCGTGGTCGGGCCTGCGGGCCTGCTGCACTATGGCTTTGATTCCGAACTGGTCAACTTTGATCGCGGCATCGGGGTGACGGGGTGGCGCGTGGATCTGCGCCCCGATGCGACCTTGCATTTCGAGGGCCCCGGCTACTTTGTGCGTCCCGGCATCGCCTATGAATTTACGCAGTATTCACTCTCCGATACCGCGGTCGGCCAGAAGGCGAGTCCGCGCCGCTCACTGCCGACGGCAAGCCTCGACACCGGCTTGATCTTCGAGCGTCCCACCGGCCGCGATCAGCAGCGCACCCTCACCCTGGAGCCACGGCTGGAGTATGTCTACACGCCCTATCGTGAGCAGGACCAGCTGCCCGTCTTTGATACGACCCTGCCGGACCTGAACCTGGTCGAACTGTTCCGCACCAACCGCTTTGTGGGCGTAGACCGGATCGGTGACGCGAACCAGGTCACCGCCGCGGTGACCAGCCGCCTGCTCCAGACCAGCAGCGGCCAGCAGTTCCTGTCGGCGACCCTGGGGCAGACCTATTATTTCCAGCCTCCCCGGGTGCAGATTCCACTGGAACCCTCCACCGGGCTGCGTTCCGACCTGGTCGCCGAGGTAGCCCTGACAGCGTACAAGAACTGGAGCGTGAATCTGGGCGAGCAGTGGGATCCGCACACCAGCAAGAGCGACCGCAGCATCGTGGAGCTGCAGTTCAAACCTGCAACTGACGCCGTCGTGAACCTGGCCTACCGCTTCCAGCGTGACACGCCGGCCGAGGAACAGGCGCAGGCAGCGGCGGTGGCGGCCGCCTACGGTCAGTTCTACGCCTCGGAAATTGCCCAGGGATTCACGCCGACCCAGGCGCAGCTGCGGGCCACGGCCCTGGCGCAGGGATATCTGACGCCGGACAGCCTGGACCAGGTCGAGGCCTCGGCGGCGTGGCCGATCCTGCGCAACTGGAATGCCTACGGCCGGGTCGTCTATGCCCTGGACACCCACCAGATGCTGGAGCGTTTCGCGGGATTCGAGTACCACGGCTGCTGCTGGGGGGTGCGGATCCTGGGTCGTCGCTCGCTCAGTAACAGCACCGGACGGCAGGACACGGGTATATTCGTGCAACTGGAACTCAACGGCCTGGCGAGTGTCGGATCCGAAGCGGGCACTTTCCTTGGATCGGCCATTCGGGGATACTCCCCAAACTCTGCAAGCCCCTGAAGAACATGAACTATTTTAAACGTGCCTCGACTTTGTCCGCTCACCTGCTACTGCTGGCCGCCTTTGGCGTGAGCCTGCAGGCCTTCGCCCAGACCCGGGAAATCGAAACCCAGGGTCAGCTGCTCGACCGGGTCGCCGCGGTGGTCAATGACGGGGTGGTGTTGCAATCAGAGGTCGATGAGAAGCTTGCGTCCGTCAAGGAGCAGCTGCGCACTCAAGGGCAGCAGATGCCCCCCGATGCGGTGATCCGTCAGCAGATTCTCGAACGTCTGATCGTGCAGGAAGCCGAGGTGCAGCGTGCCGACCGCGCCGGTATCAAGGTGTCCGATGAAACCCTGAACAACGCCATGACCGAAGTTGCGCAGCGCAACGGCATATCGCTGCAGCAGCTGCCGCAGGCATTGGCCGCCCAGGGGATCGACTACGCCAGCTACCGCGATTCGATGCGCCGCGAGCTGACCCTGAGGCTGCTGCAGCAGCGCGATGTGGTCGGAAAGATTGCGGTCACGGCGCGCGAAATCGATACCTACCTCGATCACCAGGCGCATCACCCGTCGGCGAATGCCGAATACAATGTCTCGCACATCCTGATCGCGGTGCCGCAGGAAGCGACCACGGCACAGCTGGAAGCGGCGCAGAAGAAAGCCAATGACGTCTACCAGCGTGCCAAGGCCGGCGAGGATTTCGCGAAGCTCGCGATTGCCAATTCCAACAGCCAGACCGCACTGGACGGCGGCGCACTGGGCTGGCGCAAGGGTACCGAGCTGCCGACGGTGCTGGCGCCCACGATACTGAGCCTGAAGGCCGGAGAGGTCAGCGCGCCGGTGCGGGCGCCCACTGGCTTTCACATCGTGCGCCTGAACGAGGTGCGCAATCTCGAGAAGAAGGATGTGGTCGAACAGATTCGCGTGCGCCACATCCTGATGCGCACCAACGAACTGCAGGATGATGCGACCGTCAAACTGAAGCTCGAAAACCTTCGCAAGCGCATCCTGGCCGGCGAGGACTTCGGCGCGCTTGCCCAGGTCAGCTCGCAGGATGTGGGCTCGGCGGCGGATGGCGGCGATATGGACTGGAGCAGCGCCGACAGCTTTCCTCCGGAGTTCACCAAGGCGGTCGAAGACCTGAAGGTGAATGAGATTTCCGAGCCCTTCCATACCCAGGCGGGCTGGCATATCGCGCAGGTCACGGGTCGCCGCAAGTACGATGACACCAAGGAACTGCAGCGCAAGGAAGCTGCGGATCAGATCCGCGCCAGCAAGGTCGACGAAGAGACGGAGCTGTGGCTGCGACGCCTGCGCGATGACTCGTACGTCGATCTGAAGTCCTGATCCGTGGCGCCGCAGGCGCGAATTGCAGTCACCTCCGGGGAGCCCGCCGGCGTCGGTCCGGATCTTTGCCTGCAGCTCGCGCGCGGACCCTTACCCTGTGAACTCATCTGTCTGGGGGATCGCGAGCTGCTCGCGGCGCGCGCCCGTCAGCTGAGTCTGAAACTGAATCTGTGGGACTACGAGCCGGGGCAGGCTGCGCGCCCGCACACGCCGGGCACCCTCGCCGTCCTGCACGTCCCGCTGGCCTTTGCGGCCGAGGCCGGCAGGCTCGACTCCCGCAACGCCGCGGCGGTACTGGCCATGGTGGATCGCGCCGCACAGGGCTGTGTGTCGGGTGAATTCGCCGCGATGGTGACGGCGCCGGTGCAGAAGAGCACCATCATCGAAGCCGGATTTGCCTTCACCGGACACACCGAATACATCGCTCTGCGCTGCGGCGCACCGCTGCCGGTCATGATGCTGGCCTCAGGCAACATGCGCGTGGCCCTGGCGACGACGCATCTGCCGCTGGCAAACGTGGCGCAGGCGATTACGGGCGAGTTGCTGCAGCAGGTCCTCGCGATAGTCGATACGGATCTGAAGCGCTGGTGGGGAATCGGCGCACCGCGCATTGCGGTGTGCGGTTTGAACCCGCACGCCGGCGAGAGCGGGCACCTCGGTCGCGAGGAACTGACCACCATCGCGCCGGCTGTCAACCAGATGCGTGCGCGCGGCCTCGATGTCAGCGGTCCGTTTCCGGCGGACACCATCTTTGTGCCGCGACTCATGGCCGCCTACGACGCGGTGCTCGCGATGTACCACGATCAGGGGTTGCCGGTAATCAAACACGCGCACTTCGATCAGGCCGTGAATGTCACGCTCGGATTGCCGATCATCCGCACTTCGGTCGATCATGGCACCGCACTGGATCTTGCCGGCAGCGGCCATGCCGATGTCGCAAGCCTCGCGGCGGCGGTGCGCATGGCGACCACCATGGCGGCACACGCGGCGTGACTCCTGCCCGCAAGCGTTTCGGACAACATTTTCTCCACGATCCGGGCGTCATCGAGCGCATCGCGCGCGCGGTCAGTCCCGGGCCGCAGGATCACCTGCTGGAAATCGGTCCGGGCCGCGGCGCCCTCACCCATCTGTTGCTGCGCGAGCCCTATGCCAGTTTTGATGCCGTGGAAATCGACCGGGATCTGGCGGAAACGCTGCGGCCGACCATCGCCCTGGCGCGCGCGGCCACGCTGCATCAGTGCGATGCGCTGGATTTTGATTTCGCGCAGCTCGCAGCCCTGCGCGGCGGCCGGCTGCGGGTGATCGGCAACCTGCCCTACAACATCTCGACTCCGCTGCTGTTCCGGCTGATCGCCGCGGCGCCGGCCATCACCGACCTGCACGTCATGCTGCAGCGGGAGGTCGTGGCCCGCATGGCTGCGGCACCCGGGACCAGTGAATATGGACGCCTGACCGTGATGCTGGCGCCGTGGGTGATCGTCGAGCAGCTGTTCGATATCGGTCCAGGTGCATTCAAACCCGCGCCGCGTGTCTGGTCGGCCGTTGCGCGCCTTACGGTCAGGCCACAGCCTGCCTTTGCGGTGGCCCCGCAGTTTGCACAGGTGGTCACAACGGCGTTTTCCCAGCGACGCAAGACCCTGCGCAACGCCCTGCGCAGTTTGCTCGAAGTGCAGGATATTGAAGCCTGCGGCGTGGACCCGCAGGTGCGTGCCGAAACTCTGGCGCCGGAAGTCTTCAATCGCCTGGCCCTGCGGCTGGGCCGGGGCACGGCGGCGGCCTGATCGATTGCAGATCGCGCAAATGCGGCGTGATCGGTTACCCTTCGCCTTAAGAGGTGCCGCAATGTCCATCTACAGCAAAATCCTGCTCGCCGTCGACCTGAATGCCGACAGCCTCGCGGTCAGCCGGCGTGCGCGCGATCTGGCGGTGCTCACCGGTGCCGAACTCACGGTGCTGCATGTGGTGGAATACGTGCCGGTTGAACCGGTGGGTGAGAACATGATCCCGCCGGTCCCGCTGCTGGATGAACTCGCCGGTTCCGCGCGCCGGCGGCTGACCACGCTGTGTGCCGCCATCGGCGTCGACGCCGACCATCAACGGGTCGAGGTCGGCAGCGTCAAGAGCGAAGTCGTCCGGGTGGCGCGCGACATGGGGTGCGATCTGATCATGCTGGGGGCCCGTGAGCGTCACGGCCTGTCTATTTTTGTGAACCTCACCGAGGACACTGTCCTGCATGCGGCGTCGTGCGACGTTCTCGCCGTACGCGTCAGCGAAGCAGAGAGTTTGAAGGCCACATCAAGGTAAGTGATGCAGGAAGCCGCATATAGAATCACGGTAGACGTACAGACCAGCTACCTGTCCGAACAGTCAGACCCGCACGAGCCGCGGTTCGTATTCTCCTACACCATCACGATCCGCAATGATGGCGATCACCCCGCCCGGCTGATGCGGCGACACTGGTTGATCACGGACGCGAACGGCAAGGTACAGGAAGTGCGCGGCGACGGGGTCGTGGGGGAGCAACCCCACCTGAAACCCGGTCAGGGCTTTCGCTACTCCAGCGCCGCCATCATCGAGACGCCGGTAGGCGTCATGCAGGGCAGCTATCAGATGATCGCGGATGACGGGGAGGCGTTTGATGCACCGATTGCCCCGTTCCGGCTGGCCATGCCCGGCGTACTCCAGTAACTGCATCAGCCATGGCGCGCTTTGCCATTGGCGACGTACAAGGTTGTGTCACCGAGCTGCGCGCGCTGCTCGAGGCGATCAGGTTCTCGCCCGACCGCGATCAACTTTGGTTCGTCGGCGACCTGGTAAATCGCGGGCCGCATTCGCTGGAATGCCTGCGACTGATCCGTGCGCTTGGCGACAATGCCATCGTGGTGCTCGGCAATCACGACCTGCACCTGCTCGCGATGGTGTTCGGCTCGCGCCTGCAGGACAAGCCGGGCGACACTCTGCACGATATCCTGCGCGCTCCCGACCGCGCCGCAATTCTGCAGTGGCTGCTCGAGCGGCCATTGGCACATCAGGATCCGACGCACGGCGAACTGCTGGTTCATGCAGGCCTGGTCCCGCAGTGGAGCGTACCGCAGACATTGCTGCTGGCGCAGGAGGTGCGCCACGCACTGCTGAGGGACCCCGAAGTGTTCTTTGATCACATGTACGGGGATAAGCCTGACCGCTGGTCCGAGCAGCTCACCGGAGCGGACCGCATACGGTTCATCGTCAACTGCCTGACGCGCCTACGCGTGTGCACGGCCGAGGGTCGCGTGGCACTGAAAGCCAAGGGGCCGCCGGTCCCCGACTCGACGCTGCTGCCCTGGTTTGAAATCCCGGATCGTGCCAGCCGCGGCACCCGCATCATCTTTGGCCATTGGTCGGCGCTGGGGTATGTGAACGCGCACGGGGTGATCGGTCTGGACACCGGCTGCGTATGGGGCGGCGCGCTGACCGCGGTGAATCTCGATCTGCCGATCCGCCCGGTCAGCATCCCCTGCAGCGCTCATCAGACACCGAATGAGGCTTAGAAGATCAGCTGCGGCCGGTCTTCGGCCCTAAGAAGTACCACAGGACGAAACCCAGGACCGGCAACAGTACGACGAGCACCGTCCAGAGCACTTTTCTGCCCGTCTCCGCCGTGCTTTGCATGATATTGACGATGGCCCAGACATCCGCGATCAGGACCAGGATGCCCCACAGGCTGTTGTGGTAATACACGCGCACTCCTTCAGTTGGCGGCAGGTACGCTCGCCGGGCCCCAGTTCAGCGTGATCTGTTTGGTAGCGGCCACGTAGACCCCCGGCGGCAGCTCCAAGTCTAGGGTACCGGTGCCCGTCGCGGGCACCGGAATGACGAGTCTTTGCGCACCGCGCACATCGATGGACCCGATCGATCCGGGCGCCACCCGCAGCGCCAGGCGCACCGGCCATGCCAGGCCACTGCGCGGCATCACCACCGCCGCACCCGTGGCGGCAACCCCCGCCATGTCCAGCACCACATCATTGCGCTGCCACACCTGCGGCCAGGACAAGGGGGCGCCATCGGGTGCCGCCACCGTCAGGGCCGTCGCGACCTCGGGTGCGGGAGCGGCCTTATGGCGCCAGGGCAGATGCTTCGATACCGCTGCGCAGCCCGTAAGCCCCAGGGTGCCGGCGACGAGCAGGCCGACTGCGATGACCGTGATACGGGTTTTTCGGGTGTTCATAGGCCCAAGCCTACCTGCAGTTGAGCCGCAATGCTGCCGCCTGCCCTGTCCGGAACCGCCGACAGGGGTTCCGGCTTACAATGTTGGCCTGAAGGAGTGCGAATACTTTATGTCAGTCCCCAGTCCATTGAATCTAAAGCGCTGGATCGAGGAAAACCGCCAGCTCCTGAAGCCTCCGGTGGGCAATCGGCGCATCTTTCGCGACAGCCAGTTCATCGTGATGGCCGTCGGCGGCCCCAACTCACGCAAGGACTACCACGTGGATCCGGGCGAGGAGTTCTTCTATCAGGTCGAGGGCGACCTGCTGCTGAAGACCGTCCAGGACGGCAAGGTCGTGGACATCCCGATCCGCGAGGGAGAGCTGTTTCTGCTGCCCGCCGCTGTCCCCCACTCCCCGCGGCGCGGCGTCGATACGGTCGGACTGGTGATCGAACGCGACCGGCGCCCGGGGGAGCAGGATGGTCTGCAGTGGTACTGCGAGAACTGCGGGACGAAGCTGTACGAGGAGTTCTTCGCGCTCACCAATATCGAGACCCAGTTTCCGCCGGTGTTCGAACGTTTTTTCGGCAATCCGCGCCTGACCACCTGCCGCCGGTGCGGCACGGTGCAGACCCGTTAGCCGTGCTGATGCCCGACCCATGACTTTTGAACGCTCGCTGGCCTACGCCAGAGCACGCGACGCCGCCGATCCGTTGGCTCGATTCCGCGATCAGTTCGCGCATCCGATCAGCGCGACCGGTGCTGCGCTGGTGTATCTGTGCGGGCATTCGCTCGGACTGCAGCCGCTCGCCGCCCGACAACGCATCAACGAGGAGCTCGACGACTGGGCGGCCCTGGGCGTGCGCGGCCACGAATCCGCACGCCGCGCCTGGATCCCCTACCATGAATTCATGAGAGCGGGACTGGCGAACCTCACGGGGGCGCAGCCCGGCGAGGTCGTCGCCATGAATTCGCTCACCGTGAACCTGCACCTGATGCTGGCCAGCTTCTATCGGCCGTCCGGGGACCGAACCCGGATTCTGATGGAAGCCAACGCCTTTCCTTCGGACCGCCATGCACTGGCCTCGCAGATCAGCTGGCATGGTCTGGATCCGCGCGAGCAGCTGCTGGAGCTGCAGCCGGCGGATGCCAGCGGAGTGATCAGCACCGAGCAGATCGAGTACTTCCTCGAACATCGCGGCGCGCAGATCGCCCTGGTGGTGTGGCCCGGGACGCAGTACCTGAGCGGACAGGTATTCGATCTGCCGCGCATCGCGGCCGCGGCGCGCAAGGCCGGCTGCGCGGTCGGCTTTGACCTGGCCCACTCCATCGGCAACGTGCCCCTCAACCTGCATGACAGCGGCGCAGATTTTGCGGTGTGGTGCAGCTACAAGTACCTCAATGCCGGTCCCGGCGCCATCGGCGGCTGCTTCGTGCACGAGCGCCACGCCGAGGCGCAGGAGCTGCCGCGTCTGGCCGGCTGGTGGGGCCACGAACTGCTCACCCGTTTCGCGATGGGACCGCAATTCACACCGGCCGCGGGCGCCGATGGCTGGCAGATCAGCAACCCCTCGATTCTCTCGGCCGCGCCACTGCTGGCCTCGCTCGAACAGTTCCATGATGCCGGGCTCGCGCATCTGCGCGCCAAATCGGTGGCACTCACCGGCTATCTGGCCTTCCTGCTCGATGCCGCGCCCGTCGAGATCCTGACCCCGGGCGGCATCCAGTCGCGCGGCTGCCAGCTATCCTTGCGCCTGGGTCGCGATGCCCGGCATGGCCGGGCGGTATTCGAATACTTGCAGCGCGCCGGCATGGTGTGCGACTGGCGCGAGCCGGATGTGATCCGCGCCGCCCCGGTACCGCTGTACAACAGCTTTGAGGATGTGTTTCGTTTCGCCAACGCGCTGGCCGCGGCACTGCACGGTTCCGGATAGATGTCGCGCCCGGCGGTCAGCATTGCGGGCGGGGGACTGGCCGGTGCGCTGCTGGCCGTGCTGCTCGGACGGCGCGGCATGGCGGTGAATATTTTCGAGCGTCGCCCCGACCCGCGCGAGCACGCGGCCGACTCCGGTCGCTCCATCAACCTGGCACTCGCCGCACGCGGCATTCGCGCACTCGAACAGGCGAACCTCATGGATGAGGTTCGTCCGGTGATGCTGCCGATGCGCGGGCGCATGATCCACGACGCCGAGCCGAACTCGACGCCGCGACTGCTGCCCTACGGCCAGCGTGACAATGAAGTCATCTACTCCGTCGGCCGCGCCGCCTTGAACCGCGTACTGATCGAGGCGGCTGCCCGCCTGCCGCAGGTACGGCTGCACTTCGACACCACCTGCACCGAAGTGGATGTACCCGGCGGCGCCTTGCGCGTGGTGGACAATCGCACGGGCGTGGAGCGCACCATCGGCGATGCGGTCGTCATCGCCGCCGATGGCGCAGGTTCAGCGGTGCGTGGCAGTCTTGCCAGGGCCGGGCGGGTCAGGGTCCAGGAGCTGCCGCTCGAGCACGACTACAAGGAGTTCCGCATTCCGCCGCGCGACGGGCAGTACGCACTGCAGGCCGATGCGCTGCATGTATGGCCACGACGTGGGTTCATGTTGATTGCCCTGCCGAACCCGGACCACAGTTTCACGGCCACGCTGTTTGCGCCGCGCAGTGGCCTCGCCGGCTTCGACAACCTGGGGAGCGATGCGGCCGTGGAGGAGTTCTTTCAGCGCGAGTTCGCCGGCGCCGCGGCGTTGATCCCGGATCTGGCCGCGCAGTTCCGCGACCATCCGTGCGGCCACCTGGGGACGATTCATGCCGATCCTTGGGCCTGTGGCGCAGTCTTGCTGCTGGGTGATGCCGCGCATGCCATCGTGCCCTTTCACGGCCAGGGCATGAATGCCGCATTCGAGGATTGCACGCAGCTCGACGCATTGCTCGCCGCTGCGGGCGACCGATGCGATCCGCCCGCGCTCTTCGCCCGATTCGACCGCGCCCGCCGCGGTGACGCCGACGCGATCGCCCGAATGGCGCTGGAGAACTATTCCGAGATGCGCTCGGCGGTGCTCGATGAACGCTTCCTGCGCCACAAGGCCTGGGCCCTGCAGCTGGAACGCCTGCATCCGACGCGCTTCATCCCCCGCTACGCCATGGTGATGTTCCACCCCGAGATTTCATACTCCGAGGCGCTGCGTCGCGGCGGCGTGCAGCAGCAGATATTGGATGAGCTCGATGCCGAACGTGCACACGATGGCGGCGACCGGGCGACGCAGCTGAGCGCCGCGCAGCTGGCGCGCGCGCAACAATTGATTGCCGCGCAGCTTTAAGATTCAGCTTCGCGAGCGCTCGAATCGCAGCACGCCCGGTTCCGCGCCGGGACCCGCGGCCAGGAAGCCGGCGCGCTTCAGCACCGCCTGCGAAGGCGCATTCGACACCAGCGTGTGGGCGATCACCATGTGCACCCGGTCCACGGCCAGCGCGTGCGTCACCAGGCCCTCGACGATTTCGGTGGCGAACCCGCGACCCCGCGCCTCCGGCACCACCGAATAGCCGATCTCGACCAGATCTTCGATCGGCGGACCCATGTAGCCGGCGCCGGCCACCAGCGACTCACGACGCCCGTCGGCCCCGATCTGGATCGCATACCAGTTGTACCAGCCGACCACCGAGGGGCCGTAGATGAAAACCCGTGACACGAAGAAGTCGAGCGCCTCCCGATCGTATTCGCCGGGGGGCCAGCTGTCGGGAACGGGCACCCCCAGGACCGCCCCTAATGCCTCCGGACCTGCAAGTTCGGCCTCCAGCAGCTCCAGGGTCGCGGCGATCAACTCCAGACGCGGCGTGCGCACCAGAAGTGCCGGCGTCATACGTCTTCCCCCGCCACGCGGGGCCGGCGCCACACGGTTGCCAGCCAGGGCTGCTGTTCGAGCGGCAATCCCGGCGGGCGAAAGTAATACTCCAGTTCCGCAAACCCGGCCGCCCCCACAAACGCGCGCCAGGATTCCAGATCGTGGTACACGCCATAGCGGCCGCGATTCCAGCCCTCTTCGTTGCTCCCCCGCGGGTTCGACGTGAAGAGCACGCCACCGGGTCGCAGCGCTGCATGCAATTCGCCCAGCACCCGCGGCAATTCCTGGCGCGGCACATGAAACAGTGAGGCGTTGGCGAAAATGCCGTGAAAGCCGGCCGGGGGAAGCTCAAGCGCGAGAAAATTCTGCTCCCACACCTCACAGCCGCTGTACTCACGGGCCATGGCGGCGAACACCGGCGAACCCTCAACACCGATCGGTTCATGTCCCAGCACCCGGAAGGCCGCCAGATCCCGCCCGGGGCCGCAACCGAAATCCAGTATGCGCAGGGGCGGCGCTGCCGTAATGTGCCGCAGCAGGGCTTCAATGTTCTGCTTCACATCGTGGTCGCGTGTGCCCGTCCAGAATTCGGCCGCGCGCTCGTTGTAGTGCTCGAGCGTCCTGCCGGAAACAGCGGCCAGATCGTTGGGCGGCTCATTCATGGAAAGTATTGTAATGGGAGACCGACTAGCCATGCGAAACGATGAGGATCAGCGGCCCTTGCTGTATCTGGATGATCTGCAGGTTGGCCAGCACTTCAGCACCGGCACGCACACCCTGGACGTGGCGCAGATCGAGGCTTTCGCCGCACAGTTTGATCCGCAACCCTTCCATCTTTCGGAACAGGCCGCGAAAGACAGTCTCTTTGGCGGCCTCGCGGCGAGTGGCTGGCATACGGCCGCAGTGACCATGCGGCTGATCGTCACCACCGGGCCGCGTCTGGCCGGGGGCATCATCGGCGCCAGCGGCGAGGTCAAATGGCCCAAGCCCACCCGACCCGGGGATACCTTGCGCGTTGAAAGCGAAGTCGTGGCTGTTACACCCTCGCAATCACGCCCGGAGCGCGGCAGGGTGACGATGCGCAGCACGACGTCCAATCAGCGCGGCGAAGTGGTGCAACTGATGACGGCGAATCTGGTCGTGCTGCGCCGGACATAAGCTCGGCTGGTCACCGGGATGTCGGATTTGTCTGTCAGACTGCTCCGGCCTGAAACCTACAAGACAGCGTGGACGCGGGTGTTATTTATTACGCCAACAGCTGAGGTTACGCGTATGACAGCCATGCCGCCGAATTTCGATCCGCTGCGTTTCTGCGACCGGCCGCGCGTGACCGCCGAGGAACGACAGCAATGGATTGCGACCGCCGCCTATTTCCGAGCGCAGCGCCGCGGATTTACACCGGGCCAGGAAACCTCGGACTGGATTGAGGCCGAGGCGGAAGTCGCTGCCCTGGTCGCGTACCAGCTTTAATGCGGATGATCTGAGGCCCACGCGTCGCGTGCCACGCGCCATTTGCCATCGGCGTCATGATGGTAAATGGCCAAACCCCATCCGGTATCCACGCGCGCCGCTGCACCCTGCACCGGTGTGTCGGTAAGCGTGTACAAATAGCGCTCGAAAGCCCATTCGCCATTGACGACGAACTCCTGCACCGGCCTATCCCAGTGCCTGCGGGAGGTTCTCAGGGATTCGGCAATCCACAGACGCACCGCAGGCTTACCGACATACGGCTGGTCGTTCGGCACCATGAGCACGACATCCTCGGTCAGGACGTCGAGCAGGTTCTGCAGATCATTGGAATTGATTGCGGTGAGATATGCCTGATGCGCCATATGCGGATCGGCATCTGCGGCAGTACCGGCCATGGCCTGAGGCAGGGTGACCTGCGTGGGACCGAGAGTTTGCGGATTGAGCTGCCAGACCGAATAATTCAGGACTGATGCGAAACTGATCCAGGCCAGATAGGGAATGAGCAGCACCCCGGCCAGGACGCGCACGCGCCAGAATAAGACCAGAGTCGGCGCGACCAGCAGCCACAGCACCACGATGTCGATCAGTGCCAGCGCGCCCTGATGCCATACGAAGAACAACCAGCTCCAACGTGCATTGAGGACCAGCTGCGCCAGGAACACACTGAGCGCGACCCGATTGCCGCGCAGACCGCCGGATCGCCATACCAACCACGCCGCGACACCCATCATCGCGTACAACACTGTCCATACCGGTCCGAAGATCACCGCCGACGGCGCCCATTCCGGTTTGACGAGCTGCGCGTAGAAGGACTTCGCGTGAATGGATGCCGCCGCGCCGATGGCGGCGGCGGCGAAGCTCGTCGCCAACCATCCGGCGAGCCCGAGGAGCTGCCGCTGCTTTGAATCCACCGCTGTTATCCGACTCCCTCAACCAGGCGCAGATCCCGGTCGGCGCCATTGCCCAGGACACGCAGCGCCTGCTGATATTCGGGACTGTCGTGGGCGGCGATGGCCTGCGCGAGGCTGTCGAACTCAATGACGACCGTGCGCTGTTGAAGCCCGTTTTCATAGACCTTCGCCGGCGCACCGCGCGCCAGGAAACGGCCGCCAGCGGCCAGCAGCGCCGGTCCGGCCAACTTACCGTAGGCCGCGACGGCCGCCTCGTCACGTATCGAACGATACGCGGAAATCCAATACGCCTTACTCATAACGAAGTGCCTTCCTTTGCGAGTTTCCAATGACCCGTTTCAATCGCCCCAGCGCCATCGGGGTGGCTCCCCGGTGAGGTAACAGATGAAAGTGAGCAGTGCGGCCATGAGCACTGCAAATACCAGCAATGCGATCGGACGGCCCGGCATCAGCCGCGCCGCCGCCCCAATCAGAATAGCAAGCCATACGATGAGAACAACCCAGCCTTGCCAGCACAGCGGCAGCCCCCAGCCCCAGCCGTAGCGCTTGGCCGCAAACCAATATTGCGTGGGTTGCTTCAAATCCGCACCCAGCGCTGGACTGCCTCGGCGGTGTCGGCCGGCGTTGTGTTGAAGCAAATCTTCGCATCCGGTGCCCGCGAATGCACGATGTTCAGCAGTTTCTCGAACAACAGCAGACATTCAGGTGCCCGCAGGCCCGCACCGATCAGTACGCAGTCAAACTGCCGCGCTTCCAGGTGCTGCGCCAGCGTAGTTTCGGCGCTGGCACCGCGGTCAACCAGACAACTGTCGACTTCGTAGCCGAGCAGGCGCACACGCTGCAGCTGCGCGTCTATGAATGCCCTGATCTGTTCGGCGGTGATGCCGGGGAACGCCGCAAGATCGGCCGCCGCCGGATCGAGGCCCAGGGCCAGTACGCTTTTCGTCATCTCGCGACCTCCACCAATGCCCGGACGCTCTGCCCGGGCAGCATCTCCTCGATGATCTGCCGGTCGCGATACGTGACCCGGTGCGCGGCCGCCCCGCGCCGCCAGCTCAGAACCTTGGCGATTCGGCCGTCCTCGTACAGCACACCGGCATAGTCATCGATACCGATTCCCTCCGTCAGTACCCGGGCGGCGACCAGTTCGTGCAGCATGGCTTTGCGCAGCGGATCGGAGTGGTAGTGGACGCTGCAGGCGCCGCCCAGGAATCCCAGGCAGCGCAGGGGCTGCAGCGCGGCCCCCGAATCCGTCAATCCGCTTTCGAACCAGCAGATCGCGCCGGCGCTCATTCCGCACAACAGCGCGCCTGATGCCAAGGCTCGCTGGAATACTTCCTGCAAGCCCCACTCGCGCCAGACGCCCAGTGCGGAGCGGGTGTTGCCGCCACCGACGTAAATGACGTCCATAGCGAGCAATGCATCCTCAATGCTCGAAAGGGCGATGGCGCCCGGCCCAGGCTTGCGGAAGAACGCCAGATGGGACGGCTCGCAGTTCAGCGGGCCGTACGCCTCGTAGAACTTATCGATGCCCTCGGGAAGGTCGCCGTTGGGTGTGGACACGAAGCAAATCCGGGGTCTCGCCTGGCCGGCGAGTTTCACGATGTATTGATCGATCGGCGAGTGGCGGTTTTCCATCAGGAACCCACCGCCCCCCAACGCCAGGATGCGTTTCACAGCCCAACACGCCCCCTAATTCTGCAACCGCTCCAATATTACCGCGCTCACCCGGGTATCAGAGGGCAGAAACGTGTGGGTCACGGGTACCTGCACGACATCGGTCAACCAGGGGGCGCTGGCTTCCGACACGGTGACCACACCGTCATTGACCTCGCTGGGCAGCAGGCCCGCAACCAGTGACCAGCTCTTTACGCCTACGACGGCCGTCACCGGTACCGCCGGGACGCCGATCTCGCCCATGCGCTGCGCCGAGCCCAGCATCAGGCCGCTGTCTCCGGTCAGCAGGCGGTACAGCGGGTTGCCCGCCATGCGCGCCGCAATCGCCGACATCTGGACCGGCGAACCGAGCAGGAACAACCGCGCCGGAGGCCGAACGGTGCGCGGCAGGGTGCGCAGCGCTTCACGCAGCAGCACGCCCCCCAGCGAATGTCCGATCAACACGTAGTCGCCGTCATCGGCGATCCGCGTGAGTCGCCGCGCCAGCCGCGCGACGATGTCCGCGAATCTCTCGCTGCTGACCATGTGCCCGAAGGTGTGGGTGTACAGGCCCGCCCGCCGCAGCCGCCGCAGCAAGGCCCAGCCTGAAACCGGCGAGCGACCCATGCCATGGACGAAAAGCGCCTGCATCTTCGGCAATGTTTCCTGTGTTGCCCGGCTACGCCGCGTACCTCTCCAGTGTAACGAAGCTCATGGCATAAGGATGACGCGCGTCGATCGGATGCAGCTCACGCGAGGTCTCGCGCCATTCGTTGTCAGCGATTTCCGGCAGCCGCGTGTCGCCATCGATGACAGCGTGAATGCGCGTGAGATAGATGCGAGTGGCGCGCGGCAGCGCGAGGGCATACACCTGTGCGCCGCCCGCGACGATCAGCTCCGCCGCGGATCCGGCCGCGCGGATGGCCGCCTCCAGATCCGCCACTACGGTGACGCCGGGTACCGACCATCCCGCGGTTCGGGTCATGACCAGGTTCGTGCGACCCGGCAAGGGCCGGCCGATTGAATCAAAGGTCTTGCGCCCCATGAGCACCGGCTTAGCCAAAGTCAGGGCTTTGAAGTGCTTCAAGTCATCCGGCAAATGCCAGGGCATGCCGTTGTTGCGGCCGATCACGTCATTCTCGGTCGCCGCGACCAGCAGCGAAATCATCGGACCGGCGGACACGGACATCAGATCTCGACAGAGGTGTTCAGGATGACGGTGTCGCGCACCGGCATGCGGAAAAATTCAGTGGCTTGCCCGCTGCGACGCTGCAGCCGCGCAAACAGGCGGCGCTTCAGGCCCTGCCAGCCGGGCCGCGGCCGTGCGACGACCACATGCTGCCCGATGAAGAACGAGCAGTCCTCCAGGTACACCCGCAGGCCGCGCGAACGGCAGGCGCGCAGCGCTTCGCGCACATCGGGGGTCTCCATGAAGCCAAATCGCGCCGTGATCGCGAAGACCCCGGGCGCGAGTTCCTGTACCCGCGCGCGGTCGGTATGGCTCTGCCGCGGTGTATCCATGATCTGGAAGTTCAGCACCAGGATGCGTTCGTGGACGATCTTGTTGTGCTCGAAATTGCGGATCAGCGCCGAAGGGATGTACTCGGGGTGGCTGGCGAGGAATACGCCGGTGCCGGGCACCCGATAGGCGTCCTCCAGCAGTTTCGACAAGGTCGACAGCGGCTGCGCCAGGGCGGCGAGCGCGCGCCGCAGATCCACGCGGCCCGAGCGCCAGGTCGAGAATACGCCGTACAACCACATCGCCAGCGTCAGCGGCACCCAGCCGCCGGCCGGTATCTTGGTCATATTGCCCACGACGAAGACCCCATCCAGGCACAGCAGGCCGCTGAACAGCGAGATCACGGCCCACAACGGCCAGCCCCATTGGGTCACGGCAACGAAGGCCCCCAGAATCGTCGTGATGAACATCGTGCCGACCACCGCGGCGCCGTAGGCGCCGCCGAGCGCATCGGAGGATCCGAAGCCGAGCACGAAGGCACACACGAAAATAAACAGCAGCAGATTGACGATGGGCACATAGATCTGTCCCTGTTCGTGCGCCGAGGTCTGCAGGACGCGCATGCGCGGCAGCAGATCCAGCTGAATCGCCTGGCGCGCGACGGAAAACGCGCCGGAGATGACCGCCTGTGAGGCAATCACAGAAGCCGCGGTGGCCAGCACCACCATCAGCGGCAGAACCATTTGGGGCACCAGGGCATACATGGCATGCTCGGCGCCGCCCCCGCGCAGCCGCAGCGCGCCCTGCCCCATATAGTTGAGCAGCAGCGATGGCCAGACCAGCGAGAACCAGGCGACACGCACCGGCTGCTTGCCGAAGTGCCCCATATCGGCATACAACGCTTCACCGCCGGTGACCGACAGGAACACCGCGCCGATCAGCGCCAGGGCAATCCCGGGATGGTTGATCAGTACCCATACGGCGTACACCGGATTGATCGCCTTGAGTACCACGGGTGCGCTGATGATCGCGGCCAAACCGGTAACCGCCAGGGCGATGAACCAGGTGACCATGATGGGACCAAAGGCGCGGCCGATTTTTTCGACGCCGCTGCGCTGAATCCAGAACAGCGCCACGATGACGCCCAGCGTCACGGGTATAACCGCGCGGCCGAAGGCCGGATCCAGCAGCTCCAGGCCCTCCACGGCGCCGAGCACGGAAATCGCCGGCGTGATCAGGGCATCGCAGAAAAACAGCGCGGTGCCGACGAGCGCCAGGTTCACCGCGATGCGCGGCCAGGAGCCTATCTGGTTAAGTCGTCGCTGCGCGAGCGCCAGCAGCGCCAGAATGCCGCCCTCGCCCTCGTTGTCGGCCCGCATCATCACGATGACGTACTTCAACGTCACCGAGATGGCCAGACACCAGAAGATCAGCGAGAGCACACCGAGAATCGTCCCGGCATCGGTGGCACCGGCCACTTTCAGCGACTGGTCGAAGGCGTACAGCGGACTGGTGCCGATGTCCCCGTAGACAATGCCCAGGGCGCCGACGACGGCGCCCAGGGCCGGTCTGCGATCGGACTCGGCGCGTGCCTCGCTCACGGGCGGCGCCGGGGACTCGATCTCTTGGCCGTGACCCGCCGCGCTGCGGGCTTCTTCTTGCGCGCCACCGCGCGCTTCGGCGGCCACAGCATGGTGCCACGGCAGTCCTTGGCGCCACAGCGGCAGGCATAGATCACATCCACGTTCGGTGGATCATCGCGCTCGCGGCCGATCTGGTAGTCGTAGTTCAGCTCATCGCCGGCTTCGATGGTCCTGATCGCATCGATGAACACCCGACGATTCTCGATGTTCGACTCGCAGTTCGGGTCACAGGCATGATTGATGAACCGTGAATCATTGCCGTCCACCGTGGCGTCGATGACGACATTGCGATCGACTGCGAACAAAAAGGTATGGTTGTCGTTCGCGTCGTGATCATCGTAGCGCCGATTCGCACGCGCGTGCGAGATACGGTCCCCGACGTACTCGATGATGCGCGTGCCCTTGCGGATGCGCTGCAGGGCGAACACCCCCTGGCCATGCACCTTGGACCTGCGCACCTTGATGAGCTGTGCGGCTCTTGCCGCAAGCTTCGCCGCGCTCTTGTCGACGCCCGGGGCTTTCACAGGCTTACGCTTCGACTTTTTGGTCGCCACGTTAAACCGCCACCGGCGCTTTGATCGCCGCGTGATGTTGATAGTTCACGAATTCGAAATCCTCATAGTCATAGCTGAAAATATCAGGGGGACGGCGCTTGAACCGCAGCTGTGGCAACGCCAGGGGCGTACGTGACAGCTGCTCATCGGCCTGTGCCAGATGATTCAGATACAGGTGACAGTCGCCCCCGGTCCACACCAGTTCGCCCACTTCAAGATCGCTTTGCTGCGCGATCATGTGCGTCAGCAATGCATAGGAGGCGATATTGAACGGTACACCCAGAAAAAAATCGGCACTGCGCTGGTACAGATGGCACGACAGCCGTCCCATGGCCACATAGAACTGGAACATCGCATGGCACGGTTGCAGTTTCATGCGGTCCAGTTCACCCACGTTCCAGGCACTGACGATGATGCGCCGCGAGTCGGGCGATTGCCGCAATTGCTGCATCACGGTGCTGATCTGATCGATGCTGCGGCCTTCCGGCGCCGGCCAGGCGCGCCACTGGTGGCCATACACCGGACCGAGTTCGCCGTCCGGCCCCGCCCATTCATCCCAGATGCTGACCTTATGCTCGTGCAGCCAGGAGACATTGGTGTCGCCGCGCAGAAACCACAGCAGCTCGTACACCACCGATCGCAGATGGACCTTCTTGGTCGTGACCAGCGGGAATCCGGCGCCCAGATCGAAGCGCATCTGGTGACCGAAAACCGACAGCGTACCGGTGCCGGTGCGATCCTCCTTGGGCGCGCCGTGCTCGCGGATATGGCGCATGAGTTCCAGATACTGACGCACGTCGCAATGAACCTAGGCTGCCTTGAGGAAGTTTCCCGAGGGCGTGCGCCGACGATACGCGACGACCAACAGGATGATGCCGCCGAGGATCATCGGCAGTGACAGGATCTGTCCCATGGTCACCCAGTCGGCGGCCAGGTACCCCAGATTCGCGTCCGGTACGCGCACGAATTCGATGCTGAAGCGCGCGAGCCCGTAGAGCAGCAGGAACAGCCCCGAGGGCGCCAGCCGCGGGCGCGGTTTGCGCGTGAAGATCCACAGCACCGCGAACAGCACCAGTCCTTCAAGACCGGCCTCGTACAACTGCGAGGCGTGGCGCACCTGGCCATCCACTCGAAATCCCCAAGGCACCGTGGTCGGCTTGCCCCACAGCTCGCCATTGATGAAATTGCCGATACGTCCGAAGAACAGTCCCAATTCGGGCAGCGGCGAGGCGAAGTCGAAGACATCGGCCACGTTGCGCTTGCGGCGCCAGGCATAGACCCCCATCGCCACCAGAGTGCCCAGCAGCGCACCGTGGAAAGACATGCCGCCTTCCCAGACCTTCAGGGGATACCAGGCGTCATGCGCCCAGTACTCCATGCCATAGAACAGCACGTAACCGATGCGGCCACCAAAAATGACAC
Source organism: Steroidobacteraceae bacterium (assembly GCA_036498905.1). Lineage (GTDB taxonomy): Bacteria > Pseudomonadota > Gammaproteobacteria > Steroidobacterales > Steroidobacteraceae > DAIDKA01. Next base: position 77,587 of record DASYER010000058.1, on the reverse strand, counting down.
CCATCATGCCGAAGAACACCAGGTCATCGACATCGAGGGGCTTCCAGCTCGAATTCGGCGATTTGGCGCGCACCCGACCGAGCCACCAGGCCGCCGCAAAGCCGATCAGATACATGATGCCGTACCAGTGGACCTTGATCGGCCCAAGCTCTACGGCGACGGGATTGAACCCTGGATATTGCAACATATGGAAATTGTAGCGGTTTCGACCGTCACTCGCGCGAAACGCGACAGAACAGTGCTTTCAGATAGCGGGTCTCGGGAATGGCCGGATGCACCGGGTGGTCCGGGGCCTGACCGCCGAAGGCGATGACCTGGGCGAAACGCCCGGTATGGCGGGCAGCGGCCTGAACGGCGCTCACCAGCTGCTCTTCGGCCAGATGGTAGGAACAGGAGCAGGACACCAGCAGGCCGTCGCGGCCGGTCAGATTCATCGCCAGCTGATTGAGCTTGCGGTAAGCGGCCTGGCCCTGCGCGATGTCCTTGCGCCGTTTGATGAATGCCGGCGGATCCAGGACGATCACATCGAAGCGCTCGCCGGCCTCCTGCAGGTTCTTCAACACATCGAAGGCATCGCCGCGAATCACTTCCACCGCATGTCCCGCTGCGCGCGCGTTGGCGCTCGCGAACTCCAGCGCCGCCGCGGAGGTATCCACGCAGGTCGCACTGCCGGCGCCATGTTTCAACGCCGTCACGGCCCACGCTCCGGCGTAGCTGCAGACATCGAGCACGCGCGCGCCGCGGGGCAGGAAACGGCCGAGCAACGCGCGGTTTGCCGCCTGGTCGTAAAACCACCCGGTTTTCTGCCCGTGCAACAGCGGCGCGACGAAGTCCATTCCGGCTTCGCGAATCCGCAGCTGCGCCGGCGGCTCGCCGAAAGCCGCTCCGGAAAATGCGGGCAGCTGCTCCAGCTCGCGCGCATTGGAGTCGTTTTTCCAGTACAGCACTCGCGGCTTGAGCACCTTGCGCACGGCGGCCTCCACCGCCGGCCGCAGCGCCTCCATGCCGGCGGTGGCAATCTGCCCGACGATGACGTCATCGAAGCGGTCCAGCACCAGTCCCGGCAGCTGGTCGGACTCGCCGAATACGAGCCGCCCGTAGGGCTCATCCGACAGCCGCTGCCGCAGCGCCAGCGCCACATTCAGTCGGTGCACGATCAGCGACGTCCCGATCGGGCTGTCCGGATCACGACTCATCATCCGCGCGCAGATCAGGGAGTGCGGATTTACATACGCATAGCCCAGGAACTTATCGCGCTCCGAGACCAGGCGCACGGTCGCGCCGGTCGACAGCGTCGCCAGCGGCGTACGGGCGATGTCCACTTCATTGCTGAACACCCACGGGTGTCCGGCATTGATGCGGCGGTCTTCTCCGCGCTTCAGGCGCAGTTCCGGGAGGACTACCGCCTCGGGGGTCGATCCAGTGGGATTTGTCACTTGAGAATTATAGCGGATGCCCCGGTGTATCCTTGCCCCATGAGCCGAATCAGCCATTTGAATCCGGACGGCACGCCCCGATTCACCAATCGGCTTGCGCAGCAGACCAGCCCGTACCTGCGCCAGCACGCCCATAACCCCGTCGACTGGTACGCCTGGGGACCGGAGGCGTTCGCGGCCGCCCGCAGCTTGGGAAAACCGGTGCACCTGTCCGTGGGCTATTCGGCCTGCCACTGGTGCCATGTGATGGCTGAGGAGAGCTTCGAGGACGAAGCCACGGCGCGGCTGCTGAACGAGAACTTCATCAATATCAAGGTGGACCGGGAAGAGCGTCCGGACGTGGACCGCATCTATCAGATCGCACAGCAGCTGCTGACCCAGCGCAGCGGGGGGTGGCCCCTGACGATGTTCCTGTCCCACGACGATCAGCGGCCCTTCTTCGGCGGTACTTATTTTCCGCGCGAGCCGCGCTACGGCATGCCGGCATTTACCCAGTTGCTGATGCGGGTGATGGAATACTACCGCGACCACCTTGATGAGTTGCGCACCCAGGGCAGGTCCCTGGTGCGCGTCCTGAATGAGATGGTGCCCCCGCCGGCGGCGGCGGAGGAAGCGCTGACCGCGGCCCCACTGAGTGCCGCGCGCCGCGACATGGCGGCCACTTTTGATGGCGACTATGGCGGTTTCGGCGCCGCGCCCAAGTTTCCCCACGCCAATGCACTCGAACGCCTGCTGCGGGACTGGCACGCCACCAGCAGCAGCGACACACCGGATCTGCATGCGCTGTACATGGCCACCCTCACCCTGCGCCGCATGGGCGAAGGGGGCTTGAACGATCAGCTGGCGGGCGGCTTCTGCCGCTACTCGGTCGATCAGTACTGGATGATTCCGCACTTTGAGAAAATGCTGTACGACAATGGCTCGCTGCTGGCGGTGTACGCGCAGGCGGCCATCGCGACCGGTGATGCGTTTTACGCCCACGTCGCCACGGCGACGGCGCAGTGGGCCTTGAATGAAATGCGCTCCCCGCAGGGTGCGTTCTACAGCAGCCTGGACGCCGACTCCGAAGGTCACGAGGGCAAATTCTACGTCTGGGACGTGGCCCAGGTGCGCGAGCTGCTGCCGCTGGCGCAATTCGCCGCCTTCGCGGCGCGCTTCGGTCTGGATCGCGAGCCGAACTTTGAAGGCTTATGGCACCTGCACGCGTTTGCACCGCTGGATGCGATTGCCCGCCAACTGGGTCGCAGCGAAGCGGATGTCGCGGCGGATATCGATGCGGCCCGCGCGACACTGCTCGCGGCGCGCAGCACGCGCGTGCGACCCGGGCGCGACGACAAGGTTCTGGTCTCCTGGAATGCGCTGCTGATCAGGGGCCTTGCGATCGCGGCGCGTGCCCTGGGGCGCGCGGATCTGGCCGAAGCGGCGACGGCGGCCCTGAACTTCATCCGACACAGCATGTGGCGGCAGGGGCGGCTGCTCGCCACCGCGCTCGGCTCCGAAGCGCACCTGAGCGCGTACCTGGACGACTATGCCTATCTGCTGGACGCCATCCTCGAACTGCAGCAGGTGCGGGTGCGCATTGATGAGCTGAACTTCGCCGCCGAACTGGCCCAGGTGATGATGGCGCGATTTCATGACCCCCAGAGCGGCGGCTTCTTCTTCACCGCCGACGATCATGAACAGCTGATCCACCGCTCCAAGGTTTTTGCGGATGACGCCACGCCGGCAGGCAATGCGATTGCGGCCTTCGCGCTGCAAAGGCTCGGCCACCTGCTTGGTCGCCCCGAATGGCTCGCCGCCGCCGAAGGTACCTTGCGGGCGGCATGGCACGGGTTGACGCAGCGTCCGCAGGCGCATGTCGCGATGCTGGCGGCGCTCGAGGAACTGATCCACCCTCCGCAGATCATCATTCTGCGCGGCGCCCCGCAGCCGATCGAGGAATGGCGCGGCCAGCTCGCGCGCCTGTATGCGCCGCGCCGCCTGGTCCTGGCGGTGCCCGCGGATGCGACCGATCTGCCGCCGGCGCTTGCGCAGAAGGCGCCGCGGGGTGAAGCGGTCGCTTATGTCTGTACGGGGAGCGTGTGCGGCGAGCCGGTGTCCACGCTTGCGGCACTGATCGTGTCGCTGCGCCCCGCCTGATCCAGCAGAACGCCGCCGGCGGCGATCAGACGCTGCGGAGCCAGGCTCCCGTGCGCGCCGAGGGTCTCAAGATCACGCCACGCCCGTGAAAATCCGCTGCGACGATCGATCGCCCGCATGCCGGCGACGCTGGCCAGCTCACCGATTGCCCGGCGCAGGTTCTCCTGCGCGACACCACAGCTTGCCGTGATGCGCGCCAGTTGTACGGCATCGGGCTTCGCGCCTTGCGCTACCGTTTGCCACGCTTCCTGCGCGAGGGCCCAAACCACGGCGGATGCCTGTTCCAGCGCCGCCTGCGCCTGCGCGAAGCGCATGTTCACAGCGGCAGCCCCGGCGCCGGCCCCGGAGTGCGCGGAGCGGGTCTGTGCAAATTCCGCCAGAGCGTGTCGCGCGATGCCGAGCCCTACGGCACTGACGGGCAACTCGGTGAGCACATTGAAGGGCAGCCGGTACAGCGGGCCGCTCTCACGCGCCGCATCGGTGAGCACCGAAAAAGAGTGGTGCTCGGGTACGAAGGCGGCGTCCACGGCGAAATCATGGCTGCCGGTGCCGCGCATGCCAACCGGATCCCAGGTCTGCAGAATGCGCACATCGGCGGGCGCGATCGACATCGCCCGCACCAGCGGCACTCCCGCGGCGGTGTGTACCGGTGTGCCGCCTTCGGTGACGACGCAGGCTGCCGTGAAAACCGACGCGTAGTGCGCACCGCTGGCGAAGCGCCACTCACCCCGGACGCGATAGCCTCCGGGCACCCGCTCGGCAAATCCTGAGGGCGACCCGGAGCCCGCCACGAGGGCCGCCGGCGGGCCGAACAATTCGCGTGCGCCCTGCGGCGGCAGCCACGCGGCAAACAGTCCGCCGCCGGCGCCGATCATCACGGCCCAGCCCAGGGAACCGTCGATGGCGGCTGCGGCTTCGTAGATACGCAGCGCCTCAATCAGCGGCAGTTCCAGGCCGTCATTGGCGAGCGGGATCCACAGTCGGAAGAATCCCTCCTGCAGCAGCGGGTCGCAGATTGCGGCGGGCAGCCGCGCGAGTTGCTCCGCTTCTGTGAAATGCGGTGCGAACCGCGCGGCGAGAGTGTCCAGCCTGCCGAGCAGCCGCGACGCGGCGACGGACAACTGCGCCATCAGCGCAGCACGTGCGCCACGGATTGCGCGAAATACTCGATATTGTCGGCGCGCAGGCCGGCGATGTTGATGCGGCTGTCATCCGTCATGTAGACGTGACGCTCGGCGCGAATCCGCTGCACCTCCTCGACGCTCAAACCCAGCAGCGAGAACATGCCCCGCTGCGCGGCGATGAAGCCGAAGTCACGGGCCGGCAGCGCCGCGCGTAATTGCGCGACCAGCTGCGTGCGCAGCCCGTTGATGCGATCGCGCATGACCGCCAGCTCACTCACCCAGCTGGCCCGCAGCGCATCGTTGCCGAGAATCTCATTGACGATGGCTGCGCCATGATCGGGCGGCATGGAGTAGATGCTGCGGGCGACGCGTACCTCGTGGCTGAGTGCGGCCACGCCCGCGGCCGCACTGTCGGTCACGACATGCAGCACGCCGACCCGCTCACGATACAGGCCGAAATTCTTCGAACAGGACACCGCGACCAGCAATTCCGGCAGTTCGGCGGCGAACAGGCGAATGCCGAAGGCATCCTCGTCCTGTCCGGTGCCGAGGCCCTGGTAGGCCATGTCGATATACGGCAGGAGCTTGCGGCGCCGGAACAGGGGCACGAGTTCCTGCCACTGGGCCTGCGACAGATCGGCGCCGGTCGGGTTGTGGCAGGAGGCATGCAGCAGCACCACATCGCCCGCGGGCAGCGCCTCTAGGGCCTGGCACATGGCGCCAAAGTTGATGGCACCCCGGGCAGACTCGTAATAGGCGTAACGGCCGAGCTTCAAACCCGAGCCGGTCATCAAAGGCACATGGTTCGCCCAGGTCGGAGTGCTCACCTGAATCGTGGCCTGCGGTGCGGCCAGGCGCACCAGCTCCGCCCCGAGACGCAGGGCCCCGCAGCCGCCCGGGCCCTGGATTGAGCGGATCCGCCCGGCGGCAAAAACCGGGTGATCGGCGCCGAACACCAGCTTTTCCATGGCCTGGTTGAAGGCGGCATTGCCCGCCGGGGCGACATAGGTCTTGCTCACCTGGCGTTCGAGGACCGCTTTTTCGCCCTTGCGGACGCACTCCATGACCGGCGTGTCGCCCTTGGCATCGCGGAACACGCCTACACCCAGATCGACCTTTTTAGGGTCAGGATCGGCGCGGAAGGCGGCCATCAGGCCAAGGATCGAATCATCGGGGACGCGGTCGAGACGCTCGAACATGGGTGGGCTTCAAGGTGGTGGAAGGGGGGCGCAATTGTAATACGCTGCAACTAAGCTGCGGCGCCGAAATCCAAGCACAAGCGCCCGCGAAGGGCGAAACTAGCCGCCCGAAAATCTACTCCAACACCTGAGGTGTTTCGTGAAATCAAGGCACTGCGCAGCCACGAACGCGCGCCACAATGCGTTTGCCGCTGGGGGCATAGCCCTCGCCGTCGGCACCATCCTGATGCTGGGCACATTGCCCGTTCAGGCCCAGACCAGTGGCAATACCACGCCGGCCAAGACGGTTCCGGCGGCCAAGAAAAAGGCGGCCGCTTCGTCGGGGCCCGCTGCCAAGGATGAGAAATCCCAAGCCAGCTATACCCTGGGTGTTTCGGTGGGTACGCAGCTGCACGGCATGGGGCTCAGCGCCGAGACGGTATCCTCGGAGCGCGTGCTTCAGGGGCTCAAGGATGCCCTGTCGGGCAAGGCGACACCCGCACCCGAAGACGGCCAGCGCCTGCAGGCCTATATCGAACAGGCTCGCACCAGCGTCGGGGCGGCCAACAAGGCTGCCGCGGACAAGTTCCTGGCGGACAACGGCAAGCTGCCCGGCGTCATCACCACCGCCAGCGGCCTGGAATACAAGGTTGTCCGTCCGGGGTCAGGCGAACTGCCGAAGAGCACCGATGAGGCGACGGTCAACTACCGCGGCACTTTGCTGGATGGCACCGAGTTCGACAGTTCCTACAAGCGCAACCAGCCGGCGACCTTCCCCATCAGTGGCGTGATCAAGGGCTGGCAGGAAGCCCTGTTGCTGATGAAGCCCGGCTCCAAGGTCGAGTTGTACATCCCGCCGGCGCTGGCCTATGACATGAACTCCCCGCCGCCAATCCCCCCGGGTTCGCTGCTGAAGTTCGAAGTCGAGCTGTTGAGCGTGAAGCCGGCAGCTGCCGCTGCGGCCCCCGGCGCAGCACCGCCTCCGAAGCACCCGTAACGGCGTGCTCAGCCGGGATGCAAGTCCCGGCTGAGCCTGCTCAGGGACGCACGAACACGTGACTGCGGGGTCTGATTCCCAGATCACGCTGCAGGTTCTCAGCCGGACAATAGACCGCGCCACCGCCCGCATCCGGGGACGGTGTCGGTGAACCGCAGTGGCTGCAGAACGAGCGCTGCTCGGCCGGCTGATCGGAGGCGGCGACGTACTGCGTCACCTGCTCGGATCCGGCGATCCAGCGGAACCGTTGCTGCGGCACCGATACGTAGGTCGCGAATGCCGTGCCCTGCTGCATGCGGCAGATCGAGCAGTGGCAATGGGACATCACATCGAAGGGCCCGTCGATTTCGTAGCGCACGCCGTTGCAGCGACAGTTGCCGTGCGCCACCTCGATCTCACGGCGCAGTACCGACTCCGGCGCATGCGGCTCGGCCAGTGCGGCCAGCAACAGCTCGATGAGTTCACCATCCCACATCCGCTGCTCGGGACCCTCCGCGGCCGTGGCCGGCACTTCAAGACAGGCGAAAATCATGGCGCATGCGGAGTCGACATGGCGCAGGGCCAACGAGCCATCGTGCTGACCCTTCATCAAAATCCGCTTCAGCCGCGTCAATAGCATCAGTTCGCGCTCGCGCACGCGACGGCGCTGACGCTCCGGCAGGTCATCACTCACCCGAAACGACAGGAATGATCCGCGCTCACGCCGGATATCGAGCGCTGCGACCAGGAATGCCGCGAGTTTTTCGAGCGCCGTGCCGGGCGCCGTCTCCCCGATCAACAGGCTCTCCTCCAGACCCTGGGCGGTGCGCGAGTAACACTCATCCAGCAGCGCCTGCAGATCCGGATACCACTCCCAGGCCTGCGACACACTGGCACTGCCGGCCTCCTTGACAACCGCGGCCCAGCGCAGCGCTCCGGGGCCCTGGCGCGCGACCACGCGCGCGACCGCGTCGATCACTTCGCTGCGGGACAAAGAAGGAATGGTCATGGCAGCACCTCTGTAGGGGTGTGAGCAACATGCGTGCCATGAGGCGCAGTTGCTGTGTCGGCGCGGAATCTCACTCCCGCGCCGCAGATCCACGCCGGTATTTGGTGCAATCGCCTGCCGGCGCGCACCCCGGGGGTGCGCTAGCGTTTGGGCAGATGGCGCCCCGTCGGCTCGAGGTCCCGTTCACCCACCGGCGGTGGCGTGTACTGGTATAGCCAGGTCTCGGTGAGCGGCCGCCCGTCCTGGGCCAGATAGAGCCGCAGATTGATGGGTTCTACGCTCTCATCGGTCAGGTGCAGATCGAACATCGCGCGCCAGCCATTGAGTTCGCGGAACGGCCGGGCGGAGGTGATTTCGACCTTGCCGCGCGAGGCGGAGATGACCGGCACCACGTTCGGGTGCTGGCCCAGCAGATCGAAGTTGCCGCCGGCGAAGTCGATGACGAAGCGCCAGGAGAAATAGGCGCGCTTCTGGCCGACGATGCCGCCGATGCCGGTGCGCGTGGCGCGCGCCGTGGCGAGGCCGGAGGACACCGGATTTTCGCGACACCAGTACAGCTTGTAGCCGAACAGCAGCTCCTGGCCCTTCTGCGGCTTTTCGGCCGGGTTCCAGAAGGCGACGATATTGTCGAAGGTTTCGTCGAGCGTCGGGATCTCCACCAGCATGACCTGGCCGGCACCCCAGTGCCCGCGCGGCTCGACCCACACCGAGGGGCGCTTCTCGTAGTCCACGCCATCATCCTCGTACTGACTGAAGGCGCGCTCACGCTGCATGAGGCCGAAGCCGCGCGGATTGTTGTCCACGTAACTATTGGTGCGCAGCACGGGCGGATTCATCAGCGGTCGCCAGATCCACTCCCCGGTTCCCGTCCATATCTGCAGACCGTCGGAATCGTGGATCTGCGGACGCCAGTCATAGGCGGCACGGCGGTCGTTCTGACCAAACAAGTACATGCTGGTACCCGGTGCGATGCCGATCCGGTCAATCTGTTTGCGCGGATAAAGCGCGGCATCGACATCCATGATGAGGGTATCGCCGGCCTCGATCACGAAACGATAGGCACCGCTGACGCTGGGTGAATCGAGCAGGCCATACACGGTGATCTGGGTGGAATCCCTGGCCGGACGCTCGAAGTAGTAGGCGACGAACTCGGGAAATTCCTCGGGGGTCGCAGTGCCGGTATCGACCGCCAGGCCTCGCTGCGACATGCCGTACTGCGCGTCGCCGTCGATCGCGCGAAAATACGAGGCGCCCTGGAAGGCCGCCACGTCGCGCAGCCAGTCGAGCTGATAGTTCACACGAAAACCGGCGAAGCCGAGATTCTCCGGTACCTGGGCTGGCTTCAGGCCGCTGCCGCCGTAATCAAACATGTTGCGGTCGAAACCCAGCTCCTGCACCTGACCGTTCTCGATCAGGTACATGCGCACCGGCTTCTTGTTGGTGAAGCCTAAGTGGAAGAATCCCACCTGGAAAGGCAGGTGCTCGCCGGCCCACAGCGATTGCTCGTTGCGAAAGTGGATCGACTGCCAGTGGTCCCAGCTCAAGGATGCGATGACCGGCGGCAGCGCATCCGGTCGCGCCTTGTAGGCCGCGGTACTGAGCTGACGTGCCGTCCCCTTGAGCTTCGCGTAGTCAAAGGGCTCGGGCTTGCCGAGCCGTCTTACCCCCGCGGGCGACGTGGCCGCAAAGGCGTTTTCGAGCAGCGCACCCATCGGAACCCCGGCGGCGCACAGCGCCGCGGCGGCCCGCTGCATCATGTCTCGTCTGTCCATCAGTCATTCATCCTCGTCCAAGTGGCGCGTTACGCACCTCATGTGCGCGTGGGCCGTACCAAAACCGTGCAGTCCAGAGGCGCCGGCCCCAGACTGCCACGGTGGCGTTCACGGACAATCAGTCACTTACGCTTACTTGCGACAGAATTCTCCGGCTGGCACCCCGTTTGCAACTAGAACCTCAATCGTCAATCAAGGTTGCTAGCAACGCGGTGCGCGCCTGTCGTGACCCCCTCGCGGCAGGGGCGCACCGCGGTTCTTTGCTCAGTAGCTCTCATCCGCGGCCGGAAACTTACCGTCCTTCACATCGGTCGTGTACTGGCGGAACGCCTGCGTCATCACATCATGCAGTTGCGCATAGCGACGCAGGAAGCGGGGTGAAAACTCTTTGTTGATACCCAGCATGTCCTGCGTGACCAGCACCTGGCCATCAGTGCCCGGACCTGCGCCGATACCGATAGTCGGAATGGTCAGCAGCTTCGAGACGCGCTCGCCGACCTGCGCGGGGATCTTCTCCAGCACCATCGCGAAACAGCCCAGCTCCTGCAGCAGCTGTGCGTCGCGCACCAGCTGTTCGGCCTCCTCCTGAACCGTGGCGCGGGCCACATAGGTGCCGAACTTGTAGATCGACTGGGGTGTGAGGCCCAGGTGACCCATGACCGGGATGCCGGCCGAGAGGATGCGCTGGATGCTTTCGGCGATGATCGCCCCGCCTTCGACCTTGACCGCGTGGGCGCCGGACTCCTTCATGATCCGCACGGCACTTTGCAGCGCGAGCTGACTGTCGCCCTGGTAGCTGCCGAAGGGCATGTCCACCACCACCAGGGCCCGCGACACCGCGCGCACCACGGCGGCCGCGTGATCGATCATCTGGTCCAGCGTGATCGGCAGCGTGGTCTCATGCCCGTGCATGACATTCGAGGCACTGTCACCCACCAGCAGGACATCGAGCCCGGCGGCATCGAGGATGCGCGCGAAGCTGTAGTCATACGCCGTGAGCACGGCGATCTTTTGACCCTGCGCCTTCATCTGCGTCAGGCGGGCGGTCGTGACCGCCCGGTTGGCATCACCGCGTTGCGTGGTTTCGGTAGACATCACTGCGCGCCTTTTTCCTTGGACTGACCCTGCCACACCGCCAGCATGTCCGTCGAGCCCTGTGCCCGTACCCCATTGTCGCTCAGGATACCCTCGGTCGCCGCGACCATCTGGGCGCGCGGAAACACCAGCGTCTCACCGCTGCGGCTGTCGAATTTGAACACCACGCTGTCATCCTTCAGATCGCGCAGCACGGCCACCAGGTGCGCGAGGCTGCGGATACGGATGCCGTTGACGCTGGCGACCACCATGGCGGTCGGGTTCGAGTAGCCCTCCGACAGCCTGCTCGGAAAGAACGGGGATGCCACAACCACCAGTTCCTGGCGCTCCGGCGTGGGCATCGCGCCACGCTCGGTCACCAGCGGACTGCCGAGGAAGCCGAAGGCGCCCATCAGTCCGGCATTATTGCTCAGGAATGAGGTGAACATCGCGCTCGCCCGGGAGAACACCAGCGGCCCGTAGATGAAGTACGACGGATACTCGCCGTGTATTTCCGGAATCAATTGCGGGCGCTCGCTCACCAGCGGCAATGACACCCTGATCGGTTTGCCGGCGCGAACCACCGTCAGCGGCACGTGGTTGTCGCGACTGATCTTCTGGATCATGTAGCGGAAGTTGACGCGCAGGTCGGGGGTCACGTTGACCATGCCCTGATCGTCCACCGGCGTGTCGCCGATGCGCGTGATGACATCCCACTCCTTGAGCGGATACGCGGCCGAGTCGTCATAGGGCTGATGTACGACGATGCCGGATATCGACTTGTCGAGCTTCAGATAGCTGCGCAGCGCAGGATTCTCGAGAGTCTGCAGTTCATCGAAAAACGCCGGCTTGCCGTCGTAGTGACCATCGGCGATGTCCTTGAGGAACAGCTCGATCTCCTCATTCGGAATGATGTAGCCGATGTTCTGCGCATCCCCTAAGCGACTGAACGCCAGTCCGATCATTTTTTCGCCCGCGATCGCCGGGCCGCCGCTGTTGCCCGCATTGATTGCCGCGTCGATCTGGATCCGCAGGCCCGAGGTCGGATAGTTGTATGGCACGAACTCGATGCGCGAGACGATGCCCTTGGTGATGGACAGTGAGGTGCCGCCGGTCGGAAAGCCGTAGGCGAGCACGGCATCCTTGATCTGGGGCAGCGCGCTGGCACGCGCGAGCGGCGCATGGGTCGCAAAGAAGCTGTCGTCGTCGAGCTTCAGCACTGCAAGGTCGATTCCCGGCGCAACCGCTTCGACGGTTGCAGAGATCTTGTCCCCGGAACCGGTGCCCTGGATCTGCACCTGACTGGCATAGAGCACCGCGTGCGCATTGGTGAGGATGCGATGACCTTCGATGACCACACCCGAGGCGGTGATGTCCTGGGGCCCCTGCTTGGCCCAGGGCCGATACGGATCAGGCAGACGCAGCGTGGCAAATACCTTCACCACCGCATTGCCGAGATTGGCGGGAATCGGCGCGAACTCGCGAGTGTCGGCGGCGCCGGCCCTCATGGCGCACCCGAAGGTCGCTATCAGCAGCACCAGCAGCGCACGGGCCGGAGAAAATCGGTTCACATTCATCATCAGATCCTAGAGTGAACAGGCTAAGCCTTTGCAGGACGGCGATTCTGACAGCCCGGGGCTGTGTGCGTCGAATTGACAGTCCGGGGGCCCGCAAGGACACTGCCGCAGCCCCCCAGATATGACAAAGAGATGGCCCCCAGGATGATTCCGGCACAAGAAGCACTCAAATTACTGCGCGATGGCAATGCGCGCTTCGTTTCCGATACCCGCAGCGGCGATTCGGCCACCGGCAGTCGCCGCCGCATCGAACTGGCCGCCCAGCAGTTCCCGTTCGCCATCATCCTGGGATGCTCGGACTCCCGGGTGCCGGCCGAAATAATCTTTGACCAGGGCCTGGGGGACCTGTTCGTGATCCGCGTCGCCGGCAATATCGTGGCGCCCTCCCAGATCGGCAGTGTCGAGTTCGCCGCCGAGCGCTACGGCACCCAACTGGTCGTGGTGCTCGGACACTCCAGCTGCGGGGCCATCCTGGCGACGCTGGAGGAGCTCGGCCGCAACTCCCGCGAGCAGTCGCCGAACCTGCGCAGCATCGTCAATCGCGTGCGGCCGTCCGTTCAACCGCTGCTGTCGACCTCGCTGGCGAACAACCCCGAGGCGCTGGTGCGCCACGCCGTGCGGGCAAACATCCGTATGTCAGCCGATCACCTGCGTCACGGCTCGGAGCTGCTCGAACAACTCTGTCAGAAAGCCGGCCTGCTCATCGTGGGGGCCGAATACGACCTCGAAACCGGGATCGTGGAGTTCTTTGACGGCACGGAGGACTGAGCGTTACGGAGACTCCATGCGCAGTGGCGCAAGCGCCGGCGTCTGCAGCATATCGCCCCGGACCACGAGCGCCAGATCAGCACCGACCTGCGCGATCTCGACCGGCAGCTTCCGCAAGGCGCGCTGCATGGCGGCGAGCTCCGGCGGGGCCGAGCTCTCCTCCGGCGTCAGCAGCAGCCGGTGCCTGCGCAGCGCAACGCCAAAATCCGTCCGGCTCGACACCATGGTCACGAAGGCGGACAGCAGCAGACCGGCCAGCACCGGCATCATCCACCAGATGAAGCGCGGTGCGAGCATCAGGATCACCGCGCCCCAGATGATGCCCAGCAGGATCTGCCACAGATGTCGGGCCAGCGCCTCGCCCAACGTCACGCCGCGATCGCCGCGGTCCTGCGCATTCCAGGTCACCGGTTTGCCGGCCAGCGTCGTGATGACGAAAGTGGAGTGGAACACCATCATCGTCGGCGCCAGCAGCATGCTGAAGATCTGCTCCAGCACCAGGCTCACCAGCAGGCGCAGGCCACCGCCGTAGGCGCGCCGGCGCGGGCCGTTGATGAAGGCCAGGGTCGCGCCCAACACCTTCGGCAACAGCAGCACCACGATGGTCGCCAGCAGCAGCGCTGCGATTTCGCCGTCGCGGTACTCGGGCCATACCGGGAACAGCGTGTGGGCGCCGGTTTCAAAATACTGATAGCCCTGGATCGCTTCCTGGCAGGTGATGATGGAACTCAGAATGAGCACCGCAAACCACATCGGCGACGTGGCATAGGAGAGGATGCCCGTGATCATGTGCAGCCGATTCAGCCAGTGCAGGTGCGGCATGATCAGCACTTTCGTGTGCTGCAGATTGCCCTGCGCCCAGCGCCGGTCCCGCGCCGCAAATTCGATGATGTTGGAGGGGACCTCCTCCCAGCTGCCCATCAGATCCGGCACCAGCCACACCTGGTAGCCCGCACGCCGCATGAATGCGGCCTCCACGAAGTCATGGCTGAGAATCTCTCCACCCAGTGGCGCGCGGCCCGCGAGGTGCGGCAGATCGCAGTGCGCAGCAAACGCATGCAGGCGGATGATGGCGTTGTGACCCCAGTAGTTGGCCTCACCGAGCTGCCAGAAAGCCAGGCCACTGGAGAGCATCGGACCGTTCAGGCGGGCGCCGAATTGCACCATGCGCGCGAACAGGGTCTCCCGGCCCACCGGCAACGGCGCGGTCTGGATGATGCCGACCTGCGGATTCGCGTCCATGAGACGCGCCAGCGTCACCAGCGCCTTGCCGGACATGACGCTGTCGGCATCGAGCACGATCATGTGCGAATAAGCCGCGCCCCAGTTACGGACGAAGTCGGCGATGTTTCCGGATTTGCGCCCGACGTTCTGCGCGCGCCGTCGATAGAAGATGCGTCCCTGCCCGCCGTGCCTCGCGACCAGTGCGCGCCAGGCGGCCTCCTCGGCCGCCGCGATACCGCTCTTGCGGGTATCAGACAGGATGAAGAGGTCAAAGGCGGCGCTCTCCGCCTGCTTTGCCAATGAACCCCAGATCGCTTCGAGGCCCGCGGTCGTGCGCCGCGGGTCCTCGTTGTACACCGGCATCACCAGCGCGATGCGGCTGTGGATGGCCAGCCCGTCGGCATCGTGCGCCTGCATCACCTGGCTGTCGCCGCCCTTCAAACGGATGATGAAACCGGCGATCGCGGTCCAGAACGCCCCGGCGATCCAGGTGAACAGGCTGAAGAACAGCACCAGGCTCAGCGCCTCGAGCACCGTGAGGCTGTTCGCGCGCAGGATATCCAGCATCAGCAGGCTGGCGAGCAGGCTTGAGGTCAACGTCAGGCCGAAAAACAGCAGCCGACGGCGGCGTGCGACGTACTTGAGGGCCTGACGGGACGGGCCGGCATCCATCATGTGGGGAGCTGATAGGTCCAGGTCTCGGACAGGGACTCGCCGTACAGTTGCAGGAAGCAGTGCATGTCGATCGTATCGTGCGGATGTGCCGGCACGACCAGGAAACTCACGCGCCAGGCACCGCTGTCGACCAGACGCTCGACGGTCACGTTCTCGGTGGTGCCGTTGGTGACGGTGAGCAGGGCCTTCAGGGGTTGCGTCGCATCCAGGCCGTCCAGATCGCCGCCGGCGTAATCGATGATCACGCGCCGCGCATCGCTGCGTGACAGGTCGTGCTGCTCGGCCGCCGTCGCCGCCGTCACGCGCGTCGCAAGCACCTTACCGCCCGGCGGCCACATCGGCGAGTCGCCGTGCGCGGAGAGCAGATAGGAGAATTTGAGCTCCTTGCCGGCGGTGATGGGCTGCTCGGGCACCCAATACAGCGCGATGTTGTCGTGAATGGACTCATCGCTGGGAATCTCGACCAGCTCCGCTCCGCCCTTGCCCCAGTCGCCCAGCGGCTGAATCCAGTAGCTGGGCCGGCGCTGGAAGCGCGCCACCGGGTCCTGGTAGTGCGAGAAGTTCCGGTCACGCTGGATCAGACCCAGACCACGCGGCTGCTGATCCATGAAACGATTGATGCGCAGCTCGCGCGGATTGCTCAAGGGCCGCCACAGCCACTCGCCGGTGCCCGTCTGCGCCATGAAGCCGTCGCTGTCATGCACCTGCGGACGATAGTCATCGAAACGGTGTCCGGAGGGGTCCGCGCCATACAGGAACATCGACGTGAGCGGTGCGATGCCCAGTTTCTGGATGGCCTTGCGCGGATACAGGGTACTGGTGACTTCGACCTGGGTGATGGTGCCCGGGCGCACGTTGAACTGGTAGGCCCCGGCAATGCTGTCGCTGTCCAGCAGGGCGTATATGGTCAGCGTGCGCTGTTCCGGATCGGTCGGGCGCACCAGCCAGAAGTCGGTGAACCAGGGAAACTCTTCGCCGGTCTTCGAGGCGGTATTGATGGCCAGGGCACGCGCGGTCAGACCGTATTCCTGATTGCGCCCCAGCACCCGGAAGAAGGAGGCGCCGAGGAACACGATCAGTTCATCCTTGTATCCCGGCGTGTGCAGCGGATAGTGAACCCGGAAGCCCGCGTAGCCCAGATCGCGCGGCAGCTTGCCCGGCTGGCGGACCACCTTGCCGAAATCAAACCAGGTCGGATTGTAGGGAATGCTGCGCGGGGTGCCGTCCACCACTTCCGAAATCGCCACCCGACGATCGAAATTGAAGCCGCGGTGGAAGAACTGCACTTCGTACAGTGACTGGTTACGCCACAGCGCATCGGCGCGCCGGAAATGAATGCTCTGGTACTGATCGTAGGTCAGATGGGCGATGGCGGCCGGCAATTTGGCCGAACCCGCCGCGTAGGGATTTTGTGCCCGCTGCCGCGCCAGCTGCTCGACATCGGCAAAGCCAAATCCGGCAGGAGCTGCGGTCGAGGGCGGTGCGGCGGTGGGGCTTGCAGCCTGGCTCAGGCTCGGTGCCGCAGCGCTGGTTGCCGGCGGCGCGCTGGTCGCACCCGAATTTCGCTCGGTCCGGGCCACGGCCGGCTCGGGCACGGGCGACAGTTCGCCGCTCTGCCGCCGCGCGATGATTTCGGGCGCAGGCGGATTGTGCGCGAAGTCACCCAGTACATAGGCGCCCACGATCGCCAAGACTGCGACCCCGCCGACTATCCAATGACGCACCTGCACTCGGATCTAACCCCATAAAAAGGCAAGTATATGTTACGGCGCGGCGCACACGCCGCGACGCACCCAGCTAGACGGACGACACGTCAGGCTCGACCGCCGTCGCCACCGGGCGCCGGATCAGGGCGTTCTGGGATTGCCAGCGGCGCGCCTCATCCATCTCAACCAGGAACCGGACTTCACCGGAAATCAGGGTCGCCACCGGCAGGCCATCACGATACAGCACTCGATTGCTAGTTAACGCTGGCACGCGCGGACCCGCTGTCAGATATCCGGTCAGGTTGAGCGGGTCGACGGCCGACAAGGCTACATCCTGGTCGGTGAAGGATTTGCGACGGATCTCGCGCAGGCTTCCCACCGCCTCCGGCACCGCGAACTGCTCACCGGACAACCCGGCGATGAAGCGCCCGCCGCGAATCTCGCCGCGCGCTTCAAGCCGCCGCAGGCAGGCGATGAGGTCGCGCCAGGGCGGCAGCCAGTCCGCCTCGACCCGCGACAGCTGCCAGCACACCACGCCCCAACGTTTGAGCAGCGCGCGGACGACCTGCTCGATGACCAGCTCGCGCGCTTCGGCGGGCCCGCGGCGCACCACCGACCAGCGTCCCGAGTCGGCCATGCCGAACAGCGAGACGCGGCGGCGGCCGCGCGCGAGGGCGCCGCGGCGCCGGTCCGCCGGCAGCAGCAAGGCGCGCAGGCCGGCGAAGCTGTCGGAGTTGGCCATCCCCAACGCCACCAGTTCGGCGAGCGCCTCCTCGATCTGCACCGGCAGCAGCCGCGTCGCGTCCGCAAGTTCATCAAAAAAGCTCGCCCCCTGGCTGCCCAGAACGGCGGCCACGGCCGCGGCCCCGGAGCTGAGGTTCTGCGGGGCCGATTCGACTGACAGCGGGGTCCAGAATTTCTGGTTGCGACGCGCGAGCAGCGCTATCGGTGTCGAGCGCACCGGTGCCACGCTGCGCACGGCATCAGCGGACTTCGCCGGTGCACCGATACGTGCCCAGACATAGCGCCCCGCCAGGCACTGTTCATCCAGCCAGCCCGGCTCATAGCCATTGATGCGCGCCGGCAGCACATCACTCTCCCAGGCTGCGGCCGCAATCTCGGTACCCTCGAGCTGGTCCAGCACCGCCACCATCGACTCCGGGCCCTGCATACGCGCGGTCGGCGTCACCCGCTGCCACTCAAACAGGAAGCGCATGAAATCACGCGCGGCCACCGGTTCGATTTCGGCACGCAGGCTGCGCACGGTGTAGCGGTGAATGCGCGCCAGCAAACGCCGCTCGCACCATTCATCGACCCCGACACCCGCGCTGAAGCGACCGCGCATGACCACGCCCTGTGACTGCAGCTGCATCAAAGCCGCTTCAACTTCGCCCTGCCCTACCCGCGGCAGCGTTGATGCCAATGCCGCGGCAGTCACCGGGCCCAGACCCTCCAGACGGCCGTGGACGATGACCGCCAGTTGCTGCGTACCCTCAGGTCCAAATGCAGTGTCGAACTGCGCGCGCCGATCGCTCGCAATCCACAGCGGCTTCGTGGGATCGGGCCACAGCACGGCCCTGGATTCGGCGACCAGCACTCCGATCAGCGCGCTCCAGGTCGGGTTGGCGGCCACCTCGGCGACGGTGAGGTAGCCCATCCAGGTCAGCGCATCGTGCAGTTCATCCGCACTTTGTGCGTCCGGCCAGGCCTCCTCGCGTACCTTCTCGATGGCCTGCGGATCCAGTCGACCGATGTCGGCCGCACTGTGCGGGTCCAGCCAACGCCGGCTCATCACCGCCTGGGTGCGCCGTTCCTCGAGCGGCGCATCGTCCAGGAAGGCATACGGCCGCGCCGAGAGCACCTCCAGCGCCAGGGGTGAGGGCTCGGTGAGATCGCGTGCGACCATCCGCAGCGAGCCCGCCTCCAGCCGTCGCAGGATCTTCAGCCAGCCTTCAGCATCCATCGCCTCGTACAGACAATCGGCTATGGTCTGTTTGACCAGCGGGTGATCGGGAATCTCGATTTCGCCGGGGAGATTTTCCGCGCATGCGACCTGATCCGGAAACACCGAGGCCAGCAGATCCTCCGCGTTCATGCGTGCGATGGGCGGCGGTACCTTGCGCCCGCCACGAAACCGCGGCAACGCCAGTGCGATCGCCGCGGCCCAGCGCCAGCGGGTCGCGAACATCGGCGCTGCGCACAATGCCTGCGTCAGGACGTGCAGGGCGGAATTCGAATGCAGATAGTGCGCCACTTCCGCCAGCTCGAAACTATGCGCAGTGGTCAGCGACAGGATCAGCGCATCCTCGGTCGCCGCCGCCTGCAGTTCAAAATTGAACTGCCGGCAGAAACGCTTGCGCAGGGCGAGGCCCCAGGCCCGATTGATCCGCGCGCCGAAGGGTGCGTGCAGCAGCAGCTGCATGCCGCCGGCCTCATCGAAGAAGCGCTCGAGCACCACGGTGTTCAGGGTCGGCAGACAGCCGAGCGCGCCGTGGGCGGCCGCCAGATATTCAATCAGCTGAACGGCGGCGGCAGCGCCGATGCCGGTGCTCTGCATTACCCACGCCTGCGCATC
Organism: Steroidobacteraceae bacterium; assembly: GCA_036498905.1. Classification (GTDB taxonomy): domain Bacteria; phylum Pseudomonadota; class Gammaproteobacteria; order Steroidobacterales; family Steroidobacteraceae; genus DAIDKA01. The sequence continues at coordinate 58,354 of DASYER010000058.1, read as the reverse complement.
ACCGCCAAGCCGCGCGGCCACGCCTTCGCGCAGTTGCGACACCGCCGCGGACAGTTCCCAGGTGCGCCCCGGTGCCTCGCCCAGCCAGAAGGGAATGGTCGGCGGTTGACCCTTCGCATCCTCGACCCGGATGGCGCCGCGCTCCACACGCAGCACGCGATACGATGCATTGCCGAGCTGGAAGATGTCTCCCGCATTGCTCTCGACGGCGAAGTCCTCATTGACGGTGCCGACGATGAGCGCTTCGGGCTCCAGCATCACCTTGTAGTCGGCGGTGTCGGGAATGGCGCCGCCACTGGTCAGGGCAGTGAGGCGCGTCCCGCGCCGCGCGCGCAGTTTGTGATTGACGGCATCATGATGAATCAGCGCACCGCGGCGGCCGCGCCGGGTGCTGAAGCCCTCACCGAGCATGCGCACCACGGCGGAAAAGTCTGCGCGCGACAGGCCGGCGAACGGCACAGCGCGGCGCATCAGCTCATACAGTTCATCTTCCTCATATTCGCGACAGGCGACCTCGGCCGCGATCTGCTGGGCCAGCACATCGAGCGTCCCGTCCGGCACATGCAGCACATCGAGCTGTCCGGCGCGCACGGCCAGCAGCAAAGCCGTGCATTCGACCAGGTCATCGCGAGACACCGGAAACAACCGGCCCTTGGACACTCCGCCCACGGCATGTCCCGAGCGGCCCACGCGCTGCAGGAATGCATTGATCGAGCGCGGCGAGGCGATCTGACACACCAGGTCGACATCGCCGATGTCGATACCCAGTTCGAGCGAGGCGGTCGCAACCAGCACCTTCAGTTCACCGGCGCGCAGTCGCTGTTCTGCCAGGTGGCGCTTCTCGCGCGCCATGCTGCCGTGATGCGCCATGACGAATTCGTTTCCGAGGCGCATCGACAGCTGCCGCGCCAGCCGCTCGGTCATCTTGCGGGTGTTCACGAAAATGAGCGTCGTGCGATGTTCCGCGGCGAGTGCCGCGAGCCGGTCATAGACCAAGGTCCAGGCATCCCCGGACATCACCGCCTCCAGCGGCACCCCGGTCAGCTCCAGCTGCAGATCCCGCGAACGGGCGTGTCCGGCATCGATCACGACGCAGTCCGGATGCGTCTCGATGGACGCGCTTCCGGTGAGGAAGCGGGCCACCGCCTCGATCGGCTTCTGGGTTGCAGACAGGCCGATGCGCGTGAGCTTGCCGCACAGGGCCGCGAGGCGCTCCAGCGACAGCGCCAGGTGCGCGCCGCGCTTGTTGCCGGCGAGTGCGTGGATTTCGTCGACGATCACGGTGCGCGTGGTGCGCAGCATTTCGCGGCCGGATTTGGACCCGAGCAGGATGTACAGCGATTCGGGCGTCGTGACCACGATGTGCGGGGCCTGACGGCGCATGCGCGCGCGCTCGGCCTGTGGCGTATCGCCGGTGCGCACGACCGTGCGGATATCGACATCGGGCAGGCCGCGACGGATCAGCTGCGCCCGGATGCCGGCCAGCGGGGCCGCCAGATTGCTCTCGATGTCATTGGACAGTGCTTTGAGCGGTGACACGTAGACGATGCGGGTCTCGTCCGGCAATGTCCCGGCCTGGCCTTCACGCACCAGTTCATCGAGTGCGGCCAGAAAGGCACTGAGGGTCTTGCCGGAACCGGTCGGTGCGGCGACCAATACATTGCGACCGGCCTGGATCGCGGGCCAAGCCTGCTCCTGCGCAGGTGTCGGGGCGGAAAATTTGGCCCGAAACCACGCGGCGACCGCCGGATGCAAACCCTCCAGAGCGCTCATGCGAGTCTTCAGCCCAGACGCACGTCGCTGAACTGAATGGTGGGCTCGACGTTTGAGAAATTCACGACGTCGGCCATCACGGTCGGCGCGTGCGGTATGAAGGCCGCGTGGAAGGAGTCCAGGGAATCAAAACGCAGCACCGTGATCACGGCGAACTCGGGAGGCGACCCGGGGGCACCGCCGGAGATTCCCTGCTGCACGAGCACGCCCTTGAGCGCGGACCCCAGCAGCTTGCCGATCAGTGGGATATGCGTATCCAGGTAGTAGTTCATGTTGAACTTGATGGAGTCGGAATTGCGGTACAGGACATTGACGCTGATCATGGAGCTTCCCCTGCAGGAATGAGTTGAGGACTGGTAGGTGCACGGCCCGCGAACGTAAGCGCCATGCGTGCGAGACCGTCGTAGTCACCATCAAAGTGATGGCCACCGGACAGTTCGACCGTTCCGGGAGTGCCGGCCGGAAAATCCGCACACAGGGAATCCTTGTCGCCGGTGCCGAAGACGCACAGGGTCTTGGCGCGCGACATCTTCTGGTACTCGGGCAGAATCGGCAGCCCGGTGGCCGGTCCGACCCAGTTGGATAAATGGAACTCGAAGGCGGCGTTGCGCCCGAGACCCAAAAGCGTCGTCGTGAGTATCCGGTTGCGCGCCGCGGCGGGGAGGCGGTTGACCGCAAAGGGCAGAACATCGGCGCCCTGCGAGTAACCGATCAGCAGCGCATGCGGGCGACCCCAGGTCGCCGCGTAGTAATCGAGGGTCCGGTCCAGATCACGTGATAGGCCCTCGGGCGTGCGCGCGGTCCAGAAGTAGCGCAGGGAATCCCAGCCCACCACCGGAATGCCCTGTTCGGCCAGAGAGTGGGCCACGTCCTTGTCGATGCCGGCCCAGCCGCCGTCCCCGGAGAGCAGCACGGCAAACAGGTCATCGTTGCCGGCACCCGTGTGCGGCACTTCGATCAGCGGCAGGTCCTTCAAGGTCAATGGTGCGACCGGCTGCGCGGCGCGCGTGCCGGCCGTCACGGCATCGAGCCCGGCCCGCAGCCGGGCGCTCCACTGGTGCGGATCGGCAAAGTCATGTTCCACGCCCGGGATAAGCGAAATCTGCGCATGCGGGATCTTGGCGATGAACGCCGCGGCCTGCGGCGCCGGGCACACGCTGTCCTGCGCACCATGCACGTCGACCCAGCGCAGCGCGAGCTTCGGATCAGGCAACAATTTCAGGCCCTTGCCATCCGCGCGGACGACAAAGTGCTGTCCGGCACCTTTGCAGAATGGCGTGGGGGTCTCGTAATCCGGGGTAAACCCCAGGGTGAGTATTCCGGCAAAGATTCCCACAGGGGCCTGTGCGGCCGTGGCATAGGCCAAGGTTGCGCCGGCGGAGTAGCCGCCGAGCACCGGGGTGATGTAGGTCGGCAGCCGGTAATACGCCTGGACGTAGTGACTGAGATTCTCCAGGTCCCCGTCCGGGAAGAAGCATTGGCCCTTCTCGCGAGTGAAGCTTTCCAGCAGTGCCGGCTCGTCGATCCCGAGCACCAGGGCACCGTGCCCCTGGAGAACTCTTGCCATCTGGTCGGTATCTTGCTGCCATCCCCCATCCCCGGAGAGCAACAGGACGACTTCCCGCACGTTTCCATTGGGGTGATATATCGCCACGGAGGAGAAACGCCCATGGGCGAGCGTTTCGGTCGAATGTCGGGCACAGGAAGCCATCAGCGCACACGCCACCAAGCCAAGCAATAACGGAACACGCATGGAGAGCGGGCTGCCTTATGTAAAACCGGAGCCAGGAGACGCGGAACGCGTCCGGGAGCCCAATTTGATTTCATCGGATCAACCCCCATTATCGTTCAGCGAGGACACCACCTTCAACGGCATGGCAGCTTCAACATAGTCGGTGACTGTGAGTGCGCGAGCAGCCTTAATCTACGCCGCAGGAGATGAAACCTGCCGCACAGATCGTCCCGTCGAACCTACATGAGCGGCCCGATCATGGTAATGTGCCGGCGTTAAATCCCCGCCCTTTTGGAGCCCAAAAAGAGCATGTCTACGCTTGACACCGTCCGGAACGATAAGCCACCGCTGATTGCACTTAACGTGGCGATCTTCACGCTGACGGGGCTCATCACGCTGATCGCGGTGCCCTGGTACGGCATCGTGCACGGTTATTCGCCGGGCATCTGGGCTTTCGCGGTGTTCTTTCTCATCGCCAATGAAATGTCGATCACTGCAGGCTATCACCGGCTGTGGGCGCACAAGGCGTATGAGGCTCACTTCCTGCTGCGGGCGTTATATCTGGTGTTCGGCACGATGGCGCTGCAGAACAGCGCGTTCGTGTGGTGCAGTGGCCATCGTCGCCACCACCTGCATGTGGACGACAACGAAAAGGACCCCTACTCCGCGGGTCGCGGCTTCTGGTTCTCGCACATCGGCTGGATGCTGCGCGATTACCCGAGCGGACTTGTGGACTTCTCGAACATCGCGGATCTGAAGCGCGACAAGATGCTGGCCTTTCAGCATCGCTATTACGCCGTATTCGCGATCGGCGCCAATTTCGGCCTGCCGATCCTGGTGGGTTGGGCATTCGGTGACATCGTGGGTGCCGTGCTGCTGGCCGGCGTCGCGCGTCTGGTCCTGAGCCATCACTTCACGTTCTTCATCAATTCCCTGGCTCACATGTGGGGCTCGCGCCCCTACACCGAGGAAAACACGGCCCGCGACAACGCGGTGCTGGCGCTGGTGACCTTCGGTGAGGGCTACCACAACTTTCACCACATCTTCGCGCATGACTACCGCAACGGTGTGCGCTGGTGGCAGTGGGACCCGACCAAATGGCTGATTGCCTCGTGCCAGTTCGTCGGGCTCGCGCGGCGCCTGAAGCGCACTCCGGCCTTCCAGATCCAGCGCGCTTTGCTGGCGATGCAGCTGAGTCGCGCCCAGCAGCTGCTGGCCAAAATGCCGCAGACGCATCGTCCGCCGACGCATATCGAACAGCTGCGCAACAAGATCGCTCAGGAATACGACGCCCTGGCCACCGCGGTTGCCGACTGGACCCGCGTCAAGGAACAGTGGCTGGAAGAGAAGAAGCGCGCGGTGATCGAGCATTGGGAACACGCGAGCTTCCAGAGCAAGCTGCGCGAAATCGAGGAGCGCCTGAAGATCCAGCGCCGCCGATTGCGCATCCTGCATGCCGAACTGGCCTGAGCTGCGCCTCTTTTAAATAAAAGCATCTCCAACACCCCCGCCGCAAGCGGGGGTTTTTACATCCGGCCGCATTCACCGGGACAGTCACATGGGTCGCATCTTCGAAGTCCGTAAAGCCACGATGTTCGCGCGCTGGAACCGCATGGCCAAGCAGTTCGCGCGCATCGGCAAGGACATCACCATGTCGGCCAAGGCCGGCGGCCCCGATGCGGCGGCCAATCCGAGTCTGCGTCGCGCGATCCAGAATGCCCGCGCCGTGAACATGCCGAAGGACAAGATCGAATCGGCGATCAAGCGCGCCTCCGGACGTGACGCGGCCGACTACGTACAGGTGCTGTACGAGGCCTATGCGCCGCACGGTGTCGCGATGCTGATCGAGACGGCGACCGACAATCCGGTGCGCACTGTCGCCACGGTGCGCAATCTCGTCACCAAGAATGGCGGCAACCTGGCCACCAGCGGCAGCGTCAGTTTCCAGTTCAAGAAAATGGGTGTATTCCGCCTGGATCCGACCGGCATCGATCATGACGATCTGGAGCTGTACCTCATGGATCACGGCCTGGAGGAGATGGGCGACAGCGCCGGTGAGAAGGGCGAGCCGCAGCTGCTGATCCGCTGTGCCTTCGCCGATTTCGGCAAACTCCAGGAGGCCCTGGAGGCGCGTCGTCTGTCGCCGATTTCAGCCGAACACGAGTATCTGCCGACGGTGCCCATCGAACTGCCGGAAAGCGAGGCCACCGAAGTGCTCGCGCTGGTCGACAAGCTCGAGCAGGAAGACGACGTTCACAGCGTCTTCCACAATCTGGGCTAGCGAACCCTCAGTCCGGAGTGGGTACCATCTGGCCCACCAGTGCATCTTCGAATCCAAAGCGGGTCATGTCCCGGATCCGCTGCGGAAAGAGGATGCCGTCCAGATGGTCGACCTCATGCTGCACGACGCGCGCATGAAAGCCCTCCACCGTGCGCTCAAATGGCTGCCCCTGGGCGTCCAGACCGCTGTAGTGCAAGCGCCGGTAGCGCGGGACCACACCGCGCAGACCCGGCACGGACAGACAGCCCTCCCAACCGTCTTCCATTTCCTGATCCAGGGGCTCGAGCACGGGGTTGATGAGCACGGTGAAGGGGATCGGCGCCACGTGCGGATAGCGCGGGTTTTCCCGCATCTCGAAGATCACGACCCGCACACTCTCGCCGATCTGCGGCGCCGCGATGCCCGCGCCGCTCAGCGCGCGCATGGTGTCTTCCATGTCGGCGAGCAGCGGCTGCATCTGCGCCACATCGAACACTTCCACGGGCGCCGCCACCTGCCGCAGCAGCGGATGCCCCATTTTCAGCACATTTCGGACTGCCATACGCGCAATGATACCTGCCCGCACGCCTTAGGGTGCGCGGCCAAGAAGTCGGATGGCGATCGTGAGCGCGACCAGGGTCAGAAGCAGCGCGAAGCCTGCAACACCGGCCCAAGCCGCCAGATTCCAGGCAATGCCGCCGGCTGACCCGAGCACGCTGGACCCCAGGTAATAAAACAGAAGGTACAGCGCCGCGGCCTGGGCCCGGCTACGGGTGGCACGCCGGCCCACCCATCCGGAGGCGGTGGAGTGAGCCGCGAAGAAAGCACCGGTGATGATGGCGATTCCGCACAGGACGACCACGAGCGGGCGCGCCGCCGTGAGTGCGATCCCCGCGGCCAGAACCGCGATCGGCATCCACAGGACACGCTGCGGTCCGAGGCGGCTGGCGAGCCCGCCGATCCAGGCCGAGCTGAATGCGCCGAGCAGGTACACCAGAAACACGGATCCCACGGCCGCCTGACTCAGGTTGTAGGGCGCGGCTTCGAGCCGGAAGCTGACGTAGTTGTAAATGGTCACGAAGACTCCCATCAGCAGGAAGCCTTCGATATACAGCAGCGGCAGCACCTTATCGGCGAGCAGGCCGCGCATCACGCTCAGCAAGGAGCGAAGATCATGGTGCGTGGCAGCGAAGGCTCGTGAGTGTGGAGCAATCACTGCGAAGGCCAGTCCTGCGACCAGTCCCGCCCCGCCCATCAGTCCGATCGCTTCGCGCCAGCCGATGTACTGCGACAGCAGCGCCATGCCGAGCCGTCCGGCCATTCCACCGACAGCGGAGGCGGCGATGTAAAGGCCCATCGCGAAGCCGATCGAGTTCGCGTGGACCTCTTCGGAAACATAGGCCATCGCGACACTGGGCAATCCGGCCAGAGCAAGGCCGATGGCCGCGCGCATGACGAGCAATTCGTTCCAGCCCGGTAGCAGGGCCGATACCAAGGTCAGCGCAGCCGAAGCGACCAGCGAGAAGATCATGATCGAGCGTCGCCCGATCCGATCCGACAATACGGCCGCCGGAATGAACACCAGCGCCATGGTGCCGGTCGTGAGGGACACAGCAAGGCTTGCGGTGGCCGCGCTGACGCCGAACTGCGCGCTGAACAGCGGCAGGATCGACTGCACGTCGTACATCAGCGCGAAGGTCGAAAAGCCCGCAAGCAGCAGCGCGACGCTCATGCGCCTGAAGGCCGGCGCACCGTGCACGATCAGTTCCGGGGCGTCGTGTTGCCTCAGGAGACGGAGCGCTCCGCCGACTGCACGGTGTTGTACAGCAGCATGGCGATGGTCATCGGTCCGACGCCGCCCGGCACCGGTGTGATGGCCGAAGCTTTCTCGCGCACGCCTTCAAATTCCACATCCCCGACGATACGGCCATCGGGCAGGCGATTGATGCCGACATCGATCACCACCGCGCCGGTACGCACCATCTGCGGAACGATCAGGCCCGGCACGCCGGCCGCCACGACCAGGATGTCGGCGAGCATGGTGAACATGCCCAGATCACGGGTTTTCTTGTGGCAGATGCATACCGTGGCTTCCTGCTGCATGAGCATCAGCGCCATCGGTTTACCGACGATGTTGCTGGCGCCGACGACGACGACATTGCGGCCTTCGACCGGAATGTTCTCGTGTTCGAGGATCTTCTGCACACCGTACGGCGTGCACGGCGGAAACACCGTGTTGCCGGTGACCAGGCCGCCGACGTTGTAGAGGTGGAAGCCGTCGACATCCTTGTGGAAGTCGATGCGCTCCAGCACGCTGTGCACTTCGATCTGCGGTGGCAGCGGCAGCTGCACCAGGATGCCGTGGATGCTCGGGTCGGTATTGAGCGCATCGATACGGCTGAGCAGTTGATCCTGGGTTGCGCTGGCAGGCATTTCGACCAGCTCCGAGTGGATGCCCACCAGCTTGCAGGCCGCCACTTTGTTGCGGACATAGACCTGCGAGGCCGGATCATTGCCGACTAGGATGACAGCCAGGCCCGGCCGCACGCCGTGCTGCTGCTGCAGGCGCAGGATGCGCTGCTTCTGTTCTTCTTTGATTTTTGCAGCAATCGCCTTGCCGTCTATGATTCGTGCGCTCATTGAATACCTGTGTGCTTATTGTCGGATGCCCGCGCGGGGCACGGGCGCGTCATTATAGCGGCTTGATGTGGAACACCCGCTCGGCATTGCGGTGATACAACTTCGCCTTGTCCTGCGGGTTCAGTTCCACCGCATCCATGAAGGCCACGGCCGGGGCGGAGGGCTGGTAGGGGTAGTCGATCGCCCACATGACATTGTCTATTCCCAGTTTCTTGATTGAATACTCCAGCGCCAGCGGATCTTCCACGCCGGAGGTGGTGATCACGAAATTGCGCTGAAAGTATTCGGCCATGGTCAGGCTGGTCTTGGGGGCACGGCCGATGACCTGCGAGCGGCTGTTCATGAAGGTGATGCGCCAGATCCAGAAGTGCACCGCCTCACCCATGTGCCCGATGCAGATCTTCAGCTTCGGAAATCTGTCAAACAGACCCGAGGCCATCATGCGCACGACGTGCGTGCCCATTTCGACGCCATAGGCCCACATCGCCGAGTCCATTCCATAATGAATCATCGGGCCCTTCAGGCCGTCGGCAGGACCGCGCGGATGGATGTAGATGCACCGGTCGAGGGCTTCGGCAGCTTCGAGGATCGGCCAGTACTTCGGGTCATCGAGGTACTCGCTGTTGGTGTGCGAGTTGAGAATGAAGCCATTGAGCTTCAGGTCGCGGATGGCGCGCTCCATTTCGCGCACCGCGCGGCGCGGCGCCTGGGGCGCGAAGGCCGCCAGACCCGCGAACCGGGTCGGATGCCGGGCGATGACGGCCGCGAGGCGGTCATTGGCCAGGGTGGCCAGGTCGCAGGCCATGTCGGCCTCAAACATCTGCACGCCGGGGGCCGTGAGCGACAGCAGCTGCATGTCAACGCCGTTTGCGTCCATGTCCTTGAGGCGGCGGTCCTCCAGATCCAGCAGTCCGTCCAGGAATTTCATGCTGCCGTATCCGCCCTGGCTGTCGTAGACCCCGCGCATCAACGGCAGGTCCGAGCTCTCACCGGGGGCCCGGGCCACCTGTTTGAGCCCCTCGGCCACTTCAGGGATGGAGAAGGCTTCCTCGACGGCAATTTTGCGCATGTTCATCAATCAGCTCCGTTTTTGCCCCTTACGCGAGGCTGCGAAGATACACCCATCAGCCCCCGGCCAGAATTCGCGCCTTGAGCGACTCGTACTCCGAGTCGCTGATCAGCCGCGCGTCGAGCATTTGCTTGGCCTCCTGCAGGCGGCGCACGGAGTCACTCGATGCGCCGACCGCCGGCGCGCCCGGATTTATCTGGACGCCGCCGGAGCGGGCGCGCAGTTCCTCCAGTTCGCGGATACGGCGCTTTTCGCGCCATGCCTGGTCCTGGGCCTGACAGATCCGGTATACGGCCTGCGCCTGCTCCTTGCGCAGGCCGGCGATGGTGATCAGCCGCGTGCCCGGCTGGGTATTGATGGCCAGATCAGTCGCCGGATCGGCGCGGATCACCAGTTCGGCGGCAAAGACCCCCACCCGCAGGTTGACCTCGGAGAGGTCCTGCCAACGCAGGTTCACCACGTCAAAACCACTGACCAGCCGGCGTACCAGCCAGATCAGCCGCCCGCTGGTCGCCGCCACGATCGTGCGGCGGTGGGACAGGGCGTACACTCGTCGCTGAGTCGCCCAGGCCTCGACGCTTTCCGCCGGAATCAGGACGGAATGCAGATCCGCCAGGGCCTTCGTCAGCCCCGGTTCATTGAGCTCCGTGTTCGGCTCGATCATGGGTCGTCTCCCTGGTTGACGCCCCGCGCGTTTGCCCACCAGAATCGCATCCGCGCAGCATGCGTAGGGGTCCATCATGCCCGAAGTCGTGCGATTTCCCGATATACCGCTGTACCAGGGCTGGGGTGCACCGCATCGCGCCGAATCGGACGTGCGCGACCTGGAGGTGGTCCAGGGCGAGATCCCGGCCGCGCTGTCAGGCACGCTGTACCGCTGCGGCCCGGACCGGCAGTACCCGTCACGCTCGCCCCACGAGACCTTCATCGATGGCGAAGGCATGGCGCATATGTTCCGCATCGGCGACGGACGCGTGGACTACCGCAACCGCTGGGTGCGCAATGAGCGCTTCTTGCTGCAGGAGGCCGCGCGCCGTTCTCTGTTCGGCCGTTATCGCAACCGCTATACGAACGATCCGGCCGTCGCGGGCAAGAGCAACGGCACGGCCAATACCAATATCGTGTGGCATGGGCGGCGACTGCTGGTGCTGAAGGAGGATTCACGGCCGATCGAGGTGGATCCGGACACGCTCGCGACCCGCGGTGAATTCGATTTCGGCGGCCAGTTGCGCTCGGTCAGCCTGACCGCGCACCCGAAGCTCGATTTGCATCGCAACGAACTCATCGCCTTCTCCTACCAGGCACAGGGCGATGCCACGCTGGATTTCGTGATCTACATTGCCGATGCGGACGGCCGCATCGTGCATGAGACACCGCTGCGTATGCCCTATGCGGGCATGGTTCACGACTTCGCCGTCACCGACTCGCACATCATCGTGCCGTTCTTTCCGCTGATCACGGACCTTAACGTCATCAAAGCCGGCGGACCCTACTACCAGTGGCACCCGGACCAGAAGAGTTTCTATGCCATCGTGCCGCGCCGCGGCCGGGCGGATGAGGTGCGCTGGTTCGAGGGCCCGACCGTCAGTGCCGGGCACATGATGAATGCGGTCACCGACGGTGACAGCGTGCACCTGGATCTGTGTCTGTATGACGGCAACTGCTTTGATTTCTTCCCGAGCCGCGACGGCACGCCATTCAAACCGGCCCCACCGCTGCTGACGCGCATGAACTTCAATCTGCGCACCGAACAGCTGTCGACGCGCCGGCTGCTGAATGCGCCCTGTGAAATGCCCAAGATCGACGATCGCTGGATGGGCAAGGCCTATCGCTACGGCTATGTGATATGCCGTCCGCCGGATGCCGTTGCCGGAACCGTGGGCATGGGTGCGATCGGCCGTATCGACCATGACACCGGCGCCCTGTCGACCTGGGCGCCCGGGCCCGACAGCGGCGTGCAGGAACCGGTCTTCGTACCACGCAATCCGGGCGCCGCTGAAGGTGATGGCTATCTGCTGGTGCTGGTGAACCGGCTGTCACAGCTGCGCAGTGACCTGGCCATACTCGACGCGCGCAGGATCGAGGACGGCCCGGTGGCGCTGGTACGCATGCCCACCCGGGTGCGCGCCACCTTCCATGGCATGTGGGTGCCGCAAGCGGCGCTATCTACCGGCCGCTACAGCGTGTGACTACGACTGGCCGGACTCCCCCGTCAGCACCCATGCACGCGGGTGATGCTCAAAACCGACTTTCGGGTAGTACTCGTTGGCATCCGGTGCCGCGAGCAGCACAATCTTGCACTCAGGCTGCACTCGCGCGCGGGTCTCGCTGATCAGCGCGCGACCGATACCGCCCTTCTGGTACGCCGCGTCCACGGCCAGATCCGCCAGATACGCGACGTAGGTGAAGTCCGTCAGTGAACGTGCGATGCCCACCAGTCGCGCACCATGCCAGGCCGTCACCGTGAGATTGGCGTTCCTGAGCATGCCCTCGAAAATGTCCGGCCGGCCTACCGGCCGGCGCGCGCCCAGCCCCGAGCGGTTGTACAGATCGATCGCGGCTGCGACGCTCAGTGCGGCATCGTCCCGATATTGGATGATCATATTGCGCAACCTATCCCGCGGCGGTGAGGCGCTGCATACAAGCCTGGCACAGGCACGCCTGGCGGTCGTTGCCCGGTAGCGCCGCATCGAGCCTGGTCCGCTCCGGCAAGACTTGTTTCATGCACCAGCAGGGTATTTCGCCCGTGCCACCGGCGGCAACCGCGCAGCGATTGGGCCGCTGGCATAGTGGGCAACGATTCGGCTGCTGCGGCATCACGGCACTAGAGCGCCGCGGTCACCACGATCTCGACTTTCCATTCGGGCCTGGCGAGTTTGGCCTCGACCGTCGCGCGTGATGGCGGGCTCGCACCCACCCATTTGTCCCACACCGCGTTGAGGCCGGCATAGTCGGCCATGTCGGCCAGATAAATCTGCGCCATCAGGATGCGTGACTTGTTGCTGCCGGCTTCGGCGAGAAGCTTGTCGATGCTCGCGAGAACTTCGGCAGCCTGGGATTCGATGGTGGTACCGCCGGCGACCTGTCCCGCAAGGTAGACCGTCCCCGCGTGAACCGTGCCCTCGCTATATCGCGCACCGGCGTGTAGCCGCTTGATTTCCGACACTTGCGCAACTCCAAAAAAATGACTTCGCCCCCGGGTGAAGGGGGCGCGTATTGTCCCCGCGCGAATCGCGGGCGTCAAAAGGCAAGTGCGGACGGGCGAACGAGCGTTGCTTAGCGAGCAACCTCGAGCAGAGTCTTGGGACGCTTGGCCGCCACCAGCAACAGCATGCGGGCCGCGCCGGAGGGTGCCCGACGGCCCTGCTCCCAATCCTGCAGCGTGCGGACGGACACGCCGAGCAGACTTGCAAATTGAGACTGCGAAAGTCCCGCCTTTTCGCGAATTCCGGAAATCAGCGCAACGACACTCTTGCGGCCTGACCCACTGCGTTTAGTCTGTGCCATTCAGTTCCTCCCTGAACTTTTTTTCGGCGAGATAAGGTACCAGATTGTACCGTGTTCAGGCGATGGCGCGCACCACGGCGCCGTGCACGCAGGGCCGCATCGCTGCTTGCGACGACTTAACATACCGGCACACAGATGCCATCGCCATGGGGCGCGGCCCTGAACTGCGCGAGGTTTTCGGCCGCGACCGAAAACGCAGCGAGCGCCGGATGCTGTTCCGGCGATGCGATCTGCGGCAGCATCTGCCGAACGAAATACCAGGTGATGGCGGAAGTGACGGCGGCCTGCGTCATCTGCGCGGGGCCGGTAGGCGGCGGCCGGCGTGCGATTTCGGCCTCAAGACCCGTCAGTGCAGCGCGCAATTGGCTCGAGACGCGCGCGAGCCAGGGCTCGTGCTGCTTCTCCGGCGGCCGCAGTGCGCGCTCGTAGATCAGCTGCACGCTCTTGTCACAGGCGGCCAGTCCCAGACCGATGATGCGCAGATCCGCCTGCAGGCCGGACAGCTCGGGGGGCATCAGGGAACGGCCGGCGTGGGCTTGTGCGTACTCGAGAATCACGCTCGAATCCATCAGAACCATGCCATCGTCGCACACCAGCGTGGGCGCCTTGACGACCGGGTTGATGGCATGGAACTCATCGAAGGCGCGGAACACCGACACCGGGCGGTGCGAGAACGGAACACCCAGCAATTGCAGGCTGATCGCCACCCGTCTCACATAGGGCGAATCCAGCAAGCCGATCAGGAGCATCGGAATGCCTTAGTGGTGCTCGGGAGGATGTGCCAGCAGCTGCGCCTTCAATTCCCGCAGACGGGCCTTGATCAGCGCCTCATTCTGCGGCCCCATGCGAATCAGGGTCTTCTGCCCCGGGGAGAGGGCTTCGAGCGCCTGGTCTGCATAGAGGTACATGACATTGGGCTGAACCAGCGCGACCGGTCCGGTCACATCCGGTGTCGCCAGCAGATGATCGATCTGCGCGATCGCAGCGTCATTGAAGTAGGCATTCTGGTAGCCGAGGTCATCGAACGCGCTCTGGAACAGTGGATAGAAGTGGAAATACAGCTGTACCAGCTTTTGGGTATCGATCGACTTCACCACGTCCATGAAGGGCCGATATCGGGCATAGTTCTCCGGGTTGACGGTGAGCTGATCGCCGGTGCCCAGGACCATGAACTGGCCGCTCGTCGGCTTGATGGGCCGTTTCTCCACCGCGACTTTCTTCTTGGACAGATTGTCCACTGTGACGACGATGTTGCGAATGATGTTGTCCGGAACCAGCAGCTTCTCCAGTGCCTGCGCCCCGGTAACGGAGGTGAGTGCTTCGTGGAAGGTCTTGTCGCTTTCATTCAGCGCCGGCAGCGGCGAACCGCCCGGGGCGCTGGCCGTCGGAACCGGGTGTTGGATTTCCGGAGCGCTGACCACCGGCGGCAGGGCGGCGGGTGCACTGGCGATCTCGGGGACCGAAGCCGGTGGGATCGCCGCAACTTTCGGCCGGTGCGAATAAAGGAAGAGCGCGATCGCGCCGGCCACCACGACCGCGGCGGCGCCCCAGATGATGGGCTTGTCAGAGGGGAAGGCCATCAGGCAGCGGCCGATGAACCCACGCCACGGGTGAAGGCCCAGTCCAGCAGACGACTGGCAATGCCACCGCCGAGGCTCGCGCCGGTGACATCCTCGAGCCGGTAAGGCGCTCCCTTGAGTATCGCGTCCGCGGCGCGATGTCCGCTGCGGATGGCCGGTCCGATGCCCTCGCACATGTCGCGGGTTGCAAGACCGGCAGCATCACCGGTGATGAACGCGTCCCCGATGCGGGGGACCTTCACATTGCCGCGCAGGTAGTAGCTGTAGCCCACCGGATCGTAGTGCGCACCCTTGGCGAGCTTGCGATCGAGCTTCGCGATGAGATTGTTCCAGTGCTGGCGGATGTCGACGCCGCTGCGCTTGATGCGCTCGGCCATACCGCCGATGCCGACGTTCAGGTAGCCATTTGCCTTGGGTACGTACCAGGAATACCCCGGCATGCCCTGGTCGAAGAACCACAGATGGCAATCCGGGTCGCGCCAGTCGTAGGCGAATTCATGCTCCAGGGTCACGGTCTGCAGTTCGGTGGCGCGCGGATTCGCGTCGCGAAACAACGTCCGATACACCGGGCAACGGGTGCCGCCCGCGCCGATCAGGTACTTGCAGTGGTACTCGCCATCGATGAGGTAGCCGCCCGCCGGATCCGCTTCGATATGGCGCACCGTATGCTGCACGCTGCGCGCGCCGGAGCGCTCCAGCAGCCAGGCGTCGAATTCAAAGCGGCGAATCGAATGCTGTACGCAGGGAAGCGGCAGGTGCACCCCGCGCAGGTATGCGTGCATTCGACCGAAGGTCAGGAACCGATATGGATATGCGGCGATATCCATTTCCAGATCCTTCACCACATCGGGAGTGATCCACCCCGCGCACAGCTTGAGTCGCGGAAACAGTTCCTTGTCGAGGATGAGCACGTCCGCGCCACCCTGGCGCAGCCGCCGCGCCGCCGAGGAGCCGGCCGGGCCGCCGCCGATAATGAGAACATCACTGTGAATCACGCGCGAACTTAAGCCTGCGGTTGGTAAAGATGATCACGGGTCATCGGCACATTGTTGTTCTGCGAGGTCGCGAACAGCACCTGGAACAGCTGCAACGTACCGGTCGTGAAGGCTGCGGCGGAGCCGGCCAGATACAGTCGCCACATGCGCACGAATTTCTCATCGAACATGCCGCGCACCCGATCCACATTGGCTTCGAAGAGCCCCAACCAGTCCATCAGGGTGCGGGCGTAGTGCAGCCGCAGGTTCTCCACATCCAGCACCGACAGGTCCCAGGGCTCGAAGAGCTGGGTCATCTCGCTCAGCGACGGCGGGCAGGCGCCCGGGAAAATGCGCTGCTCGATCCAGGGATGCAGCTGCGCCGGGTAGTTGCGTCCAATGGTATGGATCAGACCGCGGCCGTTGTCGCCCAGGACACCCTGCGCGACCTTGCCCAGTTGCCGGTAGTTCTCGACCCCGACATGCTCGAGCATGCCGACGGATACAAAGGCATCAAAGGAGCCGCTGATATTGCGGTAATCATCCTCGACGTACTCGATCTGCGATTCCAGTCCCTGCGACTTGGCATAGTCGCGGGCGAAGGCCACCTGTTCCTTCGAAATGTTGAAGGCACGGACCTTCACCCCGTAATGCTTTGCCATGTGGACCGCCAGGCGGCCCCAGCCGAAGCCGGCCTCGACCACGCGCTCGCCCGGACGCAACCGCAGCTTGCGGCAGACATGATGCATTTTCGCATCCTGGGCCTCATCCAACGTGGTCGCGGTGGTCGGGTAGTAGGCGCAGGTGTACGCCATGGTGCGACCTAGCCACAGTGAATAGAAATCGTTGCCGATGTCGTAATGGTGATGGATGTTGTCTTTCGAGCCGGCCAGGGTGTTGACCCTGACCCGCGGACGGTGCATCACCCGACCGACAAAGTTGAGGAATGATTTGCGCTTCTCGGCCCGCGCCGAGCCGCGGTACACCTCTTCCATGAAGTGCACCAGATCGCCCTCGATCTCGACCCGGCCCTCGCTATAGGCATCGCCGAAGCGGATGCCGGGATTGCTGAGCAGCCCGAGCAGCACCTTGCGGTCGCGGATGGTAATACGCGCGATCGGATTGCGGCCCTCCGGCAAAATGCGCTCGCCATTCCACAGCGCGAACTCGAAGGGCGGAGTTCCGAACATTTTCAATAGCTTGGCGACGCCACGAGCGGCAGCCGACGTGGCAAGCCCAAGCGTGGGCGCATCAGTTCCGACAGCCGGCACCCCGGGCGCCGAGCCGCTCGCAGTCCCCGCACGATCCGCTGATGAAGTCAGGCTTTCCTCCAGGGCGTTCACTGGCACTCCTTCCCTAATGTGGCGGTTCGACCGCTCTTACCCCCGATGCTACACAAGAGTGCTGTCACAGTCAGGTCCGGGCACTTTTGGCCACTTGATCGGCCGGCGGCAGTGGGAATTTGCCCTATCCGTGTGTCCTGAATTCCTACACGGCATGGAGACCCTGGCGCTGCATAAGTCGATGAAAAGGATGCGATCTTTGACAGGCTCAAGCCTGCCCCGCACCAGCAGGCAACTGCGCCTGGGATGGTGTCGGCTACCCTCGGGTGCAGGTTGCGCGGCTAAGCGCCGACGCTATTCGTCACCGCGTTCCTGCATGCCGATGACACTGAACAACTTGCTGAGCACGCTGTACAGCGTGCGCCGCTCATCGCGGGTCAGCTTCTGCAGAAGGCGGGCCTGATTGCGCTGTGCCACCGGCAGCACCGCCTTGTAGAGCGAACGGCCCTTGCGGGTCACGGTCAGGATCACCGGTACGGCCGCGGTATCACCGGCCTTGCGGGATCCCGGCGCCGTCGACTTGCTGGCGATGTAGCCGCGCTTGATCATGCCGTGCAGGGTGCGGCTGGCCTGCCCCTTGTCCATGCTGCTGTTGGCCACGAGCTCCGAGAAGCGCACCGGCTGGAACCGGATCGTCATGGCCAGTAGGCGCCACTCCGGCACACTCAGCCCGAAGTCCGCCAGATAGCGGCGTGTCACGTTCGACTTGGCCGCATTGGCCAGGCGGATCAGCTGAAAGGTCAGAAAGTGACCGATGTGCAGATGACTGCCACCGCCGACATCGGCCCACGGATCGGCTCCGATTTTCTGCGTCGCTCTCTTGACGACGTTCTTTTTACGCGTCTTCGTTTTGGCAGCCACTATGCAAACTCCCGTTATTTCGTGCGAAGCATTTTACAGCTGTTTCAGTCGAAAGATGCAGGCAGCTGCGGATTGCGCTGATGTTCGAACATATGTTGTACCTGCCCGACACTGATGCGACCCAGCGACAGCGGCGGTAGTTCATTCTCGGCAAAGAATCCGACGGCGCTGGTTTCAATACTCGGGCGAGCCTCGCCGCCTTGCAGCTCACACAGGAAAAACGCCTTCCATAGGTGATATCCAAATGGCGGATGCGGATGGCGGTTGCGGTCAAACAGCGCCGCGAGCTTGGTCGCCTTGGCTTTGAATCCCGACTCCTCGTGCACCTCGCGTTCGACCGCGCCGCTCGGGCTGTCACCGACGTCGGCAAACCCGCCGGGCAGCGTCCACAGGCCGTCGGATCGCTCCTGCACCATGAGGATGCGTCCATCACGAAACACCGCGGCACGAACGTCCATGCGCGGCGTCGCATAGCCACCCTCGCCCTTGAACAG
This sequence comes from Steroidobacteraceae bacterium, assembly GCA_036498905.1. Classification (GTDB taxonomy): domain Bacteria; phylum Pseudomonadota; class Gammaproteobacteria; order Steroidobacterales; family Steroidobacteraceae; genus DAIDKA01. Next base: position 40,121 of record DASYER010000058.1, on the reverse strand, counting down.
TTCGACGATGCCGGAAGGTTCGGCCCCGGCACCCGCGGCGATCATCTCGGCCGCAATGTTACGAATCTGATCATAGCGCTGGCGGTCATAATCGTTGTTTGCATAGGCATCACCCGTCTGTGCGACGGCCTGCAACTGCTGCGCCCAGTGTAACCAGCGGAAATCCTGCATTCGAGGCGATTGAAGCATTGATTCGGGGTGATACGCCACCATACTGCGCAACTCATGCTTGCAGAAGCTATAGAGATTTACCGTTCCCCGATCCGGGCGAACTGCGCAGAACGCGCCTTCGTCCTCACGGCCGTCGGCATCGAGCACGAGATGTCGGAGTCGGCCGAAGGGTTCTCACTGTGGGTGGACCCGGCGAACGCGCAGGCCGCGCACAGTCATCTGTTGCATTACCAACAGGAAAGTCGCCGCCCGCCGGCCCCGGCACCGCGCAGCACCCGGCCCGAATATGCCGGGGCCTGGATCGGCAGCAGCGCCTATGCACTGGTGCTGCTTGGCGTGGCGCTGGCGATCAGCCGCGGTTGGGGACGCATCGATGCCTTCGAGGCCGGTGAGCTCGATGCCGGACTGGTTCGACAGGGTCAGTGGTGGCGCGCCTGGACCGCGTTGACTTTGCATCTGGACCCGGCGCACATCGCGGCCAATCTTCTCGCCGGCGCCTGGTTCGGCTACCTGGCCGGAAGACTGCTCGGACCCGGCACCGCGTGGGCCCTGGTGGTGCTGGGTGCGGGTGCAGCCAATTGGTTCGAAGCGATGCTCGCCGCCGCCGACCACCGTGCCGTCGGCGCCTCGACGGCGGTGTTCACGGCCCTGGGGCTGCTAGCGGCCTATTCGTGGCGCGAGCGGCACACGATTGCCCAGCGTCCGGCGCAACGCTACGGCCCGCTGTTCGCAGGCGTCATCCTGCTGGGATGGCTGGGCACATCCGGTGAGCACACGGACGTCATGGCACACCTTCTGGGATTCGCCGTCGGCGGCATTCTGGGTGCGCTCATCGCGGCCGAACGAGCGCAGCGCCAGTGGCGGCGATTGCCTCAGTGGGCGGGTGGCATCGTCGCGGTCGGCGTGCTCGGACTTGCGTGGTTTTGCGCGTAGCCCACCAGCTCCACATACCCTTGCGCGCTGACGGGGGCACCATGGCGCTCACCCGTAACCCGCACCGCACCTTCCCAGTAGCGCGGCTGGGTCGACAACTCCTGGTCGGCGAGCAGCGGCGTCACGTTCAGCTGCAGTTGTTGCGAGGGCACCTGCAATTCCCACTGTGCCGGGTACTGGCCGCCGCGCGGACTGCTCCAGTGGCGCTGCACCGTGATTTGAACATCATCACTGAGCAGCGGCGTGGCATGACCTTCGGCATCGACGAAGGTGCCGGCACTGTGGCGGTCGCGCCGGCCGTCGCGGTCACGCAGGGCATAGAACATCAGGCTGCCGCCATCAGAAAGATCGAGCGCGAACCAGTCCCAGCCCTGCTGATCAACTCCCAGTGACCCACTGCCCCATTCACGATCCAGCCACGCCGTACCGGACACCGGCAGGCTCACTCCCTGGCGGCGCACAGCGCCGGTGGCCTGCAAGCGCGGCATCGAGTAGTAGTAGCTCGCCGCGCCGGGCGCGTCGGCCTTGCGACTGAGGCCTGCAGCGCCGTTCAGCACCGGTGGCTGCACGCCGCGCAGGTCCAGCCGCAACTCGTAGTCACCATCCGCCGCCTGCAGCTGCCAATGCAGGGGCAGGTCGGCGGATTGCGCAGCGGGCACTTCGACCACGGACCAGTCGGCCACGTGCAACGCAAAGGGCTGTGCCTGCGCCCCCGCCAGACTCAGGGCATCGCGCGCGTAGCGTGTCGCATTGAAGAATCGGCCCCGACCCACATCGGTGATGGCGAAGTGCGCCGCGTACACCTGCCGCGCCCGCCACGCCGACACCGGTGCGCCCTGCGCAGCGGCCGTCGCATCGGGACTGGTGGACTGCGGCGGCCGTAACGCCAGTCGAAAAATCGTCAGCTCGAATCCAAACGTCCCGCCGGCACCGCGCAGCTGCCCGGTGAAATACCACCATTCGTGCCGGAACTGCGGATGCGGCCCATGGTCGGCCGGAAACCCGAACTGCCGCGGTGTATTCGCCAAGGCGAAGCCGGCCTGGTCGCCGGCGCGCAGCACGCTCAACCGATCGACCTGCAGCGGCGCGGCGGCGGTATCCACGCTCAAGCCCAGCAGCGCCATCGCCAGGCTCAGCAGTACCCGATTCGATGGCCCCGACATGGCTACTCCTCGCGCAGATCCCGGGACAGCGGCGCATGCGCCGTGCGCCAGGCCGGATACACGCCGGCCAGCAGTGCCGCCAGCAGCGCCAGCGCGATGGCGCTGGTGATCTGCGCGGGATGCAGGTGCAGGTCGATCTGCCAGCCAAATGCACGGCGGTTGATCACGCGCACCAGCAGCACGGCGGTGATCAGGCCGGCCGGCAGCGCCGCCAGCAGCGCCACCGCACCCATGAACAACGTCTGCGCCATGATCATCACGGCCGCACCCGAACGCGTCATGCCGAGCACCCGCAGCAGTGCCAGTTCGCGCGTGCGGCCCAGCTGCCACGCCAGCAGCGCACTCAACAGCCCGATGGCCGCGACCGCGGCGGCCAGCCAGTCCAGCACCCGCGTGATGATGAACGTGCGGTCAAAGATGTTCATGGAAATGACGCGTACCTGCGCCGGTGTATCCACCTGCAGCGCCTGCTTGCCGCCCGCGGCCGCGTACAGGCGCTGCACCACGGACCCCACATCGGTGCCGGGGGTGACGTACATCGCCAGGCTGCTCACCGAATCGTCCTGCCACAGGCGTCGGTAGACGGCGCGACTGATGCGCACGCTGCCGCGGTCATTGCCGTATTCGCGAAATACGCCGACGATCCGAAAGCTGCGCGGCCCCTGTGCCGTGCGCAGTTGCAAGGTCGCGCCGATATCCAGATTCAGGCGATAGGCCAGAGGTTGCGCCAGCAGTACCGCGCCCTCGGCAAAGCCGCGCCATACATCGGTAGCGGCGGCCGTCAGATCCATACCGGCGCGCATGGCCGGCGTGATGTCCATGGCATCCAGTACCAGCGGCCCGTGATCCGAATCGACCACGACGCGCCGGCTCGCACTGAAGCCGGCCACGCCGCGCACCTTCTGCAGGTCGGCCGCGACCGCTGCATCGATGCGACGCTCGGGCCGCGCAAAGCCCGGCCCCGGTGCTGCGACGTAGATATCCGCCGCCAGGGAATGCGCCAACCAGTCGCGCAGTGACTCCCGGAAACTGTCGACCATGATGCTGATGCCGATCATCGCCGCCACCGCCATGGCCAGCGCCGCGACGGCCACGCCCGTGCGGCTCAAGGAGCCGGCAACGCCGCCCAAGGCCAGTCGCACCGGAGGTGAGTTGGACACCCGCAATCGCGCCAGCGTCCGGGCCGATCCGTACAGCACGGCAGGCGTTGCCGCGGCAACACTGAGCATGGCCAGCATCAGCGCGGCAAAACCTGCGAGGACGCTGCGCTGCGTGGCCACCACGAAAACCAGGCATGCGAGCCCCAGCAGTGCACTGAGCCCCAGCAGCCCCAGGGTTACGCGCCGCGCCCGCCCCTCGAGCACCGAGGCGCGCAGGGCCAATTGGGGTGCACTGTGAACGGCCTCCAGCGTCGGCACGGCCGCCGCCAGCAACGCCACGGCGAACGCCGCGCCGAGCGCCAACAACGGCTCTCCCGCCGGCAGCGTGACGCTGTTGACGGCGACCACGTAGTACAGGTCGTTGATCGTGCGCGACACCATGCCGACCAGTTCCCGACCGATGAGTGCGCCGGCAGCCAGGCCCGACGCGCCGCCCACCAGCGCCAGCCCGGCGGTCTCGAAGGCGATGACGCGCAGCAGCTGGGCACGCGTGGCCCCGAGTGCGCGCAGGATGCCGAGGCTGCGTCGCCGCTGCACGATCGCGAAACTCATCGTGCCGTATACCAGGAACAGACCGACGAGCAGCGCCAGCAGACCCAGCGCCCGCAGATTCGTGGTGAATGCCTGCGTCATATCGAGTCCGGCCCGCGCGCGCCGCGTCGCCACCGCCACGGTGACACCCGCGGGCAGTTCGCGAGTCAGCTGCGCGAACTCCGCGGCGGCGGCCGCACCCGGCGGTACATTCAGATCGATCCGCGTCAGGTGCCCGACCGATCCCAGCCATTCCTGCGCGGTCGACAGATCCGTCAGCATCACCGATTCAAGACCCGCGGCAGAATCGTCCACAACGCCCAGCAAATGAGCAGACAGCGGGTGACCGCCGGCATCGACACTGAAGGTTGATCCGGGCCGCAGGCCAAGCTGTCGGGCCCGATCCTGCCGCAGCACCACCGCGCCGGATCCGTCAAGCCACTGCGACAGCGCGTTCGTGGAATCGGCAATGACGGGGGCGTTGCCGGGGCCGCCGCCTTGAGCGGCAAAAGTGGCGGCGATCAGGGGATCCACGCCCAGCAGCTGCAGCGACTGCTCCCCGACCGTCACGTATCCATCGACCACCGGATTGGCGCGCACATAGTGCAAAGTGCGCTCGAGATGGACATAGAGCGCTTCGTCGATGCCGGCCGGACCGCCATCCAGCTCGTGGGTCGCCGGTCCCTGCACGGCCGCCAGCGACAGTTCAAATGCGCGCGCAGCGCTGCCGGTGGCGACATCCACCGCGACGATGGTCGCTACACCCAGCGCCAGACCGAGCAGGGCCAGCAACAACTGCACCGGATGGTGCAGCAGATGACGGAAGCTCGTCGACCACAGCATGCCCATATGGGTTAGCGCAGCGTGCCCTCGCGTAAGGTCACACAGCGATCGGCGCCGGCGGCGAGCTGTCGGTCATGGGTCACGAGTACCACCGTCGCACCGCGCTCACGCGCCAGCTCGCGCAGCAGCGGCGCAATCTGCGCTGCCGTGATTTCATCGAGGTTGCCGGTGGGCTCATCGGCCAGCAGCAGCGCGGGTTCATGGACCAGGGCACGCGCGAGTGCCACGCGCTGCTGTTCACCGCCGGAGAGCACATCCACGGGCGCGTGCAGCCGGTCCCCCAATCCCACGCGCTCCAGGAGCGCGCGGCTGCGCCGCCGTGCCTGCACCGCCCCGACGCCGTCCAGAGCCAGGACCAGGCGCACGTTCTCCTCCACATCCAGGGTCGGCAGCAGGTTGAAGAACTGGTAGACGAAGCCGATTCGGCGGCGCCGGAACAGGGTGCGCTCAGGTTCGCGCATCGCACTCAACTCCAGCCCATCGAAGGTGACCGTTCCGGAGGTCGGATGGTCGATGCCGCTGATGAGATTCAGCAGTGTCGATTTACCTGAGCCGCTGCGGCCGATGATGACCGTCTCGCTGGCCGCTTCGATGCTGATGCTGACCCGCTCAAGTACACAGCGCCGGTGCTCACCGGCGCCGAAGCTGCGACTGACCGAATCCAGTATCAGCACGCGGCATTGGCGCCCGGGTCGTAGCGCATCGGCTTCGTCACACCCATGCGCGTCAGCTCCCGACGCAGGGCCTCGCTCAATTCGGCGTATTCAACCCGTTCGAACTGCGGCGCCGCCTGCCAGTCATGCGCCCAGGGATGCGCGGTGCGCAGCGCCTCCGGCTCCTCGGCGTAGCGCGGAATCACGTGCGCGTGCAGTGCCGGTTCGAGATTGCCGAGAATGGCGTAGTTGATGCGCAGCGCATTGGTGACCTTGAGCAATGCATCACCCAGGCGCGCCATGTCGAGCAGGAACTGGCCACGCTCCTTGGCCCCGAGCGCATTGAGGGTCGGCACCACCGGATCGGGAAGCAGCAGCACATACCCGCGCACGAACTGGCGTTCACCGAACACGACCCAGCCGCAGAACAGGCGGGCGATGACGCGGGCATTCTTGCCCTCGCGCGCGTCGATCACCTCCTGGTGAATCGCGGTCAGGTTCTCAGCTTTTTCACTCTTCATCGCGCTGCCTCCACGCCCAGCCGCAGCAGCGCCTGGCGTGTGTCGTTGAAATTGCGGTGCACGATGCCATGCCAACCCCGTGCGCGCGCCGCCTCGATGTTCTGCGCCCGATCATCCACGAACACCGTCGCCGCGGGGCTCAGACCGAACTTGCGCTCGGCCTGCGCGTAGATCGCGTCATCCGGTTTCATGACCCCGGCGTGGAAGGATGGCAGAGCGCCGTGGCCAATGCGATCCACGCTATAACGGGCGACCAGGTGATCCCAGTGCAGATCACCGATATTCGACAGCAGGTACACGCCATGCTGCGTCGCAACCTGGCGTGCCAGCCGCATCATGTCCTCGAGCGGGGCCAGGATGTCCAGCCAGTGCTGGCGCACCGCGGCCACCGGGGCCCGTGGCGCCAACCTGCAGAAGCGTTCGATCAGCCCCACGCCATCCACGCGCCCGGTTTCATGTTCATCGAGCCCGACCTGTTCGAGCGCGGCACTCAGATCCATCCGCGGCGCGCCATGGCTCACCAGAAACTCGAGCATCGGCTCGGGATGGATGCCGACGAACACCCACCCGATGTCGAAGACGACGTCGCGGATCAAACCGGGATCACCGTGCCGTGATCAGCGGGAGTCATGTTCACGGATACCACTGTGGACTTGGGGAAGAAGTTGAATTCCGAGGCGCTGGCCCAGGTATAGGCGCCCATCGCCCGACCGACGATCAGATCCCCGATTTCAAGCTTCGGCAGCATCAGGTTCTCGGCGATCACATCGATGCTGTCGCAGGTCGGCCCGGCGAGCACCGACGGCAGGTGGCTGGGTCCTTCGCGCAGCGGTTCGACCGGATAACGCGCATGGTCATACAGCTGCCCGCTGTACGAGCCGTACAGTCCGTCGTCCAGGTAGTACCACCAGTGACCCTCGCGCTGCGCGCGGCCCATGACGCTCGCCACGCCGATGGCGGCCGGGCCGGCGATGAAGCGCCCGGGCTCGGCTATGACACGGATGCGCTTGGGGAGCTTGGCCAGTTGCTGCCGGATCGGGGCACAGAAGCGCCCGATATCCGGCACGGGCGCACCGTAATCAATCGGAAACCCGCCGCCGATATCCAGCGTATCGAGCGTGCCGAGCTTCTCGCGCCGCGCCGCGGCCATCAGCTTGGCGCAGGCCTCGATGGCCTCCACATGCTTGGCCGGGTCGGCGGCCTGCGAACCGACATGAAAGGATGCGCCCTGCACGTCCACGCCGAGGCTCGCGGCCAGGCGCGCCAGGTCGAGGAAATGCTCCGGATCACAGCCGAACTTGCGCGACAGATCGCATACCGCGCCGGGGCTGCGGAACGAAACCCGCAGCAGCAGCCGCGCGCGCTCCCCGAGACGTGAGAACTTGCGCAGCTCATCGGGGTTGTCGGCAACGAAGGTGCGCACGCCGAATTCCATGGCGTTGCGGATGTCCTGGGCGCGCTTGATGGGATGAGTGTGGATGCAGCGCTCGGGACTTGCGCCCAGACGCTTGACCAGCTGCACCTCCCCGGTCGTCGCCAGGTCGAGGTAGCCGCCCTCCTGCATCACGACCTCGACCACGGCCGGATGCGGCAATGGCTTCAATGCATAATGCAGATCCACCTTCGGCAGCGCTTTTGCAAGCTTGCGCAGCTGCACACGGACCCGCTCGCAGTCGATGATGAGCAGCGGTGAGCCGAACTCGGCGACCAGGCGGCGGATCTGGGCGGGTTCAAAAGGGTCCACAAAGCGCGTGGCGCGCGAACGGGTCGGCATGGAAAGTCTCGTGGGGAAAATGGAGCGCTATTAAGGCAGCACGGCACTGGCGCCGGTCTCATCACCTTCGGTAACCCGGGTCGCAGCCCGCATCAGGCGATCGCGCACGGCGTCCCAGCGCTCACCCTCGGGCACGTCCTGCACCAGGATCTGCTGACAACCCGCGGTATCGAGCGCGCGCAGATTGGCGTACAGGTCATGCGCGTACTGCTCGGGGCGGCGTCCGGCGTTCACCCAGGTCACATAGGCATGCGACTTCAGGGGCAGGCGCTGCGCCAGCACCGCGATCCGGGTACCGCCGCTGGAGGCGGCCGCGGCCTGCGCATCGATTTCCCCGGATGGCACGACGCTCATCGGCGTGGTCGGCGCGTAGTGCGACGGCAGGCTCCCGGGCACCCGGGAGCTGAACATATCCGCGCCAATAATGAGATCCGGGACGACCTCGCGCAGCTGGGCGGCGGTGACCGCGCCGGGCCGCAGCAATCGCACTTTGTCACCCTCGCAGGCGACGATGGTGGACTCCAGACCGATCTGGCTTTCCCCACCATCGAGCACCATCCGCACGACATCGCCCAGTTCATCGCGAACATGTTCGGCGCGGGTCGGGCTAAGACGCCCGTAGCGGTTGGCGGAGGGCGCGGCAATGCCGCCGCCGAAAGCGGTCAGCAGCTGCTGCGCCATCGGATGCGACGGCACCCGGATCGCCACGGTGTCCTGACCCCCGGTGACGATGTCATGGACGTTGGTGGCCCGCGGCATGACGAGGGTCATCGGGCCGGGCCAGAACCGTTCGGCCAGCCGGGAGGCCGCATCCGGCACTTCACTGACCCAGCGGTGCAGGAACTTCGGACTGTCCAGGTGCACGATGACCGGGTGGTTCAGGGGGCGGCCCTTGGCCTCAAAGATCTTGCGCACCGCGGCCGGGTTTTGCGCGTTGGCGCCCAGCCCATAGACCGTTTCGGTCGGAAACGCGACAAGATCACCATCGCGCAACGCCTGCACGGCAGCATCAATATCGACCTGACTGGCCCGGACAACCTTCACCATGCGGGAATTCTACCAAGGCTTGGGATCCGCTCCGTGCTTTGTGCGCGACAGGACCGCAGTCGGACCCTGGAAGACTTTCTCCCGTGCAGATCGCGCCTTAGGCTTGCCAGGACCCCGACTGTTGCGCGGCCACTACTCCAGCAGCTGCCGTTCCCAGCCGTTGGTGGTGCGCCGGACCTCATAAGCCGGGAAGTAGTGCTTATCGAGCTTCAGGGTGATGACTTCGGCGGCGTCGTTCCAATTCAGAGTCTTCAGTCGCAAAGAGGAGCGATCCGGCCGACCGCTGACAGCTTTGAGAAAGGCATCCAGGTCCGGCGTCGGCACCCCGTCCACTTCGACGATCCGCCGCCCCGGGTACAGGCCATACCGGGCCGACGGGGAACCATAAGTAAAAAAGGCGACGTATACGCCAGCGGGAGCGATACCGCGCTGGGCCGCGATCGGCCGCTGCGGCGCCTGGAGGGTCGCGCCGGCCCATTGCACCACCCGGTCGATGTCCTGGCCATTGAGCGCCGCGGTCTCAACCGTCAATTGCACCAGGGCATTCGCGCGCCACACGGTGACCTTGACGGTGGGTACGTTGCCGACCGCCTGTTCGACTTCCGCGAAATGGGTGACCGTGTGATCGTCGATGGCCAGCAGGATGTCGCCCTGCTGCAGCAGGCTCGCGGCGTTCGAGCCACCGACCATGCGCACGACCATCAGCGCCTGGCGCTCATTGCCATCGTGCAGTTCCAGTTTCTTCAGCCACTCCTCCGACAGCCCGAGCTGGCGCGCATCGGCCAGCTGCAGGGGCACCAGCTCAGTCTCCAGACTGTGCAGCGGTGTACCGGAATGAATGTGATCGAGCATGGTCGCCACGCCATCGATCGGAACGCCGCGATTCTCCTGTGCCAGATCGCGGCCGTTCTCGACGGCGTAGCTGGACCACAGCCCGATCACCTGACCGGTGTCATTCGACAGCACACCGTCATAGTCGGTCGGCGGATTCACCAGCTGGGCGACATCCAGATTGGTATCGCGAAAACGCATGGAGCGCGACAGCGGCAGCGCGAGGGGGCTGACGTTCGCAATCTGGGTGTTGCGCGTATGCGGCTGCCCGTCGGCACTCAAGCCGACCACCCACACCGGATTGCCTTCATGCAGGGCCCCCGGGGCGAGGGTCGCACTCTTGACCGGCGTAGTGCCGATGAGCGCGGGGTCATAGGCGACTACCGAAAGATTGTGCAGCGGATTCACGTACACCACGCGGCCGGGCACCTGGATGGTCCCGGCGAAGGTGATCTCCACATTGCCGACGGACACCGGCACGGTATTGCGGTCCACGACCACCAGGCCCCGTGCCGCATCGACGACCAGTCCGGTGCCATGGAAGCTGGTTTCAGTGACGCCGGATACCGAGTACGGCATGTCATAGGTGACGAATACCAGCGAGGGAGTCAGCTTCTTCAGCCGCGGATCGGTGTACGTCGGCAAAGGTGTCGAGGCCGGCGCCGGCGGAGGGGCCGACGCCACCGAGCTCAGCTCGGCGCAGTTCCACAGCCCCACCTTGTCGTCGCGGCGGCAGCGCCCGGACAAAAACCAGCGCCGATCCATGCGGAATGAGCGCAGCTGCGTGCTGCGCGGATCGTCGAGCGAAAAGTAACGCATGGTCGCGCGCGCGCCATCGCCCAGCGTGTCCAGGATTTTCTGCAGATCATCCAGATTGTTCACCGGCTTGGAGTTCATCGCGACGATGACCGAGCCGCGCGCGATCCCCGCCGCGCCCAGCGCATAGCCGGGATTGGCCACATAGACGCCCTTGACCGGGACGTTGAACTGTCGGGCCAGTTCATACGAGAGGTTGTTGAGTACCCCGTCGCCGAACTCCAGATAGGAATCGGGCGTGATGGCATTCAGATCCGTGATGGGCAGCTTCGCGGTGACGCTCTTGCCACCCCGCTCCAGGGTCAGTTCGACCGAACCGCCGACATTGTCATCCAGCAGCGCCTCCAGGGGCTCGAACTGCGTGACATAGTGGCCGTTGACGCGCACCAGGATGTCACCGGGCTGCAGCACGCCGCTGCTGGGTGATCCGGGCAGCACTTTGCTCACCACCAGCATGCCGGTGAGTGCCGGAAACGCACCGCGCACATCGCGTTCGGTCGCCGCGGCGAGTCCCAGCCGCTCGAGTTCATCGTAAGGCACGTAGCTGAAGTCGGTGGACAGCGTGCCACGTGTGACCGGCTTGCCCTGCTGGATCAGTTCGAGCGCACGCCGTACACGCCCCAGCGGCAGATAGAAACTGGAGGCCGCGCCGTTGGCACCCCCGGCATTCAAGGCGATGACCCGGCCGCGGATATCGACCACCGGTGAGCCGGAGGAACCGCCGGAGGTACCCGAAGCCGCCTGCAGATAAAAGGTATTGAAGTCGTTGTATTTGTACAGCCCGTATACGGGCGCATCGCGGTCCAGCCGCGCCAGGGTGCCGGCGAGAATCGACAGCTGTTCACCGGCATTGTTGCCGATGACGCGGATTTCGGTACCGACCTTGGCGCCCTCCGGATACAGCGGCAGGGCCTTGGGCTTGATGAAGTGCAGTTTCGAGGGGTCGTAGTGGTACAGGCCGAAATCGTGGACCGGGTCGCGGTATACCGGGTACAGCTGCACTTCCTCGCGGTTCAGAAACGTTGCCTCGGCGGTCACCGGTCCCGGTGTCACGACATGGCGGTTGGTGAGGATCAGACCGCGCTCGGCATCCACCACGAAGCCGGTAGCCTGCGCGGTGGCGTTCCATTCAGTATCAAAGGCGCGGGTCTCATCGATATTGATGGCGACCACATTGCTGACGATGCGCTCGAGGGTGCCGGACCAATCCGGATTGCCCTCCGCCGCGGTGGCCTGCTGCGCCAGTGTCGCAGGCTGGGTCGTCGGCGCGCCATGCGGGTCCGGTTTGACCGGATCGGAGGCGCCTTGCGCCGCTGCCGGCAGCAGCAGCCACCCGCAGGTTAGCAGCGGCAGGGACAGGGCGAAGCGAAGGGTTGTCATCAATGAGCGATCAGTACCAGCAGCCACATCACCCCCAACAATACAAAGGACATCAATACTGCGGCCGAACCAATATCCTTGGCGAGGCCCGCCAGGACATGCCGCTCCAGGCCGATGCGATCCACCGTGGCCTCCACGGCGCTGTTGAGCAGTTCAACAATGAGTATAAGGAGCATGGGCGCGACCAGCAGCGCCCGTTCCACCCCGCCGCGGCCCAGCCACAGACCCAAGGGTATGACCAGGACCGCCAGACCCAGTTCCTGCCGGAACGCTGCCTCCCCGCGATAAGCGCCCTGGAGGCCTTTGCAGCTGGCTGTGGCGGCCCTGAGGATGCGCGTCAGGCCTTTCGGCTTCTCGCGCAGCAGCGTTTCCGGGACGGACATGCTCTTCCTACGGTTATTTTGCCGTCATGTTAAGCGGTACAATGCACTCATGTCGCATCCACGTCGCAAATCGCTCGTAACCACCATTGGGGGTATCCGCGTCGGCGGCCCCAATCCCATTGTCGTCCAATCCATGACCAATACGGACACGGCCGATATCGCCGGTACCGTGGAACAGGTCAGGTCCCTCGCCCGCGCCGGCTCCGAACTGGTGCGCGTGACGGTGAATTCGGCCGAAGCCGCCGCGGCAGTCGCCCCGATCCGGGAACGGCTGGACCAGCTCGGCGTCAGTGTGCCACTGATCGGCGACTTTCATTTCAATGGCCACAAGCTGCTGCGTGAATACCCGGGCTGTGCAACTGCCCTGGCCAAGTACCGCATCAATCCGGGCAACGTGGGTCGCGGTACCAAGCGCGACCCGCAGTTTGCGGAAATGATCGAAATGGCCTGCCGCCATGAGAAGCCGGTGCGCATCGGGGTCAACTGGGGCAGTCTCGACCAGGACCTGCTGACGAAGATGATGGATGAGAATTCGGCACGGCCCGAGCCGCTCGATGCGCGCGATGTCATGCGCCAGGCGGTCGTGGCATCCGCGCTCTCCAGCGCCGAGCGCGCCATGGAAGTGGGTCTGCCGAAGGAGCGCATCATCCTCTCGGCGAAGGTCTCCGGCGTTCAGGACCTGATCGCGATCTACTCGGATCTGGCCGCGCGCTGCGATTTCCCTCTGCACCTCGGACTCACCGAGGCCGGCATGGGCTCCAAGGGCATCGTGGCCTCCACCGCGGGCATGTCGGTACTGCTGCAGCAGGGCATCGGTGACACGATCCGGGTGTCGCTCACCCCCGAGCCCAACGGTGACCGCACCAATGAGGTGATCGTCGCCCAGGAAATCCTGCAGACCATGGGTCTGCGCTCCTTCACCCCGATGGTCATCGCCTGTCCGGGTTGCGGGCGTACGACCAGCACCTACTTCCAGGAACTCGCCCAGCGCATCCAGTCACACATCCGCCATCGCATGCCGGAATGGCGCCGCTCATATGACGGTGTCGAGGATATGACCGTGGCCGTCATGGGCTGCGTGGTCAACGGTCCCGGCGAAAGCAAGCACGCCAGTTTGGGGATCAGTCTGCCGGGCACCGGGGAGCGGGCGGTCGCACCCGTATACGAGGACGGCGCGAAGACCGTGACCCTCAAGGGCGAGCGTATCGCCGAGGAATTCCAGGAACTCGTGGAGCAGTACGTCGCACGCAAGTTCGCGCCGAAGCAGGCCTTGTGACGCATTTCCATGACTGAACTGGCTGACCGTCGCTGCGAGCCCTGCGAGGGCGGCGTGGCAGCCCTGACGCGCGCGGCGGCAGATGAATTGCTGTTGCGCCTGGATCCGGCCTGGACCTTGGATGACAAAGCGGCCAGCCTGCAGCGCGAATTCACCTTCCGCGATTTCTATCGCACCATGAGCTTCGTCAATGCCGTGGCGCATGTGGCCAACATTGAAGACCATCACCCGGACCTCGAAGTCGGTTACAGCATCTGCCGGGTCCGCTACAGCACCCACGCCATCGGCGGGTTGTCCGAGAACGACTTCATCTGCGCTGCCAAGCTTGATCAGATCCCCAGGCTGTAAGGTCCGGGGCCTGGCCGAGTGCGTGGCCGATGAAGAAACGCTTCAACGTGACGCTGCGATTGGCGAGACCCAGGGCACGACGGGCCAGGTCGGAGACCGGTCCGACGCCCTGCGCCAGCACGCGGTTGAAGGCATCGATCGCAATTTCCATCAGCTGATTCTCACCCTTGCGCCAACGTTCATAGGCACGCAGCGTGCGTTGTGCACCCAGATGTTCTCCCGAGGCGCGCGCCTGCACGCATAACTGCGCCAGCGCCGCCGCGTCCAACAGCCCCAGGTTGACCCCCTGGCCGGCCAGGGGGTGTACGACATGCGCCGCATCTCCGACCAATGCGCAGCGCGGCCCGATATAGCGATCGGCCGTCAGTCGCTGCAGCGCAAAGGCAAGGCGCGGACCGGCCAGGCGCAAGGTCCCGAGCACCGCATCGCTGTGTTCCAGCAGCTGCGCCTCGAAATCCGCGCTCGTGGCGGCAAGCAGGGCGCGAGCCTGCGCCTCAGGCACCGACCAGACGATGGAGACGCTGCCATCGCCAAGCGGCAGCAGCGCCAGCGTGCCGCCCGACACGAAACGCTGCCAGGCCGTGTTCTGATGCGAGCGTTCAGGTGTGAGACGCGCCACGATGGCGGTCTGCTCGTAGCTGCCGGTCCGAGTCGCGATCCCGAAAGCGGTGCGTACCGCCGAGCGCGCGCCATCCGCGCCGATGATCAGCTGCGCGCTCAGTTCCCCGGCCGATGACCGCACGCGTACCGGGCCATCCGCGGGGCTCTCCACGCTCACATCATGCGCATCTGCATTGATCACCGTGCCGCCGGCTGCGGTGAAGGAATCCAGCAGCGCACTGGTGATGCGCTGCGCCTCGATGATGTAACCCAGGTTGGGCTCACCGACCTCGGCGGCATCAAACTGCAGGACTTCGGCGCTTCCCCGCGCCACGCCCTGGTACCACACCCGCATGCGTTCGTAGGGCCACGCCTGCGGGACAATCGCGGACCACGCGCCGGCGGCATCGAGAATTCTCTCACTGGCGCGCGACACCGCCAGCACCCGCCCGTCGGCCGGCGCGGCAGCGGACTGCAGCACTGCCACCCGCATGGCCGGGCCGTGCCGCGCGGCGCGCGCCAGCAGCGCACCGGCACACAGCCCGACCGGCCCGCCGCCGACAACGAGGACATCGCAGGCTGCGGTCATCGCAGCGGCAGCCCGCGCGCCAGTCGCGGCGTGCGGCCGCCAAACCCGAGGCTGACCCGCGCCAGTGCGCTCTTGGCCGGCGGGAGCAGATCGAACAGCAGCAGCCCCGCATCACGGGCGAGGCGCACCGGTGCGCGCGTGTCCCCAAACATGCGGATGAGTCCATCCGTGAAGCGGGTAACGCCGCGACGGTCCTGCTCGCGACCCTTCGCGAACGCCGCGAGCAGCGCATCGGACCCCGGATCTCCATCCGCGGCCACCAGTTCGGCCAGCGCCGCCACGTCCCGCAGCGCCAGGTTGAACCCCTGACCTGCGACCGGATGCAGCGACTGCGCGGCATTGCCGATCAGGACCGTGCGCTGCGCGACGGCCTCATCGGCGCGGGTCAGCTTCAACGGATAGCTGGCGCGACGACCGACGGAAATGAATTTTCCGGCGCGCCAGCCGAAGTGCTGCTGCAGCTGCTGCAGAAATTCGCTCGCGTCCGCGGCCAGGCTGGCGGCGGCGGCCTGCGGGCTGCGCGCCCAGATCAGCGTGTAGCTGCCATCGCGCAGAGGGACGAGCGCCAGCGGACCGGCGGAAGTGAAGCGCTCGAATGCCGTGCCATCGTGTGCCCTATCGGTAACCACGTTGGCCACGATCGCAGCCTGGCCATAGTCCGACTCGCTTGCGGCAATGCCGGCATCGCGACGTACGGCCGAATGCGCGCCGTCGGCGGCAACGGCCAGGCGCGCGCGCAGCACGGTGTCATGGTCCGCCAATCGCACACTCACCCCCGAGGCATCGCTGCTGACCGACTCGACCGTCGCCGGCATACGCACGGCGATGCGCCCGTTGTCGCGGATCTGCTGCCACAGGGCCGCGCCCAGTACCCGATTGGGCACCACGAATCCGAATGCCGCGATGCCCTGCTCGCGTGCGTTCAGGTGCGCGAAGGCGAACCGGCCTGCATCCGAGACATGGATGGCGCGGATCACGCCGCATTGTTCGGCCACGCCATGCCAGACACCGATGGCCTCCAGGATGCGGCGGCTGGCATTGCCCAGCGCCGTGGTGCGCTCGTCAAAGCTTTGATGGGCGCTGGAGTCGGGCGCGACCCCCTCAATGAGGACGATCCGACGGCCGGCGGCGGCCGCGGCGAGAGCGAGGCTGGCGCCGACCATGCCGCCTCCTACGATCGCGATATCGAACTCTTCCAATTGCGCCTCGCCGGCGGCCTTAGGCCGCGGCCATCAATGCCTCGATGGCGTCCGGATCCTTGGGCGTACCCGCAGTCAGTACTTCGACACCATCGCGGGTCACGACCACATCGTCCTCGATGCGGATACCGATGTTGGCAAAGCGGCGCGGCACACCCTTGAGCCCCGCCGGGATGTAGATGCCCGGTTCGATGGTCAGCGCCATGCCCGGCTCGAGCACCCGCCATTCATCGCCGAGCTTGTAGTCCCCCACGTCGTGCACGTCCATCCCGAGCCAGTGGCCGGTGCGATGCATGAAGAAGCGCCGATAGGCGCCCTCCTTCGTCAGCTTCGCCACCGAACCTTTGAGCAGGCCGAGCTTCACGAGTCCCTGCGTGACCACGTGGACCGCGGCCTCATGCGGATCATTCCATGAGGCGCCCGGTCGCACCGTCCGGATGGCGGCCGCGTTGGCCGCCAGCACGATGTCGTACACGGCGCGCTGTTCGGGTGAGAACCGTCCGTTCACGGGGAAGGTACGGGTGATATCCGAGGCGTAGAACTGGTATTCGCAGCCGGCATCGATCAGCAGCAGGTCCCCGCCCTTCAGCGGCTGGTTGTTCTCCCGATAGTGCAGGATGCAGGAGTTGGCGCCGCCCCCCACGATGGGCTCATAGGAAGTGTCGGCATTGTGGCGGCGGAACTCATGGAGGATCTCGGCCATGATGCCGAACTCGCTCCCACCAGGACGACACGCCTGCATGGCACGGATATGGGCGCCCCCGGCGATGCGCGCGGATTCACGCATCACCTCGAGTTCGGCCCGCGACTTGGTCAGACGCATGTCGTGCAGGACATAGTCGAGCGTGACGAACTCCTGGGGCGGATGCTTGCCGTGGCGCGCCTGGGTACGCAGGCCGTTGAGCCAACCGACCACGCGCTGATCGAACTCGGGGTGGGTCCCCATCGCATAGAACACGCGGGTGCGGTTCTCCATCAGCCCGGGGAGGATTTCATCGATATCGCCGATGGGAAAGGCGTCATCGGCGCCGTAGTGGCGCGTGGCCCCTTCAGTTCCGGCGCGCCGTCCGTCCCAGGTCTCACGCTCCGGATCCCGGTCGCGCACGAACAGCACGTACTGCGCATGCTCGCGCCCGGGTACCAGTACCGCCACCGACTCAGGCTCGCCGAATCCGGTCAGATACTGAAAATCACTGTCCTGGCGATACGCATATTCGACATCGCCGTTGCGATGGCGCACGGGCGCGGCCGGAATGATGGCGATGGAGTCACGCCCCATCAGCCGCATCAGCTGCCGTCGCCGCCGCGCAAACTCCTCCCGGCTGATGGCTTTGGGCTTGGCCAGCAGCCGCGTCGGCTGCGCGCAGCGCGCTGCGGCTTTGGATCGGCCGGCCGATTTTGTTTTTGCGTCATGGCGTGCCATATCAGTGCAATAGCCCTTCGGGACGGCTCGACTCCCGGCGTAGAGGTTCCAGTTCATCGAACAGCAGCTGCACCCCGGCGCGCACGAACTCGACCAGTTCGGCGTACGCGCCTTCATTCGATTCGAGGCTCTCGGCGCTGTCGGCGGCCACATGCGTGATTTCCGTCAGATCGCGTACGACTTCGCCGACATCACCGGGCAGCAGGGTCGCATCGGTCAGGGAGCTGGTCCCCAGGCCATAAAGAAAGCCCTGGCACCACGCTGCGAGCGCCGCGGCGCGGGTCTCGATGGGTTCCTCGTCCTCGGGCAGCAAGGGTGTGAATTGCATCTGCGCTTCGCCAAGGGCCACGCTGGTGCTCTGAAACAGCTCGAGCAGTACCTGACTGGCCGATGAACCCGAGGCCCCCTCGGGCAGGATTTCGAGCATCCAGTCCTCGAAGCGATAAGCCACGGTGGAACACAGGCATCCGGTCAATGTGCCGTGCGCCTCGGCGGCGTCGGTCAGAGAATGAGCCTGGTGCAGGACCTGCTGGATCTGCTCATAGTCGGCGGCTTGCATCCGCATGGATTATGCCTATGATCGATGCCATGAGCACCTCAGTGAATTCGGAGCTCGATCTCGAGCTCACCCGCCTCGTATCCAGGGTCGACGAACTCGCCACCCGAGTCGCGCAGTTGCAGGAAGAGAATCGTGCACTGCGACAGCGTCACGATACCCTGGCCAACGAACGTGCCTCCCTGCTGAACAAGAATGAGCAGGTGCGGGGCCGTGTCGAAGCCATGATCGGTCGCCTGAAGACTCTGGAGCACGGCGCATGAGCACCACCGAACCGGCGCGCGTCAGCGTTCGCATACTGGAGAAGGAATTCTTCGTCGCCTGCCCGCACGAGGAGCGCGCGGCCCTGCTGGATGCGGCCGAGTTCCTGAATGTTCGCATGCGAGAGATCCGCGACTCCGGCAAGGTGGTAGGCCTGGATCGTGTGGCCGTGATGGTCGCCCTGAATCTTGCCAATGAGCTGTTGCGGATTCGGGAGCAAGGATCCCAGGTCGCATCCGGAACGGTGGCCCGGGTGCGCGCGGCCCGCGAACGCGCCGAGACGGCCCTGGCACGCAATCAGCAGCTGGAGCTGTAACTTTTTTCCTTATTGTCACCCGGCTCGCGTGCACCCCTCATCGTGTTAAAATACCCCCGCGTCGCCTGCGGTGTTCGATTTCGTGCCGGGTTACCTCTCGACCTTAATTTAAACACCCAGGGATAGGGTTCGTGGGCAGAATTGTGCAAGTCCGACTTCGTGAGCGGAAAGCCTTACCTCCCTCAGCTCGTCCCACTTTGTTGCTCTGGTTCGAGAGCAACGGTTCGTACCGGCATTTGCGGGTGACGCCTTGAATTCCGGGTCGCAGGACCGGAACGCCCTGCGTCGGCATCTGAAGAAGCTGCGCCGGGCGCTCCCCCTGTTCGAACGCCGCGCCGCCGCGCAGGCCGTCGCCCACCATATCCGCCAGAGGTTCAACCTGCGACCGGGACTGCGCGTCGCAGTGTATGCATCCCTGCCCGCGGAGCTCGATACCACCCCGCTACTGCGCCTGTGCCGACAGCATCATTGCCGCATTTATCTGCCGCGCCTCACCGATCTGCGTCGGCACCGCATGCAGTTCGTCGCCGCCGGCGGTGCCATGCGCCGCAATCACCTCGGAATCATGGAGCCGGTGCGGGTGCATCGACTGTCGGCGCGCAACCTGGACCTGGTCTTCGTCCCGCTGGTCGGTTTCGATGCGAAGGGTGAGCGCTTGGGGATGGGTGCCGGCTATTACGACCGGGCCTTCGCCTTCCTGCGCCGGCGCCGTCACTGGATCCACCCGCGGCTGATCGGACTGGCCTATTCGTTCCAGCAGTTACCGCATATCGAGGGCGCCTCTCATGATGTGCGCCTCAACGCCGTCGTCACCGAGAAGGGACTCATCAAGTGCAATTCTGGCTACTGAAGACCGAACCTGACAGTTTCGGCATCGATGACCTGGCGCGTGCACCACGCAAGACCACGGCCTGGGACGGGGTGCGCAACTACCAGGCCCGCAACATGCTGCGCGATCAGTTCAAGCGCGGCGACCAGGCATTCCTGTATCACTCCAGCTGCGAAACCCCTGGAATTGCCGGCATTGTAGAAGTTGTGAAGGCGGGGTATCCGGATCCGACTGCGTTCGATGCGAAGCATCATCACCATGATCCCGACAGTGATCCGAACAATCCGCGCTGGTACCTGGTGGACGTGAAACTCGTTCGGAAGCTACCGCGGGTGATCACCCTGGATGAGTTGCGCACGCATGCGACGAAGGAACTTTCGGGGATGGTGCTGCTGCGTCCAGGCAATCGTTTGTCCGTCATGCCGATCACCGCGGCGCATTGGAAGTTCATCACTTCGATGGTCTGACCCTCGCAAAATGAGTGATGCGTCTCGCGCGCCTACTCCTTCTTGCTTGTAATTTCAATTCGCGTGCGTATACTCCGACCTCGGACTAACCCTAACTGGAGATCTATCATGGCTAAGGCAAAAAAGAAGGCCAAGAAGAAAGCAGCGAAGAAGAAGTAGCTGCAACCGGTGGACGCGGCAGCAATGCCGCGTCCCCGGGTCGAAAAGCAGATCGACTGTGTGCCCGCGAAAGCGGGCACAGTCGTTTCTGGGGTAGGGTGGTTCGGAGCGATCGATGACGAATACACTGGAAAACAAGCGCCGCGCCGCACAGGCCGCACTGCCGTGGCTGGCGGACCATGAGGTCGTCGGCATCGGCACCGGCAGCACGGTGGAGCACTTCATCAATTTCATCGCGGCCGACCGGGGCAATCTGAAGGCCGTTGTATCCAGTTCGAACCAGTCCACCCGACTGCTGGAAGCGGCCGGCATCCCGGTCGTCGACCTGAATGAAGTCGGTGAGCTACCGGTCTACATCGATGGCGCCGATGAGACCAATGCCGCCCGTCAGCTCATCAAGGGGGGTGGCGGTGCGCTGACCCGCGAGAAGATCATCGCGGAAGTCGCCAAGGTCTTCGTCTGCATAGCCGATGCCAGCAAGCTGGTCGCGACCCTCGGCGCCTTCCCGCTGCCGGTTGAAGTCATTCCCATGGCGCGCGCACTCGTGGCCCGCCGCTTGAGCGACATCGGCGGCCGGCCGGTCCTGCGCGCGGGGCGCGTCACGGACAACGGCAATCACATCCTCGACGTTCACGACCTGAGTATCAGCGACCCGGTAGCGCTTGAGTCAGCGGTAAATCAGATACCGGGCGTGGTGACGGTCGGCCTGTTTGCCCGCCGACCCGCCGATGTACTGCTGGTGGGTAGCGAGACAGGTGTGAAACGGCTGTAAAGGGCGGTTTAATGACACCTGCTAAAAACCTAAGCAGGGGGATTCATGTCACGTCCTTCACTTCTCGCACGCGGCCTCGTCGCGCTCCTCGCCGGCGCGTGTGCCGCAATCTGTGGCGCTCAGGAGACCAGTCCGGGCGCGCAATGGCTCAGTTACAACAACCATCTCGATGGCCAGCGCTTCTCCCCACTGAAGGAGATCACCCCGGCCAATGCGACCCAGTTGGGCGAGGTGTGCCGGGTTCAGAT
The DNA here is from genome assembly GCA_036498905.1 of Steroidobacteraceae bacterium. Classification (GTDB taxonomy): domain Bacteria; phylum Pseudomonadota; class Gammaproteobacteria; order Steroidobacterales; family Steroidobacteraceae; genus DAIDKA01. Next base: position 18,872 of record DASYER010000058.1, on the reverse strand, counting down.
CGATGGCCCGACCTCGATGCATTCGGACCTGATCGTCGTCGACGGTGTGATCTATACCGGTACCGGCCGCGAGACGGTGGCCTTAAGCGCCACCACCTGCGCCGTGCTATGGCGCTTCACTTACATCCCTGACGATGATCGTAGTTCGCCGTCGACACGCGGCGTCGCGGTCCTGAACGGTCGGGTGTTCCGCGGCACCAGCGACGACAGGTTGATCGCGCTCGATGCGGCGACCGGCAAGCTGCTGTGGAAGACCGTCATCGGTTCCCCGGCGCTGGGAGAATCCTCGGCGGCCGCGCCACTGGCCTCGGGCGCAGTGGTCTATATGGGGATCAGCGGCAGCGAACTCGGGGCCCGCGGCCGCGTCATGGCCTTTGATGCCGAGAGCGGACGCGAACTGTGGCGCTTCAACACGATCCCGATGGGCAAGGAGGTGGGCGCCGAGACCTGGCAGCGGCCGGGAACGGCCAAGACCGGTGGCGGCGGCATCTGGGGTGCGATGACCCTCGATGTTTCAAGCGGCGAGCTGTTCGTGCCGGTGGGCAATCCCTGGCCGGACATCGACAAGGCCTACCGGCCCGGCGCGAATCTGTTTACGGATTCGATCGTGGTGCTCGATGCGCGCACCGGCGCGCTGAAATGGTGGCACCAGGGTACGCCCGAGGACTGGATGGACCTGGACATGGTCGCCCCGCCGGTGCTCTACCGGATCGCCGGTGCACGTGACTACCTGGTCTTCGGCGGCAAGGACGGCTATGTCACCGCCGTCGACCGCGATACCCACCAGCAGATATTCCGCGTGCCGGTGACCACGATCGAGCGGGCGCCGAAGATGCCCTCGAAAGAAGGCTCGCGCATGTGCCCGGGATATGCCGGCGGCGTCGAATGGAATGGTCCGGCCTTCGATCGCCTCAATCATTCACTGGTGACCGGCGCGGTGGACGCCTGCTTCATCGTCAAGCTCGGTCCCGGCGCCACCGAATACACTCCCGGCGGCTTGAGTTTCGGCGGCTCGGTCGCACCCGACGGACCGACGACCGGCTGGATCACCTCCCTCGACAGCGTGACCGGCGAGGTACGCTGGAAGTACCACACGGAAAAACCCGTCGTGGCCGGCATTACCCCGACCGCCGGCGGGGTGACCTTCGCCGGTGACCTCGGCGGCAACCTGTTCGTATTCGACAGCAAGAGCGGCGCGGTCCTGAAGAGGATTGAAACCGGTGGCGCCCTGGCCGGCGGAGTGGTGACCTACGAATCCGGCGGACATCAGTACGTCGCCTTCGCGGATGGCAACATATCCCGCAATGCCTTCGGCGCACTCGGGCTGCCGAGCGTCGTGATCATGGCGCTCAACCCGAAGGCCTTGACCGGCGCGGGCGCCATCACCGCTCCGGCGAGCGTCGCGGCCAAGGGACCCGCCGGTGCACCGGACCTTGCGGCCGGCCGCCGTCTGTACAGCCAGGTATGCGTCGCCTGCCACGGGGCCGAGGGCAACCTGGTGGCCGATCACAAGCTCAGCGTCGCGGTCGCGCGCCAGAGCCGCGCCACCACCGGCGCCTACATCAAGAATCCGAAGCCGCCGATGCCAAAAATGTATCCGGATCTGCTCAATGACCAGAGCATCATCGACGTCACCGACTATCTCTACCAGCAGTGGGGGCACCATGACTGACAGCAAAGACGCGGCATTCGCCGCAGGAATGAAGATCCGGCGCGAAATGTTCGGCCCCGGCGGGGCCGAGGAACGTGTGGCGCAGGCCACCGATTTCAACCGGCCTCTGGAGGAAATCGTCACCCGCTACTGCTTCGGTGAAACCTGGAGCCGGCCGGGGCTGGATCGCAAGACCCGCAGCCTTCTCACCCTCGCCGCACTGACCGCCTTGAGCAAGCCGAACCAGATCAAGGTCCACGTCGCCGGCGCGCTCGCGAATGGCGCCACGGTCGAGGAGATCCGCGAGACCCTGCTGCACACCATGGTGTATGCCGGTGTCCCCTGCGGCGTCGAGGCGTTCAACGCCGCCGCCGAAGTGCTCGCGCGCCACGGCGCGGGCGGCAAGCCATGAACGTCGCGATAATCGGCGTCGGCAATATGGGCGCGCCGATGGCCGGCTGCATGGCCCGTGCGGGCCATGCCGTGACAGTCTTCGACAGCTCCCCGCAGCAGGCCGCCAAGGTCGCCGCCGAACATGGCTGCCGCGCGGCGGCTACGCTTGATGAGCTGGCCACGGCGGACTTCGTCGTGACCATGCTGCCCACCGGGGTGATCGTGAGCGAGGTCTACCTGCGTGACGGTCTGGCCAAGCGCCTGCGACGCGGCACGATCGCCATCGACATGAGTTCGGCGGATCCGACCGGCACGCGCAAGCTGGGCGCAGCCCTGGCCCAGCACGGCATCACGCTGATTGATGCGCCCGTATCCGGCGGTGTCCCGCGCGCAGCGCTCGGCACCCTGGCGATCATGATCGGCGGCGATGACAAGGAAGCCATCGAACGCGCCCGACCCCTGTTGCGGGCAATGGGCGATCGGCTCTTCGATACCGGTGGCCTCGGCACCGGTCACGCCATGAAGGCGCTGAACAACTTCGTCGCCGCCGCCAGCTTCGCCGCCTGCGCCGAGGCCTTGATTGCCGGGGAGCGTTTCGGCCTGGACCCGGGCCGGATGGTGGACATCCTCAATGTCTCCACCGGTCGCAATTTCCATACCGATATGGTGCTGCGCGAGCATGTCGTGGGCGGCAAATTCTCGACCGGCTTCGCCTTGGGTCTGCTGGCCAAGGATGTGAAGATCGCGGCCGATCTGACCCGCGACCTGAACTTCGATGCCCCGCTGGTGCGCCTGGTCAGTGCGCGTTTCGATCAGGCGCGGGATGCACTGGGTTATGGCCGCGACAACAGCGAAGCGATCAAGGCCTGGAAGTGAAACCGAAGGTCCCGCCACCGGATGAGGCGCGGCAGATCGATGCCGCGTACGGCCTGGAGCCGGTATTCGAACCGGGGGCGGGCAAGCCGGGTGATTCAGCCGGTGGGACCCAGTTCCATCAGGTTCAGTGCCCGTACTGCGGCGAAGCCTTCGAGACCTTGATCGACCTGAGTGCCGGGTCCGCGACTTATATCGAGGACTGTCAGGTGTGCTGCCAGCCCATCGAATTCAAAATTGAAGTCAGCCATGCGGGCGCCCTGGAGTCGCTCAGCGTCGGACGGGGTGACTAGGTTAAGCTACTCGCGGCGGATGCAAGGGGAGCCGCATGGGTACCACGATGGCTGTGAAGCTGCGCGTCGCACTGGCTTGCTGCGGATTCACGCTGCTGCACGCACCTCTTGCGTGCGCGGACGATGCGCCGCGCCATTTCACCGATCTGGTCTACGCGACGGTCGGCGGCAAGGCCCTGGGCCTCGATCTGCATCTGCCTGCGGGCGTGGCGCACCCGCCGCTGCTGGTGTTCGTCCATGGCGGCGCGTGGACGACGGGAAGCAAGACCCAGTATCCGACGTTCCTGATGCAGCGCGGTTATGCCGTGGCAAGCCTGGACTTCCGCTCTTCGAATGAAGCGCCCTTCCCGGCCGATGTGTTCGACATCAAGGCCGGCATCCGCTACCTGCGCGCCAAGGCGCAGACCTATGGTTACCGCACGGATCGGATCGCGATCGTCGGGGCATCCTCAGGCGGACACCTGGCGGAACTGGTGGGTGTGACCAACGACGTGGCGGCCCTGGAGGGAACCGAAGGCGACTATCGCAACGAGTCCTCCGGCATCCAGGCCATCGTGAGTTATTTCGGCGCCAGTGACCTGACCACGATTCTCGCCCAGTCCACCCCGGTGGGCCTGGCCGTGCGCGAACCGGCCCTGAAGCGGCTGCTGGGCGCGGCGCCCGACCAGGTTCCTGAGCTCGCGAGGCTCGCCAGCCCGATCTTTCATGTGGATGCCAAGGCGCCGCCCATCATGCTGCTGCACGGCGACCAGGACACGCAGATGCCGCTGAATCAGGTCTACGAAATGCAGTGGGCGTACGAACAGGTGGGCAAACACCCCGAGGTCCTGATACTGCACGGCGTGGACCATGACGCCGTGCCGTTCTTCCGCGGTGCCCCGGTGGACCGCGTGGCGAAATTCCTCAAGCACACCATCGATTAAAGCCTACGGCCGGTGGCCGATGAGCCGATCGGCCCAGCTGATGAAATACTTCACGTTCGGCGCATCGGTATGACCCCCGTCATGCTGGCGCCATGCCAGTGAACCGTCGAGCAATCCGGTTCCGATCGGCGGCAGTTGCGCATGCTGGTAGTCATCCCCGACACCCAGATCCTTCACGCCCAGCAGCCGAAAGACTTTACCGGCCTGAACTGACGCCATGTAGCCGCCATGCTGATCCACCCAGGGCGGATCGCCCGCCTGCGCGGACCCGTAGCTGACGAATACCATGCGCGGGGCGCACAGGGCGATCAGTTCGCCCGCGTCGATCGGAATGTCGTTCGCGGTCTTCGCGCCGAACTTCGCCTCGGCAGCTCCGTACTTGATGAAGTTACCCGCCATCCAATGATAGGCATCGAAGGCCGTCTGATTCTCGACCGTTTCACCAAAATTACGCCGATGCGGTTTGGTGCCGCTCTCCCCGGATGATGCGACCAGCGCCATCGCGAAGCGCGTGTCGAAGGCCATCGTGACCAGTGCCGCCTTGCCATAGCGGGACACGCCATCGATACCCACGTGATGACTGTCCAGCTCCGGGTCCGTCTCGATGTAGTCGAGAACGCGGCTCGCGCCCCAACCCCATGCGCGCAGTACGCCCCAGTCATCGGGTTTGCGCCAATGACCTTTGTTGGACAACCCGATCACCCCGCGTGTCAGGCCCGCGCCGCTGTCGGGCTGGATACTGTTCGGCTCGATGAGCGCGACGGCCCAGCCGGCGGCGATCAGCTGCTGCAACGGTGGGGGATTGCCATCGACATCCAGTGCCGGTGGAGATGGGCGCGGCGCCGCGATGGGCTGCCAGGCCGGGTGCGCCTTGAAAACCGCCTGCAGCGACGGATCGTTCTTGAGCATCTGCGCCTTCCAGACGTCATTGATGTGTGCCAGTTCATCGACGGAGGGAGCGGCCGGTGCCGGAAAAGTGACCGGGCCGTACTGGAAGATGATGAGCACGGGCATCGGCTTTTTCGCCCGGGCCGGCTTCACGAGCATCAGCGGAATATCCGCATTGTCCGGATCGGCCGAATTGTCCACGTGACCCATGAGCCGCGTCGCGGTGATTGGTGTGAATCCGAGGGCCTCGTGATCGACGGTCTGCACGGTCCAGGTCAGCTTCGGTGCCGAGGGCGGAATGCGCCCGTAGATCTCACGCTCGAAAATATCGATGAGCTCGGGCCGGCGCTGGTTCGTCCACTGACTGGCCGATGTGACCTTGGAGCCATTGGCGAAGGTCAACGGATCGGGGTACACGGGGTAGGGGTTCGCGCGGGCTTCGTCGTAGTTGACCGGATTGAGCGGTGAATTCACATCGTTGACCCGGCCGGGTCTGAGTTTTGTGATGCCCAACTGATCCATCATCTGCTGATGGTCCTGCTCGGCCGTCGGACCGGAGCTCGGCGCCACCTGGGCTACCGCGTGCAGCGCAAAACCGAGTAGTACCGGGACTGCAACCAGCTTGTACATAGAGGTGACTCCCTGAAGACTCGCGCTCACGATACATCAGCCCTCATCACCACAGCGATCTCAACCCATGCGATACAAAGCGCCGAATATTCTTTCCCTGCTCGTGTGTGCTTGTCTGACCTGCCATTGCCTCAACGTTCATGCACAGGCCGGCTCATCGGTGAAGGCGCAGGTGCTTGCCACGGAACGCGCCTTCGCCAGATCCATGGCGGATAGAGATCAGGCGCGGTTTTCGCAATTCATCTCCGCGGAGGCCGTGTTCTTTTCCGCGGCAAATGCGTTGCGCGGAAAGCCCAGGATCGTTGCGGAGTGGTCGAAGTACTTCAAGACCCCTCAGGCGCCATTTTCATGGGAACCAGCGACGGTCGAGGTCCTCGATTCGGACACCCTGGCATTGAGTACCGGTCCGGTCCGCGACCCGGCGGGCAAGCTCATCGGGACCTTCACCTCGATATGGCGGCTGGAGGGCGGCAATACCTGGCGCATCGTTTTCGACAAGGGAGGTGAGGTGTGCAACCAGTAGTCGGGCATCTTCGGGCCAAAACAAAAGGCCCGCCTTGCGGCGGGCCTTTGATTTTGGCTGGGGGACTAGGATTCGAACCTAGGTAAACGGAGTCAGAGTCCGTTGTCCTACCACTAGACGATCCCCCAAACAGGAACCTCTCGCGGCCGGTAGCGTTAGCGCTTGGAGTACTGAGTCCCGCGGCGAGCCTTGCGATGGCCGACTTTTTTACGCTCGACCTCACGGGCATCGCGAGTCACAAATCCGGCCACGCGCAGCGGCTTGCGCAGGGTCTCATCATACTGGATGAGTGCGCGGGTGATGCCGTGACGAATGGCGCCGGCCTGGCCGGTGATGCCGCCGCCGGCAACGTGCACCGTGAAATCGAAGCGGCTGAGCAGGTCCGTGGTCTCCAGGGGCTGACGGACAATCATGCGGCCGGTCACGCGGCCGAAAAACTCGTCCAGGCCACGGCCGTTGACGGTGATGTTGCCGGTGCCGGGAGTCATGTAGACCCGCGCGGTGGCGGTCTTGCGCCGGCCGGTGCCGTAGTTCGTGCTGATGGCCATGAGTATTAAGCTTCCTGAATCTCGAGAGGTTTCGGCTGCTGCGCGCTGTGCGGATGCTTACCGCCGGCAAACACATGCAGCTTCTTGAACATACGACGGCCCAGCGGGTTCTTCGGCAGCATGCCTTTTACGGCAAACTCGATCGCGCGCTCCGGGTGCTCCTTCAGCAGCTTGTCCAAAGCGATGGACTTGATGCCGCCGATGGCGCCGGTGTGATGGTAGTAGATTTTGTCCGACAGCTTGCGCCCGGTGACACGAATCTTCTCGGCATTGACCACGACGATATGGTCACCCATGTCCACGTGGGGGGAATAGTCGGCCTTGTGCTTCCCCTTCAGTCGATGGGCAATCTGGGAGGACAGCCGCCCGAGGGTCTTGCCGTCGGCGTCCACCACAAACCAGTCGCCGCGGACCTGGTCGGACTTGGCGAACACCGTTGATGTCGTAAGCATTTCTCTAACTCCGCCACCGGTCCCAAAGAAACTGCCACCCGTGCCGGATGCTCCGCCGGGGGCCTTTGGGGCCGTGCCAAAAAAGGCCGGCAAGTGTACTCAAGCAGGCCTGCCAATGCAAAGCACGCGTCCCTGCCCATATATAAGGGTCAGGGCCGGACCACGGGCGTACGGCAAAATTGCTGCGACGCAGCGATATCTGAGCCGTAAGCGCAGCTGATCGTGTCGCGTTGCGGAGGTATTATGACCCCCACGGCTGCTATAGTGCGGCCATGCTTACAGGGTTGCGGCCTCCCCATGGGTTCTGAGCGCCTCCTCGATCCGTTCATCGCCGCTGCCGACCGGGCCTTGCGGGCCATCGCAGCCCCGGCCCACGCTTCGCGCCCCTACCCGGGCACTGCCCCCTCCACCTTGAATGACTCGCAACGCCGCGAATCGGCGGCGCTCATGCGCGTCAATCATGCCGGCGAGGTGGCCGCCCAGGCCCTCTACCATGGACAGGCCCTGGCGGCGCGCGCTCCGGCGACCCGCGAACTGCTGCTTCGGGCGGCACATGAAGAGAGTGATCACCTGGGATGGTGCGAGCAGCGACTGCAGGAATTGGGTTCGAACCCGAGCCTGCTCAACCCGCTGTGGTATTTCGGTTCGTTCGCCATCGGCGCCCTGGCGGCAAGTTTCGGGGATGGCGCCAGTCTGGGCTTCGTCGCCGAGACCGAACGGCAGGTCGAGGGCCATCTGGATGAACACCTGAAGCGTCTGCCCGCGGCCGATGCGAGCAGTCGCGCGGTGCTGGAAGCCATGCGCAAGGATGAAATTGCGCACGCAGGTTCGGCCCGCGCGGCGGGGGCCGAGCAGCTGCCGGGTCTCATCGGCGCACTTATGCGCGGGACCGCAAAGGTCATGACGCAGACCGCCTACTGGATTTGAGTCGCTTGCAGTTCTTTCGGCTTATGTATAAAAACGTGACCTAGAGCGCACGCGCTCGGGGGATTTGGATATGGATGAGAACGTCAAACCGCTCAGTGACATACCGGCGATCAATCGCTTTCTGAGTTACTGCCGCATTCGCACGGTGCCTTCGAAGACCGTCGTCATCCATGCGGGAGACCTACCGGACGTTCTGTACTACATCATCAGCGGCTCGGTCGAAGTGATGATCGAGGATGAGGAAGGCAACGAGATGGTTCTCGCCTACCTCAACAAGGGCCAGTTCTTCGGCGAAATGGGCCTGTTCTACGAGCAGCCCACCCGCAGCGCCTGGGTGCGAACCCGCAACCAGTGCGAACTGGCTGAAATGACCTATCCGAGGTTCCGGCAGATCGCGGCCGAAAGCCCGGGACTGATTTTCGAACTGGCGACCCAGTTGGCCACCCGCCTGGATCGCACCAACCGCAAGCTCGGGGATCTGGCCTTCGTGGATGTCACCGGCCGTGTGGCCCACGCCATCATGGATCTGTGCGGCGAGCCGGATGCCATGACGCATCCGGAGGGCATGCAGATCAAGGTCAGCCGTCAGGAACTGTCGCGACTGGTCGGCTGCTCACGCGAAATGGCGGGCCGGGTTCTCAAGGTCCTCGAGGACCAGGGGCTGCTGCGCGCCACGGGCAAGACCATCGTCGTCTTCAACGCCCGACCGAAGACCAAGACCCGGCCGGTCATCGTTCCGGCCAACACCAAGCCGGTCAATACGCGCCTGGCGCGGGTCGAAGAGGACGATGACGACGACGATGAATAAGGCGTCTTAGCGCGCGGCGTCGATCGCCGCCCGCATTGCCTTGAGCGTGGCAGCGTAATCCGGGCTGCCGAACACTGCAGATCCGGCGACGAATGTATCGGCGCCCGCAGTCGCGATCAGGCCGATGTTCTCCACTTTCACGCCGCCGTCGATCTCGAGCCGCACCGGGCGGTTTTGCGCATCGATGCGAGCGCGCACGCTTTTGAGCTTCTCGAGCGACTGGGCGATGAACTTCTGGCCGCCAAAGCCGGGGTTCACGGACATGATGAGCACCAGATCGAGTTTGCCGAGCGTGTAATCCAGCCACTGCAGCGGCGTCGCCGGATTGAACACCAGACCGGCGCGACAGCCCTGGTCGTGGATCAGTTCGATGGTGCGGTCCACGTGCTCGGTGGCTTCGGGATGGAAACTGATATAGGTCGCGCCGGCGCGCGCGAAGTCCGCGACGATACGGTCGACCGGACTCACCATCAGATGCACGTCAATCAGCGCATCCGGGGCATGCCGATGCAGGGCCTCACACACCATCGGCCCGATGGTGAGATTCGGCACGTAGTGATTGTCCATGACGTCGAAATGGATGGCATCGGCCCCGGCGTGCAGTACGGCATCGACTTCATCGCCCAGGCGGGCGAAGTCGGCGGACAGGATGGAGGGGGCGATCCAGCTCGGTTCCATGATCATGAGGATACTACCAGCATCAAATCCCGCGGCGTTCCCGTACGAGTTCCCAGGCCTCAATGATCTGCTGGGTGCGCTGCTTGGCATGTTCGATCATCGATTCGGGCAGTCCATTGGCTTTGAGCTTGTCGGGGTGGTGCCGGCTGAGCTGGCGCCGATACGCCAGCGAGAGCTCCTCCTTGCTGTTTTGCGGGCCGCATTCGAGCACCTTGTAGGCCTGCGCCAGGCGCGACTCCTCGTCCACGGCCGCACCGCCCGCGTGACCGCCGCCGTAGTCACCGCGACGCATGCGCAGCACAGCCTCGATATGGGCAAACTCGATGAGCCCCAGGCCCAGGCGCGAGGCGATGTTCTGCAACAGGCCTCGCGCCGCCGGTTGCAGGTCATTGCCCATCAGTGCCGCGCGCATCTGGATCTCGACAAAGGCGCGCATCAGATCCGAACGGCCGCCGCATGCGCTGTAGAGCCCATCAAGCGCCGCACCCAATCCGAATTGCGCGGACTTGCCCTGCGTGAAACACGCGATGGCCACCTGCACCTGGTCCGGCGTGAGGCGCAGCTCCGACATGACCCGGCGCGCGGCCTGGATTTCCTGCTCGGACACGCGCCCATCGGCCTTGGCCACATGGCCCATGACCTGGAACGCCGCGCGAAAAAAGTACTCGCCGATCTGGGTCGCGGTGCCGCCCGTCGCTTTGCCGGCACCGGGGCTGCGCCCGATGGCCGGTGTCGAACCGGAATCGAACTGATGACCGATCACGAGCCCGATCGCCGCTCCGACCGGACCGCCCGCCATCAGGCCGATCAGGCCGCCCACCGCTTTTCCGATCCATTGCATACGCTGATATATTAGCAACCGCGGCGCTCGCCGCTTTATTGCGACCTCAATCCTTGAAGAAACGATGACTTCCGGCACCCTCTACCGAACCGCCTTGAGCGGCCTTGAGCTCCTGCACGCGGGCAAGGTACGGGACAACTACGCCGTGGACGAGCACAGCATGCTCATCGTCACCACGGATCGCCTCTCCGCCTTCGATGTCGTACTGCCGGACCCGATTCCGCAAAAAGGTCGCGTGCTGACGCAGATCTCCAATTTCTGGTTCGACCGGACGCGTCACATCGTACCGAATCATCTGACCGGGCGGGCGCTCGCGCAGCTGCCGGTGCCAGCCGAGCAGCTGGCGACCCTCGAGGGCCGGGCGATCATTGTCAAACGGCTCAAGCCCCTGCCGCTGGAAGCGGTGGTGCGCGGCTACCTGATCGGCTCGGGCTGGAAGGACTACCAGCGCAGCGGCGCGGTGTGCGGCATCGAGCTGCCCGCCGGCCTGAAGCTCGCCCAGGTGCTGCCCGCCCCCATCTTCACGCCGGCGACCAAGGCCGATGTCGGCGCGCACGATGAGAACATCTCATTTGCGCAGGTGAGCACGCTGATCGGCGAGCCGCTTGCCGCGAAGGTGCGCGCTACGGCACTGGCGCTGTACCGGTTCGCGGCCGACTTTGCGCGCGCGCGCGGCATCATCATTGCCGACACCAAGTTCGAGTTCGGCCTGGACGAGAACGGCGAGCTCACGCTCATGGATGAAGTGCTGACGCCGGACTCCTCGCGGTTCTGGCCCGCGGACACCTATCAGGTCGGCATCAGTCCACCGAGCTTCGACAAGCAATATGTCCGCGACTATCTCGAAACGCTGGACTGGGACAAGCGCGCACCGGGACCGAAGCTGCCCGTCGAGATCATCGCCCGCACCCGCGACAAGTACCTCGAAGCCCTGCAGCGCCTGACCAGCTGAAGCCATGTCCAACTGGCCTTGGGATCAGCTGGATGGCGTTGTCTTCAGCAGGGCCTCGGGCCGAACGGGGCTGGTGCGCAAGGTGGCCCGCATCGGCCGCTATCCCTATGCCGTGATCCGTGACCTGGCCGGCGGCCAGATCAACATGCGCGCCACTGCGCTGGTGTTCACGACGATGCTGTCGATGGTGCCGTTGCTGGCCTTCACCTTCATCATTCTGCGCCAGCTCGGGAACCACGCCGGCCGTGATCTGCAGCCGATCGTGATGGAGTTCTTCCGTCCCGTGGGGGCCGGGGCCGGTGAGATGACGCGCGAGGTGCTGCAGTTCGCCGGCCGCCTGCGCCGCGGCGTGGTGGGCGTGGTCGGCATCACCTTCCTCGCCTGGTCGCTGATTGGCACGATCCAGAAGGTCGAGGACAGCTTCAACTACGTATGGCGGGTACCCCAGGCCCGCAGCCTGGGGCGCCGCGTGGCGGAGTTCCTGAGCCTGCTGGTGGTGGGTCCGTTGCTGCTGGGCGGATTCGTCGCGCTGTCGCACACCGCGTTCATTGCAGGTCCGGTGCAACTCGCCAGCACGCTGCCGCTGCTGAAGCGCCTGGTCAGCCTCGGCGTACACGTCGCCCCTTACCTGATGGTGACCACGCTGTTCACGTTCCTGTACATGTTCATTCCCAACACGCGCGTGCGTTTCATCCCGGCGGTGAGCGGCGCCCTCGTGGCCGGCGTGCTGTGGGCCGCCGTCGGCAGTCTCTTCACGCGCTTCGTGGAATACAGCTCGCGCCTGACGCTGGTGTATGCGGGTTTTGCGGCCGTGGTCGCGGTGGTGACCTGGACGTACTTCGGCTGGCTGATCCTGCTGTCGGGCGCGCAGCTGTCGTTCTACATCCAGAATCCGAGCTATCTGCGCTTCGGCCTGCGTCAGCTGCATCTGTCCGCAGCGGAGCTCGAGCAGCTGGCGCTCACCGTCGCATTCCTCGTCGGTCACAATGCCGCGACCGGGCGGGCTGCCTACACGGCCGATGCACTGGCCACGGACCTGGGCGTCACGGGTCTCGCGCTCGCCCCGATCATCGCGGCGCTGGAGCGCGCGCGCGTCCTGAAGATGACGGGGGATCGGCTGCAGCTGGCGCGCGATCCGGCGCATCTTGCCGTCATCGACATCATCGACGCCGTCCGGCAGCAGCGCAGCGGCAAGCCGGTGAGCCGCGCATTGGCGTTCCCGGGTGTCAGCCAAATCGTCGCGCAGGTCGATGCGGCGCGCCGCGACAGCTGCGCCGGCCATACCCTGCACGAACTGCTCGCGACCAGTCCGCTGCTGCGTGAGGAGGCTATTCCCCGGCTATCGTCAGATCGCCAATGAGCACCGAACCGGTGTGCAGCGCTCCGCGTCCGTCGACATCCCCGCCAATCGCCACGATGCTCTGGAACATGTCGCGCAGATTCCCCGCGATCGTGATTTCGTGCACGGGGTAGGCCAACACACCCTTCTCGACCCAGAAGCCGCTGGCGCCACGTGAGTAATCGCCGGTCACGGGATTGACACCCTGGCCCATCAATTCGGTGACCAGCAGTCCGGTGTCCATGGTGCGCAGCAGTTCGGCACGCGACGGCGCAGCCGCGGAGGAGCCGACGAAAAGATTGTGTACGCCATCGGCATTGCCGGTGGTCCGCAGGCCGAGCTTGCGGGCCGAGTAACTGTCGAGTACATAGCCCTGCGCCACGCCATCGATGACGAGCTTGCGGTCGCGCGTCGCCACCCCTTCGCCATCAAACGGACTGCTCGCCAGCGCCTTGGGAATATGCGGCCGCTCCTCGATCTGCACAAAGGCCGGAAAGACGCTCTGTCCGGCCGAATCGAGCAGGAAGGTGGTCTTGCGATACTGACTGCCACCGCGAATCGCGCCGATGAAGCTGCGGAACAGACCGCGGGCCATTTCCGGAATGAACATCACCGGTGCACGCCGGGTCGCCAGGCGCCGCGCGCCCAAGCGGGCGATCGCGTTTTCACCGGCGCGTCGACCGATCGCACCGGCATCCTCCAGATCCCGAGGGTCGCGGGCGCTGGAGTACCAGAAGTCGCGCTGCATGTCCTCGCCTTCACTGGCGAGCAGCACGCAGCTGATCGAGTGGGAGCTGCTGGCGAACCCCGACAGGAAGCCATGCGAGTTACCGTAGACACGCACGCCGCGCTGATTGCCGACGGTGGCGCCTTCGGAGTTGGTGAGCCGCGCGTCCACCGCCATCCCGGCAGCCTCGCACTCGCGCGCGAGTGCGACCGCCTGATCCGGCTCCAGGTCCCAGCGGTGATACAGATCCAGATCCGGGATGTCGCGGGCCAGGTCTTCGCGGTCCGCCAGCCCCGAGCATTCATCCTCGGCGGTGTAGCGTGCAATGGCGCAGGCTTTCTCGACCGTGGCGCGCACGGCCTCGGAGCTCAAATCCCCGGTGCTTGCCGAACCCTTGCGCTTGCCGAAGTACACCGTGAGACCCAGACCGCGATCGCGCTGGTATTCGACGGTGTCGACTTCCCCGAGGCGCACCGTGGCGGTGAGTCCGCGCTGCACACTGGCGTCGGCCTCGCACTGCGAGGCCCCGGCACGCCTGGCTTCGGCCAGGATCTGCTCGATGACTTGTGTAAGCTCCGGGATCCGGGAGGCGTCGACTTCCTGCTGCATATGTCCTGCCGCTGCGTTGGTGCAGAATTGTAGCCCAAGGAGCAAGGTAAGCACGTGAAGCGATTTTCCAGACCCGAATCACAGGCCGATGAGGAACCGCTGTTTGACGGTCCGAGCAAAAGCGTGCTCAAGCGCGAGGCCCACCGTGCCCAGGAGCTGGGTGAGCAGCTGATTGCACTGAAGGACGCCGAACTGGTGGCGCTGCAGTTGCCCGAAGCCCTGCACGAGGCCATCGTGGCCGCACGCAGCATCAACAGCCGCGGCGGCGGGACCCGACAGCGCCAGTACATCGGCAAGCTGATGCGCGACATCGACCTCACCCGGGTGCGCGCGACCCTGGCCGCAAAGGCCGGGAAAGCCGCGCTGGAGGCCCAGCGCTTCCAGCGCGTCGAGAACTGGCGTACTCGCCTGCTGGAGCCCGGTCCGGACGCCCTGGCGGCACTGCGCACGGCGTATCCGACCCTGGATGAGGCGCAATGGCTGCGGCGCATCGAGGCGGCCCGGGCCGAACGGACGCGTACCGGTGCGACGGGAGCCGCGGCCCGCGAACTGTTCAGGGCACTGCGGGAAGTGCTCGAATAGGCGCACTCAGGCCCTGCTCGGCTACAATGTCCGATTGCAAACGGGGCCCAGCGGCCCCTTCAGGAGCCAAGACAGTGTCAGCGTGGGTCGGCATCATCATGGGCTCGACTTCGGACTGGGAGACGATGCGTCCCGCCGCGGAAGTGCTCGAAGCGCTGGGCGTGCCGCACGAGGTGCGCGTCGTATCGGCCCATCGAACTCCGGATCTGCTGTTTGAATATGCAGCCGGCGCACGCGCACGGGGCCTCGAGGCCATCATTGCCGGCGCCGGTGGCGCCGCACATCTGCCGGGCATGACCGCCTCCAAGACCAGTTTGCCGGTGCTGGGCGTGCCGGTGCAGTCGAAGGCCCTGAACGGCCTGGACTCACTGCTGTCGATCGTGCAGATGCCCGCCGGAGTGCCGGTTGCCACCTTCGCGATCGGCACGGCGGGCGCGACCAATGCCGCATTGCTGGCCGCCGCGATCATTGCCAACCGGCACCCCGAAGTGCTGCCGCGGCTGGAAGAGTTTCGCGACAAACAGACCGCCCGGGTACTCGAGCACCCTGACCCGCGCATCAGCAAGCCATGACCGTCGGCATCGTCGGCGCCGGTCAGCTGGGCCGGATGATGGCTCTGGCCGGATACCCGCTCGGACTGGATTTTCTGTTTCTGGACCCGGCCGAACAAGCCCCCGCCGCGCAGCTTGCCCCGGTGCTGCAGAGCGCGTTCACGGATGAGGAGGCGCTCGGGACTCTTGGCAGTCGCTGCGAGGTGGTGACCATCGACTGGGAAAACGTCTCGGTCGAGGCGCTGCGCAGACTCGGCCGCGCGACTCGCGTGAGCCCGCCGCTCCCCGCCATCGCGGCGGCGCAGGATCGGGTGCGCGAAAAACGTCTGTTTGAAAAACTGGCGATTACGACCACGCGCTGGCGTGCTGTCAGCAACCGCCGCCAATTGAAATCAGCGATCGCTGACATCGGCCTGCCCGGGGTGCTGAAGACGCGCCGCATGGGCTATGACGGCAAGGGTCAGGCCGTGCTGCGCACGGCGGCGGATGCCGACCGGGCCTGGACGCAACTGGGACAGGTTGCGCTGCTGTACGAGGAGCTGGTGCCCTTTGACCTGGAGGTATCCGTCATTGGCGTACGCAGTCGCAGCGGCGAGTGCCGGGTCTATCCGCTCAATCACAATCTGCACTCCGACGGCATCCTCAGACTCACGCGGGCCCCCTACGGCAGTGCGCGGCTGAACCGCCTCGCCCGCCAGCATGTGGTGGCCGTCATGGAGCATTTCCGCTATGTCGGCGTGCTGACCATCGAATTCTTCGTCCGCGGTGGACGCCTGGTGGCCAATGAAATGGCGCCCCGGGTGCACAATTCAGGCCATTGGACCATCGAAGGTGCGGTCACGAGCCAGTTCGAGAATCATCTGCGGGCGATAGTGGGCCTGCCCCTGGGGGATACCCACGCGATAGGCCACAGCGCCATGATCAACCTGATCGGCACCATGCCGGGGCGCGCCGCGCTCCTGCGCCATCCGGGCCTGCACCTGCACGATTATGCGAAGCAACCGCGACCGGGTCGCAAACTTGGACATTTAACCTTGGTAGAAGCCGATGCGGGGCGCTGCGAGCGCCGGGCACGGCGGCTCCTCGCCGAATTGGCCCCGCAGATACACATCCCATAGAATCGGGACCATGTATCTGGAATTGTTCAAGCTTCGGGAATTGCCGTTCCGCCTCAGCCCGGATCCGCAGTTCCTATATTTGAGCAAACAACATGCACGCGCCAAGGCGTACATGGAGTCGACGATCTGGTTCACCGACGGTTTCGTGGTGATCACCGGTGAAATCGGCTCGGGCAAGACGACTCTGATTGAATCGTTCCTGCAGGAAGTCCAGCGCGACGTGGTCGTCGCCCAGATCGGCCAGACCCAGGTGTCGGTGGTCGCGTTCCTGCAGGCAGTGCTGGTGCAGTTCGGCTTCTCACCGTTCAAGATGAAGAAGGCCGAGCTCATCGCCACGCTCAACAACTTCCTGGTGGAGCAGTACGCCTCCGGGCGCAAGGTGCTGCTGATCGTCGATGAGGCGCAGAACCTCTCGCTCAAAGTGCTCGAGGAGCTGCGCATGCTCTCCGGCGTGGAGACCACCAAGGAGAAGGTGCTGCGGATCATCGTGGCCGGACAGCCCGAACTGAATCAGAAGCTCGATGCGCCGGAGCTGGTCCAGCTCGCACAACGCATCCGCCTGCGGTTCCACCTGGGCACGCTCTCGGCCGCCGAGATGCACGACTACATCCATCACCGACTCGAAGTGGCCGGCGCGGGCGATCGGCAGATATTCGCCGAAGACACTTACGAGCAGATCTTTCGCTACACCGGTGGTGTGCCGCGCCTTGTAAATACGCTGTGCGACACGGCCATGCTGGCCGCTTTCGGCCAGGACCGCGATCATGTCTTGCTCGATGACGTCAATACCTCGATCAAGGAACTTGGCTGGCAGGAGCCGCAGGCCCGAAGCAGCCCTCCCGGAGGCGTCGCCCCGGGTGGAAATGCCGACCGCGGCGCCCACCGCACCGACGGGCAGCGCGGCAATCACCGCGGCGACCACCGCGATGCGCTCACCGATACCGCCGATGACGTCGCCGGGCCGGTGGGCCGCGTGATCGTGGTGACCGAAGGACGTACCACCCAGGAGCTGCCTTTGAGTGTCGGGCGCGTGATCATCGGCCGCACCAGCGACAACGATATTCAGGTGGACAGCCGCTTCGTGAGTCGGCATCACTGCCAGATCACGACCGGTGCCGAAGGCAGCGTGATCGAGGATCTCAACAGCACCAATGGCATCTACGTGCAGGGCAAGCGCGTGCGACGCTACAATCTCAACGATGGCGACATCGTCGTCATCGGAAAGCACGAGATCATGTACGTCGATGAACGTCTCGCGCGGGCGCGGATGCACTCATCGGAAGGTGCTGCGGGTGTGCCGACGCTGGATAAGTCGGTCGACGATCACGGGCGGACCGCCGTGCTGGATTCGCGCGAGCCGGCCCATTTGAACCCGGACGCGGAGCGCGCGGCCAAGCGCTAGGGCACGTCGCTCCCGGACGGTGCGGCCGCGGCGGCGGCCTCATCGAGGGCCTCCGGGGCATCATATTGGGCGCGCAGGCGGCGGTACCCACGCCGTCTCAGCAGCACCACCACGCCGGCCATGAACACCAGCAGTCCCGGCAGTCCCAGCACCAGGCTCAAACCCGAAGAGGTCTGAAAATAGCTCGCGATCAGCGCCAGCAGGCCGCCCAGCAGATATGCCCAGGGCAGGCCTTCATAGACCGGACGCGACAACCGGTGTTGGACGGTGCTCATGGCCCAAGTCTAATCGCCCGAAGGTCATTCGCGCGAGCGGCCTCGATCAAGGAACCCAAACATCTTTGAAACCAGGGACGGCTTCCAGCCCTCGACATGGAAATCGCCGCGTCGCGTCGGAATGTGGCGCTGCACCTCGGAAAGCAGATCCTTGGGAAGGGTCAGTTCGGATTCGGTCCTGGATTCGGGGGCCATGATTTCCTTCCTTTGCGGGTATCGGGGCACCGTACGGGGAATGCCCCCGGACAAAGTGTGCGCGACATCACGCTTTGCTGACTGTAGGACGACGACCCTTAAAATCTCAGCGCTGGTCGGCGCGCCGCACGAGTTATGTTCTAGCCGGTACCCCCGACGGTGAGCCCATCCACGCGCAGGGTCGGCTGGCCGACGCCGACCGGAACATTCTGCCCTTCCTTGCCGCAGGTACCCACGCCCTCGTCAAGCTTCAGGTCGTTCCCCACCATGCTGACGCGCGTGAGCACATCCGGACCATTGCCGATCAGCGTGGCGCCCTTCAGCGGCGCACCGAGTTTGCCGTTCTCGATGGCATAGGCCTCGCTGGCGGAGAACACGAACTTGCCGGAGGTGATGTCGACCTGACCACCGCCGAAATTCACGGCATAGATGCCGCGCTCGACCGACGCGATGATCTCCTCCGGTGCATGCGGACCGGGGCGCATGTAGGTATTGGTCATGCGTGGCAGCGTGACGTGCGAGAAGGATTCGCGCCGACCGTTGCCGGTGGAGCGGCCGCCCATCAGGCGCGCATTGAGCTTGTCCTGCATGTAACCGCGCAATATGCCGTTCTCGATGAGGGTGGTGCACTCCGTCGGCGTGCCCTCATCGTCGATATTCAGCGAGCCGCGCCGTCGCGACAGCGTGCCATCAT
>DASYER010000057.1:0-48959 GCA_036498905.1 Steroidobacteraceae bacterium | reverse complement strand
GTCGAGTGATGGCGGCCGCCACGGGAACGTCGCCCGGCGCGCCGACTTCCGTAGCAGTGAACCAGCGCCCCGCCACGAGTTTCAATCCGTAGGCGGCCAGCGCATGATCGTCCACCATGTACGTCGTTATGGTAGTGGGGTGATATTTATCCGCTCCCCCGTTCTTGAGTTCCAGATAATACAGCCCGCCGCATCCGCACAAAGGGAACCCGCCCGTGGCCTCGGCATCTATCACGCCAGGCAACGAACGCAAAGCTGCCACATCCTCTTTGGTGTGCGCAATCACTTCGGCCTCTGTTTCCAGCGCCCATTGATTCGATATGGTGAAGACATTCGCCTCGTCCAGGCCGCTAGGTCTTTGAGTCTCCCGGCGGTATACCTGGATGATGAAGACGCAATTCACGACGATGGCAAGCGTCAATGCAATCTGCAGGCCGACGAGCAGCGCGCCGGTACTGTTGTGCCGCAATGAAGAGAGAATGGGCAAAATATTCACGTAGATGCTATGCGCTGCTGCTTACTGAATCTTGAGCTGCCAGGCAGGCTGCGTGCGCACCGCACGCAATGCCGGGTATATCCCGGAAATCATGGTGGCCATGACTGCCAACACGAGCACGATCAACGCCATCTGCGCGTCAAGAGAGTACAGGTGTCCCGCCGCGCTGTCCCGCGCGACGCCCCGCAAGACCCGTATCCCCCACAGACCGGCAGCGGTAAGTGCCAGTCCCAAACCTGCACTCAGCAAACCCATGATCAGGGTTTCGGCGAAGCACTGCATGAATAGGTCCACCTGTGAGGCCCCCAAGGCCCGCCTCACACCCAGCTCAGCGATTTTGCTCGCGAACCGTGCAAGCATTAGGCCCACCGCATTCACCAGACAAACGACCAGCAGACACGTTGCAATCATCATGTTGACGCGAACACCGCCCTCATTAACCTCGTTGAAGGCCAGCCAATCCATTACATCAAGCATCTGTACGCGTGCTGGATAGTGGTACAGCCCCAACCGCTGTTGCGCGCTCGCATAACCTTGCACGAATGTCTTGAAGTCCCGAACCTGCGTCGCGGTCGGCAACTGCACCCAGAACTGCACCCAGTAGCACCCCGAGTTCAGGCGGCCCGCCCAGGTTTGGCTGCTCCACTGCCGGTCCTCCTCCATGCAAGAGGTGTAGTTATGCGGAATGATCTGTCGATCAATCGCAGTTGCAAACGGCAGGAAGAAATCTTCAGTCTCTCCAAATGCGAATTGATCTGCGTCCTGATCCGCGAGATCGTAGAAGCGCGGGGTAAGTGTCCAGGGACGAATAACGCCGACGACCCGATAGTCCTGGCCGGTGAGCGTAACGGCCTGTCCCAATGGCTCGATGTGGGGGAACAGTCGATTTGCCAGTTTCGCGCTAAGTACGACCACGTTCTCCCGATCATCATCCTGCTTCGCACCCCACGCGCCCCCGCTGCGAAACGGCACATCAAACATGGGAAAAAAATCGGCGAATGTCGCCCTTCCGTGGACCTGCTCGAGCCTCCCGCTGGGCATTTTGATGTTAAGCTCGATCTGATACATCGCCGCCTGTCGCACACCTCTATGCGCCTTCATCAAGGCCATTGCATCGCGATAGCTGAACTGACTGTCTGCCGTCCCGGGCCTGCCGCGCGCCGGATCCCACGCGTTGATATGCGGTACATACAACTCCGAAGACTTGTCGGGGATCGGATTGCCCGACATCACACGCAGCGTGGTCAGTGCCGTCATACACACGCCGATGCCAACGCCAACCGCGATGATCATGAAAGCCGTCAGGGCCACGTTGCGCTTGAGGCTGCGGACCGCGAGATGGATGTAGTAGGCAAACATCTCTGTATTTTGCGACCCGCGCCCTACAGGTCGCGGATGGCCGCGGCGGGCGGAATCGCCGCCGCACGCAGCGCCGGCACCAGTACCGCGAGCTGACTGAGTGCCAGGACAATGAGCGCCCCGACACAGATGTAGCCGACACTCATGCGGGTAAGGATCAAAGTCGCGGCCAGCCAGCTGTTTGCAGCGATACCCACCGCAATCCCCACCGCGGCACCGGTGCCGGCAATCAGCAGGTTCTCAAGATGAAAATATCGCAGGATGTCCACGCGCCGCGCGCCTAGAGCGCGCCGCATGCCGATCTGGCGGCGACGCTGCGCCACCCAGTACAGCACCAGTCCAATGATGCCGCAGGCGGTGACGGTCAGCAGCAAGGCGCACAGCACCCCTAGCATCAGGCTCAGGGAATGCTCGGTCTGGTACGTCCGCTGGCGAGTCTCAGCGAAGGTGGACACGCTCAGGATGATCCGTCGGCGGGTCACCGCGTAGAGTCTTTCGCGCAATGCTCCCATTGCCGATGCGAGCGTGCCTGGGCGGACACGAACCACGTAGGAGATATAATTGTTGATATATCGATTCGGCAGAAAGACGGAATTCTCGACCGCAGACTCATTGCGACTGACGCCAGCCCAGGGCGCCTGCGCCCGCTCGACGATGCCGACGATTCGAATCGGAGTAGTGGCCATGCTTTGGTAGATCACCCGTCCGAGCGCATCTCCGGAGGGGAATAGCGCCAGCGCGAGCCTGCGCGTCACGACAACGCTGGAGGCGGCCTGAGTGTCACCGAAATGTAAATCCTTGACCTCCTCGGCCCCGAACCAGCGCCCCGCCGTGAGCTTCATGCCATACACCGCAAGGCCATGCTCATCGGCGAAGTACAGCGTGGTGGAGGCAGTCGGCTGAGTCTGGCCGGGTTTCACGCCGACGCCCGTTCCGAACCCCGAACCGCCGAGAGGGAAGCCATTGGTGGCCTCGGCGTCCACGACACCGGGCAGGGAGCGCAGCGCGGCAAGGTCTGCCCCGATGAGCGCCTTCGTATCATTGGATTCTCCCAGCCATGTGTTGGTCACTGTAAAGATGTTCGCTTCATCGATGCCGCTGGGACGCGCCATCTGTGCGCGATATTGCTGAATGATGGACAGGCAGTTACAGACGATTGCCAGTGTCAGTGCAATCTGCAGACCGATCAGCATGGGGCCGGCCTTGTTGCGGCGTAGGGCGGAAAAAATCGGCCGGATCTCCATGCAGCAGGCGCCCCTATAGTATTTTCAGCTGCCAGGCGGGCTGCGCGTGACTGGCACGCCAGACGGAATACAAAGCCGAGCAGACCGTGGCGCACACGGCCAACACCAGTGTGATGATGATCATGCCGCCATCAAGTGTGGTGGCCTTCGCCACTGCAGCCGTGCTGCCCGCGATCATGTGCAGTGCCCTCTGACTGGCAAGACCTGCAATGGTGAGGCCCAGGCCCACCAGGCCGCCGGGCACGCCCACAAGCGCCGATTCCGTGATGCATTGCAGACCGATGTCCCATCGGGAGGCGCCCATGGCTCGCCGCACACCCAGTTCGCCTGCGCGTCCCGAAAACCTGGCCAGCATCAGGCCGGCCGCGTTGATCAGGCAAACCACGAGAAATCCGAATGCCACTGCACTGCTCACGCGCAGCGTATCCGGTACCGAAATCTCGAGGGCCATCCATTGAGGAACATCGCGCAATTCAACTCGCGGCGCCCAATGAAACCGCCCCAGCCGGCGCTGCTGCGCGGCGTAGTTGTACAGGAAGGTCTTGTAGTCTCGCGCGGCAGCAGCGGTCGGCAGTTGCGCCCAGAACTGGATCCACGTGCAGTCCGAGGCCAGCTGCCCGGTCCAACCGGGGAGAAACATCGAATGGCAGCTGATGCTGCCATTGGCCTGCATCTGCCGGTTAATGGCCGTGGTAAAGGGAATGAACAGACTCTCTGCATCGATCAGACCGTTGCGCTGCTGCCCCTGAGTCAGGTCGTAATAGCGCGGCACGGGACTCCAGGCATCGACGACGCCGACGACCCGATAGTCATGATCGCTCAAGCTGATGGTCTTACCGACAGCACTGATGTGGCGAAACAGTCGGTCGGCCAGCGCTGCGCTCAGTACCACGACATTGGCACCGCTTTGGTCATCGGTGGTGCTCCACGGGGCGCCGGCGCGGAACGGCACCTCGAACATGCGGAAAAAATCCGTGTAGGCCGCACGACCGCCGACCGGGAAGGGCACTCCATCCGCGGCCGTCGCCACCACCGAGACGGCGTACATCGCGCTCTGGTGCAGCGCCTGATGAGCTTCCATGAGGGCCACGGCGTCACGGTAGGTGAGCTGATCGGACAGCTGGCTGCTGCCGCTGCCGGGCACGGTCGGCGGACCCCAGGCATCTATCTGTGGCGCGAACAGCTGCGCCGACTTGTCAGGAATGGGATCGACGGCGATGGCACGCAAGGTGGTAAGCACCGTCATCGAGGCACCGATGCCGAAGCCCACGACCACCACCATCAGCGCCGTGAGCGGCAGGTTGCGCCTGAGGCTGTGAACGCCGATCTCAAGGTAATAACCCAGCACTGTGCCGCCTCCGTTCGTCCGCTTTTTTACTTACAGACCCCGCGTCGCGATCGCCGGAGAAATCGACGCCGCCCGCAGTGCCGGCCATAGCACCGCAAGCTGGCACAGCATCAGCACGATCTGGGCGCCGATGCAGACATAACCCACACTCATGCGCGTCAGCTGCATGCTGGAGGCCAACAGAGTGTTGATCATCAGACCCAGCACGACTCCAAGCGCGCACCCTACTCCCACGATCAAGAGGTTCTCGGTGTGGAAGTACGAGAGGATGTCGGCACGTCGGGCACCCATCGCACGACGCATGCCGATCTGGCGCCGACGCTGCGATACCCAGTAGGTGGTCAGCCCCACGACGCCGAAGCCGGTGACGGCCAACAGCAACGCACTGACGACACCCAGCATGATCGAGATCGTTCGGGGCAGCAGATAGGCGGCGTAGCGAACCTCGGAAAACGGCGTCACGCCCTGAATGATCCGATGGCTGTCGACCGCGAAAAGCTTGTCCTGCGCGGTGTGCATCACCGCCGTCAGCCGCCCCGGGCGGGCGCGCACGACGTACTGGTTGGACTTGTTCAAGGGCAGCATCGGCTCGAAGAATGACAGCCCAGGCCGCGACGCATTTGCGGCATTCGGAGCCTGGGCGCGCTCGATCACACCGACGACGCGGGCGTACTTCGAATTGACGTAGACCACCTGGCCCAAAGCGCTTGTGGATGGAAACAGCACCTTGGCCAGATCCCGCGTGATGACGATCGTCGGGGGAAACTTGTTTTCGTAATAGCGCAGCAACCCCACCTCGTCGGCGTTGAACCAGCGTCCGGCAGTGAGCTTGAAGCCGAATGCGGCCAGCCCGTGCTCATCGGCGAAGTACGTCGCCGCGTAGACGGTTGGCGAGCGCTGATCCGACTTCAGGCTGAAGCTGGAATTGTAGCTGGTACCGTCCAGCGGAATGCTGATCGCGGATATGGCATCGACCACGTCTGGCACCGCGCGCAACGCGGCGAGGTCGCCCTTGATCTGCGCCTGCAGGTCCGCCGGGTCTGAAATCCAGGCAGAGGACAGCACAAAGATATTGGCCTCATCGATGCCGCTGGGCTGCTGCATGCGTTGCAGGTACTGCTGGATCACCGAGAGGCTGTTGCAGACTATGGCCAGAGTCAGCGCGATCTGCAGTCCGATCAGTATCGCCCCTGTCTTGTTCTTACGCAGGGCCCGTAAAATCAGCAGAATGTCCATGTGCTACTCCGTCACAGTTACCGGACTACTGAGCCTTCAGCTGCCAGGCGGGCTGCACGCGACTCGCGCGCCAGGTCGGATACAGTCCGGCGCAGACCGTGACCACCATGGCCACCGCCAGCGTGATCACGACCATGTCGGTGTTCAGTGAAACCAGGCGCGATACCGGGAATCCTTGGCGGGCAGCTACCACGAGCAGCGCGCGCAGTCCCGCAAGCCCTGCGGCGGTGAGCAACAGCCCGAAAATGCCGCCCAGCAGTCCGATCAGCAGCGTCTCGGTCACGCACTGCCGAAAGATTGCCCCCTGTGAGGCACCCAGCGCGCGGCGCAGTGCCAGCTCCGTGGCGCGGCTGGCGAACTTCGCCAGCAGCAGGCCGACCGCGTTGACCAGGCATACAATCAGGAAGCCATCCGCCACATAGCCAATCGCGCGGATGGCGGGCGGTACGACACTGTTGTAAATCAGCAGGTCCGCCACGCTGCGCAACTCGACTCGCGGCGGCCAGTGAAATCGTCCCAATTGCCGTTGTTGCGCGGCGTAATTACGCAGGAAGGCCTTGTAATCTCGGGCCTGGGTCACGGTGGGCAACTCCGCCCAGAACTGCAGCCAGGGGCAAAAATCCGAATTCAGATGTCCCTCCCAACCGCCCGTGGGCGCCCCCTGACAGTTCTCGCCGCCACTGGAGGTGATCTGTCGGTCTATTGCGGTATCAAACGGCATGAAGAACTGCTCGGCATCACCGAACGCACCGGAGTCCAGATCGTAGAAACGCGGCATCGGCGCCCAATTCTGGACGACCCCGACGATGCGATAGTCACGGTTGCTCAGATTGATGACCTTGCCCAGCGGATCGGTGTGAGGGAACACCCGATCCGCCAGCTTGGCGCCGAGTACCACGACATTCTCGCGCTTGTCTTGCGCCGCGGCGTCCCAAACCGCGCCGCTGCGGAAGGGCACCTCGAACATGGCGAAGAAGTCACGCGAAGTCGCCCGGCCGCTGGCACGGAATGCCCTGGCACCCTCAGGGCGCACGTCCTGACTGACCGCGTACATCACGGCCTGCCGCGGTGCGCGTTGCGCTTTCATCAGTGCCTCGGCGTCGCGGTAGGTCAGATGGTCGGGCAGTCCGTAGTCAGCGCCCTGCCCGCCGCTTTGCCCGCCGCTCTGCTGGGACGGCGGCCCCCACACATCGATCTGTGCCGTGAAGATCTGCTCAGCCTTCTGCGGAATGGGATTGCCGGACATGGCGCGCACGACGGTGTACACGGTCATTGAGGCGCCGATGCCCACGCCGACGGCCGTCACCATCAGCGCGGTGATCACGACATTGCGTCGCAGACTGCGCGTGGCCAATCCCAGGTAGTAACTGAACATCACATTGCTCCTTGGCTGGCTGGCATCGCCGCCGCTATAGGCCCCGCGTCGCCAATGAGGGTGGTATGGAAGCAGCCCGATAAGCCGGCCACAACACCGCCAGCTGGCACAGGATCAGAACGATGATTGCCCCCACGCCGATGTAGATCCAGCTCATGCGCGCCGTGCCCAGATGCGTCGACATCCACAGGTTCGCCCCCAGGCCGCCCAGGACACCGAGCAACGCGCCGCTGCCGGCAATCAGCAAATTCTCGGTGTGGAAATACCGCAGGATATCGATACGCCGCGCACCCAACGCGCGTCGCAGACCGATCTGTCGCCGCCGCTGGCCCACCCAGTACATGGTCAACCCGATGGTGCCGAATCCGGTGATGGCCAGCAGCAGCGCGCACACAGTGCCCAGCAGCCAGCTCTCGGACTTCTGTATCTGGTAGGCACGGGAACGCGTCTGCGAGAACTGCATCAGCTGATCAATGACGCGCTGGCGGGTGACCGCGTAGAGCCGATCCGGCACCGCCCGCATGACCGCCGCCAATTCGCCGGGTCGCGTGCGCACCAGGTAGTTCATCTGGTTGGCCACAAACTGCAGCGGCAGAAAAGTGGAATACTCGGAAAACGCGTCACCGAAACCTTGTGCCGGCCATGGCGTCTGGGCGCGGTCCACCACTCCGACGACGCGAACCGGCGCGTCCGTGATCATGTAAATCACCTGTCCGACGGCGGCGCTCTTGGGAAAGAGTTTCTTGGCCAGCGCGGCGGTCAATACCGCGCTGGGAGAGCCCTTCTCGTCATCGATGCGCATCTCGCTGATCTCCGCGGAGGAAAACCAGCGCCCCGCCACCAGCTTCAGCCCCATGGCGTTCAGTGCGTGCGTATCCGTGAAATACAATGTAGTGCCCGCCGCTCCGCCGTTCTTCGCGTCCGGTTTCAACCGGATGCCCCAGCTCCAGCCGCCCCCGCGCAGCGGATAGCTGTTGGTGGCTTCTGCGTCCACCACGCCCGGAGTGTTGCGCAGCGCGACGAGGTCCGCCTCGATGCTCGCTCGCAGATCCGGCGGATCACCTACCCAGTGGTTCTGCAGCGTAAAAATATTCGCCTCATCCATGCCGCTCGGGCGGCGCATGACTGCGATGTGGTCCTGGATGATGGCCATCGCATTCGCAACGACCGCCAACGTCAGCGCAATCTGCAGGGTGACCAGGATCGCGCCGACCTTGTTGCGTCTCAGAGCGGCGAGGATCGGGACAATTTCCATGGCTTATCTCACTGCGCCTTGAGTTGCCAGGCAGGTTGCACCCGGGTCGCCCGCCATGTCGGGTACAGGCCGGAGCACAAGGTTGCACCCACAGCCAATGTCACCGTCAAAGCCATGACTGCCGGATCCAGATGAGTCAGGCGAGTGGCGGTGTCCGCAAGTGAGCCCAGGCTGGCGCGATTGCCCGCCAGTCCCAGTGCCGTCAGTGCCAGGCCCAGGATCCCTCCCAGCACACCGACTACCGCCGTTTCGGTCAGGCATTGCAGGAAAATATCGCCTTTCGTGGCTCCGAGTGCGCGACGCACCCCAAATTCACTGGCCCGCGCGGAGAATCGCGCCAGCATCAAGCCCACCGCGTTGACCAGGCATACCGTCAGGAAACCGAACGCCAGCACTGAATTGACACGGACTTCATCGGGAATGACATGTTGGAGCGCCAGCCACTGATGCACATCGCTCAGCTGCACCAGCGGCGGCCAGTGGAAACGTCCGAGGCGTCGCTGCTCCTCGGAATAGTTGATCAAATACTGCTTGTAGTTGCGAACCGCAGCGGCATTCGGCAGTTCCGCCCAGTACCCGAACCATATGCACTCACCCGAGAGTCTGCCGGCCCAGCCGGAAGCCGGCAGGGTCGCGCAGTTGTAATTGCCATTGGTCTGCATCTGATGATCAATGGCCGTCGTGAAGGGAATGAAGAAGTCTTCGACAGTCCCGAAGGCGTTGGCGTTGTTCACATCGTAGAAACGTGGCATCGGGTTCCAGGCGTCCAGCACGCCGGTGACGCGATACAGTCGTCCCCCCAGACTTACCGTTTGTCCGACCGCCGAGCTGTGCGGGAACAACCGCGCCGCCAATGTTTTACCGAGCACCACCACGTCGGCACGGTCGGCTTCGTCTTTCAGGCTCCATGCCGCACCCGATTGGAAGGGAACCTGGAACATGGCAAAGAAATCGCGGTAGGTTGCGCGCCCTCCCTGCGAGAACGGAATGCCTGCCGGTGGTGTCACGTCGAGCCCCACCGGATACATTGCCGCCTGCCGCACCGCCACATGCGCTTGCATGAAGGCCGTGGCATCCCGATACGTGAATTGAGGAGGCAATCGAATCTCGCCGGTCGCGCCCTTGGGTCGCGTGTTCGGACCCCATATATCGATTTGCGGCACGAACAGAGTGCTGGATTTGTCGGGAATCGGGTCGCCCGACATGGCAATGAGGACGGTCAGCACTGTCATATATGCGCCGATCCCGACCCCGACTGCGGCGACGATGAGAGCCGTCAGGACGATGTTGCTGCGTAATTTCCTTAGTGCAAGCTGCAGGTAGTAGCCGATCATCAGATTGCTCTCCTCATCGACCACGAATCGCCGCCGCGGGAGGCAACGAGGCGGCCCGCAGCGCCGGCCACACCACGGCAGCCTGACTTAAAGCGACGACGATGAATGCACCAAGGCACAGGTAGTCCACCCGCACCCGAGCGATCTCAAGGCTATTGGCCAGCCACAAATTGCCGGCCTGGGCGAGCAGCACCCCGGTCACCGCACCCACACCGGCAATCAACAGGTTCTCGAGGTGAAAGTATTGGACGATGTTGGCGCGGCGCGCCCCCAGAGCGCGGCGCATACCGATCTGACGTTGCCGCTGCGACACCCAGTAGGTCGTCAGTGCGACGACTCCAAAGGCCGTGACCGCCAGCAGCAGGGCACACACCACCGTGAGCACCAGGCCCAGCGCGCGGTCGCTGCGGTACTGCTCCGCGCGGGTTTCGGCAAAGGTCTGCGCTGAACTGATGATGCGGGCACGGCTCAGCGCAAACAGGCGCTGCTGCGCAACTGCCAGTAATGCATCCGCCCTGCCCGGTGCGGTCCGCACCACATACGCGAAGATCGGACTGACCCATTGACGAGGAACCAGCACCGACTCCTCGGCCCCGAATGGACCAGATCCGTTGCTCTGTGCCGCCCAAGGCGTCTGCGCTCTTTCGACGATACCGACGATTCGCGTCGGTGCGGTAGTGCCCAGATAAATGTTCTGCCCCAGCGCGTTGCCGTGCGCGAACAGCCGATCGGCCAGCGCCTGGGAGACGATTGCCGCGGAGGCCGGACCCTCGTCCACGCCGATTTGGAAATCCCTGACTTCCTCCGCCTTAAAGTTCCTTCCGGAAATCAGCCTCAGTCCCCAGGTGTGCAGGCCGTTGGGCGGCATACTGTATTCGGCAGCGTTCAAGGCGCTGTACTTCTCGTCGGGCCGAACCGTTACCCCCGTTGATGCCCCGTAGCCGCGCAGCGGAAAGCTTTGGACTGCCGTTGCATCCACGACCCCGTGGATGGCGCGAAGCTGGGCCAGATCCGCCTGGATGCGAGCCGACAGATCCGCAACAGGACCGGCAAACTGGTTGGTCATGGAGAAGATGTTGGCCTCATCAAGACCACTCGGCCGCCGCATGAGCCATTGCCGCTGCTGCACCACCGACAGGGAATTGGCAAGAATCGCCACTGACAGTGCTATCTGCAGCGCAATCAGTGCCACACCGGTTTTCCGATGCTCCAGAGCGCGGATCACTGGAATAATTTCCACGGCCTATTCCGCCTTCAGCTTCCAGGCGGGTTGCAGTCGACTGGCATTCCAGGCTGGATACAGCGCCGCGACTGCTACTGCCGCCACCGACAGGGCAAGCGTCGTCCATACGGCAGCCGGGTTCAGATCCACCAGGCGTGCATAGTCGTCACGCAGAATCATGCGTTCAAATGCGAGTCCGAGAGTGGTCAAGAACAGACCCAACACACCGCCCCCGACGCCGACCGCCGAGGCTTCCGCAAGGCATTGAGCGAAGATCTGCCCACGGGATGCGCCAACCGCCCGGCGCACGCTCAACTCACCCGCGCGCCGGTCCAGCATCGCCAGCATCAGTCCGGCGGCATTGACCAGGCACACCAGCAGGAATCCGAATGCCGCGATGGTCGAAACGCGCATTTGATTGGGAACCATGTGCGCGGCGCGCTGAGTCGCATCGACGTTGAGCAGCGAAACATTGGGGGGCCAGCGAAAGCGCCCGATGTGCCGCTGCTGTGCTGCATAGTTGCGCAGGAAATCGCGGTATGCGGAAGCTGCGCCGGCGTTCGGCAACTCGACCCAGAACTGCAGCCAGCGGCACTCCGACTTGAGCGCGTCACTGAAGGCGGTGCCGACGGCGTGATTGCAATGGACTTCACCGAAGGTGGGAAGCTGCCGGTCAATTGCCGTCGATATCGGTAGGAATACGTCTTCGGTCTCCTGGTACACGCCCACGGTGAGGTCGTAAATCCGCGGCTGGAATCGCCACGGTTTGAGGACACCCACAATCCGATAGGCGCGGTCCGCGAGCATGATCGTGCTGCCCACTGCGTGCCCCTGCGGGAACAGACGATCCGCCATGCGCGCGCCAAGCACCACCACGTCGGACCGGTTCTGATCATCGGCGGCGCTCCACGCGCCGCCGGCCGCGAAGGGAGCGTCGAACATCGGGAAGAAGTCGCGGTTGGCAGCACGGGCGGTAGCCATGAAGGGATTGGCATCGCCACTTTTGGGTATGACGCTGAATTGGGTCGCGTACATCGCGGTCTGGCGCGTACCGCGCTGTGCCCGCAGCAGCGCCATGGCATCGGTGTAGCTGAGGACATCGCTCAACAGCGCATTGTTGGGTGCATCCGGGCCCCAGTTATCGACGCGCACTGAAAACAGACGCGCCGACTTGGCTGGAATGGGGTCCGCCGACATAGCCCGCAGAGCGGTGAGCAGGGTCATGGACGCGCCGATCCCCACCCCGACCACGGCAATCATGACGGCCGTCAGCACGGCATTGCGCCGCATGCTGCGCGCCGCGAGATCAAGGTAGTACCCCAGCATGAGATCAAGAGCCCTACACCGCCGGACGCGGGGTGGTGCCCTCGACCAGATGCGTCTGCGCGGCAAGATCGATGACCTGCCCGTCGACGATCCGCACTTCACGCTGTGCGCGGGCCGCGAGTTCCGGATCGTGGGTGACCATGACGATGGTGGCGCCATCCCGATGCAGTTCCTCGAGCAGTTGCATGACGCCGCGCGCCATCTGGGTATCGAGGTTTCCCGTGGGCTCATCCGCCAGCAGCAGTCGGGGACCACCGGCCAACGCACGGGCGATCGCCACGCGCTGCTGCTGTCCGCCGGACAGCTCCGCCGGGTAGTGCTTCGCGCGGGCCGACAGACCGACACGCTCCAGCGCCTCGTTGATCCGCTTGCGGCGCTCGGCACCGGGCAAGCGCCGATAGCGCAGCGGCACATCCACGTTGTCGAATACGTTCAGATCGGGAATCAGGTTGAAGGACTGGAAGATGAAGCCGATCTTCTGGTTGCGCAGCCTGGAGCGCTGATTGTCGTTCAGCCCGTGAACATCAGCGCCGTCGAGTTGGTACTGTCCGCCCGTAAATTCCTCCAGCAGGCCGGCAATGGTCAGAAACGTGGTCTTTCCCGAGCCGGAAGGACCGGTCACGGCCACGAACTCGCCCTCCTTCACGTGGATGGAGAAATCGCGCAGCGCATACGTTTCAACCACCTCGGTGCGGTAGACCTTCGAAAGATGAGTCATCTTCAACATACGATTCTCCGTATCCCTAGTGAGTGACGATGACGCGATCCGCGCCATTGAATGCATCGGAACCCGACACGACGATCTGATCACCGACGCTCAGGCCATCCAGAATCTCGACCTTCTGCACGCTCTGCGCGCCCAGGCGCACCGGGCGCCGCTCCGCGACGCCATCGTGCAGCAGGTACGCGAAGCCGGCGTCCTGGTCGACAAAGCTGCCGCGCTCGACGGTGAGTACGTTGTCGCGTTTGTCGATGAGGATCCGCACGGCCAGGCGCTGACTCTGCCGCAGGCCCACCGGCTGGGTACCGGTGAAGCGCAGTCGCGCGGTGACTTCGCCGGCGACCACTTCGGGTGATACGCCGCTGAGCGTGGCCTGCCATTGGCGGCCATCTCCTTCCAGCGTCGCCGACATTCCGGGCTGCAGGTCGCGTGCCAGGCTCTCCGGCACTTTGATCTCGACTTCCAGCTGCGACAGATCAATGACGGTGAGGAGCGGAGCATCCTTGGCCACGCTCGCCCGCTCGGCGACCTGCACCTGGCCGACGCGGCCATCGACCGGGGATTGGACCTGCAGGGCGGCGACCTGCCGGCGCAAATCGGTCACGACCAGTTGCTGCCGATCAAAGAGCGCCTTCTTGCTGCTCACGTCGAACTGGGTCTGCCGCGGAGCCGCCTCGTTATCCGCCTGCGCCTGCCGGAACGCGAAGTCGGCCTTCTCCAGATCATCCTTGGCCTTGAGCGCCTGCAGTTCGGTAAACGCACCCAGTTCAAACGCCTTGGCGCTGCGATCCGATTCGCGCTGCGCCGTGGTGCGATCGACCTTGGCCTGTTCGAATTTTGCCGACAGATCGCGCAGCTTACTGGCCGCATCCAGCTGGGCACGCTGCCAGTCGACCCGCATGCTCTCGAGCGACGCCTGCTCCTGCGACAGCTTCGCGGTCAGGTCGGGACTGTCGATGACCGCCAGCACCTGCCCCTTCTTGACGGCATCGCCGGCATGGACCCGCAGCGAAATGATTCCGGACTCGATGGCATACAGCGTGGGACTGGAGGCCGCGACCACCTGGCCGTCGGCCGCCACGTCACGCACGAACAGTCCGCGTTCCACGGTTGCAATCGTCAGACGCGAGCGATCCACGGAGCTGTTGATGCCGCTGAAACGCAGCAACCACCCGATGAGCACCACGAGGGCCACACCGACGGCCAGCGCGACGATGATCAGACGTCGGTGCCGTCGCCACGGGGGTGGCGGTGCCAGCTGGCGATCCTGTCCGGCCGTATCGCGCATCTGCAGCGTCTCGGCGCTGTCGGATTCGTAGTCTTTGAATTTGGACATAGGAAATGGTGTAAAGATTTGGCGTTACGGAGTGGGCGCGATCAGCAGCGCATCGATGGCCGCGAGATCGGTTTCGGACAAGCGGCCAGCCTGCTGCTTGAGGGTCAGAAGCGCGGTCAGATAGTCGTAGCGGCTCTGACTGTAGAGGTTCTGCGCGATGAAATAGCTGTTCTGCGTGGAAAGCAACGTGTACTCGGCACCGGTACCGGGCAGGAACTCGACGTTGCGCCGGCTGGCATCCACCGCCACCCCCGCCGATTCCATGCTGCGGCGCGCCGCAGCGATGCGTGAAATGCCGGTCACGACGCCGCGATAGGACGAACGGGTCAGACGCTCGGCGTCTCGCTGCGCACCGGCGTACAAGGCCAGCGCCTGTTTCCACAGCGCGCGCGACTGACGCACCTGGGATGCCACCGCGCCACCCTGGAACAGCGGCCAGGTCACCGATATGCCGATCTGATCGTCCGCCGAACTTCCGCCGATGGTCAGATCGCCCCAGCCGCGGCTGCGACCCGCGGCGAGCGCGACCGAAGGCAGCCCCTTCCCATGTTGCACGTCGATGTTGCGATCGGCGGCATCCACCTGCAGCTGCGCGGCCCTCACGACGGGATTGTCCTTGAGCGCCGCGCTGACCCAGTCATCCACCGATGCGGGGTCTGGGGATTCAAGGGGAATGGTGTCGCGCAAGGCCGCAACCATCGCGGCCGGCCTCCCGGTCACCTCACTCAGCAGCAGTTCGGCATCGTCCAGATTGTTCTGCGAGTCGATGACGGCCTGCGCGGTTGCATCGTAGTAGGCCTGGGCCTGTTCGGACTCGCTGCGCGGCCCGACGCCCGTTTGTTGGCGGCCGCGGGCCTGGTTCAGTAAGGTGCTGTAGGATTGCCGCGCGCCCTGGTTGGTGACCAGGGAGTCATGAGCCGAGAGGACGCCAAAATAGGCCTGCGCCACGCGCAGCATCAGTGATTGCTGCGCCGCCAACAAGCTCGCCTCGGCCGCCGCGGCCGCTGCACTGGCCTCGCGCAGCTGGCTGAAGGACTGAAAACTCCACAGCGTCTGCGAGAGGTTCAACCCATAGCCGTGGCCGTCACCGAAACACACCTGGGTCGCCGCACCTGCGGCAATCTGACAGCCCGTGATGGTCGTGCTCGCCACCGTCTGCGGCGCAATCAGTTGCTCACCGAGCCGCTCCCGCTCCGCCGAAGCGTTGGCGCTCACCTGGGGCAGGAGCAATGCGAGCGCCTGAGGTTTGACCTCGATGGCTGCATCGCGCTGCGCCAGGGCGGCCTGCAGCGTGGCGTCATGCTTCTGGGCCAGGTGGTACAACTGCAGCAGGTCGTTCGCGTCCGCGACCGGCAATGCAGCGAATCCCAGCAGCAGCGCCGCTACCCATGCCCTCCGTCCCCCTCGTCGCCTGCCACGCATCGGTACCGTGTTTCCCCAATATTCCGCGGGTCGCAGGCCAGGAGAGCAATCGTCGTGCCAACTCCCACGGATGGGATAAGATTTTGTTTATCTTACATTTTTCCTGATGCCCCACGCCACGTTGGAGTGTCCGCGGACAGTTTTGCGGACACTCGCGCGGACACCGGGCCTAAGGGCCTTCAGGTACGATGCGTCGTTTGATTGACGCGGAGAGACACTCCGCGCTTGCGGAATATCTTGAAGACACCCAGCGGCCTGCAGCCCCTCATTGATGATGGGATCATTGACGAAGTCGTGCGTTCACTGAAGAGCGGCAAGGAAGCGACCGTTTACGTGGTGCGCAGCCGGGAACGACTCCTATGTGCCAAGGTCTATCGGGACATGCGGCAGCGCAGCTTTCAGAAGCGCGCGCAGTACCAGGAAGGGCGCAAGGCGCGCGGCAGTCGTCAGACCCGCGCGATGAGCAAAAGCACCAGATTTGGCAAAAAAGAGCAGGAAGCGGCCTGGAAGAACGCCGAGGTCGACGCGCTATACCAGCTGGTGGCCGCCGATGTGCGCGTGCCGAGGCCCTATGGCTACTTCAATGATGTGCTGCTGATGGAAATGGTGACCGACGCGGCAGGCGAGCCTGCCCCACGTCTGGGAGAGGTGGATCTGTCGCGCGAAACCGCGCTGGAATACCACGCCTTTCTGATACGGCAGGTGGTGCGGATGCTGGCCATCGGCCTCATCCACGGGGATCTGTCGGAGTTCAACGTGCTGATCGGCCATGATGGGCCCGTCATCATCGACCTACCCCAGGTCGTCAATGCAGCTGGCAACAATGGCGCCAAACCCATGCTAGAACGGGACGTAAATAACCTGCGCGGGACGCTCGGGCGCTTTGCGCCGCAGCTGCTGAGCACCCAGTACGCGCACGAGATGTGGTCCCTCTTCGAAAAAGGTGAATTGCACGGCGATTCCAAGCTCACCGGTACATTTGTAACAGATGCATCGGCTGTGGATGCTGACAGCGTCCTGCAGGTAATCGATGATGCGCGTGAGGAGGCGATTCGCCGCGAATTGGGCCGGGAGGCTGGCTAAACGCCACACGTCCGACCCCTCATGCGGTATCTTGTCGGCGACCCGAAGTGACGCCATTGCTAAAGAGAGGCAGCGGATGCGCTTGAGCAAGACCGGCTACTATGCCGACTTCGTGATCTACGCCACGATCGTGACGACAGCCACCCTTGTCACCGCCTGGCGCAGCACCGCATATGAGACTGCGATCTGGTTGCTGATCGCGGCCGTCGGCGCCGTGCTGTGGACACTGATCGAATACATCCTGCACCGCTTCGTCCTACACCAGATTCGCGTGTTCGCGGCAATGCACGATGTCCATCATGAGGCGCCCCTGGCATTTGTCGGCACGCCGACGTGGCTGAGCCTGAGCGTAATCATGGGATTCGTTTTTCTCCCCGCCTGGGCGCTGGGTTCATTCAATACGGCAAGTGCACTGGCGGCCGGGGTGATGACCGGATTCTTCTGGTATGGGCTCGTGCATCATGCCATTCATTATCGTAAGCCGCGGATGCTCGCCACGCGCCTGCTGCTGGCTTCCCGGCGCCATGCCCAGCACCACTATGGTCGCCAGCCCGGCAATTTCGGCGTCACGACCTCCCTGTGGGATCACGTCTTCGGCACGACCCTGATTGCGGCCGCAAATCGCTCCGGTTCCGGTGGACTGGGCGTCAACGCCGATTGACGATCGGCTCGAATCGCCCCGGTGACGATGGAAGCACTGTTGGTCTCGACCGCCTCCGTGGCGGTCGGCGAACTCGGCGATAAGACCCAGCTGCTGAGCCTCATCCTGGCTTCACGCCTGCGTCGGCCCGTGCCGATCATTGCCGGAGTGTTCGTCGCGACGCTGGGTAACCACCTGCTGGCGTGCTGGTTCGGCGAGTGGGTCGGCAATCTGATTACCCCGCGGATCCTGCGCTGGGTTTTGGGTATCTCGTTCATCGCGGTGGCCATCTGGGCCCTGATCCCCGACAAGATGGACGATGAGGTCGAAAGCCGCAGCGCTCAGGGCGTTTTCGTCTTCACGGTCGTCACGTTTTTTCTGGCCGAAATGGGCGACAAGACCCAGGTGGTGGCCGTCGCGCTCGCGGCCCGGTATCACGAGCTGGTGCAGGTCGTGACCGGTACGACACTGGGCATGATGCTGGTGAATGTCCCGACCGTACTGTTCGCCGACCGCGCAGTGCGCTGGATTCCGCTGAAACTGGTGCGCATCGTCGCGGCGGGCATCTACACGGTGCTGGGCATCGCGACACTCATGGGCTACCAGGGACTGCTGCCTTCCTAGTCGGCCGCTTCGGCCAGCGATTTGTGCAGCGCCTCGAGTTCCTCCCCGCCGGCCAGCCATAGCGCTTCGACCCTTTCGGTATCCCGTGCCAGCTCGATCTGCCTGTCCAGCAGGTCGCGCAGACGGGTCTTGGCGCCATCGGTATACAGTTCCGGTGCGGTCAGCGCCGCCTGCACCTGCTGGGTTTCGCGCGCCAGGGCATCCAGCTGCTGCTCCAGTTTTGCCAGCTGCGCCTTGAGCGGACTCAAGACCGCGCGGCGTTGCGCGTCTTCGCGCCGCCGCTGACGACGCATCTGTGCCGAATCCGTGGCTGATGCGTCCGCCGCGCCCTGCGCGCTATCGAGCGCACGACTTGCACTGGCCTGCGCAGTCAACCACTGCGCGTAGTCCTCCAGGTCCCCATCAAAGGGCTGCACGCGCCCGCCATCCACGACGTAGAACTCGTCCGCCACGGTACGCAGCAGATGCCGATCATGCGACACCAGGATCACCGCGCCGGCATAGTCCTGCAGCGCGACGGCGAGTGCCTGGCGCATTTCCAGATCCAGGTGATTGGTCGGTTCATCGAGCAGCAGCAGATTCGGTCTGCGGAATGTGACGATGGCGAGCATCAGGCGGGCCTTCTCTCCTCCGGAGAATGGCGCAACCGGTTCGAACACCCGCTCGCCTGCAAAACCGAAGCCGGCCAGGAAGTCGCGCAACTCCTGCTCGGTGGCGCGCGTCGCCAGCGCACCTCCCAGCCGCTTCAAATTGACCAGCGGTGAGTCTGCGCTCGCCAGCTGCTCGAGCTGGTGCTGCGCAAAATAGCCCAGCGCCAGATCGCGCGCTTCGGTGCGTGTGCCCGACAAGGCCGCAAGTTCCCCGGCCAGCAGCTTCATGAGCGTGGACTTGCCGGCTCCGTTGCGACCCAGCAGGGCAATCCGCGCGCCGGGCGAAACGCTCAGGGCGACTTTCTGCAACAGCACGCGTTCATCGTAGCCGGCCGACTGATTCTCCAGCGCCAGCAGTGGGCGCGGCAGTTTATCGGGCTGCCGGAATTCGAAATCAAACGGCGAGTCCACATGCGCCGGGGCGATGCGCTGCATTCGCTCCAGCGCTTTGAGGCGGCTTTGCGCCTGGCGCGCCTTCGTGGCCTGAGCGCGAAAGCGCTCGACGAAAGACTCCATGTGCCGGATCTGCTGCTGCTGACGGGTATACAGCGCCGACTGCTCGGCCAGCTCCGCGGCGCGCTGCTCCTCGAATGCGGAATAATTGCCGCGATACGCCCGGGCCCTGGCGTGTTCGATGTTGACCACCCGATCACAGATGCGATCCAGGAATTCGCGGTCGTGGGCGATGAGCAGCAAGGTGCCGGGATATTCGACCAGCCAGCGTTCCAGCCAGACAATGGCATCAAGGTCGAGATGATTCGTGGGCTCATCGAGCAACAGCAGATCCGAGCGGCACATCAGCGCCTGTACGACGTTCAGTCGCACCCGCCACCCACCGGAGAAAGCCCGTACCGGCCGTGCTTCATCGTCGGTCGTGAATCCCAGTCCGTGCATGAGCCGGGCCGCGCGGCTGCGGGCCTCGTAGCCACCGATTGCCGCATAGCGGGCGTGCAGTTCCCCGATACGGACCCCCTCCCCGACGGCCTCGGCAGCGCCCATCTCGCGCTCCAGCATCCGCAGCTCCGGATCCCCGTCGAGGATGAATTCAATGGCGGCCTGATCGGTGGCCAGCAGTTCCTGGGAAACATGCGCGATGGCCAGTCCCGGCGGCATCGCGAAACTGCCCGAGTCCGGATGCAACTCCCCGCGCACCAGTCCCAGCAGGCTCGATTTGCCGCTGCCGTTCTCGCCGGTGATTCCGACCTTCTCGCCCCGGAACAGCCCGAAGGTGGCCCCTGCGAACAGGACGCGGGGGCCGCGCCGCAGGGTGACATCGGTGAAATTCAGCATGGCCGGGCGGGTTACACAACAAATCGGCCGGCAAGGCTAGCCGCCGCGGCGCAATGCCGCAATGGCTGCGCGCGACAGGTGATTTTGCGCATAATGGCGCGCACTTACCGGAGGGCCCATGCTCAATTCCAGCAATATGGCAACGACCGCCGCAGTCACGGCGATTGTCGTGCTCGGCATCTACCGACGTGTGCGGCGCAACATCGGCCGGCAGACCCTCACCGCAGGACGGCAGTATTTCCTCATGGCACTGTTCACCATCCTGTGCCTGGTCCTCACCTTTATCCGTCCCCTGCAACCGCTTGCCATCGCGTACATCGCCAGCGGCCTTATCGTTGGCGCGGCTGTCGGCTGGTTTGCTTTGCGATATACCGAGTTCGAAAGCACCGCCGAGGGTTACTTCTACACGCCCCACCTGTACATCGGGCTCGCGGTCACTGCCCTGTTCATCGGGCGCCTGCTCTACCGCGTGGCCCTGGTATATGACAGGACCAGCAACGGCGCCGTGGGCACACCGCATATGGGGGACAACAACCCGCTGACCCTGGGGATCCTGTTTCTGACGGCCGCCTATTACATCGTGTACTGCACGGGTCTGTTGCGATGGCTGCGCAAGGCCCAGCAGTCCGCGAGTGCTAAACTGCCGCCAGAAGCGCCAGACGGCGCCTCGTCCAATCCAATCTGAGGGGAAACATCATGAATCGCTTGTTGCTGGCTGGTCTGCTGTCCAGCGCCGTATGTGCCCAGGCCCTGGCCGCGGTTGCCGTGGGGACCACGGCTCCCGCTTTCAAGGCCCAGGCCTCGTTGGCGGGCAAGACCTTCACCTATGATCTGACCAAGGCTCTGAAGAAGGGGCCGGTGGTGGTGTACTTCTATCCCGGAGCATTCACCGGCGGCTGCAATATCCAGGCGCACACCTTTGCGGAAGACATGGATAAGTTCAAGAGCGCCGGCGCGACCGTAATCGGCGTGTCGCTGGACAAGATCGAAACTCTGAATGCGTTCTCCTCAGATCCGCAGTACTGCGCCGGCAAGCTGCCGGTGGCCTCGGATGTCGACGGCAGCATCGCGAAGAGCTACGACCTTCAGGTGCGGGGCGGCCCGGCGGGGATGAAGGATACGCGCGGCGTCGAACTTGATCACAAGTTTGCCGAGCGTACGACGTTCATCGTCGGCAAGGACGGCAAGATTGCCGCTGAAGTGGCGACTGTGAACGGCATGACTCCGGCCGGAAACGTCGAGAAGTCACTGCAGATCGTTCAGGACATCGCGGCCGGTAAGCCGGTCGGCTGAAGATGCTGCGCGCTCCCGGCCTGCACTCAGGCCGGGAGCGGCGTTTTCCCCCGGCCCGTATTGCACTTTAATATCAGTTGCATAAGGAATTTCGCCACTACGTTCCATAAAGAAGGGGAGATCTTGTGAAAGCATCAATGCCTTTAGTAGCTGCGATTGCGCTCGCTGGTATCTGCTCGCCTTGGGGCGCAAATGCTGACGACATCGTCACACTGGATTATCAAAGCGCGCCCCTGACCGGGTCATACACCTATCTGCCGTCGGGCATGACCTGGAACACATTCGACCCGCCCCTGCCAAGCGCTCCGTTCACCGGCTTCATTTCCGGCACGGTCGTCTTCGACGAGACGAGCCTCAATGTCGGCGGACTCATTGGACCAATATTTGCTGACTTTGAACTTGCCGGAACGGGCACAAATGCGGTTGACCTGTATTCCACGGCTCCTCCCCTGATCTATAACGGCCCGTGCTCGTACAGCAGGGGCGCCGATTGCATCGGCCTATCATCCGACAATGGCGCCATCACTGGCGCGACCGTTGGATTTGATGGCGACGCTTATCACGGGACAATTACCACCCTGAGTATTCAGCCAAGTGGCGATTCCGCTTCTTTCCTATTGGCCTCCACTCAGGGCACCTGCCAGAACCTTGTCAATGAGACTTCTCCGGGGGTCTACACCTATACCGGCGCTCCGATCAGCCCTTGTTCGGTCCAGGCGTCCAGCTCGATGGCTGGCACATGGACGGTGAAGACCACGAGTGCACCCGAG
Organism: Steroidobacteraceae bacterium; assembly: GCA_036498905.1. GTDB lineage: Bacteria > Pseudomonadota > Gammaproteobacteria > Steroidobacterales > Steroidobacteraceae > DAIDKA01. Next base: position 26,935 of record DASYER010000057.1, on the reverse strand, counting down.
ATTGACCCCGGTGCGGCAGGATCAGGACTGACGCTGTTGGCAGGATGTCTAGCGCTTTTGCGCGGGAGAAGGCGCGCAGCTTAAAGCTTCAGCTGGATACTGACCGGGCAGTGATCACTGCCCATGACGTCGGCGTGAATCTCCGCTTTCTTCACGCCCTCACTGAGTGACTGCGAGACCAGCACGTAGTCGATTCTCCATCCAACATTGCGTGCCCGCGAATTCGCGAAATGGCTCCACCACGTGTAGTGGCCATTGCCCTGGCGGAACTTCCGGAAGGTATCGACAAAGCCGGCGTTCACGAAATTCTGAAAGCCCTCGCGCTCCTCATCGGTGAAGCCCTTCTTGCCCTTGTTCGGCTTCGGGTTGGCCAGATCAAGTTCAGTGTGCGCGACATTCAGATCGCCACAGAAAATGACGGGCTTGCGTTGCTGCAGTTCCAGACAGTACGCGAGGAAGGCCGGGTCCCATGCCTTGTGCCGCAGCGGAATCCGGCTCAGATCATCCTTGGCATTCGGCGTGTACACCGTCACCACGTAGAACTGCGGATACTCAGCCGCAATCACGCGCCCCTCATCCGCGCTGTCACGCTCCAACTCGTCCGCGAACCGGTAGCGGCCGGCCAGCGTGTGGGGAAAACCGTTGACCACTGACAGTGGCTCCTGACGCGAGAAGATCGCCGTGCCCGAGTAGCCCTTCTTGATCGCCGAATTCCAGAACTCGTGATAGCCGGGTACCTGGATCTCCACCTGCGCGCGTTCCGCCTTGGTCTCCTGCAGGCACAGGATGTCCGGCTCGTGTTCGGCCAGAAACCTCTGGAAGGTGCCTTTCTTGAGCACCGCGCGGATGCCGTTGACGTTCCAGGAATAGATTTTCATGTGCGCAGTTTGCCTTAAGCGCGGCCCCGGATGCCCTGCGGGACGGCCTCGTCACAATTAATTTGCCAGGTTTTGATTGACTCCCAGATACGAATCATTATCATTCGCTTTCCTTAGTGCATTAAATCGAGCCCAACGAATGCGCATGATTGCTGACGGAATAGTGGCCAGGCCGCACGCCAAATCAATGACTGCCCTGCGCCAGTACCTGGGTACCGCCGGCCTGACCGGCCTGTGCGCCACGAGTGTCCTGGGCAGCGCGGCGCATGCGGATACCGCAGCGGCCAATGCGGCCGCGAACGACAATGACGGCGACGAGGACATCCAGGAGATTCGGGTCACCGGCGTGCGCTCACTGCTGCGCGACAAGATGGGTGACACCGAACTGAACATCCCGCAAAGCGTGACGGTGATCAACAGTGAGCTGATTACCGCCCAGGGCGCCACGCGCCTGGAAGATGCACTGAGGAATGTGCCCGGCATCACCCTGAACGCAGGTGAAGGCGCCGCGCGCGGCGACACCGTCAACATCCGCGGCTTCTCCGCCTTCAATGATTTCTTCATCGATGGCATTCGCGATGCGGCCGTCTACTCCCGCGACATCTTCGATGCAGATTCGGTGGAGGTTCTGGAAGGACCCTCGGCGGTGCTGTTCGGACGCGGCTCGACCGGTGGCGCCATCAACCAGGTCACCAAGGCTCCGCTGCTCACCCCGCTTGAAAACCTCAACGCCATGGTAGGGACCAATGACCTGTTCCGCACCACCGGTGATTTCAACTTCCCATTCGGCACCGCGGCTGCTTTGCGCATGAATGTGATGGGTGAATCCTCGACCATGCCAGGGAGCGACTTTGCCAAGAATCGCCGCTGGGGCATCGCCCCGGCGTTGGCCTTCGGCATCGGCACCCAGGACGCCCTGACTTTCACCTATCTTCATCAGCACGAAAACAATGTTCCGGACAATGGCATTCCCTTCATCGCGGGCCTGCCGGCACCGGTCGCGCGGGACAGTGATTTCGGGTTGGTCAGTGACACCAATACGACGACGGCTGACATCGCCTCGGCGCATTACAAGCACGACTTCAGCACGAACCTGTCGATCTCCGACACGCTGCGTTATGCGCACTATGAGTTCAATTACCAAAGCGCCATGCCGAATTTCGGGACGACGCCACCCAGCGCGACCACCCCGTTGGCGAACATTCTGGTCGGACGCGACCGGCCGGGAAGCTCGGCGACACAGAGCAACCTGACCGAACAGATCGACCTGATCGCCCATTTCATGACCGGTCCGATCACCCACGCGCTGATGACCGGCCTGGAGGTCACGCGTCAGACCCTGGATCTGGACCGGTACAGCAATCCGTTCAACTCCAACAATATCTGGATCCCGGAAACCTCGCTGCTGAATCCCAACCCGATCGAGAACTTGCCGGCCAACCTGCCGGTGACATCGCAGCAGGACACGACCGCGCGCTCCGATTCGTTCTATCTCACCGATACTATCGGCTTCAACCAGTACTTCGATCTGCTCGCCAGCGCACGCTTCGACCGCTTCTCGGCCGATTACCATCAGCTCACGGTGACGAACGGCGCGGTGCTTAAACTCAATCATGTCGACAACGTCGGCAGCCCGCGTGCGGCCTTCGAGTACAAACCCTCGGCACAACAGACCTACTACGTCTCCTACGGCACCTCGTTTGATCCTTCGGCCGAGGCACTGACACTTACCGCGAAGACGGCCAATCTCGGTCCGGTCAAGGCCATGAGCTACGAAACCGGGGCCAAGGAGTCGCTGCTGGGGGGTGGACTGCTGGTCACGGCGGCCGTGTTCCGCACCGAAGTCGACAATGCCCAGACCAACGATCCGGACAATCCGACCCTTACCATCCTCAACGGCAATCAGCGCGTCGACGGTCTGCAGCTGCAGGCGAACGGTCATCTGACCCGAAACTGGGAGCTGTTTGCCGGCTACAGCCTGCTGAATGGCAAGACCCTCTCCTCCGGTACCGCGGCCTATGTCGGCAAAGCGCTGCCCAATGTCGCGCGCAACACGCTGAACCTGTGGACCGAGTACTACCTGCCGCACGGGATCGAGATCGGCGGTGGCGGCAACTGGGTCGGCCAGCGCTTCGCCGACAGCGGCGAGCGCGCGCGCCTGCCGGGTTATGTGGTCTGGAATGCCATGGTGTCGTACCAACTCACGAAGAACGCCTCGCTGCAGTTGAATGGTCTGAACCTCTTCAACCGGTACTATTTCAGTGCGCCGTACTACACGAGTGTTTCAGAGAACCACGTCATTCCCGGGCCGGGGCGCAGCGCAACGCTGTCCATCAACGTGAACCTCTGACGCTCATGCTGGTGCATGTCGCCGCCGTGCTCACGGCGGAGGAAATGCAGACGCTGCGGGTACATCTCGGCGGCGCCGACTGGGCCGATGGCCGGCTGACGGCCGGCTACCGTTCGGCGCAGGTAAAGGCGAACCTGCAGTTGCCACAGTCGGACCCTGCGGCACAGAAGGCCAGCGATCTCATCGTCAGAGCGCTGGAACGCAACGACAGCTTCGTCAGCGCGACTTTGCCCCATCACCTCTACCCGCCCCTCTTCAACCGCTACACCGCCGGCATGGGGTTCGGTGATCACACCGACAATGCGGTGCGCCAGATTCCGGGAACGCCGCACCGGTTGCGCACGGATATCTCGGCCACTTTGTTCCTGACCGCTCCCGAAGAATATGACGGTGGTGAACTCGTCATCGATGATCAGTTCGGCACGCACTCGGTCAAACTCGCCGCGGGCGACATGATCGTCTATCCCGCGAGCAGTCTGCACCGGGTCGAACCCGTCACCCGCGGCGCACGGGACGCGGCTTTTTTCTGGATCCAGAGCATGGTGCGCGACGACGGCGCGCGCGCGCTGCTCTATGAGCTGGATCTGTCGATCCGTGATCTCACCGTCCAAGGCGCCGACCCGCGCAGCCTGCTGCGTCTGACGGGCTGCTATCACAACCTCATCCGGCGCTGGGCCGACCTGTAAGCCGGCCGTGACTCTGACACGCGCGCAATTCTCACAGGCGCGTGACGCCGAAGAGCGCCACCAGCGCCTGGCACAGCTGCAGCGCCTGACTTATCGCGAATTGGAGGAACTGCTGACCGGCGATCCGCAGCAGGCACTGCTTTGGATCCGTAGCGCGGCGGATTGCGGACTGGCCGCGGCACAGTTGCGATTGGGGCGGATGCTGCTGGCCGGCACGGGTGCTGCGGCGGATGCCGCGGGCGCCCTCGCCTGGTTCGAGCGTGCGGCCGCTCAGGGCGACGCCGAGGCCATGAACATGGTGGGTCGCTGCCTGGAGAACGGCTGGGGAGCGCCACCGGATCCGGTGCGTGCCGCCGCGCAATATGAAATGTCAGCCCGGCGTGGTCACGACTGGGGCGAGTACAACTTTGCCAACATGCTGTTCGATGGTCGTGGCGTGGCGCGTGACCGCAGCCTCGCGCTGCACTGGTATCGCCGTTCGGCCGCTCAAGGCCATGGTCGCGCGATGAATCTGCTGGGCCGCTGTCTGGAGCAGGGTTGGGGCTGCGATCCGGACCTGCATGGTGCAGCGCTGTGGTATCAGCGCTCGGCGGAGAGCGGATATTTCCGTGGCCAGTTCAACTACGCGGCAGTGCTCGCCCAGCATGGGCACGCCGCGGCGGCGGCGATCTGGTATCGCAAGGCCGCCGCCGGCGGCGATCGTGCCATCCGGCGCTCGATTGTGACCGCGCTCATCAACGCCACGCATCCGGACCTGTGTGCAGCCCGCACCGAAATCCTTGCAGGCTGCACCTAGGCCGCATTGCCCGAAGCTAGCGCAGGCCCCCTGAGGTCAGCAAGGTCTCGCCCGATATCCAGCCCGAATCATCGGAGGCCAGGAATACGGCGACCTTGGCGACATCATCCGGCTGACCCACACGACCCAGCGGAGTCTGGGAAACGGCGTGCTTCTCGAAGTCGCTGCCGATGATGCCCTGCGTGCGGGTGCCCTCGGTCTCGATCACACCCGGATTGATTGCATTGACGCGGATGTGGCGTGCGCCCAGCTCCTTGGCGAGCACCCGTGTGATGGTGTCGACCGCCGCCTTGGTGGCCGCATAGACGCTGGACCCGGGAAGATTCAGCTGCGTGACCACCGAGGAGATATTGATGATGCTGCCGCCTTTCGGGCCGAAGTGCTTGGCGGTCTCCTGCGTCACCTGCAGCAGCCCCAGCACATTGGTGTTGAACTGGCGATGGAAGAGTTCCGGCGTGACCTCCTCCAGCGGCGCGAATGCATAGACACCGGCGTTGTTGACCAGGATGTCAGGCGCGCCGAAGACCTCGACGGTCCGTGCGACCAGTCGCTGAACGTCCTGCGTATTGCCGACATCGGCCTGCACTGCGACCGCCTTGCCGCCGGCCGCCTTGATGTCGCTCACGACGCTCTCGGCGCCCGGACGTGAACCTGCATAGTTCACGACCACCGCGGCGCCAGCTGCCGCGAGCTGGCGCGCAATCTCCGCACCGATGCCCTTGGATGCGCCCGTCACAATGGCGACCCGTCCGTTAAGTTTACTCATGATTCTGCTCCGGTCTGCGGCCTCACGGCCTTTGTTCGTAAGTTCACGTTTTGTGAACTATTGGACAAAGGTTATACTCCCGGATACGGTCGGCGTCAACGCACGGGCGCGCCACCTTAAAGGTTGTATGAAGCCGCTGTATCACCCCTCGTTGGAGGACATTACGGTCGAGGGCATATTGCATGCCCTCAGTGATCCCGTACGGGCGCATATTCTGGCGAAGATCCTGCGCGCCGATGGGGCACAGACCTGTTCGGCGTTCCTGGAAATCAGCGATCGACCCATTCCCAAGTCCACGCTTTCCCAGCATTTCAAGGCCCTGCGCGAGGCGGGACTGATCCGCAGTGAGCGCAAGGGGGTGGAACTGCACAATACCTCCCGCTGCCAGGAGATCTCCACCCGCTTCGGCCCCCTGCTCAGTGCAGTGCTGCAGGCTCACCTTGCCCAGGAGCAGCGCCGTGGCGGCGCCCAGAAAACGCGCCGCATCAAACGCGCCTGACGCCCCGCCGCTTTAGTGTCTGTGATGGTATGGCACGGGCGCCCGGCCTATGATGGCGGCCTGCTTTGCTTCACAGGGGGATCGTTATGCGTGCATCTATGTTCGTGGCCGCAGCGTTGGTAGCTGCGCCGTTCTTCGGCTCCGCGGTTCAGGCCGCCAAGATTCCGGCACCGATCGCCGCGGCGGTCGCCGACAGTTCCCGCCCCGCGGCGGATACCGAGCGGGACGCCGCCCGTAAGCCGGCCGAAATGCTGGCCTTTGCCGGCGTGAAGCCCGGCGAAAAGATCGCCGAGCTGCTGCCCGGCGGCGGCTACTTCACCCGCTTGCTCAGCATGACGGTGGGCCCGAAGGGTCATATCTATGCACTGGGATTCCCGCCTCGGCCACCGCGGCCCGGCAGCAGCGCCCCGGCCATGGCCATGGCCATGGCCAACCCGCTGGACATGCTGGCCAAGGATCCGCACTACCCGAACATCACCGTGTCGACCATAGCGGACATCAACGCGAACCCGCCGACCGTGCCGACCGTGGACCTGGTATGGACCTCGGATAACTACCACGACCTGCACAATGGTCCCACCGCGGACATCGCGGCCTTCAACAAGCATGTGTTTTCGGTGTTGAAGCCAGGCGGCGTATTCATTGTCATCGACCACGTCGCGGCGGCCGGCCACGGGACGAGCGATACGAACACCCTGCACCGGATCGACCCGGCGGCGGTCAAGACGGAAGTGGAGGCGGCAGGCTTCAAGCTCGCCGGCAGCAGCGATGCAGCGCACAATCCGGATGATCCGCATACCGCGGCCGTGCGCGATGCCTCGATCCGCTTTCATACCGACGAATTTGCATTGAAATTCGTCAAGCCGAAGTAACGCCAAGCGGGCCCGGGTCAGGTACTGCCTGCCCGGGCCCCTGCGATCAACCCGCCACCTGGGCTACGACGTACAAGCCCACCGCTCCCGCAAGTGTCACGAACGTGGTGAGCAGGCGCGGATGCGCATGATGGCTTTCGGGTAGCAGGTCGCTGCCACCGACGTAGAGGAAGAACCCCGCGAACAGGGCCAGGATCATGGCGAGGCCCTGGGTGGGAATCGTCAGCGCGATGCTGGTAAGTGCTCCGGCCAAGGGCGCGACCGCATCGACCACCAGCCAGCGAAAGGCGCCCCGGCGATCCCCGCCATTACGCAGCACCACGCTCACGGTATTGAGGCCGTCAGAAAAATCGTGCGCCAGCACCGCCACCGCCACTGCGATCCCGACCGCACGGCTGGCCTGGAAGGCAATGCCGATCGCAAATCCGTCGAGGAAGCTATGAATGGCGAAACTGCCCGCCGCCGCCCAGGCGCGGCGCGCATCGGGACGGTCCAGGCCATGGCCGGCATGTCCCGGCAGGGAGCGATCCAGCAGCAGGTACAGCAAGAATCCAAGCCCCGCCATGGCCAGAACCGTCCGCGGCGCAATCACCGACTGCGGACCGGCGCTGGCCGCCAGTTCAACCGCTTCGGGTAGCAGATCGAAAAAGGCCACCCCGATCACGGCGCCGGCACTGAACGCCAGGACCAGGTGCAGGCGGTCGCGCAGCGAGATTCCGACCCATCCGCCGATCAGGGTGGCCACGCAGGTGGCCGCCGCGATGGGCAGAATCAAGATATTTTGCATGCGCTCATGCTACCAGCCCCGCACCATGGCGCGCTGCTCACAAACCCCGGTAGGCCACCAGCGGCGCCACATCCGGAGGTCGGCCGTAGAAGTCGATGAACATCGCCTGCGGATCAATGCTGCGTCCGCGCGACAGAACCTTGCTGCGCAGGTTCTCGCCATTGGCGCGCCGCAGCCCGCCATTCGCGACAAACCATTCGCCTGCATCGCGCGCGAGGACCTCGCTCCAGATATAGGCGTAGTAACCGGCCGAATAACCCCCCGAAAACACATGCGCGAAATAGGCGGTGTGATAGCGCGGTGGCACCAGCGCCGGATCAATGCCATGCCGCGCGAGCACGCCGGCTTCAAACCGCACCGGGTCCTCGACCTGCCCTGCCTCCTTCAGGTCCAGTTCATGCCAGGCCTGATCGATGAGTGCGGCGGCCAGGTATTCGGTGGTCGCATAGCCTTGATCAAATGTCTGGGCCGCCAGCACCTTGGCGAGCAGCGCCTGCGGCATGGGCTCACCGGTACGACAGTGGCGCGCGAAGTTTGCGATCACCTTGGGGTCCCGCGCCCACATCTCATTGAACTGCGATGGGAACTCCACAAAATCCCGCGGCACATTGGTCCCCTGCAACAAGGGGTAGTGCACGTTCGACAGCATGCCGTGCAGCGCATGTCCGAATTCATGGAAGAGTGTCGTGACTTCCTCAAAGGTCAGCAGCGCCGGTCCGCCATTCTGCGGCTTGGGCACGTTCAGATTGTTCGCGACCACCGGTTTCAGACCCAGCAGTCGTGCCTGACGCACGAAATTGTTCATCCACGCGCCACCCTGCTTGGAGTCGCGTGCGAAGTAGTCCGCCAGAAACAGCGCCAGGGGAGCTCCGTCGGCATCAAACACTTCGTAGATGCGCACGTCCGGGTGATAGACCGGCAGCTCGGGGCGTTCCTTGAACGTCAGTCCATACAGCTCATGCGCGGAGTAAAACACACCGTCCTGCAAAACACGGTTCAGTTCGAAGTACGGCGCCACTTCGGCACGATCGAAGTCGAAGCGCGCCCGCCGCAGGCGCTCGGCGTAAAACGGCCAATCCCAGGGGGCAAGCGAAAACGGCTCGAAACCTGCCTCCCGCGCATGCGCCTCGACCAGCTGCTGCAGGTCACGCGCATCCTCGCGCGCCCGCGCCAGGGCCGCCGGCAGCAGTTCGGTGAGAATGCGGCTGACCGCCGCCGGGCTGCCCGCCGATTCGTCCGCCAGCTGGTAGGTGGCATGATTGCCGTAGCCCAGCAGCGCGGCGCGCTCTGCACGCAGGACCACCAGCTGCTGCACGATCCGGGTATTGTCGGCCGCACCACCGCGCCCGCGAGCGGTCGAGGCCACGAACAGACGCTGGCGCAGCGCGCGATTTGACAGTTGCGCCAGAAGCGGCTGCGAAGTGGTGTTGTGCAGGGTGATCAACCATCGCCCCGCAAGTCCCCGTGCTGTTGCGGCCGCGGCCGCGGCGCCAATCTGTTCGTCACTCAGGCCATCCAGTTCGGCGCCACTGTCGACCACCACCGCGCCATCACTGGTGGCCTTGAATACGTTTTGCTTGAACTGCGTCGTGAGGCTCGAGATCTGCGAATTGATGATCTTCAATTGCGTCTTATCCGCATCGCCCAGGCGCGCTCCGGCACGTACGAACTGCGCGTGATAGCGCTCCAGCAGCTGCAGCGCCTCAGGCTGCAGACCCAGATCCCGACGCCGCTCATACAGGACATTCACGCGCGCGAACAGCTTTGAATCCAGCGCAATTGCATCCTCGTGAGCGGCCAGCAGAGGCGCCAGCTCGGACTCGAGCTGCTGCATTACCTCGTTGGTGTGCGAGGCGACGAGATTGAAGAATACGGACATCGCCCGATCCAGCTGCTGTCCGGATCGCTCCAGCGCCACGATGGTGTTGTCAAAGCCGGGCGCGGCATCCTGCCCAGTGATCGCGGCTACCTCACGCAGCTGCACAGCCATTCCCTCGGTGAATGCTTCCCGATAATGCTGATCGTCAACTCGATCGAAGGGTGGCAGCTGGTACGGCAGGGTGCTGGCTTGCAGCAGGGGATTGGCGTGCATGAATCTTGCGGTGGTAGGCGCTTGGGCTGTAGTGGCGCCCATTTTTACAGGGTACGGCGACGCTGCCTAGCCGCATTCGAGTTCTAAGTGTCGAGACTCCCGTGATTTGGCGTATTTCGCTACACTGCAATTTCCACTTATCGCGACTGCCCGGCATTGCGGCGGTCCGCACTTCTCCATGGATTTCATACTCATGAGCATTCAAAAAGATTCAGTTGTCACGATTCACTATACTTTGAAGGACGATGCCGGAGAGGTCATCGACACTTCAGATGGCGGCGAGCCGTTGGCCTACCTGCATGGTCATGGAAACCTGGTCGCCGGTCTGGAGCGCGAGCTGACGGGCAAGAGCCCGGGGGATGAACTCAATGTGAAGGTCGCGCCCGCCGATGGCTATGGCGAGCGGGATGCGGCAATGGTGCAGCGGGTGCCGCGCCGGCAGCTGAAGGGCATTCCGAAAATCTACGTGGGCATGAAACTGCATGCGCAGACCCAGGAAGGCCCGCGAGAAGTCACCGTCACCCATGTCATGGGTGATACCGTCACGATCGATGCAAATCATGCCCTGGCCGGTAAGACGCTGAACTTTGACATCAAAATCACGGACGTGCGCGAGGCGACGGCCGAGGAGCTGGAGCATGGTCATGTTCATGGTGAACACGGCCACCACCACTGACCGTCACGGACTGGGCGCGTCCTGGGCCCGCCCCTTCCATTGGCCGCCGCGGCCCAGCCGGTACTGCCAGGCCGAATGAACCGTCGCTGCGGCGTAGAACGCCGCTGCGGCGGGCAGCGTGAGTGTCCACAGCGGGTTCACGCCGTAGAAGCGCACCATCGGCGCGTAGCACAGGCTCATCATCGCCCAGGCGCATGCGCCGCAGACCACGCCCATGTGGCTGCCGCTGAGCAGCAACAGCGGCGGCATGAGGTAGGTGGCCACCAGGCCCAACAGCGTGCCGAACAGCAGCGCCCAGGAATGCCGCAGCTGATTGAAGGCGGTGCGTGAGATCATTCGCGCGATTTCTCGCAGCGATCCATAGGGGCGCAGGCTGCGGGCCTCACGCGTCAGCCCCAGAACGACCCGTCCTCCCGAGCGCTTGATCGAACGCGCCAGAGCGCAGTCATCGATGATCTGTGAACGGATCGCGCCCAGCCCGCCGCTGCGTGCCAGCGCCTGCGGACGTACCAGCATGCACCCGCCCGCTGCGCCGGCGGTGGCCGCATCGTCCCGGGCGATCCAGGCGGGCGGATAAAGCTTCAGGAAAAAGAACACGAACGCCGGAATCAGCCAGCGCTCCGCCTTGTTGCTGACCGTGAGCAGAACCATCGACGACAACAGATCCGTATTCAGTCGTGCAGCTTGCGCTACCAGCCGCGCGACATGGTCTGGCTCGTGGTGGATATCCGCATCGGTGAACAGCAGGTAGTCCGGCTGCAGCGCGGACGCTACCGTCACGCCGCGCGCCATCGCACAGACCTTGCCGCTCCAGCCCGGATCAGGACCCGAACCATGCACGAGGGTGACCCGTGCGGCCGCGCCAGCCTGCGCGGCGGTGTCGCGCACCACTGCGGCAGTGCCATCCGTGCTGGCGTCATCGATGACGACAATATGCAGCTCACCGGCAAAGCGCTGCCTCAGCAATGACTGTACGGCAACTCCCACGACGGCGGCCTCATTGCGGGCCGGAATGACCGCGACCACCCGGGCGATCGCCCCGGGTGCGGCCGTGTCGGTAAACAACAGGCGCCCGATGCGCCAGAAACCGCCCCGTGCGAGCAGCAGGTACAGCCAGATCAGGACCGGCAGCAATGCCAGGTACAGCATACGGTCTTAAGTCACGCCGGCCGTCGGCCGGCGTGCGGCGTCAGATGGCCGAAGCGCTGGGCAGTCCGGCAATGGCACCGGCATCTGCGACGGTCTGGGCCTGCGGACTGGTTTCATCCGGACGCATTTTCAGGAACATCAGCGCGCAGGCGGCGATCAATGACCCCATCGCCATCACCAAGGCGACGTCGGGCACGGGACGGCCACTCTGGAAGAGCAGACCCGCGATCCAGGGTGCGAGGGCCGCACCACCGCGACCGACGCCGATCGCCCAACCGGTGCCGAACGCGCGCACGTGGGTGGGGAATGCTCGCGCGAAAATCGCATACATGCCGACGATTCCGGCGTTACCGAAGAACCCCGCCCCGGCACACAGTAGTGACAGTCGGCCCAGGTTGGCCGGGCTGTGGCCGAAGATGATCACACCGACCGTGGCCAGCACCATGGTCACGATGGTCAGCGGCTTCAGCGGCAGCTTCTGAGTAAGCACGCCGAACAAGGCACCACCGGCTGCGCCGCCGACGTTGGCCCAGGTCAGCACGCCCGCAGCGGAGGAGTCCGGGAAACCCATCGTATGGATGATGTTCGGGACCCATTTCAGGATGAAATAGAAAGTCGTGACATGAAAGAAGTACGCGAGCGTGAGAATGACCGTGGTACCGATCAGCGCGGGGGCGAAGATATCTGCAATGGAGCCCTTCGCGATGTTGACCACCTGCGGCGGCAGGCTGTCGATGGCCGCATATCCCATCCGCTTCATGGCGTGATTGATCCGCGTCAGTGCGCCGGTGGGCTGTTTGCGCGCCAGCCAGTGCACGGACTCCGGAACCAGGAACCATACCAGCGGGATGAGCGTGGCCGTGAACGCCGCGCCAAAATAGAACACCGAGCGCCAGTCGTAGGTTTTCAACAGCTGAGCCACGATGACTCCGCCGAACACTGCACCGATCGGGTAACCGATGGACATGAATGACACGCAGGCATCACGCCGCCGGGCATTGGCGAATTCGGCCGTGATGGCATTGACCGCAGCCAGTACGCCGCCGATCCCCAATCCGGTGAGTACGCGCCAGCAGGACAGGTCGATCACTCCGGACGCATGGGTCGCCATGAGCATGCCGATCGTCATCAGGCCCAGGCAGCCCAGCACGGTCGGACGGCGCCCGATGCGGTCGGCGAGGCCGCCGAGAACGACGGAGCCCACGGCCATGCCGATCAGTTCCATCGACAGCACGGCACCCAGCACCGCTTTGGTGATGTGCCATTCCCTGACAATCCCGTTGGAGGCGAAGCTGATGGACATCACATCGAAGCCGTCCAGGGCATTCAGACCCACCGCGATGAACACCACGATGATCTGCAGGGTGCCCATGGGCGATCTGAGCAGGGTTTGACGCGGGTCGGTATTGTTCATGGACGGGTCCCTTGGCCATTCCAGGCCTTTCCGGTGTCATCGTCAGCGGCGCAGATTATCACGGCTGCCGCCACCGCAGCCTGTTGACGATTCAAAGCGCCTATGATCCGGAATCCTGCAGCTGCAAGCGGTTGAACAGGCGGGTCATGGCCTGTACCCGGCCAAGGTAGGTCGCAACATCCTGATCGCCGCAATGCTGCCCCGGCACAGCATGCAGCCCCTGCCTGACATAGGCTGCCCCGGCCCCCGCACCGCACAGGTGGATGACCGTGGCCAGTAGCTGGCGCTGCAGCAAGGAGGCATTGTTGCGGTGGTAGCGGGCCAGCAGCTCCTCGGTATTGGCCGTCAGATACGCCGACACCAATTCCACCGCATCGCTGGGGATCACCCGGGAGTACAGGTCGTTCATCCAGCACCCATGCCAGTCGTTCCAGGCCCCCTCGCGCGCCACCTGATGAGCGTGGATGCACAGGTGCCGCGCCTCGGCAAAGGTACCGTCAGTAATCTGGTACATGCCCACCGCGCTGGAGGCGGGCCGATACAGCTCGAAGAAATGCGGGCGCCACGACCAGCGCCAGTAAGTGCGCGCGATGGGATTGCCCGAGGCCTCCACCTGCGCCAGGGCCGCCAGAAAAGGCGCAGTGGTCACCGCCGTGGCGTGTTTTTTGAAGAGCGGAGCGTAGCGACGCCAGGTCTCCTCGGGGAGCTTGTTGAGCGCGCTGCTGACCGGAAAGAACAGTTCCGTCGGTTTGCGCAGGACCTGGTAGACGCCATTTACAGCCAGCGCCGCAATCGCCAGGACCACAAGCGCCAGCACCGCCTGCAGTAAGCCCGGTGCACGGCGCACGGCCCGCCAGGTGCGCTTGCGCAGCCGCGCACTCGGCCATAACCACAGGCGCAGCCGGGCCGTCGGCGGTGCGCGCCGGCGCTTCTTGGGCCGCCCGCGGCGACCGGACTTGGCAGGCGCGCTGCGTGCCAAGGTCACCAAACCTGAAACCGGCGCGGTCTAGTGATCGCGATGGTCCCCGTTGTCCCGACGATCCTTGGGGGCTTCGTGCTGACCCTCCGGGCGCGGACCCTGTTCGTGCCCGCCCTGAGGCTGTGCCTGAGGCTGGGGACGGGGCATCTGCTCGTGGCGCGGCGGAGGCTGCTCATGCGTCACCTGCGGGGGGCGCACCGGTTCGTGATTGTGAGGCTGAACCTGCTCGTGCGGCTGAATCTGCTCATGGGGCTGAGCCTGCTGACGGGGCTGCTGCACCTGTTCATGAGGCTGGAAACGTTGCCCGGCGCCCTCCTCAGGGCGTGCGCCGCGTCCCGGCTGCGCCTCGTGATGTTCAACCTGTGCTCCCTGGCCACCCCGAAACTGCGGTGCGCCGCCGCTGGCACGCGGGGCCTCGCCACTGGGGCGCGGCGTCGCATGATTGTGGAGCCCGGGACCCGGATGCGCAAAATCTGCCGCCCGTGCCGTGGTCAGAATCTGCGGCCGACCGCCATTCTGGGAAGCATGCAGCTCACGCATTCCCTGCGCGTGCTCCCGGTGATCTCGCTGTGCGCTGGTGAGTCCGGAGTGACGCGCATTCATGGCGATACGATCATGCGCTGAGGGCCGGGCGTGCACGCCACCCTGGCCGCCATTGAAGCTCACATGCGAACTACCCCAATGCCGCGCCGGAGCGGTGTAGACGTTGACGATGTTCACGCGCCCGAAATTGGCCACGGAGCGGTTATAGAAAAACGCCCCGCCATGCCAGTAACCGCCCTCGAAACCGGAGCCGCCATAGCCGTAGCCGTAATCGATGCCACCGTAGAAGCCCACCTCGGGCGCCCAATAGCCGTCATTCCAGACATACTCGCCATCGCTGTCCCAGTCCCAGTAACCGGGCGTCCACAGCATGCCGTCGCCGGGTGGAAGCACCCAGGTACCGGGCACCCAGTAATAATCCATACCATCCCAGGCCCAGTAGCCCGGCGTCCACAGGTAGCCCGGCGCCGGAAGCGGCGGCTGGTCATAGACCGGAATCGGCGGCGGCGCCAGATTCACTGAGACACGAACATCGACGGCGGCCTGCGAGAGCGCTGAGGCGGTACCCAGGATAAGCACTGGAATCAGGGCAAGAATTTTTGCATGGCGCATGGTGTACCTCATCGTTTTCCGCAAACATACTAACGTGCGAGCGATACGATTGTTTACATTGTCCGATGGTCGACGACAACGCCGACAAGGTGATGATCATGGTAGGACTTTCGGCCAACATCAGCATGCTGTTCCGCGAGCTGCCACTGCTTGAGCGCTTTGCCGCCGCGCGCGCCGCGGGTTTTCTGACAGTGGAAATCCAAAATCCCTACGAGCAACCAGCAGCCGCGCTGACGAGCGCAGCCAGTGCGGCTGATGTAAAGGTGATACTGATCAATGCCCCTATGGGGGAAGATCCGCGCACCTTTGGCACCGCGAGCCTGGCGCAGCGCTCTGCCTTGTTTCGCGCAGAGCTTGAACGCGCGGCCGAATACGCGCAGGCGCTCGGCGCGCGCATGGTCAATGTGCTGGCCGGACGGGCCGCCCCTTCCGATAGACCGGGCGCGTTGCGGCGACTGACGGACAATCTGGCGCTCGCCGCGCAGATTCTGGCCCAGGCCAATGCACACCCGCTGCTCGAAGTGATCAATTCCGTCAATGCACCCGATTACTGTGTCTCCGATTTCGAATCGGCTGCGGGCATCCTGGACGACGGCGACTCCCGCGTAGGTCTGCAGTTCGACATCTATCATGCAGCCATGATCGGACTGGACCCCGCGCAGGCATTCATGCAGCAGCTGCCGCGGATTCATCACGTGCAGTTCGCCGACAATCCGCACCGCCACGAGCCGGGGACCGGGAGTCTGGATTTCAACCACATCTTCCGGGTGATTCGCGACAGCGGCTATGAAGGTTGGGTCGGTGCCGAATACCACCCGATCGCGGCGACCGCCGCCGGCTTGGGATGGATGCGCGAGTACGGCTGGGCCTAAGGCTCGCGCTTTTCAGTGATGATAGAAAATATGCGGCGGTTCGTCCTCGACGTCCGCTAAGTCCGGTGCCGCGACACCTTCGCTGAAATCCACACGCCGATACTTGCCTGATACGAACAGCAGCGGCTGATGCGGCGTGATGCCCCGGTGCAGGTAGATCACCTCACCCAGTACCAGGAAGTGATCGCCCGCTTCGGTAACGCTGTGTGTACGGCAACCGATCGACGCCAGCGCGCCTTCCAGACGCGGACCGGCGGCGCTGTCCACGAAGCGGAACGGCGGTGGCGCGTTGTCCTTCCAGCCTCCGGCAAAGTAGGTCGACAGGGCCTGCTGATCCTGACGCAGGATGTTGATGGAAAAACGAGTGAGACCCGGCAGGTCCTGCGCCATGCGCGCCTTGCGCGACGGGCAGAACAGCATGAGCAAGGGGTCCAGCGACACGGAGGTCACTGAATTGGCGGTCATGGCGTGCACCTGGCCGGCGACCTCGGCGACGATGATCGTCACGCCGGTCGCGAACAGTCCGACGACTTCACGGAATTGCCTGGGGTCCAAACTATCGAGTCCTTGGCTGAAGCGATCGGGCCGGTTGCCGCGGCAGTGCGAGGATGGTTCCGGGCAGTCTACCCACCCGTACCCACACGCGTCCGGGCTGCAGGTAGACCACGGGATCGGACGCGCGGCATATGCCACAACTGGGATGCAGGCCCAGCTCTCCCAAGGTCGGATTGTGCGGATGCAGGCTGTCCGGAACCGAGACGCGCGCCACAATCGTCGCCAGAAATTGACTCAGATCGGCTGCGGCGGTGCTGACCTGGGCATCCAGTCGCCCATTCGCGGCGAAAAGCGCCTGGTTGCGGCGCGGCATGCGCCGGTCAGCGGCCAGTGGCGGGGCGAAGTACTCCACTGGCGTACGCACCCGGGTCTCGTGCGGGGTCGCGATGGCGCGCACGCTGACCAGATCCATGAGCACGTGGAACTCGACCTTGTCGCCCAGATCGACCAGTTCGGCCTGCACCACCGCCACGATGGCATCCTGGCCAGGCAGGGTCTGCAGCTGGCTGTCGCTCTCCGGGCCCGAGGTGCTGATGGCCAGCGTTCGCCATGGCCAGTTCGATGACACCTGGGACAGCTGCATGAGCAATGCCTGGCTGAAGCCGCGATCAGGCGCGGGTGTGAGCCAGGCAGACGGCAGATGTATGCGTCGCTCATCGCGGTCTCGGCTGACGACCGGCGTTGCGATCCAGGAGCCCAGTTTCTGTGCCAGCGACTCCGCCCGCCGGTCGGGCAGCCGCACCGCGTGATGGACGAGCATCAGCTCGCCCTGGGGCGGTTGCAGCACGAGCACCGGCCGCATGTCCGGCGACAGTTCCGTGGCCGGCCCGACGGTTGCGGTCGCGGCCGTCGCCGTGCCGATTCCCGCGGCCACGATCACGGCGCCCACGAACGCGCCGGCCTTGCTGATCAGGCGCGATGGCGGACGCGGACTGCAGAACCGGGGTCGCACGCTTCATTGTAGTATGCGGCCCCCGGGTGATGGGTTTCCGATGAGGGTGTGCCAATGCAGATTGCTGAAATGTTTGCAGTGAGCGGATACGGCGTGGTCGTGACCGGCGGAGCCAGCGGGCTGGGACTGGCGTACGCCGAGGCGCTCGCGGAAAACGGCGCACGCGTCACCCTCCTGGACCTCGACGCCGCACAGCTGGCGCAGCAAAGCGCCCGCCTGACCGCGGCCGGCCTTGATGTGCGTACCGCCGTAGTCAATGTCACCGATCATGCGGCCCTGGATGCGGCCATCGATGCGGCAGCGAAGCACTACGGCCGCCTGGACGTCGTGTTTGCCAACGCGGGAGTCGATTCCGGCGCGGGCTTCGTCGATGGCTGGGTCGGTAGCGATCGCAAGCGCGTGACCGAAGGGGCCCTCGAGAACTATAGCGACGAGCGCTGGAACCGCGTCATCGATGTGAACTTAAATGGCGTATTCGCGACACTGCGCGCGGCCGCCCGCCACATGCGCCCGCGACGCTCCGGCCGCATCATCGTCACCACCTCCCTGGCTGCCAACAAGGTCGAACCGGCGATTGGTTCGGCGTATATGGCCGCCAAGGCCGGCGCCTTTCATCTCACGCAGTGCGTGGCACTGGAGCTCGCGGCGTACGGGATCACGGTCAATGCAATCGCGCCGGGATTCATCGTCACCAATATCGGCGGAGGTCACGCCAAGAAGCCGCAAACCCAGGCCACCGTCGGCAAGTTCATTCCCATGCACCGGGTTGGCTTCCCCGATGACCTGAAGGGGCTTGCGCTGTTTCTGGCCTCCCCAGCCTCCTCGTATATCACCGGCCAGCAGATCATCATCGACGGTGGCTGGGGATTGGGCTTCGCCGACTAGATGAACAGCAGTGCGGGCTGTTCCAGTGACTCGCGCAGGGTCTGGATCAGCCGCGCCGCATCGAAGCCATCGATGAAGCGGTGATCGAAGCTCGATGACAGGTTCATCATGCGCCGGATGGCAATCGCGCCGGCGTGCACCACCGGCCGCTCCACGGCGCGATTGACCCCGATGATGGCCAGCTCCGGCTGATTGATGATGGGCGTCGAGGCAATGCCGCCGAGCTTTCCGAGGCTGGTCACCGTGATCGTGGAGCCGGTGAGTTCCCCCGCTTTTGCACTGCCGTCGCGCGCCGCGGCGCTCAGACGATGAATCTGCGCATCGATCTCACGCAGCGCCAGACGCTGCGCGTCGCGGATGACCGGCACCTTCAGACCCTGTGGCGTCTGCACCGCGATGCCGACATGCACGGCACGATATTGCAGCAACATCTGGCGTTGGCCATCAAAGCGCGCATTGCACTGTGGATGGCGCACGAGCGCGCGTACCAGCCCCAACACGATGAAGGGTAGGTAGCTGAGCGCAGCACTCCCGGCGGCCGAGCCGGCATTCAGCTGCTGACGCAGCGACTCCAGCGCGGTGACATCCACCTCCTCCACGTAGGAGAAGTGCGGAATGGTAAGTGCGCTGCGGCTGACCTGCTCGGCGATCAGGCGCCGCATTCCGGTTACGGGAATCTCCTGCACTTCCGGCACCGCGGCGGACTGCAGCCGCGCGTTCAGGTCATCGAGCACAATGCGGCCATGCGGCCCAGTACCCACGACGCTCGCCAGATCGACGCCGGCCTCCCGGGCGCGCCGGCGAATGGCGGGCGATGTGGCCACGCGCGACGGTGCCGCCGTTGGCGCAGCAGGGGGTGTGGCAGGTGGCGGGGGAGTCGGCGCCGGCATCACCTCGGGCTGCACGCTCGCATCGGCGCCGGTCTCAAACACGGCCAGCACGGCGCCGACGGCGATTCGATCCCCTGCCGCGCCAGTGGTGCTCAGCACCCGCCCCGCCACCGGCGCGGGAACTTCGATCGTGGCCTTCTGCGTCAACATTTCCACCAGCGGCTGGTCCTCCCGGACCTGTTCGCCCGCGGCGACTTTCCAGCTGACGATCTCGGCATCGACCGCGCCCTCACCCAGGTCCGGCAGCTTGAACTCGTAGCGGCTCACGTGGCTTCCATGACCCGGGAAATCGCGGCCGCGATGCGCGCCGGTCCCGGGAAGTACTCCCACTCGAAGGCATGCGGATAGGGAGTATCCCAGCCGGTGACGCGCTCGATGGGAGCCAGCAGATTCCAGAAACACGCCTCCTGCACTGTCGCAGACAGTTCGGCGCCAAAGCCACTGAAGCGGGTGGCTTCATGGACGATGACGCAGCGGCCGGTGCGATTCACCGATGCGCACAGTGTCTCGGTGTCCAGCGGTGCGAGCGTACGCAGGTCGATGATCTCGGCGTCCACGCCGCTGCGTGCAACCGCTGCCTGGGCCACATGCACCATGGTCCCGTACGCCACCACCGTCACCTGTGAGCCGGGGCGCACGATCTGCGCACTGGACAATGGCACGCTGTAGTGACCGGCCGGGACGTCCCCCTTGGGGTGCGTGCTCCAGGGCACCGCCGCCTTTTCCGGCTCGCCGTCAAAGGGTCCGCTGTAGATGCGTTTGGGCTCGAAGAAGATCACCGGGTCCGCATCCTCGATGGCGCTGATCAGCAGCCCCTTCGCGTCATACGGATTGGACGGCATCACCACCTTGATGCCGCACACGTGGGTGAAAATTCCTTCGGGGCTTTGTGAGTGCGTCTGGCCGCCACGGATGCCGCCGCCGCAGGGCATGCGCACCGTTACCGCGGCGTGAAATTCACCGGCAGTGCGGTACCGCAGCCGCGCCAGCTCGCTGACGATCTGGTCAAAGGCCGGATAGGCATAGTCAGCAAACTGGATTTCGACCACCGGCTTGAGGCCGTGAACACCCATGCCGATTGCCGCACCAATGATGCCGCCCTCGGCGATCGGGGTGTCCAGCACCCGCTGCTCGCCATACTTGCGCTGCAGGCCGTCCGTGCAGCGGAACACGCCACCGAAATACCCGACATCCTCGCCCATCAGCACGACATTGGGATCGCGCTCCAGCGTCACGTCCAACGCGGAGTTGATCGCCTGGATCAAGTTCATCTGCGGCATCGTGACTTCCGCGCGCTCAAGTGGGAGCCGCAGGGCTGGTGGCGGCAAGGAGTTCCTGGTCGAGTTGCTGCCTTTGACGCAGCAGGTGTGCCGGCATGGTCGCGAACACATCTTCAAACATCGTGCGCGGGTCCAGGCGCGGACCCTCGGTCATGGTGCCGGCACTTTGTGCCTGCTTCCAGCACTCGAGCACATGCGCCTCCAGCTCCGCCAGCAGCTGCTCATGACGCTGGGCTGACCACTCCCCGAGTGCAATCAGGTGCTGTTTGAGACGCTCGATCGGATCACCCAGCGGCCAAGCCTGCCAGTCGTCCTTGGGCCGATAGCGCGCCGGGTCATCGCTGGTCGAATGCGCCGCGGCGCGATACGTCACCGACTCGATCAGCGTCGGCCCGCCACCGCGGCGCGCGCGTTCGGCGGCCCAGGCGGTGACTGCGTGCAGCGCCAGGAAATCATTGCCATCGACGCGGATTCCGGCAATGCCGTATCCTGGGCCGCGCGCCGCAAAGCTGCGCTGCTCGCCGCCGGCCAGGCCCTGAAAACTGGAAATCGCCCACTGGTTGTTGACGATGTTGAGGATGACCGGCGCGCGATACACCGCCGCAAAGGTCATGCCGTAGTGAAAATCCGCCTCGGCGCTACTGCCCTCGCCGATCCAGGCGGCCGCGATGCGGTCCTCTCCCTTCAGTGCCGAGGCCATCGCCCAGCCCACGGCCTGCGGGTACTGGGTCGCGAGGTTGCCCGATATGGAGAAAATGTTGCCCGATTGCCAGTGATACAGAACCGGCATCTGGCGGCCCTTGCACATGTCGCGGGTGTTCGACAGGCATTGGCACATCAGCTCCACGGGATTGTGACCGCGGGCGATATGCAGCCCCTGGTTACGATAGCCCGGAAACAGCATGTCATCCGGCCGCAGTGCCATGGCCTGGGCGACCGACACCGCCTCCTCGCCCAGTGAGCGCAGGTAGAACGAAATCCGGCCCTGGCGCTGAATGGTCTGCATGCGCTGGTCGAACAATCGCGTCAGCAGCATGTGGCGCAGGCCGACCTGCAGTTCGTCGGGCTCAAGGTGGGGATTCCAGGGACCGACGGCCAGGTGCTGTTCGTCCAAGACCCGCACCATGCCGGTCGCCAGCGATTCGGTATCGGTGCATGCAGCCATGACCTCCGGCCGCGCCAACGCGCCGGCCGGGGAGATCTGCAAATAGCTGAAGTTAGGAGCTTGGCCCGGGCGGGCCGGAGGGTGCGGGACATGCAGTCGCGAAACCCTCGTCATGGCCGGTTCACACGGGAGTGAGCCATCCGAAGCGATCCGGCGTGACGCCGCGCTGTACGTCGACCAGCGCCGCACGCAGTTCCTGGGTCACGCGTCCGACTGCGCCGTCGGCCACACGGACCTCGCGCCCCTGCCAGATCAGGGTACCGACTCCGGCAAGCACCGCGGCAGTACCGGACAGCACAGCTTCGCCATTGCCGACCCAATCCAAAGTCTCCTCGACGGTGACGATGCGTTCCTCGACGGTGTAACCCATTTCGCGCGCCAGCGTAAGCAGCGAATCGCGCGTTACGCCGTGTAAAAAGGTGGAATCGAGGCTGCGGGTCAGGATCTGACCCTCGCGGACCAGCAGGAAGTTGGCCGCACCGGTCTCCTGCACCTCCCCGCCGGGGCAGAACAGGACCTGATCGGCCTTGTGCTCGCGGCGCGCGGCCAGCGTCGGCCCAAGAGCCGCCGCATAGTTGCCGCCGGTCTTGACCACGCCCAGATGCGGCGCCGAACGCGGCGCCGGTTCCATCAGGATGCGCAGCGGCTTCATGCCGCCTGCGAAATAGTCCCATACGGGACTGGCCATCACCACCAAAGTGGCCTGCTCGGCCGGGGTAGCGGCAGCACCGATATTCGCAGTCGTGCCAAACAGCAGCGGCCGCAGATACAGCGAACCGGGAGACTCCGGCACCTCGGCGCGGCTGCGATCGATCAGCGCCAGCACCATGCCGCGCACCAGACTTGCATCCGGCTCGGGCAACACCAGCAGGCGTGCGCTCTGCCGCAGCCGTTCGATATGACGGTCCATGCGAAACACGTGCGTACCGCCATCGGCACGACGATACGCCTTGAAGCCCTCGAAGCAGGAACTGCAGTAGTGCAGCGTGTGCGCCGCCGGGTGCAGCGACAAGGCCCGCATGGGCGTGAGTTCAAATTCCGACCAGGCGCCATTGTGGTACGTGGCGACGGCCATCAAATCGGTGAACACGGTGCCGAACGGGGCGGTACGTGGGTCAGCTTTGCTCATGAGGGAATTATAGGGGAATAGCGCCGCGATTGGCCGTTCCCGCCGCCCAGACCGGCGCTTTCCGCGACCGAATCGCTATTGTCCGGTAAAAAGCCCCCGGCCTGACGCGTCCACAACGTCTCATAGAGGCCGCCGGCCGCCAGAAGTTGCGCGTGCGAACCGTCCTCGACAATCCGACCGCCATCGAACACCAGGATACGGTCAAGGTGCGCAATGGTGGACAGCCGGTGCGCCACCACCAGCACCGTGCGACCGCGCATCAGATCACTCAATGTTTCCTGAATGGCCTTTTCGGTTACTGAATCCAAACTGGAGGTCGCCTCATCGAGGATCAGAATGGGCGCATTCTTCAACACCACGCGCGCAATCGCAACGCGCTGGCGCTGACCGCCCGACAGCTTGATGCCGCGCTCACCCACCAGCGCCCCATAGCCGCCGGGCACGTTCTGGATGAAGTCATGGGCGTGGGCCTTGCGGGCCGCCGCGATCACTTCCCCATCACTGGCGCCCTGACGTCCGTAGCGGATGTTCTCCATCAGGCTGCGGTGAAACAGACTCGGGTCCTGCGGAATAAGGCCCAGATGCGCGTGCAGGGATTCCTGCGTGATCTGCCGCACGTCGGTGCCATCGATCAGCACCCGCCCGTGTTGCGGTTCGTACAGCCGCAGGATGAGGCTCACGAACGTGGACTTTCCCGATCCGGAATAGCCCACCAGTCCCACCCGCTGTCCGGCCGGGATTCGCACCGACAAATCATCGAACACGGTGGCCCCGCCTTCGTAGGCGAATTTCACATGCTGCAGCTCGAGTGCGCCCCGGGTGATATGGGCCGGAATCGCGCCCGGCAGATCGATGATTTCATGCGGCCGGATGATGGTGTGCACACCGTTGGTGATGTTGCCCGCGTACTCGAAGAAATCGAGGAACCGGCGACTGAGGTTGCGCGCCTCGTTGATGATGAGCAGTGCCGTGGTCGCGGCCATCACGAATTCTGCGACGCTGATGACGCCCCGGCTCCACAGCAGCAAGGCGTAGTACAGCGTGCCGATCTTCAGGATCAGGGCGGCCGTGAACTGAAACCAGCGCACCCGCTCGGCATAGTGGTTGGAGCGCCGAATGGTCACCAACTCGTGCTTCAGTTGCCGGTCCAGGTAACCGCGCTCAAACCCCAGGCGTGCGAACAGCCGCGTGTTGGTGAGATTCGTGACGGCATCCACCACCTTGCCGGTGGTGTCGCTGCGCGCGGCCGCCGCGGTCACGGAGAAGGGCCGCGCCCGCGTGGCCAGAAACCACGACAGGCTCACGAAGCAGGCGGCCCACACCCCGACGAACACGGCGATCCCGGGAAACGCCGACCACAGCACCACCGTCGCCACGACGAACACGATGGCCATCGGCCAGAAATCAAAGATCACCGCCCACACGGTCTGGGACACGCCCAGCGAGGTCTCGCTGATCCGATGCGCCAGCGCCCCGGCGAAGTCGTTGTGCATGTAGCGGTGCGAGTGATGCTGCAGATAGGCGTACAACGCCCGGGTGACGGCGTGCCGCTGCCGCGGACCCACGGTGACCTGGCAGTACCCGGCGGCGCGGCTGGCCAGTACCTCCAACACCGCCAGGCCGATGAACAGCATCAGGGGGTGCAGCAGCGGACCGGCCAGCACCGGCCCTGCCGCGTGCCCGCCGGTCACGGCCCGGATAATTCGCGCCATGGCATATGGAATCAGAATGCCGCAGGTCGAATTGACGGTCTCGAACACCAGCATCGCGCCGTACCACCAGCGGAATTCACGCACGAAATAGCCGACGAATCGCAGTGGTGTCGCGGGCAGCGCCGGGGCTGCCGGGGCGCGGGAAAATGAAGTCGTGGCCGTCATGAAATCTAAGGTCAAGTGTAGTGCAACGCGACATCGCGGCCAGCCGGATTGCCGGCAACGCACTTTAGCTTGTAAGTTGTATGTACAACCATATACTACTACTGTGACTCAGGTACCGCTGTACGAGCGCATCAAATCACTGCTGCTGACGCAAATCGCCAGCGGCGACTGGGCCGTGGGACAGCGCATTCCTTCCGAGAATGAACTGGTGCGTCGGGTCGGCGCCTCGCGCATGACCGTGAACCGCGCCGTGCGCGAACTCACCGATGCCGGGCATCTGGTAAGGCTCCAAGGGGTGGGGACTTTCGTCGCCGAACGGCAGGCTCAGGAACGTGCGCTCGCCATTCGCGAGCTCGCCGATGAGATTCGCGACCGCGGTCACCTGCATGCGGTACGCGTGATCACTGTGGAGCGCTGCATCGCCACGACACAGCTGGCCATGCACTTCAATCTGCGTCGCGGCCACGAGTTGTTTCACTCCCGCCTCGTGCACCTTGAGAACGCTCTGCCGCTGCAGCTGGAAGACCGATACGTCAATCCGGCCGTGGCGCCGGCGTATCTGACTCAGGACTTCGCCGTCATCACACCCCAGGCCTATCTGCTGAAGATCGCCCCAGTGCAAAGCATCGAACACATCGTGCAAGCGACCCGCGCCGATAGCGGCGTGGCCCAACTGCTGCAGATGGATACCGCGGAACCGTGCCTGGTGCTGCAGCAACGTGCCCGGACCGGACCGACGGTTATCACGACCGTGACCCTGTCGCATCCGGCCTCACGATTTGAACTCAGGGGGCCGGGCGCAATAGCGCCGTCGCGCGGTCGAGCTGCTCGCAGTAGTTGATCAGAGCGGCCGCGGTGCGCCGTGCATACTCCTCGGCCGTCTGCCACTGGCTGCCCTCGATCGCCTCACGCACGCCCGGGAGAGTCTTCGCCCCATAGCCCGTCAGCAAACCCGGCGCATAGATCAGATGGGTGTACCAACTGCGACCCGGCAACCCCTGCGGATCGGTCAACGTCCGCTCCAGATTCCGCAGCAATGCGTTCACCTGCAACGCGCGCTCGGCCGAAAGCGTGGCGCCGGAAGCGAACTGCGTCGCGTATGCCGCATCGAACGCCCGCGCCGAACCGCTCAGGCGCGTGACCGCATTGTCCAGGGGGGTGAAGTCGAGGAACGGGACCGGGGCTTCGGCTTTGGGGGCCAGCAATGGCCGCGTCGGATCGGCAGCCAGCTCATACACCCGCGCATCGATCATGGACTGCAGATCGGCCGCATGTTTGCGGCGCGAATCAGCCAGCGCGTGCAGCTGACGCACATAGCCGTCAATACGCTGCGCCACAGTGCCGGCCTGTTCGGGCAACAGCTGCGCATCGGCCACGCGCAGCATCAGGCGCCCGTTCGTCTGGGCGAGCGCGACGCCGTACTTGAAGTCCGGGTCGCCGAAACGCACGTAGTGATCGAAAGTGTCGTAACGGGAATGATAGACGCCGGACTGGTCAGCTTCACCGCCGTACTCCACCGAGAGGGTCGCAATCCCCAGATGCTGCAGAAAGGGGGTGAAGTCCGATCCCGACCCCAGTGCCTCGAGCAGCAGGTCACCGCCGCCGCCCGCCGCATCGACCGCCGCCCGCGCATCCGCATCGCCCGCGCCGGCCGGGGTATCGGCGAGCGTACGGGCACGCAGTCGCGCCTGCACACTGACGCCCTCTTCAGGGTCCGTCACGGCACCGGCCACCTGGTTCAACAGATGCTGCAGCGAATCGCTGCCCCCGGCGCTCAAGAATCCGCGCCCGTTCTCATCCGAGTTCAGATACAGCACCGCCTTGGCCTGCAATTCCCGGGCATGCGTCTCGACCCATTCGGTGGAGCCGAGCAGCCCCGGCTCCTCGCCATCCCAGCTGGCGTACACGAGGGTCCGCTTGGGTCGCCAACCCGTCTTCAGCACCGCGCCGATGGCGCGCGCCTCGGCCAGCTCCGCGATC
Organism: Steroidobacteraceae bacterium; assembly: GCA_036498905.1. Lineage (GTDB taxonomy): Bacteria > Pseudomonadota > Gammaproteobacteria > Steroidobacterales > Steroidobacteraceae > DAIDKA01. The sequence goes on along the minus strand of DASYER010000057.1, from coordinate 251 downwards.
GCACCGGCCAGCGGGTCCCAGGCCCCTTCCACCCAACCGTCATGATGGTTACCGCGGATCACCCATTCGTCCGGGAATTCCGCACCCTTGATGGTCGCGATCACATCGTAGATCGGCTTCAGGCCCCAGTCCGACTTCACCAGCAGGTGCACCTTGGCGGCGCCAGGCCCCAGGTGATAGGTCAGGGGCAGTGAGCCGCGCCAGGCGGGTGGTGCTACCGGACCACTCAGGGCCGCGAGAATCGGTTGCGC
>DASYER010000056.1:0-20187 GCA_036498905.1 Steroidobacteraceae bacterium | reverse complement strand
CCCTCTCGATCCAGTCCTTGATACGGGTACGGGAATATTCCGACAGCAGGCCTGCCAGCACCAGATCGAGCCGCTGTCCGGCGTGCTCAAAGGGAATGGTCAGGGAGTGACGGATAGGGCTGTTCATTGATTCCTTGGAGGGAGCGAGAGAGAGGAAAGGAAGGGGATAAGGAGAAAAACAGGAACTTAACCTGCGGCGGACGCCCGAAAGGCATGGCGGGGGCTTGGGTGGGCGCGACGTCGGCTATACTCGCCCGACCGTCCTGGCTCGCCGCCCTGCCTCGTCCCGCGCCATCCAACCATTCGGACAATTACGAGAATGTTCAGCAATTTTCGCACGCCGCTCATCGCCTTGGCCACGGTAGCAGTGCTCGCCCTGGGGGGCTGCGGCAACAAGACCAAGGAATTGATCGGCAACGCCGACAAGTTGTACGAGACCGCCAAAAAGGCGTCCGACAACGGCAACTACCGCGACGCGATCACCTACTACGAGCAGCTCGAAGCCCGCTTTCCGTTCAGCAACCCGGCGCGCCAGGGCCAACTCGACCTGATGTACGCCTACTACAAGAATCGCGAACCGGAATCGGCGATCGACCAGGCGGACCAGTTCATCCGCGAGAATCCCGCACACCCGCGCGTCGATTACGCCTACTACATCAAGGGCCTGACGCAGTTCGAGCGCAATCCAAACTTCCTGGAGCGCTGGTTCCACGCCGACCTCAGCTACCGCCCGCCCATCGATGCACGCAAATCCTTCCAGGCGTTCCAGACGCTGCTGCAGCGTTTTCCGAAGAGCGAGTACGCCGAAGATTCCCGCCAGCGCATGATCTTCCTGCGCAACCGTCTGGCCAACTACGAGGTGTACGTCGCCGACTACTACCTGCGGCGCGGCGCGTACGTCGGCGCCATCAACCGCTGCAAGTACACCATCGAAAACTACGACGGCGCTCCGCAGGTTCGTCGCGCCCTGGAAATCATGGCCGATTCGTACGACAAGCTCGGCATGAAAGACCTCGCCGCGGAATCGCAGAAAGTCCTGAAAGAAAACTACGCCAGCGCGAGCGATGCAAACGATAGCGTGCAGCGCACGAAGTCGTGGTGGAAGTTCTGGTGACCGCGGGAGCGGTCGCCAGAGCGGTCAACCGGGTAACCGGGTAACCGGCCAACGGTAAGGTGGCCAGAGCAGACAGAGACCAGAGACTAGTCACTTCAGGGAAGAAGTGCAGGATGGCAGAAATGGAGGATCTGGTGACCGCGAGAGCGCTCACCCAGAATGGCCAACCGGAAGGTAGTCAGAGCCGGGAGACAAGTCGAAACGTCTGACCAGGCTTCAAGGAGGAAGCATGCATGCGGGACCATCGTAGACTTGAAGTGTTCGCGCTTGCAGATGCACTCGCGCTTCACGTCTACACCGCGACCAGGCAGTTCCCTGAGGATGAGCGTTACGGCCTGACTAGCCAGATCCGCCGGGCTGCCGTCTCTATTGGCGCCAATATTGTCGAAGGAGCCGCGCGCTCATCTGACGCGGACTTCCTTCGGCTGCTGACCATTGCCTATGGCTCGGCACGCGAACTTGAATACGAAATCTCGCTAGCTATACGCCTGGGCTATTTGCCGAATGAAGATCGGCACAGCCTTCACGAAGAAGCATTGCGCACCTGCCGCGCACTGTACGGATTGATCCTGGCGATTCGAGGCTGATCCAGCTCTTCTAACTCTGGCCACTCGCCCATGGCCGGTTGACCGTAAGCCCTTTAGTACGGTAACCAAAAGCTGATCCGTCATCTTTGATCCATCGCCTTGCCTGCTCCTCAACTCTGGCCATTTGCCCATGGCCGGTTGACCGTAGGCTCTTCGGGCTACCGTGTACGGTAGCCCGACGTAATCGGATACCTCCAGTCCCTTCCAAACGCCCGGTCGCTGATGCGCACTCCCGGCGGGGCCTGGCGGCGCTTGTATTCGTTGCGCTTCACCATGTCGAGCACTCGGCCCACGGTCGCACGGTCGAAGCCGCGGGCGGTGATTTCATCCACCGACAGGTCGTCTTCGATGAACAGCTCGAGGATGGCATCCAGGATGTTGTAGGGCGGCAGCGAGTCCGAATCCTTCTGGTCGTGGCGCAGCTCGGCGGAGGGCGGGCGATCGATGACCCGTTGCGGGATGGCCGGGGAAATCGAATTGCGATAGTTCGCCAGCCGATAGACCAGCATCTTGCTGCAGTCCTTGATAGGCGCGAAGCCGCCTGCCATATCGCCGTACAAAGTGGCGTAACCCACCGACATCTCGCTCTTGTTGCCCGTTGTGAGCAGCATGCGGCCGGTCTTGTTGGAAATCGCCATGAGCAACACGCCGCGACAGCGCGCCTGGATGTTTTCTTCCGTCGTATCCGGCTGGCGGCCGGCAAATACATCCTGCAACGCAGCCAGCGTCGACTCGAACATCCCTTCGATGGAGATGACGTCGTGATTGACGCCGAGCATGCGCGCCTGCAGCGAGGCGTCTTCGATGCTCATCTGCGACGTATAGCGCGAAGGCATCATTACCGCGTGAACACGATCGGCGCCAAGCGCGTCCACGGCGATCGCCAACGTCAAAGCCGAATCGATACCGCCGGACAGACCCAGCACAACACCGGGAAAGCGATGCTTGCCGACGTAGTCGCGAACTCCCAGCACGAGCGCGCCATAGACGCTGGCCTCTTCCGTAGGCAGCGGCTCGGTGTGCGCACGCCTTGGTACGGCCTTGCCGTCGATCAGGTCGACATCCACAGCCACCAGCTCCTCCTTGAAATTGGCCACACGCTGTACGACTTCGCCGGCACCGTTCATGGCGAACGAGCCGCCGTCGAACACCAATTCGTCCTGCCCACCGAGCAGGTTTACATACACGACGGGCAGTCCCGTTTCGCTTACCCGCGCCGCCACCACGGTCTCGCGTAGTTGCTGATAGTTCAGCGAATAAGGCGAGCCGTTGATCACGACGATGAGCTGGGCGCCGGCCGCCTTCGCGGCGCGCGCGGGACCCGGCTCCCAGACGTCTTCGCAGATCAGCAACGCGATGCGGATGCCGTTGATTTCGACGACGCGTGTTTCGGTGCCTGGCTTGAAGTAGCGCTTCTCGTCGAAAACCTTGTAGTTAGGTAGTTCCTGCTTCCGATAACCGGCGACGGTGGCTCCGTCACGAATCAGCGCTGCGGCGTTGTAGATGCCGCCGTTGGCATACTCCGGATATCCAACCATCACATGAATCCCGCTGGTTTCCGTACGCACCCGCTGTAGCGCTGCTTCAACTTGCCGGCGCATACCGGTGTGGAACAACAGGTCCTCAGGCGGGTAGCCACACAGGCTCAGCTCGGGGAAGAGGACCAGGTCGGCCTTGAGCCGGTCACGCGCTTCGGCGGAAACATCGGTGACGCGCTGCGTGTTGCCTGCGACATCGCCCACGAACAGGTTGAGCTGGGCGAGCGCGATACGGACGGAATGGGACATTGCGGCTTGCGGGACTCACATAGGAGAACCGCTGCATTATCCACCCAAGAGGACTGCGTTGCTTGGGGAGCCGGAGAACTGCCGATGGCAGTTTCAGGAAAGGCCCGGAAAAGGCGTGGACATCCCGCAGTCGTAAGCGCGCTCCGCGGGAACGCAAGCCGAACCAAGAGGCAATAAGGCTGCAAGTTCGTTCGTTTCCCGGGAAACGAGCGACGGAGCCACAGGCAGGAGCATTGGTGCTGTTACCGGTCCTCCCCACAAAACGGGGGAGGACACGGAACGCGGAAGCCAGGAAGCGACTGTGCGGCGCTTACCGACCGTGCTTACTTGTGCTTTTTCGCCTTGACTGCCGGCTTCTTTGCCTTGGCCGCAGCGACCTTGGCTTTGACCGGAGCGGCTTTCGTCTTGGCCGCAGGTTTCGCCTTCGCGACCTTGCCAGGGGCCTTCGCAGCAGGCTTCTTCACTGCACTCTTCACTACAGCCTTGGACGTTTTTACCGCAGCCTTGGCGGCAGGCCGGGCAGCGCTCTTGCCTGCTTTCTTCTGGGCCTTCTTCTGCAGCTGTTCGGCAATGGCCTTACCCAGGTCGGCAGGAGTCTTGACGGTGCGTACGCCGGCGCGCGCGAGCGCTGCAAATTTCTCAGCCGCAGTCCCCTTGCCACCCGAAACGATGGCGCCCGCATGCCCCATGCGCTTACCCGCCGGAGCTGTCACGCCCGCAATGTAGGCAACGACCGGCTTGGTCACGTTGGTACGAATGAAGTCGGCAGCGGCCTCTTCGTCCGCACCACCGATCTCTCCGACCATGATGATGCCTTCGGTCTTCGGGTCCGCTTCGAAGCGCGCCAGCACGTCGATGAAATTCATGCCTCGCACCGGGTCACCGCCGATGCCGACACAGGTGCTCTGGCCGAGGCCGGCATTGGTGGTCTGGAATACTGCTTCGTACGTGAGCGTGCCCGAGCGCGACACGATGCCGATCTTGCCGGGCTTGTGAATGAAGCCGGGCATGATGCCGATCTTGCACTCTCCCGGAGTGATGATGCCGGGGCAGTTCGGGCCGATCAGCAGGCTGCCGTAACTGGCCAGCGCTGCCTTGACGCGCACCATGTCGTTCACCGGAATGCCTTCGGTGATGCAGACGATCAGTTCGATGCCAGCATCGGCGGCTTCGAGGATCGCATCCGCCGCATACGCGGCAGGCACGTAGATCATGCTGACCGTGGCGCCGGTTTCCTTGACGGCCTCACGCGCGGTGTTGAAGACGGGCAGGCCGAGGTGCTTTTCGCCGCCGCGGCCGGGCGTTACGCCGCCGACCAGCTTGGTGCCGTAAGCCAGGCACTGCTCGGAATGAAACGTGCCTTGCTTGCCGGTGAAGCCCTGGCAGATGACGCGGGTGTTCTTGTTGACGAGGATAGACATGTGGTGAGGCTCTAGGCTGTAGCTGTAGGTCAGACAGGAAGTCGCAGGTGCTGAGGGCTGGGTATGCGGTGACAGGGTGCAACAGTGCGCGAACGCAACTCTTGTCCTGCCACCGTGGCCTGCCCTCTAGGACCTATTTCTTCGCTGCGGCGACGACTTTCTTCGCGGCGTCGGTCAGGTCCTTCGCGGCGATGATGGCGAGCCCGCTGTCGGCGAGCAGTTTGCGGCCCAGTTCGGCATTCGTGCCTTCGATGCGGACCACCACCGGAACGCTGACGCCCACATCCTGCACGGCGTGAATGATGCCTTCGGCAATCATGTCGCAGCGGACGATACCACCGAAGATGTTGACGAGAATCGCGCGTACGTTCTTGTTCGACAGGATCAGGTTGAAGGCTACAGTGACGCGTTCACGCGTCGCGCCACCGCCGACGTCGAGGAAGTTGGCCGGAGCGCCGCCATGCAGCTTGATCAGGTCCATGGTCGCCATTGCGAGCCCGGCACCATTCACCATGCACGCGATATCGCCGTCGAGGGAAACGTAATTGAGCTCGTGCTGGGCCGCAGCGCGCTCCATTGCATCTTCCTGGCTGTCATCGCGCCAGGCGGCCAGCTCTTTCTGGCGGAACAGCGCGTTGTCTTCGATGTTGATCTTGGCATCGAGCGCGACCAGCTTGCCTTCGCCCGTCACGATCAGCGGATTGATCTCCACCAGGCTCGCGTCCTTCTCCAGGTAGAGCTTGTAGAGCGCTTGTGCGATCGATGCGAACTCGTCGATCTGTTTGCCTTGCAGGCCCAGTCCGAATGCCAGCACGCGGCATTGCGAAGGCTGCAGGCCCGCGGCTGGATGCACGTTGACGCGGATCATTTTCTCCGGCGTGTGCTCGGCAACTTCCTCGATGTCCATGCCGCCGGCGGCGGAAGCGATGAAGGCGATATGGCCCTTGTCGCGATTGAGCACCAGGCTCACGTACAGCTCACGCTCGATCTTCGAGCCCTGCTCCACGAACACCTGGTGGACCGGCAAACCCTCCGGTCCGGTCTGATGGGTCGCGAGCCGCGTGCCCAGCATGGCCTTGGCAGCCTTGGCGGCGGCTTCGGGCGAATCGACCAGCTTCACTCCACCGGCCTTGCCGCGGCCACCGGCATGAACCTGCGCTTTGACGACCCACTTGGATCCACCGATACGCCGTGCCGCATCCGCCGCTTCCTCAGGGTTGGAAGCCACATAACCCACCGGCACTGGGATGCCGTAGTGCGCGAACAATTGCTTGGACTGGTATTCGTGAAGATTCATCGTGAGTCGATCTCGTGGTCGGGCGGCAGGAGGCCGGGTATTCTGGAGGAATTCCGTTGCGATGCAAAGACGGTTGCGGGTCGCGCAGCCTCAGCGCAGCACACAGCATTGTCGATATCCACCCCCTCCGCCCTGTCCGCCGCGCCGGATTCCGACCTACACTTGCGGCGATGAAGTTATCCGAGCGGTTCACGCCGACCTCCTCCATCGACCTCGCCTGGCGGGTACTTGCGCTGGTCAACCTGTTCCGGCTGCTGGTCCCGCTGCTGCTGATGGGCCTGTTCATGGCTGTCGCGCCGCGGCTGGTCGGCCAGTTCCGGCCTTCCCTGTTCACGGGTGTCGCAACCGCCTACTTCCTGTTCGCCGTGGGCGCCATTTCCAGCATTCGCAGCCGCTGGCCCATGCTGGAGCTGCAAACCCTGATCAGCGTTTGCATGGACGTGCTCGCGATTGCACTGCTGACGTACTGCAGCGGCGGCATGAATAGCGGACTGGCCGCGCTGATGGTGCTGCCCGTGGGCGCGGCGAGCTTCATTGTGGGACGGCGCCTGGCGCTGGGATTTGCGGCTTTTGCCGCCCTAGCCCTGTTGACACAGCAGGGTTTCACCATCCTCGCCTCGCGTGCAGATACGAACGACTTTGCGGCCGCGGGCATCGCCGGCGCCTTGATTTTCATCGTCACACTGGCGGTCGGACCGCTGGCCCGCAGCCTGCGCGAGAGCGAGGAGCTGGTCCGGCAGCGCGAAGTCGACGTCGCCAATCTCGCCGAATTGAACCAGTTCATCGTGCAACACCTGCGCGAAAGCATCCTGGTCATCGACGAGAACGACTCCATCAGGCTGATCAACGAATCTGCGGCACACCTGCTGCGGGGCGGGGAAGTTCAGCCCGGCACGCCGCTGGGAGAAGTATCGACGCGCCTGTCATACCTGCTGGGCACCTGGCGGCGCCACTCTTATGACTGGCAGCTCAGCTCGCTGTCGGTCCTGTCCTCCGACGGCGGCAGCCTGGTGCAACCGCATTTCGTGTCCCTGGACCGGGAAAACAACGGTACGACCCTGGTCTTCCTGGAAGACACCACGCTGATCGCCGAACGCGTCCAGCAATCGAAACTGGCAGCGCTGGGCCGGTTGAGCGCCAGCATTGCCCATGAGATCCGTAACCCCGTGGGTGCGATGAGCCACGCGGCGCAGTTGCTGGCCGAAGACCCCGCGATGACCCCCCAGGAAAAACGCCTGACGGACATCATCACCAGCAATGGAGCGCGCGTCAGCACCATCATAAACAACGTTCTGCAGTTGTCCCGGCGCGATTCAACGCGACAGGAACGCATCGAGCTCAACGGCTGGCTGAAGGAGTTTCTCGGAGAATTCCGCCAGACCGCACAGGTCGACGAACAGACGCTGCGATTCACGATGCCCATGACGGACCTGGAGGTCCGGGTCGACCCGACCCATCTGCACCAGTTGCTGTGGAATCTGTGCGAGAACGCCTTGAAGTACGGCCGCAGTCCCGCTAACACACCCCGCAGCCCAGCCGGTAACCCACCCGGTAACACGGATGTCATAGAGATTCGCACTGGCCGCCTGGCGGTGTCGGAACGTCCAATCCTTGAAGTAGTCGACCGTGGACCGGGGATTTCTGCGGCAGACTCCGAACGCATCTTCGAACCGTTTTTCACTGTCGGCCAGGGCGGCACCGGCCTCGGCCTGTTCATCGCGCGAGAGCTGGCCCAATGCAATCGGGCCATCCTGCGCTACGAAGCGCGTGAAGGCGGTGGCAGTATTTTTCGGGTGGTTTTTGCCGATCCGCAGCGCTGGGAGCAGCAGAATCTCGGGCTGTGAATGACTGGAGGCCGTCGGCTGCAGGCTGTACGCTGTAGGCCCATTCGGGGAGTTTAGGGAGCAGCAGTCCGGCGCGGAATCGCACGTTAATTGCTCCTCCACATTGCTGGTTTACAAGGGACCGCGCATTCCGGCAACTGAACGATCGGGCCCGCAAACGCAGCCTTCTCGCATAGCGATTTGTACTCGTAGTAACAAAATCGGGTCTTCAACCTCAAAGCGCAGATCAGCCGGCCGATAAATGCACATCGATCGCAACAGCCCTGGATGGATTGCGGCGTTCCCTGCGCCAGCAATGAAACAATCCGCCGCAAGCGCGATGGATTCATTGCGCTCAGCACCGACCGTTCTCCGACCCACAGCCTACAGACTACTGCCCACAGCCTGACATGCAGCGCGCCCTCATCGTCGATGACGAACCGGACATCCGCGAGCTTCTGGAAATCACCCTGGGAAGGATGAACCTGGAGGTATCGGTCGCGGATACATTGGCCACGGCTACGCGCGAGCTGCGTAACGGCAGCTTCGACCTGTGCCTGACCGACATGAAACTTCCGGACGGGGACGGCCTGGACCTGGTTGCGTGGATTCAGACCCACAAGCCGCATACGCCGGTTGCCGTAATCACCGCACATGGCAATGTCGAAACAGCGGTCCGCGCCCTCAAGCTCGGTGCTTTCGATTTCCTCTCCAAGCCGCTAGACCTCGCAGCGCTGCGCAAGCTGATCGCTGCGACCCTCAAACTCAGTGAAGGCGGCGCGGAAAACACCAGCCAGTTGCCGCAAATCAAGCTGCTGGGACAATCGCGCACTATGGAAAATCTGCGCGAGCTGATCGACAGGGTCGCGCGCAGCCAGGCGCCGGTGCACATCTACGGAGAGTCGGGTACCGGCAAGGAACTGGTTGCACACCTGATTCACGATGCCGGCGCACGGCGCGACGGTTCCTTTGTTCCAGTGAACTGCGGCGCCATCCCCACGGAGCTGATGGAAAGCGAGCTGTTCGGCCACAAGAAAGGCAGCTTTACCGGCGCCATTGCCGACAAGCCCGGCCTGATCCAGTCCGCCGAGGGCGGCACGCTGTTCCTCGATGAGATCGCCGATCTGCCGCTGCACATGCAGGTCAAGCTGCTGCGGGTCATACAGGAGAAGAGCGTCCGTCCGGTCGGCGAAGCCCGCGAAATCCCGGTCGACGTGCGCATCCTGTCAGCAACGCATAAAAACCTCGCCGCGCTGGTGGCGGAAGGCAAATTCCGGGAAGACCTGTTCTACCGCATCAACGTCATCGAAATCCGCGTCCCGGCGTTGCGTGAACGACTGGAAGATACCCCGGAGCTGGTCGAGTCGATGCTGCGAAAACTCGGCCGGCAGATCGGCAGTGGCCCACTTCGCGTCACGGACGCGGCGCTGCAGTCGTTGGGTGACTATCACTACCCCGGCAATGTTCGCGAACTCGAAAACGTACTAGAGCGCGCCGCAACCCTGTGTGTCGGCGGGGTCATCGATGCCTCCGACCTGCAGCTACGTCCGAAGGTCGCGGCAACCGAAGTCGCGGTAGCCGGCTCGGTAGCTCCAGGAGAAAAGCTCGGCGATGCCCTGGAAGACATCGAACGCGACGCCATCGTCAGGGCCCTGGAGCAGACTCGGTACAACAAGACCAAGGCCGCCCAGCTGCTGGGGATGACGTTCCGGTCGCTGCGGTATCGGATCAAGAAGCTGGGCATTGAGTAGTGTCTGCCCTGAGCGTCGACAACTGACATTTCCTGTCAGCATCTGTCAAAGAACGCCAATTTCGTCGCGAAAAATCGACTTAACAATGTCGACCGCATCGCAGTAAAGCTCTCACCCTATCAGTAACTTACGGCCCAGGCTGGCTGGCTGGCACAGCGCTTGCTCTACTGTTCGTGCCGGCTCTGAGCCGCTGTTTTTTCGAACTCACCCCAGCAGGAGTTTTCAAATGTTGAAGCAAGTACAGAAGGGTTTCACCCTGATCGAATTGATGATCGTCGTCGCGATCATCGGCATCTTGGCGGCCATCGCCATCCCCGCTTATCAGGATTACACGATCCGTTCACAGGTCACAGAAGGCCTTAACCTCGCCAGCTCTCTGAAAGCTAGTGTTTCAGAATACTACGCGTCCAATGGCATCTGGCCTGCCACCGTCACTGAACTTGGCATGGATGCGGCTGTTCTTCCGAGCGGAAAATATGTGAAACAGATCGCGGTAGACGCAGGTACGATTAACATCACGTATTCGGGCACTCCTCCGTTCCAGGCGAACGCGAACATCGAAGGGTTGATTCTTTCGTTGCGGCCGACGATCAGCGGCACCGTAGCCAGCACCAGCAACGGTGACGTGATCTGGACGTGCGGCACGCACACAGTCGTCGGCGTCGACCCAACGGCTAGCACCGCGGGCGCGGATGCGACCACGTTCACAGCTGGCAAAGCCAAGTACGTGCCGTCAAACTGCCGCATTTGAGCCATTCAGTACCGACTTGAACAGTCGACTCAGAAGCCCCTCACCCGAGGGGCTTCTGCTTTGATGCGGTCAGGGAAGCCGATAGCGAATCAAGAAGTCGCACAAGCTCCGGCAACGCTCCGTCGCGTAATGGCCACAACCGCATTTTCAGAAGTGAACCCTGCGCCAAGGTTGCGCGCATTGGCGTTGCCATTTTTTCTGTCCGGAGTCGCGGCGCTCGCCTATCAGATTTGCTGGCAACGATTGCTGTTCGTCGCCCTCGGCGCCGATATCGACTCGGTTACGATCATAGTATCGACCTTCATGCTCGGACTTGGCACTGGATCACTCATCGGCGGCGAGCTTGCTGACCGTTACCCTCAGAGAATTTTACTGTTGTTCGCGGCGGCAGAGGCGGGCATAGGTCTCTTTGGTTTGTTCAGCCCGAACTTGATCACCACAGTGGGCAATCTGGTGGTACGTCAATCGCTACCTATCATTTCCGCGACAAATTTCGTATTGCTGCTGATTCCAACCACCCTGATGGGTGCAACGTTACCCATGCTGGTTGCGCTGCTGGTGCGACGGCAACTCACCATCGGAGTATCGATTGGCGGACTTTATTGCCTCAACACGCTCGGTGCGGCGCTAGGTGCGATTCTGGTCGGCTTCATATGCTTCTATTTCTTCGAGCTGAACACCGTTATTTATGGCGCAGCGCTGATCAATTTTTTCGTCAGCAGCCTTACCTTGTGGATCGCGAGAGAGCAGCGATGACACGCTTTGCCTGGTGGCTGTCATTCTTCGTGGGCTTTCTAAGCCTCAGCGTCGAAATTCTTTGGGTACGAGTGATCGGCTTCAAGTTCCACACTCTACCTCACGCATTCTCTCTCGTGCTCGCCATGTACTTAATCGGCATCGCCGCTGGCGCCTACATTGGCAAGCTGTGTTGCTCCACGCCGAAATATCTATATCTCGCAGCTGGAGGCGTGCTTTTATTGGGCGGTGCATTCGACATCCTCACTCCATCGTTCGTACCCGTAATCCTGTCCGGCGGATTTGACAGTGGCAGTCTTGCACTTGCCAGCCTCGCAATCATTGTTGCGGCGGCGATCAAGAGCATCCTGTTCCCCATTGCGCATCACCTAGGGTCCGATGCCTCCGGTGGCGTGGTCGGTCGTTCAGTGTCTAGGATTTACTCTGGCAATATCGCCGGCTCGACACTTGGGCCGCTGCTCACAGGTTTCTACCTGCTCGAATATTTGTCCGTCGAAGAATGTTTCATGTTAGTCGGGAGCATCGGCTTGCTGCTCGGCGGCGCAACGGCACTGATTGGCGACAGAAGCAGGTTGCGCACCGTGCCCTTCGCCAGCAGCCTTGCGTTAGTCGCTATATTGCAGCCGTGGCGATCGCCCGATCTTATCGGCTCGATTGCAGACAAATGGTGGGACAACAAGCGCGCCCCAGTCGCGCGCGTCATTCAGAACAGGTATGGGATTATCTACACCTCTCACGATCCTACTCACGGCGATATCGTATTCGGCGGCAACGTCTACGATGGGCGAATAAACCTCGACATGGACATCGATTCGAACAGACTTGAGAGGGCGTACCTACTAGCCGCGTCCCATCCTCATCCCCAACGCGTGTTGGTCATCGGCATGGGCTCAGGCGCATGGACGCGTGTAATTAGCGGCTTCCCTGGAGTGGAGCATATCGATGTCGTCGAAATTAACCCTGGCTATCTAGAACTCATTGCAGACTACCCTGAGGTCGCTCCGCTGCTCAGCGATCCCCGCGTTCACATTCACATCGATGACGGGCGTAGATGGCTACGTCGCCATCCCGAAGAAAAATTCGATCTAATTGTTCAGAACACGACGTACCACTGGCGCGCCAACGCTACTAGCCTGCTTTCGAAAGAATACTTTGCCGAAATGAAGAGCCACATGCAGCCCGGCGCAATCGCCACCTACAACACGACAGGCTCGCTCGATGTACTGCGTACTGCGCAGGAGGTATTTCCGAACACCTTCAAGTACCACAACTTTGTATATGTCAGCGATCATGACATTCGCGTGCCGCCGCAAACTGTTCTCGCGCGTCTGCGCGATTGCCGCATCGGCGACCGACCGGCATTCCAACCGCAACACTATGAACCTGGCGGTGTAGCCTACAAACTCGCTCACAAAGGGGCTGAGCCGACGCGCGCAGATCTTGCGGGAAAGGCGGGCACGATGACCGAAGTGATTACGGATCAGAACATGCTCAGCGAGTATCGTCATGGCCTGAAGATCGATCTCGAGCCTTTCAGCGCGTTCTGGCCAATTAATCCAAACGATAGCATTTACGTTACCGCACCCTGAGCGTGCCCGCCCGTGGCGCTGATACCAAACGCAAAAACGAACCGATTCGTTTGGCACTTTGCCACAGACGTCGCAGCGTGGTATCTGCTCCCGGCCGCGTTCATGGTTATCTATATTCGCGGTTTCGCGTTTCCTCGCGGAGCGCTGGTACCGCACCTTGCAGTGGTCACGCTTCCATTCGCGAGCCTGATTTTGACGCGACTTGCCATCGCACGCTGGGTGTCGAACAGCGGTTTTTCGATCTGGCTGGCAGCAGCCCTGTCGAGTCTCTCTCTGGCGGCAATGACTTTCTACTATGGTCTCGTGATAGGAGGCCTAAAGTCATGGGGAGGGGTCATTTCCTGGAACGTCATCTCGACCTATGCCACGCAAGCGCCGGCTCTTCTGCGTGCGCTCGGCTTTGCGCCGATGACTGCAGCCACCGTCGCGATCACTACATTCGCCGTCCTGCTCAGCTCGTCGCGCTTGTACTTGCGGCGATTCGATTGGACGCGTAGAGCAGTCCATCCACTATCAGCAACGGCTCTGGCACTACTGCTGCTGGCAGGCTGCGGCATTCTTGGTGCTTTGATGTACCAGTTTTCAACCCAACCATGGACGAAGGAACTCGAGCCTGTAAGCTTGACACTCTTCCAGGAGCCGTCATCGGGCGTGGATCTGGAAGGACACATGTTGGACCGGCTGACTGCGGCCACTCTGGATCGACGCGAAGATGAAGCGCGAGCGACCTATATGCCCGCACCGCCGGGAGAGCGACGAAATTTAGTGCTGATCGTCATCGATGCACAGCGACCAGATCACATGGGCGTTTACGGCTATGCACGCGATACCACCCCCGGATTAAGCAGCCTCGCCCTGACGCATCCCATGCGCAAAGTCGAGTTTGTGCACTCATCATGTCCCGACACGGCGTGCGGAATGCTCAGCCTGTCTAGCTCAAAATTCCCTCGTCAGTTCTCCTTCCGACCGTTCACGCTCCACCAAGTCATGCGGCGCAACGGGTATCGCGTGGACATGATTCTCAGCGGCGATCACAGCCATTTCTACAGCCTCAAATCATTCTACGGAGAGGTTGATAGCTTTTACGACGGCGCCCAAGCCAAGGGCTACTTCATGAATGATGACCAGCTTGTGTTGGACCGCCTTGCAGCCATGCCAGCATGGGACGGAACACCTGGCATGCTGCAGTTGCATTTAATGTCGACTCATATACTCAGCAAGCACGACGAGGCGGATGCGCGTTTCACACCGGCGGCAACCTACGTGCTACGGGGTAGCAACTCCGACATCGGTTCTGCTTCGATACATGACGAGCGTGCAATTAATTATTATGACAACGGTGTATTAAAGTCCGATCGCACGGTCCAATCGGTACTTGATCGGCTTGGAGCCAAGGGCTATCTGAAAAATACCCTTGTGGTCATCACAGCAGACCACGGAGAGTCGCTGGGCGAGCATGGGCTATTTGTTCATGCGAACAGCGTACGCGAAGAAGTATTACGCATACCTCTTCTAATGATCTCCTACGGATATGAACCAGAACGTCCCTTATTGCCCCGTGCCGCCCCGGCACAGGTCGACATCGCGCCAACAATTCTAGCGGAACTCGGTCTACCGGTACCTCGTACCTGGGCAGGGCGCGCGCTGCAAGGACCGCCCGAAACAGATTTCGTCTACTTCGAAGGGCACGGGAATTTTGGCCTCATCGATCGCCGTGATCCGGCACATACCTGGAAATACTGGGTACACGCAAGAACGGGCGCGGAATACGCTTTCGATCTGTCGACGGATCCGGGAGAGACCCGAAATGAACTGAATGAGGCATCAATCGAGCGTCGGCGAACCCCATGGCGACTTCAGGTCCTCTCAGGAACATCTTTAGCCCTATAGGGTGGTAACAGCGCGACATACATGTATTTATCTAACGCGACCGTCCCAGCATTGAAGATGACATCGATCCACCAGCCGGCAATATCAGGAAGGCTCCCAAATGTGACGCAATACTCGCTGCGACAGCTTGTTCTTCTGCAAAATGCACTGTGATTTGACAATTGCTAACAGGTGTATCATCCGGTAAATCTGGCCTTCTGCCAGCCATCTGGTCCTTATCTAACTTGATTCCTCCATGGCTGAAAACGTAATTCCTGCAGTCAATCCAGTGCGCCACGCGCTGCAAGGCTTGGCTTTGCGCCTCATTCAGGACGGCCTGGTAGATGAGAAGACCATGGTTCAGGCCGTTAGTGCCAGCAAAGAAGCACAAAGCAATCTAGTGTCGCACCTGGTTGCGAACGGAATAGCCGACGCACGTGAGATCGCGATCGCAGCGTCCCAGGAATTCGGGGTGCCACTGCTTGATCTAGAAGCGATCCAGCCAGATTTAGACATCGTCAAGCTGGTCTCCGAAAAGCTACTGGCGAAACACCGCGTTCTACCTCTGATGAAGCGCGGCAAGCGCCTGTTCGTAGCCGTATCAGACCCCACCAATCTGCATGCGCTAGATGAAATCAAGTTTCAGACCGGCTTATCCGTCGATGCGGTAGTTGTCGAAGAGGACAAACTGCAAAAGATCGCCAGTAAAGCTATTGAACAAGCCGACACCCAGATGTCGAATCTGGCTGACGACGAAGGCCTGGATCTAGAAAATCTCGACATCACTGGTGGTGACGACGATCTGGAAAAGGACAGCGTTGGCCGCGACGACGTCGAAGACGCGCCGATCGTCCGCTTCGTCAACAAAGTGCTATTGGACGCCATCAAGAAAGGCGCGTCCGATATCCACTTCGAGCCTTACGAAAAAACCTATCGGATTCGCTTGCGTCTTGACGGCTACCTAAAGGAGCTCGCAGCACCCCCCGTCCAGCTGGCAACCAAATTGGCTGCGCGTCTAAAAGTAATGTCCCGGCTGGATATAGCCGAAAGGCGTGTACCGCAGGACGGCCGCATCAAGATGCGCATTTCCAAGAATCGCGCCATCGATTTTCGCGTCAGCACCTGCCCCACCCTGTTTGGGGAAAAGATCGTCGCACGTATTCTGGATCCGTCCAGTGCGATGCTTGGCATCGATGCGCTCGGCTATGAACCCGCACAGCGCGAATTGTACCTGCACGCGCTCGCTCAGCCCCATGGCATGATTCTCGTAACCGGCCCGACAGGCAGCGGTAAGACGGTGTCGCTGTACACTGGCCTCAATATCCTGAACAAGGAAGACACCAACATCTCGACAGCGGAGGACCCGGCGGAAATCAACCTCCCCGGCGTCAATCAGGTCAACGTCAATCCCAAAGTGGGCCTGACATTCGCGTCCGCCCTGAGGGCGTTCCTGCGCCAGGATCCGGATGTCATCATGGTCGGCGAAATCCGCGACCTCGAGACGGCGGAAATCGCCATCAAGGCAGCCCAGACCGGACACTTGGTGCTTTCGACGCTGCATACGAATGACGCGCCGAAAACACTCACGCGACTGATCGACATGGGCGTGAAACCCTATGCGATCGCTACATCTGTCTCTCTAATCATCGCCCAGCGCTTGGCACGGAAGCTATGCAACAACTGCAAGACGCCGATCGAGATGTCAGCGGAAGCGCTGTTGAAGGAAGGCTTCACCGAAGCGGAAGTTTCGGCAGGCATCAACGTCTATAAGCCGGTTGGCTGCGGCTCATGCACCGATGGATACAAGGGACGTACTGGCTTATATCAAGTGATGCCGGTTTCCGATGAGATACAGCGCATCATTCTGCAGGACGGCAACGCAGTGGACATTGCGGCCCAATCGACGTCCGAAGGTGTCTGGGATCTGCGCAAATCGGGGCTCGAGAAAGTAAAGGCCGGGCTCACTAGCCTGGACGAAGTCAATCAGTGCACTACCGAATGACCTGTGATTGACCCGACCGACCTAAACGCCAACTCAACCTAATTATCGCTAATTATCGTTACCCTGTTGCTGGAATGACTTCCGGCGTAGATAGAGCATGACCACAGGACGAGCACCATGGCGCAAGTAGCATCCACCCAGCAGTTCCCATATGTCTGGGAAGGTACGGACAAGAAGGGTAAGCGCCTCAAAGGGAAGATGCTTGCGGCATCCGAGGCGGCGGTAAAAGCTGACCTGCGCCGGCAGGGCGTCCTGGCCAAAAAAGTGCGCAAGGAAGTCCAGTTTTTCAAAGGCGGCAAGAAGATCAATGCCGAGGATATCGCCTTGTTCGCCCGGCAGCTCGCCACCATGCTGCAGGCGGGCATCCCCATGGTTCAGTGTTTCGACATCATTGGCAATGGCCACGACAAGCCATCCATGCAGAAGCTGGTACTGGCAATCAAGTCCGATGTAGAGGCCGGCACCACGCTGCACGAGGCTTTGGCGAAACATCCACTATATTTCGACGATCTATTCGTCAACTTGGTCGAAGCAGGTGAGCACGCAGGTGCTCTGGAGACATTGCTCGACAAAGTCGCCGTCTACAAAGAAAAAACCGAGGCCCTGAAGAAGAAGATCAAGAAAGCATTGTTTTATCCAACCGCAGTATTGGTCGTGGCATTTATCGTTACTGCGATATTGCTGATTTTCGTCATTCCTCAGTTCGAATCCTTGTTTAAAGGCTTCGGTGCCGACCTGCCGGCGTTCACGCAGATGATCATCGACCTTTCCCGATTCGTGCAGGACAAAGGCTGGCTTATCGCAATAGTCCTGGGCGGCGCCGGCTATACATTTTTTTACTTCAAAAAACGCTCGCGCCCTATGCGCCGTGCACTCGACAGGATGATGCTCAAGGCACCTATCGTCGGACCAATATTGGTGAAGGCTGCGATTGCTCGTTATTCACGAACCTTGTCGACCATGTTTGCTGCTGGCGTACCGCTGGTGGAAGCGCTCACGTCGGTGGCTGGCGCAACCGGGAACATTGTGTATGAAGAAGCGACTCTGAAGATCAGGGACGAAGTGTCGACCGGGCAGCGCTTGCAAAGATGCATGGAAAGTACTGGTCTGTTTCCCAACATGGTGATTCAGATGATCGCGGTGGGTGAAGAATCCGGATCACTCGACCAGATGGCGTCGAAGGTTGCTGACTTCTACGAGGCGGACGTCGATGCTGCGGTGGATGCGATGAGCAGCTTGCTGGAACCACTGATCATGGCAATCCTCGGCGTGCTGGTAGGCGGAATGGTGATCGCCATGTACCTGCCAATCTTCAAGCTCGGCGCGGTCGTGTAACGAGCGAACTAGCAAACAAGCCCTGTCAGAAAAAACGCCGCGCACCGCGCGGCGTTTTCTTATCTCGGGGCACAGCCATAGCTAACGTTCAAGCCAATCACCCATCATGCAACAGGCATTCGACCTCCTGATCTACGGCTTGACCACCTCATCGGTCACGTGGATCTCACTGATCTTCGTCTTTGGCCTGCTCGTCGGCAGCTTCCTCAACGTCGTCATCCACCGCGTCCCGATCATGCTTGATCGCGAATGGCGCTCGCAGGCGGAGGCAGTGCTGAGGGAAGGGGTTGCCGATGACCAAGAACCGTCGGCGAGTCAGAAAGAAGAAGTAGCGCCTGCCCGTTACAACCTCGTCGTGCCGCGCTCGGCATGCGTCAAGTGCGGAGCATTGATCACCGCCTCACAAAACATCCCGGTCATCAGCTATCTACTGCTGAAGGGCAAATGCGCCAAGTGCGGTGTGCGGATCTCGCCGCGCTACCCGGTCGTCGAATTGAGCACGGCCATTCTGTCCGCGCTGGTCGCCTGGAAGTTCGGGATCACCTGGTACACCGGCGCCGCCCTGTTCCTGACATGGACGCTGATCGCCCTGAGCGGCATCGATATCGACCACCAGATTCTTCCCGACAACATGACGTTGCCGCTGGTTTGGATCGGCCTGCTGCTGAGCCTGGCCGGCGCGGTTCCCGGCATAGGACTCCCGGTCGATCCACGTTCGAGCATCATTGGCGCGGTTGCTGGGTACCTGAGCCTGTGGAGCCTGTATCACCTGTTCAAGGCGGCCACCGGCAAGGAAGGCATGGGGTACGGAGACTTCAAGCTGTATGCGGCGTTGGGCGCGTGGCTTGGCTGGCAGATGTTGCTGCTGATCATTCTCCTGTCTGCTTTTACCGGTGCGGTCGTCGGCATCGCCCTGATAGTGACCCGCGGCCGCGATCGCAATATTCCCATTCCTTTTGGGCCCTATCTGGCTGCCGCCGGATGGATTGCCCTGATGTGGGGACAGGCGCTGGTGGGCTCCTACATGCGTATCAGTGGGCTGCACTAGCAAGGAAGGCTCTCTTGGCACGGGAGACCAGGCTTGCGGCTCCCTGCCTGCCTGGCTTCGCCAGCCCGGTCCCGGGCATTTCGGCACTCACTGCGGGCGAACTGCAGATATCCGGACGTAAATTACGTCCTACAATGATCGGACCCTCAGCATCGGGAACGATCATGAGCTCTCCGTCCGACCCAGGTTCCGAGCCACACGCCGCCCCCGCATTCATTGCCCTCACCGGCGGCATCGCCAGCGGTAAAAGCGCGGTGGCAGAACTGTTCGCCCGACTCGGTGTGCCGGTGCTGGATGCGGACCGCATTGCCCGGGATGTGGTCGAACCGGGTACAGCCACGTTGGCACGGCTGGTGGGAGAATTCGGTCCCGATATTCTGGATAGCGCAGGACGACTCGATCGCGCGAAGATGCGGGGTCAGGTTTTCGCGGATCCGGACCGACGACGTCGCCTCGAGGCAATCATGCATCCGGCGATACGCGAGGAACTGGCACGCCAGTCGGTAGCTGCCGGGGGCGCGTACCAGATCCATGTGATCCCCTTGCTGGTCGAAGGCGGCAGGACCGACGCCTTCGACCGCATCCTGGTCGTCGACTGCCCTGAACAGAATCAGCTCGACCGACTGATGGCGCGCGATGGATCGAGCATCGATGAAGCGCAGCGCATATTGGCTGCGCAGGCCAGTCGTGAGCAGCGGCTCGCAGTAGCCGACGATGTCATCGTCAACACGGGAACTCTCGCCGATCTGGAAAGGTTCGTGCTGACGCTGCACCGAAATTACGAGCTGCTCGCGGCGACGTCCGGGACTGAAAGTGACGGGTGACGAGTGACGGGCAGAATGCAGCCGGCTCCTGCTTCGCTTCCGCCGGCCGATCGCAAACTTTCTGTCGCCAGCTGCCGTCGTTTCGCCATCCTCTTCTTTCTTCAAATGTCCGCCTGCTTCACAATCGGGAAATGACCTCTCCAGATCAAATCGCCCAGCCAGCTCCGGCTCCCATCGTGTTCGAGCAGCCGCTCAACGAGCGGATGCGCACTTTCCTGCGGCTGGACTTCCTG
>DASYER010000055.1:0-52893 GCA_036498905.1 Steroidobacteraceae bacterium | reverse complement strand
TGGCTTCGACCTCACCGTGGCCTCCTCGTGGGGCGATGGCCGGGTGCGCGTACCGCTGCTCGGTGAATTCAACGTAGACAATGTCCTCACGACCCTGGCGGTGCTGCTCGCGGCACAGATACCACTATCGCAGGCTCTGGCCGCCCTCGAACGCTGTGTCGCCGCGCCGGGTCGCATGCAGCGGATCACCGGACCGGCGAGCGCCAAGCACGGCACGGTCATCGTCGACTACGCCCATACCCCCGATGCGCTGCAGAAGGCACTCGCCGCCGCACGCGGCCATTGCCACGGACGGCTGCATCTGGTGTTCGGCTGCGGAGGCGACCGGGACAGGCTCAAGCGGCCCCTGATGGGACGCATCGCGGTCGCCGGCGCCGATGCCGTCACCGTCACCGATGACAATCCGCGCTCCGAGGATCCTGCGGCCATCGTGCGCGACATCCTCTCGGGCATCACGGATGCGGCCGCCCGCGTCGCAGTCGAGCACGATCGCGCCGCCGCGATCCGCACTGCGATCGCTGCCGCGGCGCCACGCGATGTGGTGCTCATCGCGGGCAAGGGGCACGAGGAGTACCAGATCCATGGCACGACCCGCCGCGCATTCAGCGACCAGCTGGTGGCGCGCGCGGCGCTGGAGGAACTGGCATGAGAGCCACTCTGGCAGCATTCGCGCAAAGCTGCGGCGGACGGCTGCTCGGCGCTGACACCGCCTTCAACGGCGTGTCGACCGATTCGCGCACCGTGAATCCGGGCGAGTTGTTTGTTGCGCTGACCGGTCCGCGGTTCAATGGCGAGGACTACGTGGCCGCGGCCGTGGCCCGCGGCGCCGCCGGCGCCGTGGTGCGTACACAGCAGGCGAGTGTTCCCAGCCAGATTCTGGTCGATGACACGCTGGCCGCGCTCGCCAGCGGCGCCAACGCCTGGCGCGAGGGCTTCGCCATTCCGGTCGTCGGCGTCGCCGGCAGCAATGGCAAGACCACCGTCAAGGAGCTGATCTCGAGCATCCTGTCGCAGTCCGGTCCGTGTCTGAGCACCCGCGGCAACCTCAATAACCATATCGGCGTGCCGCTGACGCTGTTCCGGATGAACGGCGAACATCGCTTCGCGGTGGTGGAGATGGGTGCCGACCGCGCCGGTGAGGTGGCCACCCTGGTTCGTATCGGTCGTCCCACCGTCGGGATCATCACCAATGCCGGCGCCGAGCACCTCGAAGGCTTCGGCAGCCTGGAAGGTGTCGCGCGCGCCGAAGGTGAGATGGTCGCCGGATTGAGCGCCGATGCGACCGCAATCATCAACCGCGATGATCCCTTCGCGTTGCTGTGGAAGAACATGACGTCCGCCCGAGTGTGGACCTTCGGGCTTGAGCCCGGCGCAGACTTCACGGCGGGCGCGATCCGCACGACCATTGATGAGTCCGGCTTCATCTCGCGGTTCACTCTGCACGCCCCGCAGGGCAGCGTGCCCGTGCAGCTGCATCTGGCAGGCCGCCACAACCTGATAAATGCCCTCGGAGCGGCGGCGGCGGCCAGCGCGGCCGGTGTCGGCCTGGCCGAAATTGCGCGCGGGCTGGCCAGCATGCGTCCGGTCGCCGGCCGGCTGCAGTTCAAGCGTGCGGCCGGGGGCACCTGGATCATCGACGATTCCTACAATGCCAACCCGAGTTCGGTCGCAGCCGGCATCGAAGTGCTGGCCCAGCTCGAGGGCCGTCGCTGGCTGGTATTCGCCGATATGGCCGAACTCGGCGATTACGCGGTGGAGAGTCATCGTCAGGTCGGAGTCCAGGCGCGCGCCGCCGGCATCGAACGACTGTTCGCCACCGGGACGTTGGCGAAGCTGGCGGTCGAGACTTTCGGCGCCGGCGCGAGCTGGTTCCCCGACGCCGCGACGCTTGCAGCGAACCTCAACGCGCTGCTGACGGGTGCACTCGGGTTTTCGCCGGCCGAGGTGCGGATGCTGATCAAGGGTTCGCGCTTCAATCGTCTCGAACAGGTCGTGGCGGCACTGGTTGGGCCGGCAGCTGCTCCCGGAATCAAAGGAGCCTGACGGTGCTGTATCTGCTTACCCAGCATCTGACCGCCTTGTACTCGGGCTTCAATGTGTTCTCGTATCTGACGCTGCGGGCGATTCTGGCGTGCATGACTTCGCTGGTGTTCTCGCTGCTGATCGGACCGTCGATGATCGCGGGCCTGTCCAAGTACCAGATCGGGCAGGTCGTACGCGGGGATGGCCCGAAATCGCACCTGCCGAAGGCCGGAACGCCGACGATGGGCGGGGCATTGATCCTCGTCGCCGTGCTGTTCGGCACGCTGATGTGGGCGAATGTTCGCGACCGCTTCGTGTGGACGGTGCTCGGTGTCACCTTTGCTTTCGGACTCATCGGGTTCTATGACGACTACCTGAAGCTGGCCGGCAAGAACTCGCGCGGTCTGATCCCGCGCTGGAAGTACTTCTGGCAGACCATCGTGGGCCTGTGTGCAGCGACGGTGCTTTACTACACCGCCCAGTCGCCGGCCGAAACGACTCTGTTCCTGCCCTTCGTCAAGCGCTTCGCCGAGCCGCTCTCGGCGATCTCCTTCATCGCACTGGGCTATCTGATGATCGTCGGCATGAGCAATGCGGTGAACCTCACCGACGGGCTCGATGGACTGGCGATCATGCCGGCGGTGATGGTCAGCGCCGCACTGGGCGTGTTTGCCTACGCCAGCGGCAATGCCAAGTTTGCCGAGTACCTGGCGATTCCCGCGGTGCCACGCGCGGGGGAACTGCTGGTGTTCTGCGCGGCGCTGAGCGGCGCCGGCCTCGGATTCCTGTGGTTCAACACCTATCCGGCACAGGTCTTCATGGGTGATGTGGGCGCCCTGGCGATCGGTGGTGCGCTGGGCGTCGTCGCCGTCATCGTGCGCCAGGAAGTCGTGGCGCTGGTCATGGGCGGCATTTTCGTGCTCGAGACCGCCTCGGTGATCCTGCAGGTGGCCTCCTTCAAGCTGACCGGCCGGCGGATCTTCCGCATGGCCCCCATCCATCACCATTTCGAGCTCAAGGGCTGGGCGGAGCCGAAGGTGATCGTGCGCTTCTGGATTCTTTCCCTGCTGCTGGTGCTGCTGGGCCTTGCGACCCTGAAGGTGCGATGAGCGATTCACGCAACAAGCCGACCGCCGCCGTCATCGTGGGTCTGGGTGTCACCGGACTATCGTGCGCGCGCTATCTGCTGGCGCGCGGCTGGCGGGTGTGTGTGACCGACAGCCGCGCGGATCCGCCGGGGCGCGCCCAGCTGGCGCAGCTCGCGCCCGATATCACCGTGCGCTTCGGACATCTGGATACCACACTGCTCGATGAGGCGATGTGCGTAGTGGCATCGCCCGGCGTGCCGCTGTCGGATCCGTTCTTTGTGGAGGCGCGCCGCCGCGGCATCACGATTGCGGGTGACATTGAATTGTTCGCCGTGGCCGCGGACGCGCCCGTGGTGGGCATCACCGGCACCAATGGCAAGAGCACCGTGACGACGCTCGTGGGCCGCATGGCCGAGCGCGCCGGAATGCGGGTGCGCGTGGGCGGCAATCTGGGTGAACCTGCGCTGGACCTGTTGCGGGATGCCCAGGCGCAGGCGCAGCCCACCGAACTGTATGTGCTGGAGTTGTCCAGCTATCAGCTCGAAGCGACTTCCTCACTGGACCTGCGCGCCGCGACGGTCCTGAATGTCACGCCCGACCACATGGACCGCTATGCGTCGCTGGATGAGTACGCGGCGGCGAAGGCCCGCATCTTTGCCCACTGCGACACGGCCGTGATCAACCTGGACGATCCGCTGGTTGCGGCCATGCCGCACCCGGCGGCGCGTGTCGTCGGCTTCTCGCTGCGCGATGCTCCTGGCGCCGACTACACCGTGGCGGTGCGCGAAGCCGGCAAGCCCTGGCTGATGCGGCGCGGTGAACCCCTGATCGCCATGGAGGCGATGCTGCTGGCGGGCCTGCACAACGCTGCGAATGCCCTGGCGGCACTGGCGTTGGGCGAGGCGATCGGTCTGCCGCTGAACGTGATGCTCGAGGAACTCGCAAGCTTTGCCGGGCTGCCGCATCGCGCCCAGTGGGTCGCCGAGGTGCGTGGCGTCAGCTATGTGGACGATTCCAAGGGGACCAATGTCGGGGCGACTCTTGCGGCGGTCGCCGGCATGGCCGGACCCTTGGTCGTGATCGCCGGCGGCGATGGCAAGGCGCAAGACTTCGCGCCGCTGCGCGAGGCGTTTCGCGGCAAGGTGCGCTGTGTCGTCCTCATCGGACGCGACGCGCCGGTCATCGAGCAGGTCTTGCACGATGTGTGTCCGACGCAGCGCAGCGCAAGCATGCCCGAGGCGGTACGGGCGGCCGCGCAGGTGGCCCGGCCCGGTGACACCGTGCTGCTCTCGCCCGCGTGCGCGAGCCTCGACATGTTCCGTAATTACGCCCATCGCGGCGATGTGTTCAGCAGCGCGGTCAGGGAGCTGGCGGCATGAGCGCAGTATTGCCGCTGGCATTTGCGCAATCGGGGCACCGCAAGGGCGGCCTGCGCATCGATCTGGTGCTGGTGGCGCTGCTGGCGACGATCGTGCTGTTCGGCATGATCATGGTCACCTCCGCGTCGATCTCGGTGGCCAGCCATGAGTCGGCGGCCAACAGCTTCGCCTAT
This sequence comes from Steroidobacteraceae bacterium, assembly GCA_036498905.1. Taxonomy (GTDB): domain Bacteria; phylum Pseudomonadota; class Gammaproteobacteria; order Steroidobacterales; family Steroidobacteraceae; genus DAIDKA01. The sequence continues at coordinate 48,231 of DASYER010000055.1, read as the reverse complement.
CTTGAGAAGCAGCTGCTGTTCCTGGCGGTCGGTTTGGGTGCGGGCGCGGTCCTGTTCTGTGTGCGCACCGAGCAGCTCGAGCGATTGTCGGTGCCGTTGTTGTTCTTCGGGCTTGCGCTGCTGCTCATCGTCGCGGTGCCCGGAGTCGGTCATCGCAGTCACGGCAGTCGTCGCTGGTTGCAGCTGGGTGGTTTTGCCTTCCAGGTCTCCGAGCTGGCGCGGTTGCTGGTGGTGATCTACGTCGCCAGCTACGCGGTGCGCAAGGAGGAGGAGCTGCGCGGTACGCTACGCGGTTTGCTCAAGCCGCTCGGAGTGCTGCTGCTGGCCGGAAGCCTGTTGCTGGCGGAACCCGACATGGGTGCGGCGACGGTGCTGTTCGCCACCGGCTTCATCATGCTGTTCCTGGCCGGCGGCCGCGTGCGCTGGATGACGCTGCTGGTGTTGTGCGCCGTCACGCTGTTCATCGTGGTCGCCGAATCCTCCGGGTATCGGCGCGCCCGCATCACCGCATTCCTGCATCCTTTCGATGATCCATTCCACTCCGGATTCCAGCTGGTGCAGTCATTGATCGCGATCGGGCGCGGACAGATGTTCGGTGTGGGGCTGGGCGAGAGCGTGCAGAAGCTGTTCTACCTGCCCGAGGCGCACAGTGATTTCATATTCGCGGTTCTGGCCGAGGAGCTGGGACTGCTCGGCGTGCTGCTGACCCTGGGGCTGTTCCTCGCATTGGTCTGGCGCAGCTTCCATACCGCACGCCTGGCGCATGAGGCAGGACTTAAGTTCGGCGCTTACCTGGCCGCCGGCTTCGGGGTGTGGATCGGCGTTCAGGCGATGATCAACATCGGCGTGAACATGGGCGTGTTGCCCACCAAGGGTCTGACCCTGCCGCTGATGAGCTACGGCGGCTCCAGTTTGGTCGTGGCGCTGATGTGGGCGGCCATCGTGCTGCGCGTGTACCACGAGGCGACGGCGCCCTCGCGCAGTACCGCGGCGCGTGTGCGGGAGGACGCATGAGCGGCCGCCCGATCCTGATCATGGCCGGCGGCACCGGCGGGCATGTCTATCCGGCACTGGCGCTGGCGCGTCTGCTGCGCCGCCGTTCCCAGCCGGTGGTATGGCTCGGCACGCGAAAGGGACTCGAAGCGCGCGTCATTCCGGCCGAACAGATTCCGATCGAATGGCTGTCGGTGGGTGGATTGCGTGGCAAGGGCTGGCTGACGTTGCTGGCCGCGCCGTTTCGCTTGGGTCTTGCCTTGTGGCAGGCCCTGCGGGTGATGCGCCGGCATCGGCCGCTGGCGGTCGTCGGGCTCGGTGGCTTTGTCACCGGGCCGGGCGGCGTCGCGGCGTGGCTCACACGTCGCCCGCTCATTATTCATGAACAGAATGCCGTGGCCGGATTCACCAACCGCTGTCTCTCGCATCTGGCCGATGAGGTGCTCGAAGCCTTTCCGGACAGTTTCGACCGTGCCGCGCGCGCCACCACCATCGGCAATCCCGTGCGTGAGGACATCGCCTCAGCCGCCACGCCGCAGGTGCGATTCGCCGGACGGCACGGCGCGATCAATGTGCTGGTCTTTGGCGGCAGCCAGGGCGCCGTGCGCCTGAACACGGTGGTGCCGCTGGCGCTGGCCGAGCTCGGCGGCGAGCTTGCCGTGAACGTGCGCCATCAGGCCGGCGCGCGCTGGCAGGAGGCGGCGGCGCAGAACTATGCCAAGAGCGGCGTGCGCGCCGAAGTGACGGCCTTCATCGAGGACATGGCCGAGGCGTACGGCTGGGCAGACCTGGTGATCTGCCGCTCGGGCGCGCTGACGGTGTGTGAACTGGCCGCCGTCGGTGTGGCGTCGATTCTGGTGCCGTTTCCGGCCGCGGTCGATGATCATCAGACCGTCAATGCGGCCTATCTGGTCGATCACGGTGCTGCGCTGCTGATCGCGGACCGGGATCTCACGCCACAGCGCCTGTGCGCCAGCCTGCGCACGCTATGCGCCGATCGGGTGCCGTTGCTGGAAATGGCGCTGAAGGCGCGGGAACTGGCGCAGCCGCGCGCGGCCCAGGATCTGGCGCAGGCCTGCCTGCGCTATGCGGAAGGTGCGGCATGATCCTCGATCGCGCCGATCGCATGCGCCGTATCCACGCCATCCATCTGGTCGGAATCGGTGGCGCGGGCATGAGCGGCATCGCCGAGGTCCTGATCAACCTGGGCTATCGCGTGCACGGATCGGACCTGAAGGACAACGCGGCGACCCGCCGCCTGGCGCAGCTGGGGGCCCAGATCGCCATCGGTCATGCGCCGCAGAATATCGTCGGCGCCGATGTCGTGGTGATCTCCAGCGCCGTGCCGGCGGGCAATCCGGAAATCGTGGCGGCGCTGGCCGCGCGCATTCCGGTCGTGCAGCGCGCCGAAATGCTGGGCGAACTGATGCGTTTCCGCTATTCGATCGCGGTGGCCGGCACTCACGGCAAGACCACGACCACCAGTCTGGTCGCGAGCATCCTCGCCGAGGGCGGCGCGGATCCGACATTCGTGATCGGTGGTCGGCTGAAGAGCGCGGACAGCAACGCGCGTCTGGGCTCGGGGCGCTACCTGGTTGCCGAGGCCGATGAAAGTGACGCAAGTTTCACGCACCTGCAGCCGCTTATCGCTATTGTCACGAACATCGACAATGATCACCTCGCCACCCACGACGGTGATTTCGAACGCCTCAAATCAAGCTTCGTGGATTTTCTGCAGAATCTTCCGTTCTACGGCCTGGCCATCCTATGCCTCGATGATGCGACGCTCGCGAGCGTGATGCCGCGGATCGGTCGACCGAGCATGACGTACGGTCTGGCGCCGGCGGCCGACGTGCGCGCCATAAATCTGCGGCGCAATGGTCTGCAGACCCAGTTTGACGTGGTCCGCTCCGGCACTGCGGCACGAAGCGGCGGCGGCGCTGCGCTGACCGTCACACTGAACCTTCCCGGCATCCACAATGTCGGCAATGCGTTGGCCGCGATCGCGGTGGCAACCGAGCTCGGGATCGACGACACGGCCATCGCGCAGGCACTCGCCGCCTTCCAGGGCATCGATCGGCGGCTGCAGCACATCGGCGATGTGGCACTGCCATCCGGCACCGTGACCATCGTCGATGACTACGGGCACCATCCCACCGAGGTTGCCGCGACTCTGGAGGCGCTGCGCCAGGGCTATCCGGGGCGACGGCTGGTACTCGCATTCCAGCCGCACCGCTACACGCGCACCCGCGATCTGATCGATGACTTCGGGCGCGTGCTCTCACAGGCCGATGTACTGCTGGTGACCGAAGTGTACGCGGCAGGCGAAGCGCCGATTGCGGGTGCCGACGGTCGTGCGATCTGCCGCGCCGTAAGATCCCGCGCACAGGTCGAGCCGGTGTTCGTGGCGAACATCGAGACCCTGGGGGAAGCGCTGCAGGGCGTGATCCGTGGCGGGGATCTGGTGGTGACGATGGGTGCCGGCAATATCAACGCCGTGTCCCATGCACTGCCGGCACTGCTGTCCGGGCAGGTGCGCACATGATGCAGGTGGCTGAGAAATTCCTGCCCCGCGTACGGCGCGAGGAGCCGATGAGCCGCCACACCTCCTGGCACGCCGGCGGCGCGGCCGAGATCTATTTTGCTCCGCAGGATCGCGATGACCTGCGCGAGTTCCTCGGCACGGTGCCAGAAGGCATGCCCATCCACTTCGTGGGGCTGGGCAGTAATCTGCTGGTACGTGATGGTGGCATCCGCGGCGTGGTCGTGGCGACCCAGGAGGCACTGCTGCGTCTGGAACGCATCGACGCGAACACGGTGTACGGCGAGGCCGGCGTGCCCTGCGCGCGCATTGCCCGCCAGTGCATCCAGTGGGAACTGGGCGGCGCGGAATTCTTCGCCGGTATTCCCGGCACCCTGGGCGGGGCGCTGGCCATGAACGCCGGTGCCTTCGGCGGGGAGACCTGGAACTGCGTGGTGTCGGTGGAGACTCTCGACCGCCACGGGCGGCAGCATACCCGCGTGCCGGGTGAGTACTCGATCAGCTACCGGCATGTCAGTTCGAATCACGCCGATGAATGGTTCGCGGCCGCGCGCATGACCTTCGCGCCGGCTCCCGGCATCGATGATTCTGCCGTGCGCGAACTGCTCGCGCGTCGCCGGCAGTCCCAGCCTATCGGTGAGTGGAGCTGCGGTTCGGTATTCAAGAACCCGCCGGGTGATCACGCCGCGCGGCTGATCGAAACGACGGGGCTCAAGGGCCTGCGGGTGGGCGATGCGTCCGTGTCACTCAAGCATGCGAATTTCATCATCAATCATGGCGCGGCCACGGCGGCCGACCTGGAGCAGCTGGTCCTGCAGGTCCAGGCGCGGGTCCGGACGGCACATGGCATCGCCCTGCAGCCCGAAGTGCGCATCATCGGAGAGGCGCTCTGATGCGCATCACCCACGACAAATCAGCAGCCCGCAGCGTCACTAACCCGGCCGAGTTCGGCCGCGTCGCGGTGATCTATGGTGGTACCTCCACCGAACGGGAGGTCTCCCTGAAGACCGGCGCCGCCGTGCTGGCGGCACTGCAGCGTCGCGGCGTCGATGCCTACGGGTTCGATCCGCGCGCACAGCTGCTGCCGGAACTGCTCAGCCGGGGCACGGATCGGGTATGGATTGCGCTGCACGGACCGGGCGGTGAAGACGGAACGCTGCAGGGCGCGCTCGAATGTCTCGGCCTGCCCTACACCGGCAGTGGCGTGATGGGCTCGGCCATCGGCATGGACAAGCTGCGCACCAAGCGGCTGGCGCAGGCTGCCGGCATTCCCACCAGCGACTACGTGGAATTGAATGGCGAGGAGGATCTGGAGGCCGCGCTGGCGAGACTGAAATTGCCGTTGATCGTCAAGCCTGCGACCCAGGGCTCCAGTGTCGGGATGACCAAGGTCGAGCGGGCACAGGACTTCGCCGCCGCCTATCGCGCGGCGGCTGCCGTGGACCACAGTGTTCTGGCCGAGGCGTGGATTTCGGGCGCCGAGTACACCGTCTCCATCCTCAATGGTCGCGCGCTGCCTTCGATTCGCATCCAGCCGGCGACGACCTTCTATGACTACGAGGCGAAGTACCTGCGCAATGACACGCAGTACTTCTGCCCGTCCGGGCTGTCGAAACCCGCCGAGGACCATCTGGCGGCACTGGGGCTCGCGGCATTCGCCGCGGTGGGTGCCGATGGCTGGGGGCGCGCGGATTTCATGATGGACGGCACCGGTCGTCCGCAATTGCTGGAGGTCAACACGGTGCCCGGCATGACTGATCACAGCCTGGTGCCGATGGCGGCCAAGGCGGCGGGGCTGAGTTTCGAGGACCTGGTGTGGCGCATTCTCGAATCCAGTTTCACCCGCGTACCGGTCAAGGCGGGGCGCTAAATGTTCAATCTGCGCCCCAAGAACCGTCGCCGCCGCGCCCAAGAGCCCTCGCGCTGGTCATTGCCGGCCATCCCCTGGGCACGCCTTGGCCGCTGGTCATTGGCCCTGGGCAGCATCGCCGCGCTGCTGCTGGTACTGATGTGGGCGCTCAATCAGCCCATCACCGCGGTATCGGTGGCCGGGCGTTTCGAGCGCGTTGCGCCGATGGATGTCGAACGCGCAGTGCGTGAAAGCGCCGCGGGTAAGGGCCTGGTGAGCGTCGATCTGGCCAAGGTGCGCAGCGCGGTTCGGTTGCTGCCGTGGGTCGACACAGTCAGCGTCCAGCGCGACTGGCCGCGGGGCCTGGCGGTGACCATCGGTGAGCAGGTCGCGGCCGCCCGCTGGGGCGACAACGGTTTGCTCAATATCCGCGGTGACCTGTTTGCCCATGATGCCACGCACATTCCGCTGGAGTTGCCGCGGCTGTCCGGGCCGGAGGGCACACAGGTCAGCGTGGTGCAGCGCTATCTGGCGATGCGCGACCGGTTGCTGGAGCTGAACCTGCGAATCACGGCGCTGCGCCTGGATGCACGCGGTGCCTGGCAGTTCGACCTGGATAACGGTGTGACGGTGCGTCTGGGCCGTCAGCACCTTGATGAACGATTCAATACTTTCGTGGTGACGGCTGCCAGGATCGTGGCGCAGCGCGCCACTGATATCGCCTATGTCGACATGCGCTATGCGAGTGGCTTTGCCATTGGCTGGCGCAGCGGCGGTGCGGGCGATGCCAAGAACAGGGGCGATGCTCGCAATGTCTAAGCGTACGGACCGCAGTCTGATCGTCGGGTTGGATATCGGCACATCGAAGGTTGTCGCGCTGGTGGGGGAAGTCACCGCCGACGGCAATATCGAGGTGATCGGTGTGGGTTCACAGCCCTCGCGCGGTCTGAAGAAGGGCGTGGTCGTCAATATCGAATCCACGGTTCAGTCCATACAGCGGGCGGTGGAGGAAGCCGAGCTCATGGCGGGGTGCCAGATCCACTCCGTGTATGCGGGCATCGCCGGCAGCCACGTGCGCAGTCTCAACTCCCACGGTGTCGTCGCCATCCGCGACCGGGAGGTCTCGCACGTCGATGTCGAACACGTCATCGATGCCGCGCGCGCGGTGGCGATTCCGGCCGACCAGAAGATCCTGCACGTGCTGCCGCAGGACTATGTGATCGATGGCCAGGAAGGCATCCGTGATCCGATCGGCATGTCCGGCGTGCGCCTGGAAGCCAAGGTGCACATCGTCACCGGCGCGGAGAGTGCGGCGCAGAACATCGAGAAGTGCATCCAGCGCTGCGGCCTGGAAGTCGATGACATCGTGCTCGAGCAACTCGCCTCAAGTTTCGCCGTGCTGACCGAGGATGAACGTGAGCTGGGCGTATGCCTGGTCGACATCGGCGGCGGCACGACGGATCTTGCGGTATTCACCGGCGGCGCCATCCGGCACACCGCTGTGATTCCGATCGCCGGCGATCAGGTCACCAACGACATCGCCGTCTCGATGCGCACGCCCACCCAGTATGCCGAGGACATCAAGGTCCGCTACGCCTGCGCGCTCTCACAACTGGCCAACCCGGATGAAAGCATCGAAGTGCCCAGTGTCGGGGAGCGACCCTCGCGCCGACTGGCACGCCAGACCCTCGCGGAAATCGTCGAGCCGCGCTACGAGGAGCTGTTTGGCCTGGTGCGCGATGAACTGCGTCGCAGCGGCTTCGAGGAGGCGATCGCGGCGGGCATCGTGCTCACCGGCGGCAGCGCCCGCATGGAGGGCACGATCGAACTGGCCGAGGAGGTCTTCCACGTGCCGGTGCGGCTGGGGCTGCCGCAGCACGTGACCGGCCTCGCCGAGGCCGTGCGCAGTCCGATTTATTCCACGGGCGTGGGGCTGTTGCTCTACGGCCGTGACAACACGACTTCCACGCGCGGGCGACGCTCGGGTGGAAAGAGCGCCATTGACCGGATGAAGTCCTGGTTTCAGGGCAATTTCTAGATTTTTTCAATTCGCACAGACCGCTACGGGGATCAAGGAGCCAGCAATGTTTGAACTGATGGACGCATATAGCCAGAGTGCCGTAATCAAGGTGATCGGCGTGGGCGGCGGCGGCGGCAACGCCGTCGCGCACATGGTGACCACGGGCATCGACGGCGTGGACTTCATGTGCATCAACACGGATGCACAGGCCTTGAAGCATTCCAAGGTGAAGACCGCACTGCAGATCGGCTGCAACATGACCAAGGGTCTCGGCGCTGGCGCCGACCCGGAAGTGGGTCGCCAGGCCGCGATGGAGGATCGTGACCGCATCGTCGAGCTGGTCGAGGGCTGCGACATGCTGTTCATCACTGCCGGCATGGGCGGTGGTACGGGCACGGGCGCCGCACCGGTGGTGGCGCAGGTCGCCAAGGAAATGGGCATTCTCACGGTTGCCGTGGTGACCCGTCCGTTTGAGATGGAAGGCAGCAAGCGTTCTCTGGTGGCCGAGCACGGACTGGCGGAACTGGGCAAGTATTGCGACTCGCTCATCACCATCCCGAATCAGAAGCTGCTGACCGTGCTGGGCGCACAGACCACGCTGCTCGATGCGTTCAAGTCGGCCAATCAGGTGCTGCAGGGTGCCGTACAGGGCATCGCCGAACTGATCACCCGGCCGGGTCTCATCAACGTCGATTTTGCCGACGTGCGTACGGTAATGGCCGAGACCGGCATGGCGATGATGGGTTCAGGAGTTGCGAGCGGGGAGGGTCGCGCGCGCGCGGCTGCCGAGGCCGCCGTGTCTTCACCGCTGCTCGAGGACATCAATCTTGCCGGCGCCCACGGCATTCTGGTCAACGTCACGGCGGGTATGGACCTGTCGATCGGCGAGTTCCAGGAAGTTGGCAACATCGTGAAGCAGTTCGCCTCCGAGGATGCGACCGTCGTGGTCGGCACGGTGATCGATCCGGAGCTGACGGATGTCGTGCGGGTCACAGTGGTGGCGACGGGTCTGGGCCGGCCCGCTGCTGCCGTGCGCGTACCGACCGGTCATGCGCTGACCGGCATGGGCCGGGAAATGGGCCGCGAAGCCCACGCCCAGGCCCCGCCGATGCGTGTGGTCTCGCGGGCGAAGCCGGCGATGAATCCGAATTATGCGGACTTGGACAAGCCCACCTATCAGCGTCAGCGCGCTGTCGGCGATGGTCTGCGTCCGGATACCGATTCGGAGGACCTGCTGGATATTCCGGCGTTTCTGCGGCGTCAGGCTGACTGATCGGGCACGACCAGCAGCGCACCAACGCAGCGGATCGATGCCTTAAGCTGTGATACGGTAGCGGCTGCCGGATTCACCGGGCGCAGGGTGCGCCCGGCGAAATGGACCTTCGGGCCCGTTGCACGACGGGTCCGACGGGTGCGTAAGTTCCGGGCATCCTAAAGAGTCATATGGTCGGACAACGCACACTGAAGAACACCATCCGCGCCTCGGGCGTTGGATTGCATACCGGCAAAAAGATCCTGATGACGCTGCGGCCCGCCGCGCCGGACACCGGGATTCTGTTTCGACGCTCCGATCTTGGTGAATTCGCGACGGTGGTTGCGCACGCCGAAAATGTCGGCGACACGCAGCTGGGAACCACTCTGGTCAGCGGCGAGGCTCGGGTCTCCACCGTCGAGCATCTGCTGTCTGCATTCGCAGGCCTCGGTATCGACAATGCCGTCGTGGAGGTGAGCGCACCGGAAGTCCCGATCATGGACGGCAGTGCCAGCCATTTCGTATTCCTGCTGCAGTCGGCCGGCATCGAGGAGCAGCTGACGCCGAAACGCTTCATCCGCATCACCGAGCCGCTCAAGGTTTCCGACGGCGACAAGTGGGCGATGTTTGAACCGTTCGACGGCTTCAAGGTCAATTTCGAAATTGAATTCAATCACCCGATCTTCAAGCGGCACGCGCAGCGTGCCTCTATGGATTTCTCCACTACATCGTTCCTGAAGGAAATCAGCCGGGCGCGCACCTTTGGCTTCATGCGCGATCTGGAGATGATGCGGGCGCGCAATCTGGCCCTCGGCGGCAATCTCGACAATGCCATCGTGCTGGATGATGTGCGGGTATTGAATGAGGATGGGCTGCGCTACGAAGACGAATTCGTGAAGCACAAGATCCTCGATGCGATCGGCGATCTGTACCTGCTCGGTCACAGCCTGATCGGCGAGTTCAGTGGCTACAAATCCGGGCACGCGCTGAACAACAAGCTGCTGCGCACCTTGCTGTCGACCAAGTCCTCATGGGAGGAGGTGACGTTCGAGAAGCATTCGGATGCGCCGATCGCCTATGTCGAAGCGCCGGCGCTGGCACACGCCTCATCCGTCTACTGAAAGCCGCGCTCAGGCCTTTGGCGCAACATGCGGCGCCACCCGGATTCTCACACCGACGACATTGGTCTGCTGGCGGCCGATGACGCCGAGCAGTTGCGGTGCGGCGTAACGCAGGCGTACTCCCCAGACGGCCGATTCGGCGAATATGACAAGTTCGCCCGCCTGCTCTGTGACGCCGGTCACATGGCTCGCCAGCTCCTGCGGTAACTCGCGCCGTACCCATTGCAGCCAATCATGCTGTCGCAGCGCCTCGCGCTGCAGGCCCGCCAGCACCGGCGTGGAGCGCAGCAACAGATCTTTAACAGAATCCATCGAATTGCGTGAATGTTGTGGGCGGGATTGTGATATCCGCGAACCACGACCGCTATTCGCCTTGTCACTGTGGGTCTTCTTCTGCATATTCACGGGTAAGTCGGGCAGGACATGAATGCTTAAGGCCAGCTGGCGTGAACATCATAGTTTTTTCCGGGCGACACGGTGGCGGTCGCTCGAGGTATTTCGATCTGACGCATCCCCTGACGCTGGTGATCTGCGCCCTGGTTGTGCTTGGAACCGTGGGTACGGCATTTGCGATCGGCATGCAGCTTGGCGCCCATACGGGCGCGACGCCGACCGACCCTAAAGGCTGGGGCCGGATTCTCGCCGAACAGAAATCCGAAATCGTCGAAATGCGGGCCCGCGTTCAGGACCGGGTGGACGCCATTGCGCGCAGGCTCGGCCAGCTGGATGCTCATATCATCCGCATCGACGCACTCGGCAAACATCTGACGACCATGGCCAATGTGGACCGGCGTCAGTTCAATTTCGACGACGAGCCGGTAGCCGCGCCCGTGGCAGCCGGCGCCGGCCCGGCCAGCAGCCAGATGCCGGACCTGAGCTCGCAGTTATTGCAGCTGGAACAACGGGTTGACCTGCGCGATGTGCAACTGTCGGCGCTGGAGAATGTGATCGTCGGCCGCCAGATCAGCGACGCGGTGCGTCCGGCGGGCCGGCCGGTCGGGGAGGGCGCGATCTCCTCCTACTTCGGGGAGCGCAGCGACCCCTTCACGGGCGAGGAAGGCTTCCACAAGGGACTGGATTTCGCCGGTACGGCCGGTGAACCGGTGGTGGCGGTCGCGGCCGGGATCGTCACCTGGGCGGGCGAGCGCAGCGGCTACGGCACCCTGGTGGAGATCAACCATGGCAATGGCTACGTCACCCGCTATGCGCACAATGAGAGCACGCTCGTCGCGGTCGGACAGAGCGTGTCGCGCGGCGAGCACATCGCCTTGATGGGATCGACCGGGCATTCGACCGGTCCCCACGTGCACTTCGAGGTCCTGCACAACGGGACCCAGATCGACCCGCTGATGTTCGTCAAGCGCTAAATCGGTTCAACAGCCCTTGCGCCCGGATCCGGGCGTCCCCATTTCGCGTACAATACGCCGCTCCGCTGCGCCCTAAGACATCGTAAGTGTTTGGCGCAATTCAATTTTTTTGACCAGGATGTCTTTGTGCTGAAACTGCTCACGCGTGTCTTTGGCAGCCGTAACGATAGATTGCTGCGCACTTTCGCCCGACTGGTCAGCGAGACCAATGGGTTCGAGACCGCGATCCAGGCCCTGAGCGATGAGCAGCTGGCGGCCAAGACACCTGAATTTCGGGAACGGCTGAAGCAGGGGACGACCCTGGATGACCTGCTGCCCGAGGCGTTCGCCGTGGTGCGTGAGGCGGCGCGCCGCACGCTGAAAATGCGCCACTTCGATGCCCAGTTGCTGGGCGGCATCACGTTGCATCAGGGCAAGATTTCCGAAATGCGCACCGGTGAGGGCAAGACCCTCATGGCGACGCTGCCGGCCTACCTGAATGCGCTGCCCGCCGAGGGCCTGCACATCGTCACCGTCAACGAATACCTGGCCGCGCGCGATGCCGACTGGATGCGCCCGGTGTACGCCTTTCTCGGTTTGACCGTCGGCGTGATCCGCAATTCGCAGGATTCCGAGGAGAAGCGCGCAGCCTACGCCTGCGATATCACCTACGGCACCAACAACGAATTTGGCTTCGACTATCTGCGTGACAACCTGGCCTTCCGCCTCGAGGATCGCGTCCAGCGTGGCCTGGTTTACGCAGTCGTCGACGAAGTGGACTCGATCCTCATCGACGAGGCGCGCACGCCGCTGATTATTTCCGGCCCCGCGGATGAGAGCACCGAGCTGTACCTCGCGATCGACGCGCTGGTGCCGATACTGACCCTGCAGAAGGAGGAGGACGGCCCGGGCGACTTCTCGGTGGATGAGAAGCAGAAGCAGGTGCACATCAGCGAAGCCGGCCATGTTCGCGTGGAGGAGCTGATGGCGCAGGCCGGGCTGCTGCGTGAAGGCGAGAGCCTCTATGACCCGGCGAACATCCGCCTGATGCACCATCTCAATGCCGCCCTGCGCGCGCACGCCCTGTACAAACGGGACGTGGAGTACATCGTCCGCGGCGGCGAAGTGATCATCGTCGATGAGTTCACCGGGCGCACCATGCAGGGTCGCCGCTGGTCCGACGGCCTGCACCAGGCGGTGGAGGCGAAGGAAGGTGTCCGCGTCCGCGAAGAGAACCAGACGGTTGCCTCGATTACTTTTCAGAATTATTTCCGGCTGTATCGCAAGCTCGCCGGCATGACCGGCACGGCCGACACCGAGGCGCCGGAGTTCCTGCAGATCTACAATCTGGAAGTGGTCGTGATCCCGACGCACAAACCGATGATCCGCAAGGACATGCCGGACTTCGTGTACCTCACGCAGAAGGACAAGTTCGAAGCCATCATCGAGGACATCCAGGATTGCGCGAAACGCGGCCAGCCTGCCCTGGTGGGCACGACGTCGATCGAGACTTCCGAATTTCTGGCCGGGCTGCTGCAAAAGGCGGGAATTCCGCACCAGGTGCTGAACGCCAAGCAGCACGAGCGCGAGGCACTCATCGTCGAACAGGCGGGTGTTCCCGGCTCGGTGACGATAGCCACGAACATGGCCGGCCGCGGTACCGACATCGTGCTGGGCGGCAATCTGAACGCGGAGCTTGCGGCGCTGCCGGAGGAGACCGATGAGGCCACACGCGACGCGCTGCGCGCCGCCTGGCAGGTGCGCCACGACGCCGCACTGGCCGCGGGTGGCCTGCACATCGTCGGTACCGAGCGCCATGAGTCGCGGCGCATCGACAATCAGCTGCGTGGCCGCTCCGGTCGCCAGGGCGATCCGGGTTCGAGCCGCTTCTTCCTCTCGATGGAGGACAACCTGATGCGCATCTTCGGTGATCCGATGCGCACCAAACGTCTGCTGCAGATGGCGGGCATGAAGGAAGGGGAGGTCATCGAAAGCGGCATGCTCACGCGCCAGATCGAAAAGGCGCAGCGCAAGGTCGAGTCACACAATTTCGATATCAGAAAGCAGCTGCTGCTGTTCGATGACGTCGCCAATGATCAGCGCAAGGTCGTCTACCAGCAGCGCACCGAGATCATGGGCACCGAGGATCTGTCGGCGGCGATCGCCGGCATCCGCGAGGAAGCCCTCGGCACGCTCCTGGACCAGTTCATGCCGAAGTCGGCGGCGCCCCAGGAATGGGACCTGCCGGGCCTGGCCGAGGCCGTGGCCCGCGACTTCAACGCCGGGGTGGATCCTTCAGCCTGGCTGGCCGCGGAACCTGAGATCGAAGAGGCGGTGCTGCGGCAGCGCCTGGTGGACGCGGTCGCCGCCTCCTATGACGCCAAGGTCGCGCGCATCGGGGCCCCGATCATGCGTCACGTGGAAAAGGACGTGATGCTCAAGACTCTGGATCACCAGTGGCGTGAGCATCTTGCCGCCATGGACTATCTGCGCCAGGGCATCCATCTGCGCGGCTATGCCCAGAAGGATTACCGCTTTGAATACAAGCGCGAGGCCTTTGAACTGTTCGCCGCCATGCTCGATCGGGTGAAGTTCGACACGGTGTCGGTGGTTTCAAAGCTTGAGATCCGTACCCAGGAGGAGGCCGACCGCGAAGAGGAAATGCGTCGCGAGCGGCTGATGCAGGCCCTGCAGACTCAGCATGCTGAAGCGCAATCCGCACTGTTCGCCGCGGCGCCACCGGATGACGCCCCCGCCATGCCGTTCCAGGCTTTGCCGGGTGGGGAGCCGCCGGCGATGGCGGGTGGCTTCGATCCCACTGCGACCTTCATCCGTCAGGACCGCAAGGTGGGGCGCAATGAGCCTTGCCCCTGTGGCTCGGGCAAGAAGTTCAAACACTGTCACGGCGCACTGTCCGAGTAGCGTGAGCGCCTCTGCCACGCTGCGGGTGGTGGCCGCCGCGCTGTGTGATGCCGGTGGCCGCGTCCTGATCGCGCAGCGGCCCAAGCTTAAGCACATGGCGGGGCGCTGGGAGTTTCCGGGCGGCAAGGTCGCAGCGGCGGAGACCGAGGTTCAGGCGCTGATCCGCGAATTGCGCGAAGAGCTGGGGATCGAGGCCCATGGACCGCAGTTCTGCCTGCGCCTGACCCATAGCTATCCGGACCGGACGGTGGAACTGTCCTTCTGGATCGTGCGCGATTTTACCGGGGTGCCCCGGGGCCTCGATGATCAGCGCCTGCAATGGGTGCCGGCCGCGGATCTGGGCCAGCACGATATTCTCGAAGCCGACCGGCCCTTCATCGAAGCGCTGCAGCGGCTGTTACAATAACTCAACACTGTTCTGACACCGAGTAACCGATATGGCCCAGCAACCCGAGCTCCCGGAAATCAAACTTGACGCCGCCAGCCTCTATCGTGAGGAGATCTTCACCGATCGGCGCGCCGGTACGCTGCGGCGCATGACTCCCGTGACGACGGACGGCTCGGTGGATACCACCCGCCCGGTGCTGTTCTCCGGGCAGACCCAGTTGCTGACTCCGGGCGGTGTATTGCCGCTGGGCTTCGATATCGAGGCTGCGACCCTGCAGGAGGCGCTGGACCGCTTTCCCGAGGCCGTCAAACTGGCCTTGGATGAGGCCATCGAGGAAGCCCGGGAAATGCGCCGTGAGCAGGCCTCGCGCATCGTCGTCCCGGATGCCGGGAGCATGGGCGCGGGCCCGGTTGGCGGCGGGAAAATCAAGTTCCCCTGATCAATCCTCCGGGGAATCCGGCTCCAGCTCCGTCTCAGTGCCGGGGATCGCGTGCTTCTCGCTCAGCCACGCCCCGAGGTCGATGATCCGGCAGCGCTCGCTGCAAAACGGCCGAAACGGCGACTGCTCCGACCATTCGATACCGCGCCCGCAGGTCGGGCACTTCACTGTCGCTGGCATGGGGCGCCCTTAAGCGCAGATGGTCAGTGTAAAGGGCACATCCTCTTCGATCTGCGCGGCGCGGGTGTTCAGCCCGTTCCACTTCAGGAACCGGACGTTGCAGCGGTGCTGGCCGCCGCCGCTGATTTCCGGAAACAGACCATCCTGGGCGGGCAGCGCAATGCGCAGCAGCTGCGCCGGCGCATCACGGTCGAAGCCGATCATGAACACGCCGCCCTTGGCGATCTCCTGACGACTGCGGCCGGCCTGACGCGTCAGCCATAGCAGCTCCGCGATGGCATCACACAGCGGGCGCAGCAGACCCAGCCACTCACCGAAGGCACGCATGCGCGCCTCGGCGGGCTGACTGAGCCAGCAGAAGTATTCGGGGAGGTCGAACTCGCAGGTGCCGCCGGGGATCGCGCTGCGCAGCTTGATGGAGTTGAGGAACTCGGAGTCACGGATGGGCTGCAGGAAGGCCGAGCCGGCGTCCATCAGCTCGGCGCGCAGGCGGCCGAGGTTGGCGATGATGGTTTTCAGTCGTGCCGCATCGACTCCCGGCCGCGACTGGAACTCGTTCAGGTGCGTGAGATGGCGCTCGAGTTCCTTGAGCGCATCCGAGCGCATGTCACTGCGCGTCGTGATGGACAGGATGTCGAGCAGGCCCGACATGGCCGCCCGGGCGCTGGCCGCGGTGGCGATTTCGCTCTGGTACAGGGCCTGGTTATAGAGGAAGTCCAGGCGCATGAAGGTCCGCATCCGTTCATTGAGCGGCTGCTCGAAGACGATCGTCCCCTCATTGGTCTCGAAGACCGGCTGTGCGACCTGCTGTTGGGTTTCACTCATCCCCCTATTGTGCTTGACGCGGGGTCTCGCGCGCCAGAGTGCCGTAGCGGGTATGCAGGTTTTCGACCTGCTCACGCAACCGCTCGAGGTTGCCCTCGTTCACGATCACATCATCGGCGACGGCCAGTCGCGCTTCGCGCGTGGCCTGCGCGGCCAGCACCGCCCGCGCCTGGGCCAGCGTCACGGCATCGCGCACCTGCACCCGCCGCAGCTGCAGATCCTCGGCACAGTCCACCAGCAGCACCCGGTCAACGGCAGTGCCGAGGTCGTGCTCGACCAGCAGTGGAATGACCCAGATCTGGTAGGCACCTGCCGCCATGCGCGCGCGGCCTCGAAGTTCCGCCATGATCGCCGGGTGCATCAAGGCCTCCAGAGCTGCGCGCTCGGCAGCATCGGCGAAGACCCGCTCGCGTAGGGCGCGCCGGTCAAGCTCCCCGGTGGGCATCAGCAGTGCCGCACCAAAGTGGCCGATGACGCGTGCCAGCAAGGGTGTGCCCGGCGCGACGAGTTCGCGCGCGATCTGATCCGTATCGATGACCGGCACACCCAAGGCCGCGAACAGTCCGGCGACCGTAGATTTGCCACTGGCGATGCCGCCCGTCAGGCCAATATGCAGGGGGCGGTTCAAGAATGCAGACCGAACAGGCCGAGATATCCCTCGAGCAGCTCACGACCCCACATCAGCATGATCCACCCTGAGGCCGCCAGGAACGGGCCAAAGGCGATCGGCACCCCACGCCCCTTGCCCTTCAGGGTCAGGATCACGGTGCCCACTACGGCACCCACCGCGGCGGCGCCCAAGACGGTGGGCAGCAGCATGCGCCATCCAAGGAAAGCGCCGATGGCGGCGAGCAGTTTGAAGTCACCGTAGCCCATGCCCTCTTTACCGGTGAGCAGCTTGAACAAGTGGAAGATGCTCCACAGGCTCAGGTACCCGGCCATGGCGCCGATGATGCTGTTATGCAAGCTCACGGGCAGGGAAGCGTTCGGGTTGGATTGCAGGAAGGCGCTGGTGGCGATGCCCAGCCACACCAGCGGCAGGGTCATGGAATCCGGCAGCAGCTGGGTGTCCACGTCGATGAAAGTCAGCGCGATCAGGAACCAGGTCAGCACCAGTGCCGCCACTGCCGTGGCGCCATAGCCGAACTTCCAGGCGACCAGGCCGGACAGCACGCCGGTCAGGGCTTCGATCAGCGGATAGCGCACGCTGATGTGCGTGCGGCAGTGGGCGCAGCGTCCGCGCAGGAACAGGTAGCTGAACACGGGGATGTTCTGTAGCGCGCTGATGGGTGCCTGGCATTTCGGACAGCTGGAACGCGGCACCACCAGGTCGAAGCGCGGCGCGGGCGTCCCGGCGGGTGCATCAGGGGCGGTGAGTTGCGCGCACTGCTGCCGCCACTCGCGCTCGAGCATCACCGGGACGCGGTAGATGACGACATTCAGGAAGCTGCCCACCAGCAGGCCGAGCACCAGCACCGCACTGATGAAAAAGGTCGGCGAGCCGGCCAGTGCGTCAAGCAGCACCATGTGCGTCAGGCTCGTCCCGGGGCGGTCACACCACCGAGCCGAGCTTGAAGATCGGCAGGTACATCGCAATCACCAGACCGCCGACCAGCACGCCGAGCACGGCCATGATCAGCGGCTCGAGCAGGCTCGACATCGCATCCACGGCGTTGTCGACTTCGGATTCATAGAAACTGGCCACCTTGCCGGCCATGGTATCGAGCGAGCCGGATTCTTCACCGACGGCGATCATCTGCACGACCATGTTGGGGAAGATTCCGGTATTTTCCATGGCGCGTTGCAGGCGCTGACCGGTGGCAACTTCCTCGCGCATGCGCAGTACGGCATTCTCGAACACGATATTGCCGCAGGCGCCGGCCACGGACTGCAGCGCCTCGACCAGCGGCACACCCGCGGAGAACATGGTGGCCAGCGTGCGCGCGTAGCGGGCAATCGCGGATTTGTTGAGGATGGGCCCAATGATCGGGAACTTCAGCAGCGCGCGATCCAGTAATTCCTGCATCCGCCGCGAGCGCTTCTTGAAGTAGACGAACGCGTAGATGGCGCCGCCGATCACGACGCCCATGTAGATGCCCTTGGCCTGCACGAACCGCGACAGGTGGATGACCATCTGGGTGAAGGCCGGCAGGTCGGCACCGAAGCCCTTGAACAGGCTTTCGAACTGCGGGATCACGAAGATCAGCAGGATGACCGTGACGATGATGGCTACGACCAGCACCGCGGTCGGATAGAACAGCGCCTTCTTGACCTTGCTCTTCAGAGCCTCGGTCTTCTCCTTGTAGGTGGCGATCTTGTCCAGCAGGCTTTCCAGGGCACCGGCGTGTTCACCGGCCTCCACCAGGTTGGTCGTCAGCTTGTCGAAGTACAGGGGCTGTTTGGCAAGCGCCTCGTGGAGTGTGGAACCGGCCTCGATGTCGCTCTTGATGCCCAGAATGAGCTTCTGTGCGGCCGGCTTGTCATGACCCGCGCCAACGATCTCCAGTCCCTGCACCAGCGGAATGCCGGCCGCCAGCATGGTCGCGAGCTGGCGCAGGAACACGGCGATGTCCTGCGGCTTGACCTTGCCACCGGAGCGCAGCGAGCTGGCCTGTTTGCGGATGCGCGATGCGGCAATGCCTTGGCGACGCAGATCGGCGCGCAGCGCGGCCTCGTCGGGCGCGACGCTCTTGCCTTTGACCTTGTTGCCCTTCTTGTCGCGGCCTTCCCAGGTAAAGGGAGTGTCGCGCCGGATGCCTTTGACGGACTGGGTGGTTGCTGCCTGGGCCATGCGTTAGTACCTGCAAGTCATTCGATGGTGACGCTGTTGATCTCTTCCAGACTGGTCATCCCGTTCTTGACCTTTTCCAGGCCTGAACGGCGCAGATCCCAAAAACCTTCCTTGTTCGATTGGTCGGAGATATCGACGGCGCTGCCGCCGGCCAGAATCATGCGGGCGATGGCGTCGGTCACGGGCATGACCTGGTAGATGCCCACCCGCCCCTTGTAGCCGTCCGTGCAGTTCGCGCAGCCCTTGGGAGCGTAGAGGCGCATCCCGGCATCGATGTCCGCGGCCTGGAAGCCTTCCTTCACCAGCGCCTCGCGCGGAATATCCATGGGCATTTTGCAGTGGCTGCACAGCCGGCGCGCAAGCCGCTGCGCGATGATCAGGCTCACCGAGGTCGCAATCGCGTATGGCTTCACGCCCATGTCGATGAGGCGCGTCAGGGTCTGCGGCGCATCGTTGGTGTGCAGCGTTGAGAGCACCAGATGTCCGGTCTGCGCGGCCTTGATGGCGATTTCGGCCGTCTCCAGGTCGCGGATTTCGCCGACCATGATGACATCAGGGTCCTGGCGCAGGAACGCGCGCATGGCGGCGGCGAAGGTCAGTCCCACCTTGGGATTGACGTTGACCTGATTGACGCCCGGGAGATTGATTTCCGAGGGGTCTTCGGCCGTGGAGATATTGGTGTCTTCACGGTTGAGAATGTTCAGGCCCGTGTACAGCGAAACGGTCTTGCCGCTGCCGGTCGGACCGGTCACGAGAATCATGCCCTGGGGTTTTGCCAGGTACTTGACGTACAGGTCCTTCTGCCTCGGCTCGTAGCCCAGCGCATCAATGCCGAGCTGCGCCTGGGAGGGATCCAGGATACGCATCACGATCTTCTCGCCGTACAGCGTCGGGCAGGAGCTGACACGGAAGTCGATGGCGCGGTTCTTGGAGAGCCGCATCTTGATGCGACCGTCCTGGGGCACGCGTCGTTCGGCGATGTCAAGGCGTGACATGACCTTCAGGCGGGCGGCGAGCTTGCCGGCGAGCTGCACCGGCGGCTGCGCGATCTCCTTCAATACGCCGTCCATACGGAAGCGGACGCGATAGGTCTTCTCGTAGGGTTCAAAATGGATATCCGATGCGCCGCGGCGGATGGCGTCGAGCATGAGTTTGTTGACGAAGCGGACGATCGGGGCGTCTTCGACATCGTCGCGGGTGACCTTGTCATCCGGGCCTTCGTCACCGCCGGTGACTTCGAGCGAGTCGAGGTCCATGCCCTCTTCGTCGCTGAAGGCGGGCATCTGGTTGTCGGCCTGCTCGACGGCCTTGTCGACCGCCTTCTGCAGCTTGTCGTCCTCGACGACGACTGCCTCCACGCCCATGCCGGTTTGAAACTTGATCTCATCAATGGCATGCAGGTTGGTGGGGTCTGCCACGGCCAGAAACAGCCGCTTGCCGCGTTTGAACACCGGCAGCACCCGGTGCTTGACGAGCAGCTTCTCACTGACCAGCCGGATGGTCTCGGGGTCGAGATTGCTGGCGTCCAGGTCGAAAAGCGGTACGCCGAACTCACTGGAGGCGGCGATGGCGATGTCGCGGGCGTTGGCGGCCCCGATTTTCACCAGGTGGGTGACGATGCTGCTGCCATCCTTGGTAGCGGCCACGGCCTCCATCATGGCTGCCTCTTCGACAACACCATCCTGGACCAGGCGCTGGGGCAGACCGCCGAGCGTTGATCGAGGCGTGGAAGCTAAGGAGGCGTTCTCATTCATGGACTTACGCTAATCAACCTTGGAACCTTAAGGGTAGCGGAACCTAGTGTAGCGGACGCTCCCCGCTAGGCAATTGTCAAATCTACCGGTGATAGTCGCACAACTGAGCGAGGGGCCTGCGTGATTGGTCTCGCAAAAGAGGAAGCCCCTCACAAGAGGGGCTTCCTGAGGCTTTCGCCTGATCTGCCTTACCGTTAAGGATTACGGCGTGCGGCAGGTCTGGGGCAGGTACTTGTCCTGGACATTGGTCGTGCCGGCAGTTGCACCGGGCATAATCGTCGGGGCCGGGGTCAAGCTCGCGATTCCGTGGTTACCGCAGATCCACACGATGTCGTTGTTGGCGCTGAGGTACGGGGTGAAGGCGAGAGTTTCAGCGTTAACGGCCACGTTGGACTGGTTGCCGTAGGTAACCGTGACCGAGCCCGCGGTGACGTCCACGCTCTGCACATATTTGCCGGCCGGCTGGGCGGAAATGCCCGCGGCTGACAGCGTCGCCGGGAATGAACCCGTGTTGGCATAGTACTCGGCGGCACCCGTTTCAACGGCGCTGGCCAGATTCATGCCTTCCGTCACCTGTGAACGCACGGTGTAGTCCTGGTAGGCCGGGATCGCGATGGCCGCGAGGATGCCGATGATCGCGACGACGATCATCAACTCGATAAGGGTGAAACCTTTTTGGGTAGCTTTCATGGGCAGAGAACTCCTGGAGCTTTGTTGGGATTCGATCGCGGCGCCTGCCGCCGTCTGGGACAGAAAGAGCAAGGCCCGTGCCAGAGCTCGCCAGCCAATACAACTGATTGATTATCCATAAGTTTTCATCTGCCGGGCGGATTTTGGTTTAACTTACCATCGTCACCAGCTGACGACGGTGGGTGCCGTCGCCGTCACAAAGTGACCCGCAGTGTCAGTGGGCGGCCCGTTCAGCCGGACTTACGGGTGCTCTCGTGGTACTCGTCGTCCACGTTAACGGCCCAGAGCGCAGATTTGTCAGCGCTGCCGCTGGCGATGCATTCGACCGCTGCCTTGGCTGCCAGCATCGAGTGATCCTGGTTGTTATACCGATGCATGCCGTTGCGACCGACCGGGTAGAGGTTCTCGAAGCTGTCCAGCCAGTCTCGCACCTGCCCAATCTCGTTGTAGGCGCCGAAGTAGGCCGGATAGGCCTTCGGAACCCTCACCACCGTACCATCCAGGACGTCTTCGGCTGCAATCAGGCCGATTTTGGCCAGTTCTGCGACGGCGAACTCCAGGAACGCCCCATCGCCCATATTCCACAGCTCATCGCCCTGGGCACAGAAATACTCCAGACCCAGCCAGATCGTCGAAGGATCGGCCACCAAGGCCGGACTCCAGTTGTTGAAGACCTGCAGCCGTCCGAGCTTCACGTCCGGCTCTTGTATGTAGATCCAGTTGTCCGGGGGCATGCCATTCGTGGCGCTGTCGCGATGCCCTCCCCGCATGCGCCGCACCAGCAAGCCGGCCGTCATGAAGTCACGATACGGCAGCTGGGAGGCGATTCGCAGTACCTGCGGATCCTGCGGCTGCAGCAGCTCCACGAGTTCCCGAATGGGCATGGTGGAGATCAGCTCATCGCAGGCAACGCGGCGCACTTCACGGCTGTTGGCGTCGCGCACGTCCACCGCCGTGATGGTGCTGCCCTCGCGGTGCAGCCCGACGACGCTATGGTTCAAGTGAACTTCACCGCCGGCGGCGCTGACCCGCGCGGCGACGCGCTCCCACATCTGCCCCGGCCCCAACTTCGGATACAAAAAGCGCTCGACCAGGCTCGTCTCGGTGGACTTCTGAGCGGTATCACGTCCCTGGAAGGGCTTGCGCAATGCGTGCGCAATCGCCTTCGTGATCGACAGGCCCTTGATGCGCTGGGCACCCCACTCGGCGGAAATCTGCGAGCACGGCACGCCCCAGACCTTCTCGGTATAGTCCTTGAAAAAGGTTCGGTACAGCGTGTCGCCGAAACGGTTGACCAGGAAGTCCTCGAGCGTCACTTCGGGGCGGCGTGGATGCAGGCGGGCCGCGACATAGCTTGCACCGATGGCTGCCGTATACGGTGCACCCAGGTTCGCAAGGGTCGCCAGGTTCAGCTTCAACGGATAATCAAAGAAGCGCCGACGATAGAAAATCCGTGACAGACGGCTGCGCACCAGCATGACCTCATCGGCGTGCAGGTCGGCGAGCGCTGTGGGCGCGAACTCGCGCGATGCGCCCTGATATGCCAGGCGCATTGCTGCGGCCGGTGAACCGGCATCAGCGGCCACCGGCAGCATCGACTGCCACCAGTTCATGACCCAGTCGGACTTGGAAAAGAATCGGTGGCCGCCCAGGTCCATACGATTACCGCGATAGTTGATGGTCCGGGAGATGCCGCCGACCTGATGGCCCATTTCAAATACGATCGGCCTGACATCACCGCGGCGTTGCAGTTCGAAGGCCGTGGTGAGTCCGGCGGGACCCGCGCCGACGATAACGGCGGTGCGGCTCATATCGCCAGCGTCCGGACGTGAAACAAAAGCTGCCTGCGCAAGGCAAAGTTGGTGAGAAAAGTGCAGGCGGAGGCCAGCCCCTTTGCCGGGACCAGGGCGATTCCGAGCTTTCCATGGGCGATGAACAGCACCAGCAGATTGATGGCCCATCCCACCAGGCCAAGCAGAATGAAGCCCGCAAATTCCAGCTCCCGGTTGTGCAGCCGATGGGCGCTGAACACAAACTTTACCGACAGCGCGTAGGCAATCGTGGCGCCCACCATGAACGATATCGCCGCGGCAATCAGATAGTGCCACCCGGCGTAGCGCGTCAGCGCCAGCAGCAGTCCGGCATCGGCGAGGAGCGCCACGGCCGAGGCGGCCGCGTACTTCACCGCTTCGCGTACCAGATTACCCACGAAGACTACACACCAGATTCAGTGTCGAGCATCGCCGCAGCGATACAGGTACAGCATTTCATGCGGCTTTTCGTCATCCGGAGCCACGGGGGGATAGGGAGTCGGCCCGAGCTCAACCCAGCTCGCGTAGAAGGTCACGCCGGGAAGTCGGCACGGGCCGTTTATCGACGCCGGAGCATCCTTGGGAGAGGCCGTCAGCGAATAGTGCTTGGTACCGCTCAACGCACGACCCAGCTGCGGCAGAACGGGTGTGACCGCGCTCTCACGGCTGGTGCTGACCATGGTGACATTGCGCGAAAATACCATACCGGCCATTTGATAGAGCGACCAGTAACTGGAGCGTCCGAGTTCGAACCAGGTCACGGGTGGCGGATCCGGCCAGAGCACTTCGGCGCTTTCCGGTATTGCCGCACGCCAGGGCGCGAAGGCCTGCTGGCGATCTTCCGGGTAGCGCGACTGCGTCCAGGTCAGAATCGAATAGGGAAGTACCGAAAGCAGCAGTACGCCCCCAAGTGCCGCGAGCAATACCGAGCTGCGCCCGGTGGCGTGATCCGCCGACCACCATACCAACACCAGCAGGAACGCCGGGAGCAGTCCGCCGTAGGCCAGCGCCTGGGCCTCGCCGATGCGCACCAGATAGGGGCGGTGACCGGCACGGATCACCTCCAGTTGCGGCAGGGCGTTGCGGATTTCACCCGCGAGGATGATCAGGCTGGCTGCCAGGAGAATGTACGCGCCAGCCTGGATGAGTTGCTCCTGCCGCGGCTCGCGCAATGCGCTCGGCATTGCCGCGGCGATGCATGCGAGAATCATCGGCAGGATCGCGAAGGTATCGTTGCGCGTCAGCCAGGCGCTCAGCAGCAGGATGACGACGGCGCGCCCCAGGCCTGCGTGGGAGCGCCAGCAGTCAATCGCGATCGCAGGCGCGAGCAGCACTGACAATACTCCGAGCAGCCACAGCCAGCGCCAGGTCTGCATCTGACCGGCATAGATCACGTGCAGCCAGTCACCCTCGACGATGGCAAACACCATCCCCAGCGCGACGGTGACCAGTGCAGCGATGCAAAGC
This sequence comes from Steroidobacteraceae bacterium, assembly GCA_036498905.1. Lineage (GTDB taxonomy): Bacteria > Pseudomonadota > Gammaproteobacteria > Steroidobacterales > Steroidobacteraceae > DAIDKA01. The sequence continues at coordinate 23,841 of DASYER010000055.1, read as the reverse complement.
CTGCGCACCGACTCGTTGGTGCTGAAGCCGGCTCCGACAATCAGTACCGCGGCCCGAATGGCCGTCGTGGTCCACTCGCCCTGAGACCACCGGGTCGGAAACAGGTACGCGAGGCGCGTTTGCAGGATATGCAGCCAATCGGCATCAAAGTGCGCAAAGGGACCGAGACCGGTCGCCGAGGCTGCGACCAGCGCAGCGCCCAGGACCGCGATCACAATTACGCTCACCCGGGGTCGCGCGAAGCCGGCGAACAGGATGATCCACAACGTAACGCCGGCGGCCGCGATGATGGGGTGCAGCAGCAGTGCGACGACCATGCATACGCCCGCCAGAATTTGCCGGGAATACAAGGCGGCGGCGATGCCGCCGAGTGCGAAGGCCTCGGCTGACTGCCGCGGAGTCAGAAATCCCTCGATGTAGGCGAACACACTGTTCGAGCCGTACCAGGATGGCAGCACGATGAGCAGACCGATTGCCAGCAAAGCAGTCCTGGCCGGCATTAGCCGTCGTGCGAGCGCCCAGACGGCGGCGAAGAATGCGACGTAGGTGGCGAAGGCCATGATCGCCGCGGCGCGTTCCAGGCCGGCGGCCCTGATGGCAGCGGCGTACAGAGGCGAAAAAATCGTGTAGTGGTCCTGCGCCCCATAGCGCACGAACAGGTCATGCCCCAAAGCCGCCGGATGCAGTCGCGCCAGCGCCAGTACCGTGTACAGCACCGAATCGTGTTCCAGGCCGCGATAGGGATGGATGAGCATCCAGAACGCGACGCACAGGCATGCGAGCGCGACCATGGCCCAGCGCTGTGCACTGGCCCGGGCCGCGGGGCCCAAATCGGCTGCTGCGGGGGCAGAGCGTACGGCTTTCACTTTGCTTGCGACCACACCGTGCCGAACCGATCCCCATAAACCTTGTGCCAGGTCGGGTAGTTCCGGGCCATCATCTTCTTATCCTCCGCGTAGCCGTGCGTGAGCATGCGGATCACATTGCCACGCAGCCAGGGGTCGTTCTGCACCAGATCACCGCCATAGAACGAGGTAATGTAGTCGATGATGACCACCCGCCGCTCGGTACCTCGGTAGTGCGGCAGCTGGCTTAGGTCATCGGCCATGAACGCCTGCATCTGCACCACGCGGAAGCCGACGCCGAGGATGAGCGTCAGGAGGATGCAGGCCACTACGTAGGATCTGGTATCCGGGTCTGTGAACAATGCGCCCGCAGCGCCGGCCGTCGGCGCGGCGCTGGTGCCGGTTGGACGAAACATGGCTGCGGTCGCCAGCAGCGGCAATGCCATCCACGCCGAATGGAAGTAGCGATAGCCCCAGCCGTGGCCTTGGTCTGACGGGAAGAAGACATACCCGACCAGGGTGATCAACGCCGAGCCGGTGAACAGCAGGCACAGCGTGTTGCGACGCCATTTGATCGCACCATAGACGGCGAGTATCAGCAGGCCCGGCACCGCCCACACCCAGATCTTCGCAACGCCGATCAGGCGGGCGAGCCATGCCACGCCCGTCGGGAGCGAGAACACCGACAGCAATGACTTGAGGAAGTCCGCGGTGCTGGATTGGGAGCCCGGTTCCAGGACTGCGCTGCGCAGGTGGTGGGTCAACTCCAACCAGCCGACACCGAGCAGCAGGCACAGCGGCAGGTAGCCCAGACACATCAATGCGAACAGCCGCACCCCGCCGGGTCGGGTGGCGATCCAGATCAGCCAAGGCACGGCGAATAGCATGTGCGGCACCGGATTGTGCAGGCACAGTGCAATCGAGCCGACGAACCCGGCTGCAAGGGCGCGCCGCGGGTCCGGGCGAACCAGCAACAGCGCATACAGAGCGTTTGCCAGCAGGTGCGCAGGCATTGAGTAGTAGGAAATGCCCATGCCAAAGAAGACCGGCGAGCACACGGTCAGCAGTAGCGCGAGGCCCGCGGCCTCGACCTCCGCGAACATATAGATCGCCAGGCGGTGGATGATGAGCAGGGTGAGGGCCGACAGGACCGGGTTGCAGGCCCAGGGAATGCCCAGCGCGGTAAACGGAGTCAGGATTAGGGCAAAACCCGGCCAGTAGGAGGAGACCACCCGTCCGGTGTCCGGGGAGATCGTCAGGAAGATGTCCTGGAAACCAGGCGGTATGAGCCAATCCTTCTGCGGCAGCGGGAATTGACCCGTGAGGTGACCTGCCGCAAACACCTGGCTCTGGAAATAGGCGGCGTACTCGTCCATCGACAGCGGATGGTCGTGATACACGACCACCGCGCCTACGCACAGAATGACGCCGGTGATCGCGGCCACCGCCGCGGGTCTCTCGCCCACCGTCCGCAACAGCGTGCGTACCGGAATTTTCGCCGCGATGAAGACGGCCGCGACCAGGATCAGCAGTTCGCAGGCGGTGGCCCAGTAGTCCTTGTACGCGAATTGAATGAAAAATATCGTGGTCAGGCCGGGCAGCACTCCACCGAGGCGCAATTGATGCATCCACAGCAGCAGTGCCGCGGTCACGGCGGCGCCTGCCAGGAACAGGATGCGCGGACCGACGGCTCGCACCACCGGTGAGTCAGTCAGCACGGGTTTGTTTCTCCTGTTGCCGGGTGATATTCCATCGGCGTACTGTCTGACATTATGTCCGATCTGACGAGTCGGAGGCGTGACATGCCGCACGTCCAAGGTGCGGTGATCAAAAGATGACTACCAATCCAGACACCTGGGTATACGGGGACTTTGCGCCTGATCCGTCAAGCCGTGATCTGCCCGGATTGAAGGCCCGCTGGCTCATCGAGCAGCTGCCCGCTGCTGCTGCTCCTGTGGTCCTCGATTACGGCGCGGGTGAAGGCAAGCATCTGCATCTGGTTCGTTCCGTGAAGCCGCAGGCACGACTGGTCGGAGTCGATATCCGGGCTGCGCACACGGCGGTCGATTTCGAATTCCATCAAGTGGCCCCGGATGCGCCACTGCCCTTTGCGGCCGGCACCTACGACCTGGTCATCTCATGCGATGTTCTCGAACATGTCGAGAACATCGGCCAGTCCCTTGATGAGATTTCTCGGGTCTTGCGTAGCGGCGGCTCATTCATTGGATTTGTTCCGGCCGAAGGCGGTCCCGGCCCGCATGCACTGTTCCGGCTCCTGGACCCCGACATCTATCGTCATACCAAGGACCATGGGCACGCGTACACCCGCCGCGAGTTGCTGGACCTGTTTTCGACCAGATTCCGGATCGTGCGGCTCGCCTACAGCTATCACTTTATCGGTGCAACGCTGGACGCGACTTTTTTCGCGAGCTTCAAAATGCCCGGATTGGGCGCGCGAATGGAGGCGTTCTGGCGCGGGCAGGAGAATGATGTCTACCGAATGCGCCCGCTCGGCCAGACCCGGCGTTCGCTGGCCAGTCGGCTCGTGCAGTTGGCCAACGGTGCCGCCTACCATGAATCAATGCTGCTGAGGAATTGCCCTTTCGGGGCGAAGGGGCTGCATTTCCATCTCGCGAAGCGTTGATGGCGTTTATTTTGTGCGCCGGTCAGGACCTGCCATGCCCTGCCCGGGCTTGAGATCCGGCCTGCAGGTAGAAGAGCCGCTTCAGCTCCCTGCGACCACGGGTGACAGTGTCGAGTACCAAGCCGCAGGTCAGCGCCAGGAAAGCGACGATCATGAGTCCGGTCGCCAGAACGGCAGTCGGATACCGCGGCACCTGCCCGGTGTGAAGATAGGTGTTGATGATGGGAATGCCCAGGCCAATGGCGATTGCGGCAAGGACCACAAATATGGCGCAGAAAAAAGACAGCGGCCGCTCTTCTTTGGTCAAGTGAAAAATGAGCTGCAGTATTCGCATCCCGTCACGGAACATGTGCAGCTTGCTGTCGGAGCCCGAGGGCCGCTCACGGTATGGTGCGGGCAGTTCCGCCATCGGCACGCGCAGTTCCAGGGCGTGGACCGTCAGCTCGGTTTCGATTTCGAATCCTGAAGAAAGGGCCGGGAAGGATTTGGCGAACCGATGCGACATGACCCGGTAGCCGGAAAGAATATCTCCCAGGCGACTGCCGAACACACGCGTCACGATGCCGCTCAGCAACCGGTTTCCGAAGGCGTGGCCTGGACGGAACGCTGATTGTGCGACCGCAATACGGGAGCAGTTGACCATGTCCAGGCCATGGGTGAGCAGATGTTCCACCATGCGCGGGGCACTGGCGGCATCGTAGGTTCCATCACCATCGACCAGCACGTATACGTCGGCCTCGATATCGGCGAGCATGCGCCGAACGACGTTTCCCTTGCCCAGGAGGGGCTCATGACGGACACGCGCTCCGGCCTCCCGGGCGAGGGAGGCAGTCTCATCGGTCGATGCATTATCGTATACGTAGACCTGCGCCGTCGGCAGAGACAGGCGAAACTCGCGGACAACTGAGCCTACCGTGGCCGCCTCGTTGCGACAGGGAACAAGCACGGCAATCTCAATCTTATCCATTGCGCGACCGTAGCTGATCAATTCTGAAAACTCCAGTACGCCGGATGCTGCCCCCCTTGCGGACGATGAGTCGCGGTATATGCTTGCGGTCAAGATGATCGATGCCACCCAATCCGCGCTGCTGTCGACCCGCATCCGTGAATTCATCCGGTTCGCGGTCACCGGTGGACTCTCGCTGCTCCTGAACATGGCCATTGTCATCTTCCTGACGGAGCGTGTCGGGTTGAATTATCTGGTATCGATGGCTACCTGTTTTCTGACCGTCACCTTCATCAGCTACTGGCTGAACCGGGTATGGACCTTCCGCAAGACCGGCGCGGCGGCGAGTCAGGATCTCTTGCGATATATCATCGTTACTGCGGTGCAACTGGTGCTGAGCCTCACGACGTGCAGCTTCTGCGTAGAGGTGCTGCATATCCCTTATGTGATTGCGATGTTGATGCTGTCCGTCCTGCTGGTTCCGGTCACGTTTTTCCTGCACAGGCGCTGGAGCTTCGATCTTCGCTGGTGGGACCAGCGGGCGTGAATGACACGTTCCGGCGCCTGTATCCCCGCCCCTGGGATCACGACTATCTGCTGATGCGGCGGCTGGCGTTCGCGCTCAGGGCGCTCATTGGCTCGCATCTTGATGGCCGCACGCAGCTCACGGTCGTCGACTACGGTTGCGGCCCAATGCCTTATAGGGCTTTATTCGAGGGGCGCGCCGGTCGCTACTTCGGAGCGGACCTGCCCGACAATCCTGCCGCCGACATTCACCTGGACCCCCAGGGGCGCCTGCCGTTGGCTGACAACTCAGTCGACGTCGTGTTGTCCTCGCAGGTGCTCGAACATGTTCTGGATGTTGACGCCTATCTCGATGAGTGTCGGCGCGTCCTACGAAAAAGTGGCCTGCTGCTGCTCTCCACCCATGGGTCGTGGATCTATCATCCACAACCGACCGATGTGCGCCGCTGGACACGCTGGGGACTGGTCTACGACATCGAGCGTCATGGCTTCGCAGTGAAGGGTTGTGAGCCGTGCGTAGGCCCATTGGCTTACACGACGCAGTTGCGGCTGCTGTTTCTCACCGGCCTGCTGGCGAAGTTTGGCCTCGTTGGCCGGATCGTGACGGCACCCTTCACGGTTTTGTGCCAGGCGCTCATGTGGCTGGGAGATTTGATTACACCGGCGTGGCTTACCCGGGAAAACGCCTGTGTGTACGTTATCGCGGCACGTCGGGAATGATCTCGCGAAACAGTCTCAGGTAGGCCTCAGCGCAGCTGTTCCACGACCACAGGGCGCGTGCGGCCCGGGATCTTGCTTCGCGCGATTGCATGTAGTCACTGTCCGACAAGGCGTCGTTGAGGGCTTGCGACCAAGTATTGACATCGAAGCCATCGCGAGGCGTTGTGCAGGTCCGTATCATCTCCGACGCTGGCGGGCAGGCGCTGCCAACTTCATCCGTGGAGAGCACCCCGGTGCCGCAGCATAGCGCCTCCTGCACGACCAGAGGAAAGCCCTCGCCGGCACTGGGCAGCAGCAACAGATCTGCCGCCCGATAGTGGTCGGGCAGATTGTCGTGGTTCACACGACCGTACACGCGGACATTGGAAAGACCCCAATCCTGCGGATTCTCGGGGCCAGAGCCGATGATCATCCAAAAGACTTCCGGGTGCCTCTGCGCCAGCTGACGCAGGATACGCAGTCCCTTCTTGCGCACAAAGCGGCCCACGAAGAGTACGACCTTCGCCTCGGCAGGTATGCCGAGCTTTTGACGTGAAGAGCTTTGGCCGGGCGCGGCACTGAACAATTCGGTATCCGTGCCGTTGAAAATCAGGCACGACCGGGGATTGGCGTCCTGTCGGAAAAAATGCCGGACGTTGGCGCTGATGAATACCGTACGCGCGGCCAGCGGAAAGAGGATGCGACCGAGCGTTTTGGCTCCGCTCTCGTAGAGCACGGTCAGGGTGCGGTTTGGCAGCCCGAGTGCGCCCATGTGCTGAGTGATGATCACCGGTCGATGCCGCAGTCGCGCAATCAGCAGCGCGGCGATGCTGCCCGCATACAGGTGCTCGTGGATATGGACGGCATCGGCGGCGCCGATCGCGCGCCACAGATAGGGCAGGGACAGTGGTGACCACAGCGGGTAGGGCAACTGGGTTAGCCGTTCAATGATGTTCCACGTACGGATCGGAAAATGCCTGACCTGCTGACCGAAGTCGGGAGGGGTGACCTCGGTGTCGCTTGAGATCCAGTGAACCTCAATACCGCGCTGTGCAAACTCTTCCACCAGCCTCGCGGCGACCAGTTCCAGCCCGCCTTGGGCGGGATAGGCGGTGGTGACTGTAATCAGCCGCAACGGCTCACGCTCGCACAGGCGTCAACTTTTCCGCCAGCAGCAGCAGCTGCGGTCCACGCGGGAATGACATCAGGTCGTCGACTTTCAAAGCCTGGTACACGGTGGAGGCCGCAAAGCCCGCGATCCCGGTGGGTCGCACGCTCATGACGCGTTCAGCTCCGATGAGGTTCGCCGCTCCCAGATAGCTCCAGCAGAACAGACCACCCCAGCAACGCATTCTAAGCACGCGCAGTCCGGCGTTCTCGACTCTGGCGCGCAACAGTTCCGGTTCGTAGCGGCGCACGTGTCCGGCGGTGACATCCTGAGGCCCCCACTTTGCCTGCCAGGCCGGCACGGAGATGAATGCCCGGGCGCCGGGACGCAGGGCTGCACTGATGTGCTGAAGAGCAAGCACGTCGTCATTCAGGTGCTCCAGGACTTCCATGCACGTGAGCAGCTGGAAATCCCCGTCCCATGGCAAAGATTGGGACCCCTGAAGATCGCAGCGCGCAAGTCGGGCGCGGATGCTGGGGTGGGCGAGGTCAATGGCCGCCTGCGAGAATTCGGCACCGAATATCTCCAGGCCGGCGGCGCGTTTCAACGCCTCGGCCATAAACGCCCCGTTTCCTGCGCCGACATCGAGCAGCCGCTCGCGCGACTGAGGGCGGATTTCAAGCCATTGCAGGGCCTGCCGATAGCGCGTGCGCGCCATCGGGCCTCCCGCGTGCGTGTTCGCCCACAGGTCCCGCCACAGGTCGTCGTATTGCTTGCGGCTCGCGTCACTTGAAGCCATGGCTTTCATATTCGTTTGCAAGTGGCGCGGGGTCAATCTCCGTGATCGCGCTCGTCAGTTGGATTGCTCCCCGGTCCTGCCCAGATAGGACTGGTTAACCCGGTGGTGCCAGGCGAGCAGATCTGTCTCGACCTGGCTGATTGTGGCCGCAGGAGTTGCGGCCCGCACGTCGTCCAGTTCACCCGGATCTCGGGATAGATCGAATACCTTAGTGACATTCTTATCGAATGAGTAGATGTATTTGTGCGAGATGTCGCGCATCGCGACAGACGATCGCTCTGAGTGTGTGCTGAAGAACAATGCATCGTGTCCGGCCGAGCCCAGAATCGACTTTCCCGGAAGCGGTGTTCCTTGCAGGGTCAAGCCCAAGGCGTCGGTGACCGTTGGCAGAATGTCTATCTGCTGACGCAAGCCGCGAACATGACCTGTGCGTCCGTCTGCGGGCGGCAGACGGATCAGCAGCGGGATATGCAGCGATTCATCGTACAACGCAAAACCATGAATGTGCCCGCCGTGCTCCTGGAACTCCTCGCCGTGATCCCCGAGGATCATGAGGACGGTGTTGTCGAGCAGGCCCCGGGCCCGCAGTTCGTCGACCAATTGGTGCAGAAAGCCGTCGATATAGCGGATGCAGTTCAGGTAGGAATTCTGTTGTGGGTTGCGGCGCGTGTATTGCGCAATCGGAAATCCGCTGGGCAGCCCATAAGGGTGATGCCCGACATTGGTCATCACCGTAAGTAGAAACGGCGTGCCACGCGACACTTGAGTGTCCAGCCAGTGTCCAATCGGTGGCAGCACCGCCAGGTCTTCCCATCCAAACGGCGTCACAAGGCCCGTAGACGGTGGGGGAATCTGCAGCTGAGTGACAACTTTGTCGAACGCCAGTGAGCGCAGGATGTCCCGGTCGTTCTCGAAGAACGGTGTGGTGCTTGTAAAAAAGGCTGATTGATATCCCTGCGCGCGCAAAAGCACCGGCAGGCTAGATTGCATCTGAGGTACAGGCCCCCGCGAGGCATATTCCTTGATGACTTCGTGTGAGGCCGGATACCTGCCGGACAGTATCGCAACCCAAGCCGCCGAAGTACGAGGTATGACAGCGTACATGTTGTCGACGACCAACGATTCGCGGGCAAGCTGAGCGAGAAAAGGGGTTGTTGCAAGCCCCGGAGAATAGACGGTCGTCGCGTCAGCGCGCGTGGACTCGAGCATGACAATGACTACATTCAGCTTGCGCGTCGTCGCAGTCCTGGCCGTCGTCACGGGGCCGAAGGTCAGGGTTTGGACTCGCTTCGAAATCGATCCACCCATCCCGAGAGCGAATCTGCGACGCAGTGATGAGGGTAGTTCGTCGATCGTCAGGTGCAGGAGCGGACTATCCGTGTAGGCCTTTAGAGCCACGTCGGAAGGCAGTGCCGGGGCCGCAATGGACAGCGCGATCGCGGCTCCCACGAGCGGCGCCAGCGGCACGGTGTGTCGAGGCGGACCGGCGGGCTTGGATTTCGGCCGGTGCCAGACCAGTGCCAGATAGGTCATGGCAGTGCCGATCAGGGCAATCGTCAGGGGCAGGCATGCGAGCGCGCTGATAGAGCCGTGAGCGACGAACCACGTCTCGCGGGGGGCGGATATGGCATAGCCGACATCATCATTCGTAAGCTGCACTCCAGTGGCGATGAAGTACCCGAAGTCGACACCCACGACAAGACAGCCAAGAACCAGCAGGCCGCCTAAGGCGATGGTGCGCCATCGCGCCGGTCGTTGGCTGGCGCTGGCGAAGTGCCAGCTCAATGCGGCGATGATGAATGCGGCAATCAGCCCTTCACGCCACCACAGCGCGAGCAGATTTCCCAGTTCCTCCACTGCTGCCTGCCAGATGGACGGGTCGAACGGCTCGGCATCCGCGTGCAATACGCTGCCCAATACCGTTGCGGCATAGATCAGCGGCAATGAAAGGAGCCACCCGACGGATACGCCCACTTTGCCCCGGCGGCGGCCAAGGAGATGGGACAGCAGCACGCCGACTACTGCGATGACGACTCCCAGAACAACGAGATTGTGGCGGGCAATCATCTCCGGCCCGAAACTCGAGAAATCCTGGAGCCGCGCGGGACCGACCGAACGCTCGACCATGATCAGTTTGAATGCTTTGTCGGCAACCAGAAGACCGATGAGCGGTGTAGCCAGCACAGCGGCGCGTGAGAATGCGGACCGCTGAACAGCCAGCAAGCGGGGATTCCAGAAGGGCATTGGGATCTATGCGCGCAGTGTGCAGACAATCGGGTATGAATTATGTCTGAGCAAGGCGCGATAAAAGTGTGATGGAGTCCCGTTGTGCACAGGCCGTAGTCCCACAGGATTCTCGATTACGCAGGCCCGATTTAGCGCAGCCTACTCAATTCCCAACTTCTTGATGCGATAGCGCAGGGCACGGAAAGTCATCCCCAGCAGCTTTGCGGCGGCGGTCTTGTTGTAGCGGGTCTGCTCCAGCGCCTTGATGATCGCGGCCCGTTCGATATCCTCGAGCTGTTCGCCGAGGGCGTGCTGCGTGCCGCCCACCCCGGTGGCGCCGGATGCCGGTGTGGCGCCAAAGGCGCCGGCTGGCTGGTCCGGCGCGGCAAAATCGGCACGGCTGCCGGGCAGCGCGAAAAGCGTCGCCGGCCGCAGCTTGATCTGCGCAAGCGTGATGGTGCCGGAGGTCGTCAGCGTCAGGGCGCGTTCAATGATGTTTTCCAGCTCCCGGACGTTGCCGGGAAACCCATAAGCCTGCAGCGCTTCCATCGCCTCCGAACTGATGGCCGGTGGCTCAAGCTTCATGCGCCGGCACATGCGCTCGAGGATGGCATTGGCGAGGTCCGGGATATCTTCACTACGTTCGCGCAGCGGTGGCACGCGCAGCTCAATGACATTGATGCGGTAGAACAGGTCCTCGCGGAAGCGGCCGGTCGCGACCAGGTCGGCCAGGTTGCGGTGGGTGGCCGAGAGTATGCGCACGTCGACCCGCTCCTCGCGCGCCTCGCCTACGGGGCGGATGGTCTTCTCCTGTACCACGCGCAAAAGTTTGACCTGCATGTGCAGGGGCAGATCGGCGACCTCGTCCAGGAACAGCGTGCCGCCTTCGGCACTGTGGATCAGGCCCTTCTTGTCCGCCACCGCGCCCGTGAAGCTGCCGCGCTTGTGACCGAACAATTCGCTTTCCATCAGCTCGGTGGGTATCGCGCCGCAATTGACCGGCACGAACGGCGCCTCGGCACGAGCGCCACTTTGATGGATGAGCCGCGCTACCAGTTCCTTGCCCGTGCCGGATTCACCGTAGATGTACACCGGGGCCTGGCTGCGCGCCACGCGGGCGATCATCTCGCGCACCTGCTGCATTTCCGGCGAGCCGCCCAGCAGTACCGGCCCACGATGAGTCTGAGTGCCATCGGTCAGTGCACCGAGGCGGATTGCCGTACCCACGAGCTTGCGCAGCACGCCCAGATCCAAAGGTTTGGAGACGAAATCAAAGGCGCCGACCTTCAGGGCGCGCACTGCGGATTCGACATTGCCATGCGCGGTGATGACGGCCACCGGCGTGGCGGCACAGTTGGCCTGCATCCAGGCCACCAGATCCAGTCCGTCGCCATCCGGCAGACGCATGTCGGTGAGACACAGATCGAAATGCTGCGTCGCAAGCAGGTTGCGGGCACCGGCGAGATCCGCCGCGGTGCGCGTCTCCAGGCTCATCCGGCCCAGCGTCAGGCTTACGAGCTCGAGCAGGTCCGGCTCATCATCGACAATCAAAACGACGGGCTTGGGCATATTTTCCTATCGTACCGCCCAGCGACGCGGATCAGCGAACACCAGACGGAAAATACTGCCACCGCCGGGTCGCGGCTCATACAACAAGGTGGCGCCGCTGGTCTGCGCCAACTCGCGCGCCAGGAACAGCCCAAGTCCCGAGCCTTGATGCTCACCACTGAAAAAGGGTTCAAAAATCCGTTCGGCGTCCTCGGTGCGCACACCCGGGCCACGATCCGCCACTTCCAGGAAGGGCCGCGCCGCCGGTTTGAGTCGGCCGTAGCGGATCTCAATGACATCGGTGATGCGATTGCGCAGTCCATACTTGATGGCATTGTCACAAAGATTCCACACCACCTGGCGCAACTGGGTCGGATCGGCGGTGACTTCCAGACTCCTCGGCAACGTCGGGTCGCGGCCGTCGCGGATTTCGCGCAGTGCCAGTGCCGGGTAGGACCCGGTGGCTGACGGGCTGGTCTCAACATTGACACCGATCAGTTGCTCCGGGTGCCACTGCATCGTTTCGCAAAATTCGTCGCGGAAGTCCTCGATCCAGCTCGCCAGCTCGAAGGTTTCCACCTGCGTGGCTTCGCGCCGTGACAGTTGCAGGACATTATTGATGATGCCGCTGACGCGTTCCGCGTTCTTGGTGATGATGTCGGTCAGCCGGTGATCCTCGGGCGCCAGCCGGGGGGACTCGCTCAACAACTGGGCGGCATGGCTCATGGCGCCGACCGGATTGCGGATCTCGTGCGCGATGCTCGCACTGAGGCGACCGAGGGCGGCAAGCTTCAATTGCTGGGCCTTCTCGGCGATCAGGCTGGTGTCCTCGAGGAACACCAGGACCGCGGCCGGCTCGGCATTGCCCAGCGCTGCGAAGTGAGGCCGCAACATCCGCGCGCCATCGGCGCCGACGAGGGTCTCGCCGCCGGCATTCACCCCGTCGGTACGCTGTCGCCAGGTTTCCAGCAGGTAAAGCAGTCGCGGGGAGGCTTCCCCCAGCAGTGCGCCCGGAAAGGCCAGCTGCGCATTCAGCAGTCCGGCCGCCGATTCGTTGATCAGGCGGATCCGGTCCTCGGCATCCACGACCAGGATGCTCTCGCGCAGATGCTGCACGATGTAATGGGACAGCTGCTCAAGATTCGCCAGATCGATCTCCTGGCGCCGGACGAGGGCCTCGCTCTCCCGCAGCCGGTCGGCGACCGGCCAGACGGACAGACCGATGACGAACAGCACGACCCCGAGCATGCCGGCAGTCGTGAAGTCGGTGGGGGGCGCATAGCCGACCAGATTCGCCGCGATCTGCTGCGCCAGCAGCCCGAGCGTGGCGATGGAGGGCACCAGAAAGGCATCCTTGGTGCGTCCGAGCAGGGCCATCGCGCCCACGGGCAGCACCAGCAGTATTCCCAAGCCACTGCCGACGCCGCCGCAGGTATACAGAATGAAGGAGATCGCCCCGGTATCGACGGTGGCGTTCACGAGCGCGAGGATGCGCAGACGGGGCCGCGGAATCCGACGCGCCAGGATTAGTAACAACCCGACCGCCAGGTAGCCGTAGCACGCCAGCTGGAACAGGCGCGGTTCGGGCGCGGGCGCGAGTATTCCGGGACTGGCAAGTCCCTGGAGAATCAGCAAAACCGGGGGCAGGAGCAGCCGATACAGGTTGGTAAGACCGATAACGCGCCACGCCAGATCGCTGGGGACGGGAGTCGGGCTTGGGATGGCATCCGGCATCAGCCGCGCTCCGGACTGGTATGCCTGTCGCAAGCCATGCTCATGCGCGGGCGCGACTTTAGCATCTTTGGCACAATAACAAGATTCCCCATCCCTTAAAGGTCAGCCTCCAGCATGAACTTGCACGAGTATCAGGCGAAGGACGTCTTTCGCAGCTTTGGCATTCCGGTGCCGGCCGGTCGCGTCGCCGGCAGTCCCGACGAGGCCGTCGCCGCGGCCCAGTCATTGGGTGGCCCTGTATGGGTCGTGAAAGCACAGGTCCACGCCGGCGGTCGCGGCAAGGCCGGCGGCGTCAAGGTGGTGCGTGACCTGCAGGCGGTTCGGGCCGCTGCCGCCGACCTGCTTGGGCGGCGCCTGGTGACGGCTCAGACCGCAGCCGAAGGGCTGCCCATCGACAAGGTGTATGTCGAGTCAGGCTCGCAGATCGCCCGCGAGGTGTACCTGTCCCTGACCCTGAATCGGGACCGGGGCCGGATCGCATTGATCGGCTCGATTGCCGGTGGCATGGACATCGAAGAGGTTGCTGCCCATACGCCGGAGAAGATCGTTTCGGTCAGCGTGCACCCGGCTGCGGGATTGCAACCCTATCAATGCCGCAAGCTGGCCTTTGCGCTGGGCTTCTCAGGCGCGCAGCTGGCGGCCTTCCAGAAAATTGCAGTGGCGCTGTATCAGCTGTACGTGGAGCGTGACGCGAGCCTGGTCGAAATCAATCCGCTGATCGTTACCCAGGGCGGCGATCTGATGGCGCTGGACGCCAAGATCAACATCGACGACAACGCGCTGTTCCGCCAACCGGAACTTGCCGCGCTTCGTGATGCCGCGCAGGAAGATCCGATGGAGCGTCGTGCTGCCGAACACGACCTCAACTATGTGTCCCTCGACGGCAACATCGCCTGCATGGTCAATGGCGCAGGCCTCGCGATGGCCACCATGGACCTGATCAAGCTGCACGGCGGCAAGCCTGCCAACTTCCTCGACGTGGGCGGTGGCGCCACCAGCGAGCGGGTCACGGCAGCATTTCAGCTGATCCTCTCCAATCCCAACGTGCAGGCCATCCTGGTCAATATCTTCGGCGGCATCGTGCGCTGCGACCTGATCGCCGAGGGCGTGATCAATGCCGTCAAACACGTCGGCGTGAAGGTACCGGTGGTAGTACGGCTCGAAGGCACCAATGCGCCGCAGGCGCGCGAAATGCTCGCCAAGAGTGGGCTTACGATCACCCCGGCGGGGGACCTGACCGATGCGGCGCGCAAGGCCGTGTCGCTGGCCAAGAAAGGTTGAAAAACTGATGAGCATTCTTATCGACAGTAAGACCCGGGTGATCTGCCAGGGCTTCACCGGCAAGCAGGGCACGTTCCATTCCGAGCAGTGCCTGGCCTACGGCACCAAGCTGGTCGGCGGCACCACGCCGGGACGCGGCGGCACGACGCATCTGGGCCAACCGGTGTTCAACACGGTGGACGAAGCGGTGCGCGCCACCGGCGCCACGGTGAGCATGATTTACGTACCGGCGCCGTTCGCGGCCGATGCCATTCTCGAAGCCGCCGATGCAGGCGTCGAGCTGGTGGTATGCATCACCGAAGGCATTCCCGTGAACGACATGGTACGGGTGAAGGCCGGACTTGCCGGTACGCTCACGCGCCTGGTCGGACCGAACTGCCCCGGCGTCATCACGCCCGATGAATGCAAGATCGGGATCATGCCGGGCTTCATCCACAAGAAGGGCGCGGTGGGCATCGTGTCGCGTTCGGGTACGCTGACCTACGAGGCCGTCTTTCAGACCACTCGCGAGGGGCTCGGGCAGAGCACTTGCGTAGGGATCGGCGGCGACCCGGTGCGCGGCATGAACTTCGTCGATGTCCTGGAGCTGTTTGAACGCGACCCGCGCACCGAAGGCATCATCATGGTGGGCGAAATCGGTGGCAGCGATGAGGAGGCCGGGGCTGAGTTCATCCGCCGCTTCGTGACCAAGCCGGTCGTGGCCTATATCGCGGGCGTCACGGCGCCGGCGGGCAAGCGCATGGGCCATGCCGGAGCGATCGTTGCCGGTGGCAAGGGCACTGCGGCCGACAAGTTCGCGGCATTGGAGGCGGCGGGCGTGCGCACCGTGAAATCCCCGGCGCAACTCGGGTCTGCCATGGCCGAACTGCTCAAGAGCCGGCCGCGGCGCAAGAAGCCGACCGGCGGACTGCCGCCGGTACTGGCACGCGGCACCGAACGTCTCAATGCCGCCAAGGCGACCCGGCCCGCGCCGTCCAGGCCGCCGGCGACCAAGCGCAAGCCGGTCAAGCGCCAGCCCGTCAAAGCCAAGGCAGCCAAAACCAGGGCGCCCAAGAAATCCCGGGCGAAACCGGCGAAGCGTCCCGTCAAATCCAAGGCCAAGGCATCCCGCAAGGCTGCCCGCAAGGGTGGCCGCCGCGGTCGGTAGACATGTGTCATGAGTACTGAGGCACGGCTGCGCATCGGACTCGCGCAGCTGAACTTCCTGGTCGGCGATGCCCAGGGGAATGCGGCGCGCGTCATCGAGTCCGTCGCCCGCGCCAGCACCGATATGAAGCCGGACCTGCTGGTGTTTCCGGAGCTGACCCTGTCGGGCTATCCGCCCGAGGATCTGTTGTTTCACGGCGGTTTCCGCCAGGCAATCGACCGGGCGCTGGCCACGGTGCGCGACACGGTGCGCGGCCCGGGTGTGATATTGGGTTATCCGGAATACGTCGGCCACGACATCTTCAATTCAGCCGCGCTGCTGTGCGACGGCGCGCTCGTCGCGAACCATCGCAAGCGCGAGCTGCCGAACTACAAGGTGTTCGACGAGAAGCGCTACTTCCGGGCCGGCAGCGACGCCACGGTCTTTGAACATCGCGGCTTTCACATCGGGCTGCTGGTATGCGAGGACATATGGGAGTGCGAGGCGGCGCGCCAGGCGCGCGATGCGGGTGCCGAGCTGCTGATCATCATCAATGCCTCGCCTTTTGAAGTGCACAAGCAGGCCGAGCGCGAGCGTGTCACGCGCGAGCGAATCGCGGACGTGCAGCTGCCGGTGGCCTACGTGAACATGGTGGGCGGCCAGGACGAGCTGGTGTTCGATGGCAATTCATTCGTCATGGATGCCGCAGGCCAGGTCGTGATGCGCGCGCCGGGCTTCACCGAAGGCACCTACCTGGTCGAGTTCGTGCGCCAAAACGGACGCGTCGTACCGGTGCCCGCCGCAGTCGCGCCGGAACTCTCGGACGTCGCCACCGTCTACAACGCGCTGGTGCTTGGGGTGCGCGACTATGTGACCAAGCACGGCTTCCCCGGCGTGGTCATGGGTCTCTCGGGCGGCGTGGATTCGGCGCTGACTCTGGCCATCGCTGCGGACGCCCTGGGGCCGCAGCGCATCCATGCCGTGATGATGCCTTCGCGCTACACGACCCAGATGAGCCTTGATGACGCGCAGTCGCAGGCGCGCGGCATGGGCGTGCATTACAGCGTGATTGCGATTGAGGGCATGTTCGAGGCCACGCTCGCAGCCCTGAATGGCGAGTTCGCGGGCCGCGAGCCCGATACCACCGAAGAGAACATCCAGTCGCGGTGCCGCATGTTGCTGCTCATGGGCATTTCGAACAAAACCGGCCGCATGCTGCTGACCACGGGCAACAAAAGCGAAATGGCCGTCGGCTACGCCACCTTGTACGGTGATATGGCGGGCGGCTTCGCGCCCATCAAGGACTGCAGCAAGCTGCTCGTGTACCGGCTGGCGGCGTACTGCAATCGCAACGGCGAAGTCATTCCGCAGCGGGTGATCGACCGACCGCCCTCGGCCGAGCTGCGGCCGGACCAGAAGGACTCCGATTCGCTGCCGCCCTACGAAGTGCTGGATGCCATTCTCGAGGCCTTCATCGAGGAGGACCTGTCGGTGGATCAGATTCAGGCGCGGGGCTTCGATCGGGCGACGATCGGCCGGGTGTTGGACCTGGTCAAACGCAATGAGTACAAACGCCGCCAGGCGCCTCCCGGCGTACGTGTCAGCCGCCGTGCCTTTGGCCGCGACTGGCGCTATCCGATCACGAACGGCTACCGGCGCTGACTCACTTCCAGAACTGCCACCAGCGGCGGTCTTTCTCCGCCGCAAGGTTCGGCGTCTTGCCGCTGTAGTTCTCGTTGTAGACCTTGCGCACTATATCGGCCTTGTCATTGGCGCCGAGCCGCTCATTCGCCGCGATCAGGATCTTCAAGGCATCCTGCGTGGCCGGGGCCCCGTCGAAGTCCTGGATGCACTTTGCGGCCCGCTGCGAGGCGCCGACATAGGCGCCGCGCATCATGTAGTAGTCGGCCACGTGCACGTCATAGTCGGCCAGGCGGTCGCGCAGATAAACCATCCGCTGGCGCGCGTCGTGGGCATAGGGGCTCTTCGGATACTGCTGCAGGATGTGCCGAAACGAATCGAAGGATTTGCGTGCCGTCGACGGCGGACGCTTGGTCAGGTCGGCGCGAAACAGCCGCTCGATCAGGTTCTGGGTGCGTTCGAAGTCCACCAGTCCCTTGATGTAGTAGGCGTAATCGACCCGTGCGTTGATGGGATTCTCGCGGATAAAGGTATCGGCGGCATCGGTGGCTGATTCGCTCTCCCCATCCTTGTAATAGCAGTAGATCAGGTCCAGATGGGCCTGGCGCGCCTGCTCCGTGAACGGGAAGCGGGCCGTCAGGGCCTCCATCAGCTTGATGGCGGACTTGTAATCACCACTTTCCATGCGCGTATGCGCCACCTTGTAGATGGCGGCAGGATTGGAATTCAGCAACTTGCGCTCGCGACTGGACTCACAGCCGGTCAGCAGGACCGAAGTGATGCACAATGCGAGGATCAGGCCACGGGCAAGGCCATTGGCAGACATGTTCTAAAAGGCCCCTTAAGTTTTGCCTGGCTGGCTGGGCGTAGCCCGGCAGTATAGCCAATTCACGATTAGCACTAGGACTGTTGCTTGACCGTCGAGTTCCGTAGCCATCAGATCGAGATTTCCGAGGAGCTGGCCGGGCTGCGGCTGGACCAGGCCCTGGCCCGCCTGTTCCCCCAGTATTCGCGGCAGCGGCTGCAGGGCTGGATCGAGGCCGGCGCGGTCACGCTCAATGGCAGTCTGCCGCGATCCAAGGACAAGGTCTTAGGGGGCGAGCGGGTGCGCATCGAGGCGCAGATCGAGGCCGAAACGGCGGTTGCGGCCGAGTCGCTGCCGGTCGAGGTCGTCTACGAGGATGAGGCGCTGCGCATCGTCAACAAACCGGCGGGGCTGGTCGTGCATCCCGGTGCCGGCAATCCCGGCCGCACCTTGCAGAATGCGCTGCTGGGACTGGATCCGCGGCTGGCCCTGGTGCCGCGGGCCGGATTGATCCATCGCCTGGACAAGGATACCAGTGGTCTGATGGTCGTCGCCCGCACCGTCGAATCCCACCGGGTGCTGGTCGAGGCCCTGGCGGCGCGCGACATCGAGCGCCGCTACATCGCGGTGTGCGTTGGCGTTCTGACCGGAGGACGCACCGTGGATGAGCCCATCGGCCGGCACCGCTCCGCCCGGACCAAGATGGCGGTGCGCGCGGATGGACGGGCGGCCGTCACGCATATTCGCCTTATCGAGCGCTTCCGGGCGCACTCGCAGGTACTGGCGCAGCTGCAGACCGGGCGTACGCACCAGATCCGCGTGCACCTGGCGCATATCGGTCACCCGGTCGTCGGGGACCCGGTCTACGGCGCCCGGCGCCGCTATCCGGCCGGCGCATCGGAGCAACTGCGGGCTACCCTGGACGGTTTCCGCCGGCAGGCCCTGCATGCCGCGCAGCTGCGCCTGCAGCATCCGGTTTCGG
The DNA here is from genome assembly GCA_036498905.1 of Steroidobacteraceae bacterium. Classification (GTDB taxonomy): domain Bacteria; phylum Pseudomonadota; class Gammaproteobacteria; order Steroidobacterales; family Steroidobacteraceae; genus DAIDKA01. The sequence continues at coordinate 4,932 of DASYER010000055.1, read as the reverse complement.
GCGAGACGCTTACATGGGATGCGCCGCTCCCAGCGGACATGCAGGAACTGGTCGGCGCGCTGGCGGCCGATCAGCGCGACCACACCGAAGCTGGCGCGACCTTCCATGCCAAGGTCCGGCGCTAGCGCACCCGACGCAGGGCCCTCCTGGCTGGAGCCGGACTGGCCGGCCCCACCCGGCGTGCGCTCGGTCTTCACCCTGCGCAGGGGCGGGGTGAGCGTGGGGCCCTATGCCTCGCTGAACCTGGCCGCGCACGTCGAGGATGCTCCCTTAGCCGTTGCCGAAAACCGTCGACGGATTGCCGCAACCTTTGACCTGCCGGCGCAACCCGCCTGGCTCACGCAGGTTCATGGCAATGAGGTCCTGCGGCTCGGCGCGCTGCCTCCGGCCGGCCTCAGGGCCGACGCCGCGGTCGCGGCGCAGTCTGGGCAGGTGTGCGCGATTCAGGTGGCTGATTGTCTGCCGGTGCTGTTCGCCGCCCGTGACGGATCGGTGGTCGGCGCGGCCCATGCCGGCTGGCGCGGTCTGGCGGCGGGGGTGATCGAGAACACGGTCGCCGCCCTCGGCGTGCCGCCGGCGCAATTGCTGGCCTGGATCGGACCGGGCATCGGCGGGGCGAACTTCGAGGTCGGCAATGAGGTTCGCGAGGTTTTTCTCGGCGCTGCCGATGCCGTCGGCGCGGCAGCAGTCCGGGCCGCCTTCGTGGCCAATGCCCGGGGGCGCTGGCAGTGCGAGCTCGTTGCCCTGGCGCGGCAGCGCCTGGCGGCCTGCGGCCTGGTGGACATCCATGGCGGCCGATGGTGTACGTTCGGCGATGCCGAGAATTTCTTTTCCTATCGCCGCGAGGGGCGCACGGGACGCATGGCAGCACTGATCTGGCGCGCCTGATAGGCCCACATTGGGCTTGAACCGGCCTGCCCGGACCCCCACAACGGGGGCATATAATCGAAGGGTCGAGGGTTAGCTCATGCGGATGGATAAGCTGACGGGCAAGTTTCAGGCGGCACTGGGGGATGCTCAGTCGCTTGCCGTGGGCCGTGACCAGCAGCTGATCGAGCCGGCACATGTGCTGCTGGCGATGCTCGATCAGCAGGGCGGGACCGTGCGTCCCCTGGTGCTCAAGGCGGGCGCCAATCTGACCAAGCTGCGCTCCGAGCTGCTCAATGTCGTCGAGCAGCTGCCCACTGTTCAGGGCAGTACCGGAGATGTGCACATTTCGAACGACCTGCAGCGGTTGCTCAATGTCACCGATAAGCTCGCGCAGCAGCGCCAGGATCAATTCATTGCCAGTGAGCTGTTCGTCCTCGCCGGCTTCGAGGATCGGGGCGCCCTGGCACGCCTGTTCAAGGACGCGGGGCTGACCAAGGCGGCCGTCGAGAAGGCCATCGCCGACGTGCGCGGCGGCGAGAAGGTCAATGACGCGAACGCCGAGGAGCAGCGCGGCGCGCTGGCCAAGTACACCGTGGATCTCACCGCCCGCGCCGAATCCGGCAAGCTAGATCCGGTCATCGGTCGCGATGATGAAATCCGCCGCACCATCCAGGTCCTGCAGCGCCGCACCAAGAACAATCCGGTGCTGATCGGCGAACCCGGCGTCGGCAAGACCGCGATCGCCGAAGGCCTGGCGCAGCGCATCGTCAATGGCGAAGTGCCCGAGGGCCTGCGCAACCGGCGCATCCTCGCGCTCGATATGGGCGCCTTGATCGCGGGCGCGAAATTCCGCGGTGAGTTCGAAGAGCGGCTCAAGGGCGTATTGACCGATCTGGCGAAGCAGGAAGGTCAGGTCATCCTCTTCATCGACGAGTTGCACACCGTGGTGGGCGCGGGCCGTGCCGAGGGCTCCATGGATGCCGGCAACATGCTCAAGCCTGCGCTCGCGCGCGGCGAACTGCATTGCATCGGTGCCACCACCCTCGATGAGTACCGCAAGTACATAGAAAAGGACGCGGCCCTGGAGCGACGCTTCCAGCGCGTCATGGTCAATGAACCGTCGGTCGAAGACACGATCGCGATCCTGCGCGGCCTGCAGCAGCGCTATGAAGTGCATCATCGGGTCGACATCACCGATCCGGCGATCGTCGCGGCGGCGACCTTGTCGCACCGCTATATCGCGGATCGCCAGCTGCCGGACAAGGCCATCGATCTGATCGATGAGGCCGCCGCGCGCATCCGCATGGAAATCGATTCGAAGCCCGAGGTGCTCGATCGCCTGGAGCGGCGACTGATCCAGTTGAAGATCGAGCGCGAGGCGCTGAAGAAAGAGTCCGATGAGGCCTCGCGCAAGCGACTGCGCACTCTCGATGAAACCGTCGAGGGCCTGTCGCGTGAATACGCCGACATGGAAGAGGTGTGGAAGTCGGAGAAGGCCGCGCTGCAGGGAGCGGCAACGATCCGTGAGGAAATGGAGCGCGTGCGCCTGGAGCTGGATGCTGCGCGCCGCGCCAGTGATCTCGGCAAGATGGCCGAACTGCAGTACGGACGCATGCCCGAGCTGGAGAAGCGGCTGGCACAGGCCGTTGCCGCGGAGAACCAGGACACGCAACTGGTCCGCAATAAAGTCACCGAGGAGGAGATCGCCGAGGTCGTCTCCAAGTGGACCGGCATTCCGGTCAGCAAGATGCTCGAAGGAGAGAAGGAGAAACTGCTGCGCATGGAGAGCGCGCTCGACAAACGCGTGGTCGGCCAGGACGACGCGGTGCGGATAGTTTCGGATGCCATCCGTCGCTCGCGCGCAGGATTGTCCGATCCCCGACGCCCCAATGGCTCGTTCCTGTTCCTGGGGCCGACGGGCGTGGGCAAGACCGAGCTGTGCAAGGCGCTCGCTGATTTCCTGTTCGATACCGAGGAGTCGATGATCCGCATCGACATGTCCGAATTCATGGAAAAGCACTCGGTTGCGCGCCTGATCGGCGCGCCCCCCGGCTATGTCGGTTACGAAGAGGGCGGTTATCTGACCGAGGCGGTGCGGCGGCGTCCTTATGCCGTGATCCTGCTCGATGAGGTCGAGAAGGCGCACCCGGATGTGTTCAATGTGTTGCTGCAGGTGCTCGATGATGGCCGGCTCACCGATGGGCAGGGCCGCACCGTGGACTTCCGCAACACCGTGATCATCATGACCTCGAACCTGGGTTCACAGGTCATCCAGGAGTACGCGGGCGAGAAGAACTACTCGCGCATGCGCAGCGCGGTCATGGAAATCGTGCAGCAGTCGTTCCGGCCGGAGTTCATCAACCGGATCGATGACATCGTCGTGTTCCATCCGCTCAGCACCGAACAGATCCGCAAGATCGTCGACATCCAGCTGGTGTACCTGCGCAAGCGGCTGCAGGAGCGCAACTTGGACATCGTGCTGGACGAGGGTGCGCGCGATCTGATGGGTGAGGCGGGGTTCGACCCGGTGTATGGCGCCAGGCCGTTGAAACGGGCGATCCAGCAGCAGATCGAGAATCCGCTGGCGCAGCACATCCTGCGGGGCGACTTTACGGGCGGCGATACCATCCAGATCACCGTTCGGGACGGCCGGCTGGCCTTCAGCCGGTCGGTCGAACGGGCGGCATAGCCTGTATACTTTGCCGTCATTGAAGTCGGTTTAACCCCAACATCGACGCCGCAAGCGAAGTTTTCCATGCCGTTCTACGAATACGAGTGCGCCAGCTGCAAGTTCTACACCGAGGTCATGCAGAAGATCAGTGACGCGCCGCTGAAGAAATGCCCGTCCTGCGGCAAGAGCGCACTCAAGAAGCTGATTTCGGCGCCGGTATTTCGTCTCAAGGGTGGCGGCTGGTACGAAACGGATTTCAAGTCCGACCAGGAATCCAAGCGCAACCTGGCCGGCGGTGACGAGGGCGCCGACTCCAAAGCAAGCGCGGCGCCGGCGGCTGCCGAGACCAAGGCCGGTGATGCCAAGAGCGGCGACGGCAAGCCCGAGTCCAAGGCCGCCGAGAAGTCCGGCGCCGGCGGTGCGACTGGTACCGCGAGCCGTTCGGCCAGCAAATCCGCGCCGGTGAAATCCGGCAGGGCGGCCGCAAAGCCGGTCGCCAAGGCGCCGGCCCGCAAGCCCGCCGCCAAGGCCAAAGCCAAAGCCAAGGCCAGCAAACGTCGTGGCCGATGAGCCGCGAGCCGTAAAGCCCGGCAAGCGCCCCGTGAGTCTGCGCCGGCTGCTGGTGGCGGGCGTCCTGGTGTGGCTGCCGATCATCGCCACCGTGTGGGTCATCAGCTTCTTCGTGACGCTGATGGATCGCACCCTGGTGCTGCTGCCGACCCGCTACCAGCCGCAGACCCTGCTGGGTTTCCACCTGCCCGGCCTGGGCGTGGTGTTTGCGTTCGTCGTGGTCCTGCTCACCGGAGTGCTGGTCACCAACCTCATCGGTCGCCAGCTGGTGGGCTACTGGGAGGAGCTGATGCAGCGCATTCCGCTGGTGCGCTCCGTCTATGGCGGGGTGAAGAGCTTCACCGAAAGCGTGCTGTCGTCGAGTAATTCCTTCCGCCAGGTCGTGGCGGTGGAATATCCCCGGCCCGGAATCTGGAGCATCGGCTTCGTGACCGCGGAGGATGTGGCCGAGGTCAGCCGCCGCACCGGCCAGCACGTGCGTTGCGTCTTCATTTCCACCGCGCCGAATCCGACCTCCGGATTCATCATTCTGGTGCCGCAAACCCAGTTGATCGAGCTGGAAATGTCGGTGGATGCCGCCATGAAGATGATTGTCACCTGCGGCGTGGTGCTGCCGGGTCCACCGGTTGCTCATTTGCCGGTCGGTCCGTAACATCCGCCGCCCTATGCGCACTCATTACTGCGGAAATGTTGACGAAAAGCTCACCTCCCAGCAGGTGACCGTCGCCGGCTGGGTCCATCGGCGCCGCGATCACGGTGGGGTGATTTTCGTTGATCTGCGTGACCGCGAAGGCCTGCTGCAGGTGGTCTTTGATCCGGAT
>DASYER010000054.1:0-50179 GCA_036498905.1 Steroidobacteraceae bacterium | reverse complement strand
AAGCGGGCGAGCATCGCGAGCGTGAAGACGGCGGTCGCCCATGGCGATACCCACCCACATCTAACCGACTACATCGACTACGACGCCTATCGCGCGGCGGGAGGCTACCAGACTTTGGAGCGCCTGCGTTCGGGGGCGCTTTCCGTCGATGCAGTGCTTGCAGTCCTCGACGACGGTGCATTGAAAGGCCTCGGCGGTGCCGGTTTTCCGACGGGACGCAAATGGCGCTCCGTGCGCGGCGAGAAGGGACCGCGGCTCATGGCGGTCAACGGCGATGAGGGAGAACCGGGAACCTTCAAGGATCAGTACTACCTCAATACCGATCCGCACCGCTTCCTGGAGGGCACGCTCATTGGCGCCCACGTGGTGGAAGCCGCCGAGGTCTACATTTATATCCGCGACGAATATCCGATCGCCCGCGAAATACTCGCCAACGAAATCCGCAAACTCCCGCCCGGCGGTCCGCTCCTGCACCTGCGTCGGGGAGCCGGGGCCTATATCTGTGGGGAGGAGTCCTCGCTCATGGAGTCCATCGAGGGAAAGCGGGGATTGCCGCGGCACAAGCCCCCCTTTCCGTTCCAGGTCGGACTGTTCGGGCGCCCGACGTTGATCAATAACATCGAGACGCTGTATTGGGTGCGAGATCTGATCGAACGTGGCGCGGCGTGGTGGAAGAGCCATGGCCGCAATGGCCGCTTCGGCCTGCGTTCCTATTCGGTGTCCGGGCGGGTGAAGGACCCAGGGATGAAACTCGCGCCGGCGGGCCTGACCATCCAGGAATTGATCGACGAGTTCTGCGGCGGGATGAGTGACGGGCACCGATTCGCGGCCTACCTTCCCGGCGGTGCATCCGGCGGCATCCTGCCTGCCTCGATGAACGACATTCCGCTGGACTTCGGCACGCTGGAGAAATACGGCTGCTTCATCGGCTCGGCGGCGGTGATCGTGATGTCTGACCAGGACGATGTGCGTGCCGCGGCCCTCAATCTCATGCGCTTCTTCGAGGATGAGTCCTGCGGCCAGTGCACGCCGTGTCGCGTGGGTACGCAGAAAGCCCGAGTGCTGATGGAGCAGGGGGTCTGGGACACCGCTCTGTTGAGCGAACTGTCACAGTGCATGCGCGACGCTTCGATCTGCGGGCTGGGCCAGGCTGCCTCCAACCCGCTCACGAGCATCATTCGTTTTTTCCCGGAGCTGTTCTCTCCACCACAGCTCGTAGCAGCGAAGTAGGTCAATCATGAGTAGCAATCCAGTTGAACACGGCGCGCCCGAAGCACCCAGGCCGGTCCGGGCGCCCGGTGCTCAGGATGCCGGCGGCCCCGGGAAATCCGAGCCGGCTGCGGGGGGCACCTATTCCCAAGGCACCAAGGCCGGAGGAGAAGCTGGGGTTATTCCGACCGGATTGATCAACGCCAAGAACCTGGCGAAGCCCGCCATCATATTTGAGCTGGACGGGCAGCAGGTCGAGGCGCGCCCGGGCGAAACCATCTGGGCAGTGGCGCAACGTGCGGGTACGCATATCCCGCACCTGTGCCACAAACCAGACCCCGGCTACCGGCCGGACGGAAACTGCCGTGCCTGCATGGTTGAAATCGAAGGCGAACGCGTACTGGCAGCCTCATGCAAGCGCATGCCCGGTGTCGGGATGAAGGTGAAGACCGCCACGGAGCGCGCAACCAAGGCCCGCGCCATGGTGATGGAGCTGCTGGTAGCCGACCAGCCCGAGCGCGCCACCTCGCACGATCCAACCTCGCATTTCTGGCAGCAGGCTGATTTCGTCGCGGTGACCGAGAGCCGCTTTCCGGCCGCCGCGCGCTGGCAGCCGGATGCGAGTCACCCGGCCATGCGTGTCAATCTGGATTCGTGCATCCAGTGCAATCTTTGCGTGCGTGCCTGCCGCGAGGTCCAGGTCAATGATGTGATCGGTATGGCGTTCCGGTCGCATGAGTCGAAGATAGTGTTCGATTTCGACGACCCGATGGGTCAGTCGACCTGCGTCGCCTGCGGGGAATGCGTACAGGCGTGTCCGACGGGTGCGTTGATGCCCGCGGCATACCTGGACGCGAATCAGACGCGCACGGTATATCCGGATCGCTCCGTCGATTCACTATGCCCGTACTGCGGCGTCGGTTGCCAGGTGAGCTACAAGGTCAAGGATGAGAGGATCATCTACGCGGAAGGGCGCGATGGTCCCGCCAACCACAATCGCCTTTGCGTCAAGGGTCGCTTTGGTTTCGACTACGTTCACCATCCGCACCGGCTGACCAAGCCGCTGGTGCGGCTCGATAACGTCGCCAAGGATCCCTACGACCAGGTGGATCCTGCGAACCCCTGGACGCACTTTCGCGAAGCCAGCTGGGAGGAGGCACTCGATCGTGCCGCCGGCGGCCTGAAGAAGGTCCGCGATACCATGGGTCCGCGGGCACTCGCAGGTTTCGGATCCGCAAAGGGCTCCAACGAAGAAGCCTACCTGTTCCAGAAGCTGGTCCGTACCGGCTTCGGTTCGAATAACGTCGATCACTGCACGCGCCTCTGCCATGCCTCTTCCGTTGCGGCCCTGATGGAGGGACTCAATTCCGGTGCAGTCTCCGCGCCTTTCGAGGCGGCGCTGGATGCCGAAGTCATCATTGTGATCGGCGCGAACCCGACGGTGAATCACCCGGTTGCTGCCACATTCATCAAGAACGCAGTCAAGGAAAAAGGCGCAAAGCTCATCGTCATCGATCCGCGGCGCCAGGGTCTTTCACGTCACGCCTACAAGCATCTGGCGTTCAAGCCCGGCTCTGATGTCGCCATGCTCAACTCCATGCTGAACGTCATCATCACCGAGGGGCTGTACAACGAGGAATATATCGCCGCCCACACCGAGAACTTCGCGGAGCTGAAGGCGAACATCGATGGATTCACGCCCGAGAAGATGGCGCCGGTGTGCGGCATCGATGCGCACACCCTGCGCGAAGTTGCGCGACTGTATGCGACTTCGAAAACTTCGATTATTTTCTGGGGCATGGGCATCAGCCAGCACGTGCATGGCACCGACAATGCACGCTGCCTGATAGCACTCGCGCTTGTCACCGGGCAGATCGGGCGCAAGGGCACCGGACTGCACCCGCTGCGTGGCCAGAACAACGTCCAGGGTGCCTCGGACGCGGGCCTGATCCCGATGGTGTATCCGGACTATCAATCCGTCGACAACGTCGATGTGCGCAAGTTCTTCGAGACGCTGTGGGGCCAGAAGCTCGATCCGCAGAAGGGCCTGACGGTGGTCGAGATCATGAATGCAATCCACGCCGGGAAGATCACCGGCATGTACGTCGAGGGCGAGAATCCGGCCATGTCGGATCCGGACCTCAATCACGCGCGGCAGGCGCTGGCAATGCTCGATCACCTAGTCGTGCAGGACCTGTTCCTGACCGAGACAGCCTTTCACGCCGATGTGGTATTGCCGGCTTCGGCATTTGCCGAGAAGTCCGGCACCTTCACCAACACCGACAGGCGCGTGCAGATCTCGACCCCGGTATTGGCCCCGCCCGGAGATGCCCGGCAGGACTTGTGGATCATTCAGGAGCTTGCGAAACGTCTGGGCCTGGACTGGAACTATTCCGGACCCGCTGAGGTGTTCGGCGAATTGGCAAAGACGATGCCCTCGTTCAACAACATCACCTGGGAGCGCGTGGTGCGCGAGGGGTCGGTGACCTATCCGGTCGATTCGGCGAATGTCCCGGGGAACGATATCATTTTCGTCGACGGCTTCCCGACCGCGAACGGTCGGGCAAAGATCGTACCGGCCAACATTCGTCCGCCCGATGAAGTTCCGGACATGGATTTTCCCATGGTGCTCTCGACCGGACGCGTGCTGGAACATTGGCATACCGGCTCGATGACCCGTCGTGCCGAGATACTCGATGCGATCGAACCGGAGGCGATGGTCTTCTTGTCGCCGCGCGAGCTGAATCGGCTCGATCTGGAGCCCGGTGACAAACTGAAGCTGGAGACCCGCCGCGGGGCGATCGAAGTCAAGGTGCGTGCCGACAATGACGTACCGGTCGGCATGGTCTTCATGCCCTTCTGTTACGCCGAAGCGGCGGCGAACCTGCTCACCAATCCCGCCCTGGATCCGACCGGCAAGATTCCGGAGTTCAAGTTCTGTGCGGCGCGCGTGACTCCGATCCACGAGGCCGCAACGGTCGATTAGCCGGCAGACGCGTCCTTAGGCACTCGCGAGTGCCGCAAGTGTGCTCTGCAGGGGGCTCGCACAGGTGTAGATCAGGTCCGCGACGGCAGCGATGTCGTTCAGGTCCACGACCGGGACGCCGGCGTCCGGAAAAGCCTGATCGCTCGCGATGGCCACGACGTGCCGGTCTTGCGGGTGCAGCGCTGGCTTGCCCGTGGCCACACGAAAGACTTCCATCTTCACATGCCGCTCGGTCTTGAAGCCTTCGATCAGGATCAGATCGCACGGTGATACCCGTTGCAGCAGCTGGGCGAGCGTCGCCTCGGCATCGTCGCCTACCTCGTGCATCTGCACCCAACGTCGCGCCGAGGACACGATGACTTCACACGCCCCGGCCTTGCGATGTTCATAGGAATCCTTGCCGGGCTGGTCGACATCAAAAGCGTGATGGGCATGCTTCAGCGTCGCGACCCGTATGCCGCGGCTGACGAACAGCGGGATCAGCTTCGTGATCAGGGTGGTCTTGCCCGAGCCGCTCCAGCCGACCAGGCCCAGCACCCGGGCGCTGCTCACTGAGAGGTTCCCGATGCAGGGGTCAGCGGCACCAGGCCTTGCTTGGCGATGATCGCCTGACCCTTCTCGGACAGCAGAAACAACGCCAGGCGCAGGGCTTCGGGCTTGGAGGAGAGGACCGCAACGCCGTAGATGGGATGCGGATCGAGGTTCGGTGGAACGACCAGACTGGTGAGATCCGGCATTTCCCGCTCCAGGGCGGACGTTCCGCTGCAGTAGGTGATCGACATATCGATCGCGTTGGTCGCAAACAATGCGGCGGCGGCGCTTTGAGTCGGCGTGGCGGGGGTGGCGACGAGCTTCGCGGTTGCCTCGGACTTTTTCTCGAGCACCCCGATCACACCGGGGCGCAAGGCTTCGACGCGCTTGAAAATGCTCCAGGCATAGTCGCCTGAAGGATCAACGATCGGGGTGGAGGTTTTCAGACGGACGCCGTCGGCGAGCAGGTGATCCATCAGATTCGCCGCCGTCACACCGGCCGCCTTGCGCGATACGATGCACATCCGGTTGCGTGCGAAGGCGATGGCCGGAACCACGGTGCGGCCCTGTGCTTCGAGTTTCTCAGGCGAGCCTAAGTCGGCGGACATCAGGAGGTCGGCGGGCTCGCCTTTCTCGATTCGCCCGCGCATGGACCCGGAGCCGCCAAAACTGGATTTCACCTCGATGCCCAAGGCCGGTCCGGCCTGTGCGGCCAGGTCAGCCACGACGCCGCGCAGGCTGCCTGCTGCAAAGATCTGTACCGTCTTAGGCTGTGCCGCCGTTGCGGTGCTGATGAAAACCCCCAGGCCCAGCACTGCCAACACTCGCGTGACCATCTGCTTGCGAATCATTTTTCAAGGACTCCCTATCCTGCGGCAGGCCTGCAGTATGCCGCAGCAGCGCGGGCTGGCGTATATTCGCGGCTTGCACGATTCAACCTGCACGCGAGCCCACTTTTGACCGCCATCGTGGGCATGATCCTCGCTGGCGGCCGTTCCGTGCGCTTCGGCGGAGAAAAGGCGGCGGCTGAGCTGGCGGGTACGCCCTTGTTGATCTGGGCCGCACGACGCCTGCAGCGCACCTGTGCCGCCGTGGCGGCGAACGTACGCGCGGAAACACAGGCCGAAGCCATCGCCCGGGCCGCGGGGTTGCCGCTGCTGTATGACCTCGCCGGCGATGCCCTGGGGCCACTGGCCGGCGTCAAGGTAGGCCTCATGTGGGCCCGGCGACTCGGCGCCAGCGCCCTCGCGGTCAGTCCCTGCGATGTGCCACTGCTGCCGGATGATCTGTACGAGCGACTTGGTGAAGTCGCATCCGGCGGTCCGGCCATGGCCCAGACGGCCGCCGGTGATCAGCCGCTGTGCGCGCTGTGGCCCGTCAGCGCACTACCCAGGGTGAGTGAAGCCCTGCTGGATGGCGCCCATCCGCCTACCTGGCGCTTACTGCAGACTCTGGGGGCGACGCGCGTGCGCTTCGCGGATGAAGCGGCATTCGCCAACATCAACACGCAGGCGGATCTTGCCGCGATTGCCGCGCGAGTCGCCTAGCAGCGGTTCACCATCGGTACAGGGTCGCAATGAATCCGGCCGGGTAGGGCGCCGGCTGCGGAGGCAGTTCGACAAAGCCGTCGGTTCCGGCCAGGGCCAGGAAGTCGCCGGACCCGCTCGGAAATTGCGGATGGGCCAGGTGCCGCCCTTGATCATCGTACTGCACCGTTACCGGGACGAACGAGGCCGTCGGCCTGCCACGCGAGACCGGCGCAGCCAGAGCGATCGGCACGGGCAGGGACCGCCGGGTGTCCATCGCCATCGTCAGGGCCGGAACGACGTAGCGGACCAGGCATACCAGGGTCGCGACGGGGTTTCCGGGCAGCCCGAATACGGCGCAGCCCCCGGGACTCACCCCGAACCACATCGGCATCCCGGGCCGCTGCGCGACCTGGTAGAAAACCTCCTCGACGCCCAATTCCTTGAGGATCTTGGGGACGAAATCGAATTTACCCTTCGATACCCCGCCGCTCAGGATCAATGCGTCGGTTTGCGCAAGATGGCCCGCGAGTCTGTCGCGCAGCATCTGTTCGTCATCCAGAATGTGATCTGTCCTGACTTGCCCGAAGCCGTGTCCGGCCAGTAAGCCTGCGATGGCATACACATTCGAGCGCCGCACCTGGTGGGGCGCGATGGGCTGGCCCGGCTCGATGAGTTCATCTCCGGTGGAGACGACCATAACGCGGGGCTGACGACTGACACTGACGACGTCCAGGCCGGCCGACGCGACAACGGCAATTTCAGGCGCGCCAAGGCGGATACCCGCGCGCAGCATCGGCACACCGGGGCGGCTATCCGAGCCGCGACGCTGTACGTTGCGGTCCGGCTGCGCCACTGCGCTGCTCTTCAAGGCAACGAGCCGGTCGAGCAGGTCGTATTCCTCCAGTGGAATCACGCAATCGGTGCCTCCCGGCAGCATCGCGCCGGTCATCACCTCGATCGCGCCCGCGGCATCTGCCAGGTTCAGGGCCGGTGTTCCCGCCGGCTGAGTTGCCTCCAGCGCAAACCGGCGCACCCCGCGGCTCACGGCGTCACTGCGGACGGCGATGCCGTCCATACACACGCGGTCGAAAGGGGGATTGTCCCGCTCGGCGTAGATGTCTTGCCGCAGTGTCTGCGCCAGGCACTCCCTCAGGGGGCGCGTTTCGGCCGGTTGCCGGATGATGCGGGCCTCTATGGCGGCTTGCGCCAATTGCGGAATGATCGCCGTAAAGCCTCGCTTGGTCTGTGACGGATCGTGATGGCATAGTGTAGCGAATGCGAGGCGGGATGCGGTTCGCTGAATCTCAGACGCAGGTTGCGGTCGCGCTGGTTGTGCAACCAGCAGCCCGCGCGCGACTGCCGGTCGCCGACGGTCCGCGACTGAGCCAATCCCACGGTCAAATGCTGCGCAAGATCGAGATCACCGACGAGGGTGGCGAGCGCCGCACGGTCCAGGTTCCGGTCGAACGTCCGCTGCGGGTGATCATCGATGGTCAAGCCGTCGCGACGCTTTGGACCCTGGGCGCAAGTTCCGAATGGCTGGTGCTCGGTTACCTGTGGAATCAGCAGATCATCCGGCAGGTGAGCGCGATCGGATCGATCAGCATCGATTGGGGAGCCGGTACCGCCACGGTCACCTCCAGCGCACGCCAGTCAGATCCACCACCGCACAGCGCGCACCAGCGGCACGACTTGACCGGGCCACTGGGCACGGATCCGGCCGGAGCGCTGGTTCCGGGCGATGCACTGAATTTGCGGCCACCGGGACAGTGCCGCATTTCCCGCAGCACACTACTGAGCGTGCGCGAACGGATGTCGCGCGATGACACCGTCTATCTGGCGGCAGGATCCGCACATGGTTGCGCATTGTTCCGCAATTCCGAGCTGTGGCTCAGTGTCGAGGATGTGAGTCGGCGCAACGCCGTCGATACCATCAGCGGCTGGATGGCGCTGTACGGTGTCACGTGCGACAACCTGATCCTGTACAGCACCGGTCGTCTCACGGTGGAAATCGTCATGAAGGCCGCCCACGTCGGCATCTCCACCGTGGTCTCCGGCAAGGGCATGACCGCTTCGTGCTGCGACCTGGCCGACCGACTCGGCATGACGTTGTTCGGGCACGCCGCAAAGGGTCATTTCACCTGCTATGCCGGCGCCGAGCGCTTCGACCGCGACATGTAGCGCGCGTCTGGATTTAGCGGCTGACGGGAGGCGGAAGAATCTCCAAAACCTTCTCTGACGGCCTGCACAGCATCACGCCCCGGGGCGTGATTACTATCGGGCGGTTGATCAGGATGGGAAATTTCAGCATCTGGTCAATGAGCTGGGCATCGGTCCACTGCGGATCGCCGAGACCTAAGTCTGCAAACGGCGTACCCTTCTCGCGCAGCAAGTCGCGGGGCCGAATCTGCATACGTGCGATCAGGGATTCGAGCGTCGCGCGATCGGGTGGCGTTTTGAGGTATTCAATGATGGTCGGTTCGATACCGGCCTGGCGAATCAGTTCGACCGTGTTGCGGGAAGTGCCGCAGCCCGGATTGTGATAGATGGTCACCTGTGTCATGAGATCTAAAGTATCACGGTGGAGGAACTCACTATGAGCCTGGGCTTGGCGTTTCATATTCTCGCCGCGGTCATCTGGGTCGGCGGCATGTTCTTCGCCCACCAGGTACTGCGCCCCGCAGCGGGGCCGCTTGACTCGCCCATCCGCCTGGCTCTGTGGGAGCGCGTACTGAGCCGATTTTTCATATGGGTGTGGGTGAGCATCGCGGTGTTGCTCGTGAGCGGCTTCGCCATGGTGATGATCGGCTTTGGCGGGTTCGCCGCGCTGCGCCACTACATCAACCTGATGATGGCCTTGGGGATCGTCATGATGATGATTTTCGCCCACATTTATTTTGCACCCTGGAAGCGATTTCGCCGCGCGGTCATCGCCACCGACTGGATCGCGGCCGAACGGAACATAAAACAGATCCGCATCCTGGTCATGGTGAACCTTCTGCTTGGATTGATCACCGTCGTCGTGGGAGCCAGCGGCCGCTACTTCGGTTAGGCGCAGATCGCCGACTCAGTCACGGTTTGCCACCATGATCCTCGCCCGGGAGCGAGTACACTCATGCCCTCGGCGATGTTCGCCGCAAAGGTGTATCCGTGAATAGCAGCTCAGCGATTTCCATCCGCGCGAAGATACTGGCCGACTTGAGGTCACTGCGCGAAAACCTCGCCTACGCACGCGATTCCCTCATGCACTTCAAGGACGATCGCATCGATCGTGACCGGCTGGAACCTGCGGCGCGGCGGGTCGATGATCTCATCAACATGTTTGCCGGCACCCGGCGTGATGCCGCCCAGGCATCCCTGTGGGTCACCGAGATTCAAAGCGGCATCGAGGAAGTGACGAATCCCAAGGCGGCCGAGGCGCTGAATGCGGCGCGGATCGAGGCGGCGGCGCTGCTCGAATCGATGGCGCCCGCGTCCAAGGCCAACTAGCTGTCCTAGTTCTTGAGCCGCCAGCCCGTGCGGATCATCCAGGACACGATCGCGAGGCAGACCGCCAGAAATACCCCGATGAAGCTCAGGCTGGCCCCGATACCTACATCAGACAGGCCGTAAAAGCTCCATCGAAACCCGCTGATCAGATAGACGACAGGATTGAAGAGCGTGAGCGTGCGCCATACCGGCGGCAGCATGTCGATACTGTAGAAGCTGCCGCCGAGGAAAGTCAGCGGCGTGACCACCAACAGCGGCACCACCTGAAGTTTCTCCCAGCTATCGGCCCAGATGCCGAGCATGAAGCCGAACAGGCTAAAGCTGACCGAGGTCAGCAGCAGGAAGGCGATCATCCCCAGCGGATGCTTGATGTGCAGCGGCACAAATATAGTGGAGGTCGCCAGGATGATCAGACCGACCATCATGGACTTGCTGGCGGCCGCACCGACGTAGCCCAGTAGAATCTCCGCGGTGGCAACCGGCGCCGACAACAGCTCGTATATCGTTCCGGCCCATTTGGGCATGTAGATGCCGAATGAGCCGTTGCCGACGCTTTCGGTGAGAATCGAAAGCATGATTAGTCCGGGCACGATGAAGGCACCGTACGGCACGCCGCCGATCTGGGTCATGCGCGAGCCGATGGCCGAACCGAAGACCACGAAATACAGCGAGGTAGTCAGGACCGGTGCGCCGATGCTTTGTACGAGGGTGCGAAAAGTGCGGGCCATCTCGAAGCGATAGATTGCCTTGACGGCCTGCCAGTTCATGCGGCACCTCGAACCAGGGAGACAAATATTTCCTCAAGAGAGCTCTGGCTCGTCTCCAGATCACGGAAAGTGATGCCGGTGTCACTCAGCTGCCGCAGCAGCGCGGTGATCCGGGCCCTGCCTCCCTCGTTTTCGAAGGAGTAGATCAGCGTCATGCCGTCCGCGCTCAGCGTCAGACCATATTCTGCCAATGACGTCGGGACAGCGGTGAGGGGATCCTGCAGGTGCAGGGTCAGCTGTTTGCGGCCGAGCTTTTGCATCAGCGTGGCCTTCTCCTCGACGAGAATCAGCTCGCCGCGGCTGATGATGCCGATGCGGTCGGCCATCTCCTCGGCCTCCTCGATGTAGTGCGTGGTCAGGATGATGGTGACGCCTGCATCGCGCAGGCCGCGCACGACATTCCACATATCGCGGCGCAGCTCCACATCGACGCCGGCCGAAGGTTCATCCAGAAACAGGACGCGCGGCTCATGCGAGAGCGCCTTGGCGATCAGTACGCGTCGTTTCATGCCACCCGACAGCGTGGCGATCTTGCTGTCCTTCTTCTCCCACAGCGACAAGCTGCGCAGGATCCGTTCCAGGAGCGCCGGATCGGGCCGGCACCCGAACAGACCCCGGCTGAAACTCAACGTGGCCCATACGGTCTCGAAGGCATCCGTGGTGAGCTCCTGAGGCACCAGTCCCAGGGTTGCCCGGGCGGCCCGAAAGTCCCGGACCACGTCGTGTCCGTCCACGGTCACGCTGCCCCCGGAGGGAGTCACGAGTCCGCAGGCGATGCCGATCAGGGTGGTCTTGCCGGCGCCGTTGGGACCCAGCAGCGCGAAGATCTCGCCGCGACGTATGTCCAGATTCACTGCTTTGAGCGCCTGGTGGCCGGTGGCGTAGGTTTTGGTCAGGTTTCGAACCGAAAGGATGGCGTTCATGGCAGCAAGATTACCGGTAGCGGAGGTCTTCGGTTTAAGCTTCAGCGAAGAAAAAGGGGACAATCATGTCGACACGTTCCAGTGGTATGCCAACCGGTGCTCACGAGTACATGTTGGGGACATCGCTTAGGGAGGCGCCGGTGCTCGCGCGACTGCGTGCCGCCACCGCGCCCAGGGCCGAGGCCGAAATGCAGATCGGTCCGGAGCAGGGTCAGTTCATGGCGCTGCTGGTACGGCTGATCGGGGCGAAGCGCTGCATTGAGCTCGGGACCTATACCGGTTACTCGGCGTTGGCCGTGGCGCTGGCCTTGCCGCCGGACGGCGTCCTCGTGGCCTGTGACGTGAGCGACGAGTTCACCCGGGTCGGGCGCCCATTCTGGGCTGAGGCCGGCGTGGAGTCGAAGATCGACCTGCGGCTCGCGCCCGGCCTGCAGACACTGGATCAGCTGCTGGCGCAGCCGGGTGGACGCGATGGCTACGATTTTGCGTTTGTCGATGCCGACAAGGGCAACTACATCGCCTACTACGAGAAGCTGCTGCAACTGATACGCCCGGGAGGCCTGATCGCAGTCGACAACACCTTAGGATTATCCGGACAATACGTCACCGAGCTCAGCACGCCCGGCGCACAGGCCATCCGTGCCTTCAACGCTCACGTCCATCACGACGCCCGCGTTGAACTGTCGATGCTGCCGATCGGGGAGGGCCTGACGTTGCTGCGGGTGCTGTAGCTGCTCGTAAGAGTTTCCCTACCGGCAGAAATTGCCTGGCCCCGCAGCGCGGCGGCCTGCAGATCCAGTACAAGGAAAGCATCGGCTTTCAAGTGGATCAACCGTGCCGCATCCTCATTCATTGCACGATGCCACCGTGACGCTGGTGGACGGTGCGATCGAATCTCTGCGGCAGGGTACGGACGAGCAAGCCGTGCACTTGGCGCGCAAGTCCTGCAAACGCGTCAGGGCGGCGCTGCGCCTGTTGCGCGCGGGTCTGGGCGAGCGCGAGTATCGACTCGACAATAGGCGGGTTCGGGACTCGGCCAGACCGCTCACAGCTGTCAGAGATGCCATTATGTTGCCTCAGACACTCGGGAGGCTGACGAAGCATCCGCAGCCCCTTGAGCGTGATCTGGAGGCCGACTATCACCGCGCGCGGCAGGCCCTCGCGCGTCGCGGAGCGCGCACCGCGATCGAACAACTCAGGGACACGCGCGCTAGGCTCACCAAAATCACCAGCGTTGACTGCGAAGTCGCCTCGGCAGTCGCGGGAGCCAAGAGCGTCTATAGAGCCGGCCGCAAGGCCCTCGGCAAAGCCCGTTCGCGCCAAGATAAGGCGTTACACGAATGGCGCAAGCAGTCTCAGTATCTGCTGAACCAGCTGGAACTTCTGAGGAGCATTTACAATGTCGGGTTCAAAAAGCTGCATCGCCGCGCGAAGCGAATTGCCGAAGCATTGGGGGATGATCACGACTTGAGCGTGCTGAGCAGCAAGCTGCGTCCCGGTGAAGCATGCGAACGGCCGGTCGGCAAACACATCGAAAAGCGACGCCGCAAGCTGCAGGCGCGCGCCTTTCGACACGGGAAACGACTGTATCGGCACTCCGCCAAGCATTTCGAAGGCCTTCTGGTCGCACATCTGTCGCAGGCGCAGCTCTGGAGCACATCAGCAAGAGGAGCCACGAATGGCCACTAAGGCAAAGGCAGGTGCAAAGACCCGTGGCGGAAAATGGTCCAAGCGGGTGATGGAGCATAGCGATGCCATGGACCTCAAAGTGGGGGTTTTCAAGCTGCGCAGTGCACGTGCCATCGCGCTGTCTTTGAAACACTCCTCTGAAGAAAGTAAGCGCCGCAAGTCGAGCCCATTTCGTTCGGCGATGTCCATGCTCAATTTTGAAATCAACCGCGCCGGAAAGAATCTGAGCGCCGAGCGCTTAAGGGTGCTCAATCAGGCCAAGGTCGAACTGCGCAAGGCCTTCGGCCGGGTGGCATGAGGTCAGGGCGGGATGCGCAGCACTTCGCGGACGGTACTGACCTCACCGCAGGCGTTAACGGTATAGCCGGGAAGCGCGCAGACGGCCTCATGGAATTCTTTGCCGCGCATCACCGCCAGCACGCGCTTGACCGCATCGTCATCGAGCGTCGGGGTGCGGCAAACAAAGAAATAATCTTCGGTCACCAGTCGCACGAAATCCAAGTCGAACTGCCGGGCCGCCGCCTCGACGCCAAAGCTTACATCCGCCATGCCGCTGGCGACGTAGGCGGCGACGGCGGCATGCGTGAACTCCACATGTTCGTAGCCGTTGATCCGCGTGCCATCCAGTCCCTGTTCGGCCAGCAGCTGCTCGAGCAGCGTGCGCGTGCCTGAGTCCGGATCGCGGTTGACGAAACGCACCGTCGGTTCCAGCAGCTGCGCCAGCGATGTGATCTGCAGGGGATTGCCGCGTTTGACCATCAAGCCCATTTCGCGGGTCACGAAGCCGATGATGCGATGGCCGCTCTGCGACAGCAGTCCCTTGCAGGCCGCGATGCTCTGTGCCCGCAAGCTCCCCTGCGGCAGATGCATTCCAGCCAGATCGCAGGTCCCATGTGCGAGCGATACCAGAGCGGTCGGATTACCGATGTAGCGGATGTCCACTCGCAGATCGGACTGCTGGCCGAGCAGCTCACGCAGCTTCGAGACCGCAAAGCCATGACTGGCATGGATGCGCACGGCGGTGTCCGGCTGCGGCAACAGTTCATTGAGCTCGGACTGAAGTTCCTGCGCGAGATTCTGTAGTTGCGGTCCCAGGCGCGCCTGCAGGCGCTGGCCGGCCCACACCAGCCGCTCCCCGAAGGGCGTCAGGGTGGTGCCGCGTCCCTGGCGGCGTTCGACCAGCGGTGTTTCGAAGAAGTTGGACCACTTCTCGATGAGATTCCAGGCGTGCCGGTAGGAAACCTCGGAGCGTTCCGCGGCGCGAGTGATCTTTCCGGACGCGCGGATATCATTCAGAAAATCCAGCATGACCAGCATGGAGGGCGCCCCGTTGTCACGGGTGAAGCGCCACACCGGTTCGATCTCTATCCGGATCACGGAGGGTCCTTGCGGTTTCCATCATATGAAGTGAATTGCATATGTTTATGCGCTGCGGGCAGGTGCCCAGCGCCACATTGCGGCTCAAATATAGCACTACAAATGCCAACAAAGCCCGAGAGGGCTCAATAGCGCGAATTTCATATATGAAATAAATTGCCTATTGGCGAAATGGCAAAGCAATTCCGGACGGCTTACTGATCGAGCCCGTCCAGCCAGCGGCACCAGAATCGGCGTGCGGCGGCATACAGCGCCGGACCGAATTTAAGACCGGCAGCACGCAGGTGTGGAACATCAATGCCTGCCGCGGCGAGCTCGCCGGCATGCCCCACATACCAGCGCTCCAGCGCGGCGGTGAGCACTTCCGGATGAAACTGCAGCCCCAGGATCGCATCTGAGATCGACCAGGCCTGGTTCGGATACTGCGCCGAGGCGGCCAGATGCGCCGCCTCGGGCGGCAATTCGAAGGTATCTCCATGCCAGTGCAGCACCGGCAGGTTCGGGATCAGCAATTCAGCCATCGCCGGGCAGGCGCTCGCATCCGCGCCGGGCTGTAGTGTCGCCCAGCCAATCTCCTTGCCTTGCCGGCCGGGATAGACGGGTGCACCCAATGCAGCAGCCATGAGTTGGGCGCCCAGGCAGATTCCCAAGGTCGGTGCATTTTGTGTCAGGCGCCGGCGCAGCAGCTGCAGTTCCCACTGCAGGAACGGATACGCCGCGGTCTCGTAGACGCCGATGGGGCCGCCCAGCACGATCAACAGCTGCGGCGCCAGCGCGTCGATGGAGCGCAGGTCCGCGGTGCACGCATCGATCACCTGAATCTCGTAGTTGCGGACGGCAAGTTCCTCGGCCAGGGAACCTAAGTCCTCAAAGGGGACGTGAGTGAGGGCGAGCGCCGCGCGCATCACTGAACCTGCGTGGATTGTTGATCGGTTCAGTATATCGGATGATGTACGGCATGCAGATCATGGATGCGATTCAACGGTTGCGGAACATGGCGCTGCCGGCACTGGCGGCGTGGCTGCTCACCGCAGGCGGCGTCGCCACTTCCGCTGCGGATTCCGATGCACAGCTGCCGCGCCTGCAAAAGCGCGGCAATGCGGTGCAGCTTCTCGTCGACGGAGAGCCCTACCTCATGCTCGCGGGCGAGTTGCACAACTCCAGCTCCTCCAGCACCCGATACATGGAACCGGTCTGGCCGCGACTGGCAGCAATGCATCTGAACACAGTCCTCGCCCCGGTTGCCTGGGAGACAATCGAGCCGCAGGAGAACCACTTCGACTTCAGCAATGTTGACGGCTTGCTCAAAGGAGCGCGCAACAGCCATCTGAAGCTCGTCATTTTGTGGTTCGGGGCCTGGAAGAATACTTATTCGACCTACGCGCCGGAGTGGGTCAAGACCGATATCCGGCGCTTCCCGCGCGTCCAGATGCGCGATGGTCGCGATACGGAAAGACTGTCGCCATTCAGCACGGCGGTGCGGGACGCGGATGGAAAGGCTTTCGCGCAACTGATGCACCATCTGCGCGAGGCGGATGCGGGCATGCACACCGTTCTCATGGTGCAGGTCGAAAATGAGGTCGGCGTGATTCCCGAATCGCGCGATCATTCAGCTGCCGCCGAAACCGCCTTCGCGGCCGCGGTGCCGCCGAATCTGGTGCACTTCATGCAGCAGCAGCGCACGCTGCTTGAGCTGCGGTTTCGCGCCGCCTGGGAGGATGCCGGTGCCAAATCCGCCGGCAGCTGGCAGGCGCTGTTCGGAAGCGGGCCTGTCACCGACGATCTGTTCATGGCCTGGCAGTACGCGACCTTCATCGAGCACGTCACGGCGGCCGGCAAGGCTCAGTACCCCCTGCCGATGTATGCCAATGCGGCGCTCATTCGGCCGAACTACCTGCCGGGGCAGTACAACAGTGGTGGGCCGCTGCCGCATTCGATGGACGTATGGCGCGCTGGAGCCCCGTCCCTGGATTTCCTCTCGCCGGATCTGTACTTCAATGAATTCGCCGAATGGGCCGGTCGGTACGCGCGGGCGGGCAATCCGCTCTTCATTCCCGAGGCGCAGGGCGGGGCGACGGGCGCCGCCAACGCGCTGTACGCGTACGGGCACCTGGCCGCCATCGGTTTTTCACCCTTCGGCATCGACGACCAGGACAACGCACCGCTCGATCTTGCAGGAGTCACCGCCCCGAATGAGCACTCCGATGGCGCCGCGCTGGGCGATGCCTACGCAGTTCTGTCGCATCTGGTACCGCTGATTCTGGACAAGCAGCGCACGGGCGGTGTGGATGCCGCTTTGGTCGAGGGCCTTGCACAGCGCTCCGCGCAAGTGGCAGTCGGCGAGTACACCGCCACCGTGACGCCTGTGGCCAGCGCTGCCGGCGCAACCCGCAGAGTCGGCGCCCTGTTCATCCAAACGGCGCCAGCGGAATTTCTGGTGATCGGCAGCGGCGATGCGCAGATTTCCTTTTCGGCGGACAGTCCGGGGCCGCCCATCGTCGGCATTGCGAGCATCGACGAGGAGTTCTTCGAGAACGGCGCATGGACGCCAGGTCGCCGGCTCAATGGCGATGAGAGTTCCCAGGGACAGGCGCTGCGGCTGCGCGAAACGGATCTGGCGCGCGGTCGCATCTACAAAGTGCGCCTCTATCGCTATCACTAGCGGCGCGGCAGCGCCTGCACCTAGGGTTGTACCTGCAGCACTGAGACGGACTTGGCGGGCAGATCGAGCACCAGTGCGCCGGCGCTTGCCGCGCCCTCGATTGGCACCGGTTGCACGAGGCGGGGCGAGTCGAAGGTATTGACCGAATCCACGTGTCCTGCCGTGAGCACCTGTCCGCGTGCGATCCGCACCGAGGTGCCGGCGAAGGATGCACGGATCCTGACGGGCCGTTCAGGGTCCAGGTTCACGGCAGCCAGCCAGAGCTTGCCGTGCGTATCCCGGGCGGCGATGGCATCGACACGCGGCAGTGCACCGCTACGCCGACCGCCCGCATCGACCTGTACCGGAATGAGAGCCGCATCCTGGAATGGCGCGTACATCCGGAACACATAGTAAGTCGGAGTCAGTACCATCCGCTCACGATCAGTCATGATCATGGCCTGCAGGACATTGATCATCTGAGCGATATTGGCCATGCGCACGCGGTCCGCGTGGCGTGCAAAGATATCGAGGTTCAGCGCGGCGAGGATGGCGTCGCGCAGGGAGTTCTGCTGGACCAGAAAGCCTGGATTGCTGCCGGGCAGAGGCGCGAGCCACGCACCCCACTCGTCAACCACGAGCGGTATTTTCTTCTGTGGATCGTACTGATCCATGAGCCGCGAGTGCTGCGCAATCAGACCCTCCATGTTGAGCGCATCCTTGAGAAACGCGGTGTACTCGCTGTCGCCGAAATGCGTACTCGGATGGGCCGGGGGCCAGCCGGCCGACGTGTATGAGTGCAGCGAGACCCCTTCGATGTCCCAACTCCACACCTTGTCGTGCCACGCGCGCATGACGGCTTCAACGTAGTCGGTCTTGCTGCCGTCTGCACCCACAGCGATGCGGCGCATCGCCTGGTCACCACTTTGCATGGGATTGTAGTTGCGCGCAAAGCGGGCGTAGATCTTCAGCTGACTGACGTAGTAGTCCGGCGTCATTGCGCCACCGCAGCCCCAGCTCTCATTGCCGATGCCGAGATACTTCACCCGATAGGGGGCAGGATGGCCATTGGCCGCCCGCTCCTTGCCGGCGCTGGTCGCCGGATCGGCGGTCATGTAGGCCATCCAGGCGGCCGCCTCTGCCGGCGTACCGGACCCGACGTTGACCGAAATGTAGGCCTCGCTGCCGATCTGGCTGATGAAGTCCATGTACTCGTCGGTACCGAAACTATTCGGCTCGAGCACCCCACCCCAATCGGCGTTCACGGTCGTCTTGCGGACCCCGGCAGGCCCGATCCCGTCGCGCCAGTGGTACTCGTCGGCAAAGCATCCGCCGGGCCAGCGCACGTTGGGGACGTGCAGAGCACGCAGTGCTTCGACGACGTCACTGCGAATGCCGCGTACGTTGGGGATTGTCGAATCCTTGCCGACCCAGATGCCGTCATAGACACCGTTTCCCAGGTGCTCGGCGAACTGGCCGAAAATGTTGCGATCAATGGTGGGACCCGGGTGGGAGGCGTCCACGCGCAGTTCGACGATCGAATCCGTGCCTTGAGCGGCCAGCGAGTACGTAGCCCTCAGTATCGCGGCTGCACAGACGAGGAGGCTGGATCTTGGCATGTTCATTCCCGCTGAAATTCGGCGAAGTCGAGCGGCAGTCCCACGTAATTCTCGGCGAGCGTGCGCAGCGCGGCCTCGGAATGCAACAAGTAGTCGAGCTCCGCATCGCGCAGCTTGGTCGCCATCGTGTCCTCACCCGGCATGCGATGCATGAGCGAGGTGAACCACCACGAGAATCGCGCCGCACGCCAGACCCGGCGCAGACAGCGCCCCGAGTACTCGTCGATCCCTGCGCTACTGCGTTCCTGAAAGTACTCGATAAACGCGGCCGCCAGGTAGCGAACATCCGTCGCGGCGAGGTTTAGGCCCTTCGCACCCGTCGGTGGCACGATGTGCGCGGCATCTCCTGCCAGGAACAGGCGACCGAAGCGCAGCGGCTCGGCGACGAAACTGCGTAGCGGTGCGACGCTCTTTTCGATCGAGGGGCCCGTGATGAGCTGCTCGCGTGCCTGCTCATCCAGGCGCTGGTGCAGCTCGTTCCAGAATGCATCATCGCTCCAGGTTGCCGCGTCGGTGCCGAGTGGCACCTGCAGGTAGTAGCGGCTGCGCGTACGGCTGCGCATGGAACACAGTGCGAAGCCGCGCGAACTGTTCACGTAAAGCAGTTCCTCGTGTAGCGGCGGCGTATCGGACAGCATCCCCAGCCAGCCGAAGGGATAGACCTTTTCGTATTCGCGGCACGCCCCGGGCGGCACGCTGGCGCGGCAAACACCGTGAAAGCCGTCGCATCCGGCAATGAACTCGCAGTCAATGCGGTGCTCGCGGCCGTCATGACGATAGGTGACGAAGGATTGCGAGCCGGCGAAATCCGCGACGGCGACATCCTGCGCCTCGTACACCGTGGTCACTCCGGCGGCTGCGCGGACTTCCATGAGATCACGCGTCAGCTCGGTCTGGCCATAGACCAGCACGGTGGCCCCGCCGGTGAGGGCATGCAGATCGACCCGATGCGGCGTGCCGTTCACCAGCAGCCCGAAGCCTTCATGCACCAGACCCTCCCGATGCATGCGCGTGCCCACGCCCGCCTCATCCAGCAGATCCACGGTGACCTGTTCGAGCACGCCGGCGCGGATGCGGCCCAGCACGTACTGGGCCGAGTGGCGCTCGAGAATCACCGCAGCGATGCCCGCACGGTGCAAGAGTTGGCCGAGCAACAGGCCGGCGGGACCGGCACCGACAATCACAACCTGAGTTCGCATGTTCGACTACTTCCGCGCCGCGTCTACTTGCACTTTACCGCCACGGGGACTGGCAGAACCTGTCAGAACCCGGTGTAAAGTTGGACTTTTCCTCCCGAATGCCTCTACATTCGACTATGCCCCAGCGCGCCGCCCAGCATGGCATCCCCACCTACTTCCTCTACGGCGAGGCGCCACGCCGAGTTTCCGGGCCGTTGCTGCATGTCGAAACCATCGAGGCACGCAGCGCACGGCATCACTGGAAGATCGATCCGCATCTGCACCAGGTGCTGCATCAGATGATTTTTGTGGCACGCGGCCGCGGGGTCGCGCAGGCCGAGGGCGGCCGAACGCAATTCCGACCGCCTGCGCTGATGCTCATGCCGGCCGGGTCGGTGCACGGTTTTGAGTTCGAACCGGGGACCACTGGCTTTGTGGCCTCTATTTCCGTGGAGCTGCAGCACGATCTGGTGCGTCATGAGCCGGAGATCGGCGCGTTGTTCGCGGTGCCGACGACCCTGGAGATTGAGTCGAAGGCGCTGCGCGCCACGGACCTCGCGCAGGCGTTCCGCATGCTGGCACGCGAGTTTGCGCGCTCCTCGAGTGGGCACAGTCTGGCCCTGCACGGCTGGCTGGAAGTACTGCTCGCCAATGTACTGCGACTCACCCAGCAACGCCCGAGTTCGGCGGATCCGGTCATCGGGCAGCAGCGTCGGCTGGTCGCACGCTTCAGTGAATTGATCGAGAGCCGCTATCGCAGCAGCGAACCGTTGACTACGTACACCGCCGTGCTGAATGTATCCGAGTCACGACTGCGCAGTGCCTGCCTCGCGATGACCGGCCAGACGCCCATCCAGCTTGTGCATGCCCGGATTGCGCTTGAAGCGAAGCGGCAACTCCTCTATACCGACAATCCGGTGCGCACGATCGCGTACGCACTCGGGTTTGAAGATGCCGCATACTTCACGCGGTTCTTTTCCCGACAGGCGCGCCTTTCGCCGCGCGCCTTCCGGGCTCGAGGGCTCGTGCGCGCGATAGCCGGCGTCTAGTATTGAATCCTTAGGTTCACCGGGAAGAAAAGCTATGCCCCGTCGCGGTCTGTCTGTTGTGTGTGCGTGGTCGATGCTGTGGCTGGGATCGTGCGGCGTTGCACAAGCCGCCGCGGATTGTGGCGCGCTTTTGAAGTTCTCCCTTGCGGGAGCCATGGTCTCGATTCAGAAGGCGACGCTGGTGCCCGCCGGCCCGCTGCCGGCATCCCCGGGCGGCGCTCCCACGCCCGCCGGCAGTCTGCCGGCCTACTGCCGGGTTGATGGAATCATCGAGGCCCATAAGGGTCGCGACGGCAAGGAGTATGGAATCCGCTTCGCGGTTGCGATGCCGGAACAGTGGAATGGACGTCTGCTCTACCAAGGCGGTGGCGGATTGAACGGATCCGTCACGCCTCCGGTGGGTGCGACCGCTGCGGGAGATACCGCGGCGCTGACCCGCGGTTTCGCCGTCGTGAGCAGTGACTCGGGGCATGAGGGTGCGGTATTCGATGCGAGCTTTCTGTCCGATCAGCAGGCCGCACTCGACTTCCTCTATCAATCGATCGGTAAGGTAATGAATGTCGCGCGGCCGCTGTTGGCGGCGCACTACGCGCAGCCCGCCGCGCACAGTTACTTTGTCGGCTGCTCGACTGGCGGGCGCGAGGCAATGATTGCCGCCCAACGCTACCCCGGAGAATTCGATGGCATCGTGGTCGGCTCGCCGGCGATGCGTACAAACTATTCCAATCTTGCGACCCGATGGGTCACGACCGCGCTGAATTCGGCAGCGCCGAAAGATGCGCAGGGCCGTCCGCTCACCGCACAAGCCTTGTCGGCATCCGACCGCAAGCTGGTGATCGATGGGCTACTGAAATCCTGTGATGCGCTCGACGGTGTGCGCGATGGCATGATCTTCAATGTGCACGGCTGCGGCTTTGATCCGCAGGTACTGCAGTGCAAGGGGGCGAAGAGCGATTCCTGTCTGTCGGCCGCCCAGGTACACGCCATTCAGCGCGGCTTTGCCGGACCGAAGACAACCTCGGGCCGGCAGGTGTACCCCGGCTTCCTGTATGACACTGGCATTGCCGCAAGCGGGCGCACAATTCCGGGCCTGCTCAACGGCGGAACGAATCCCGAGGGGCCATCGGCCAAGGGTGTGCAGATGGATGTCGATGCCGAGGCGGCGGTCGCGCACGATGCACGCGAAATGGCCGGCGATACCGATGCATGGACCAACCTGTCCTCTTTCACCGCTCACGGAGGCAAGTTGATTTTCTACCACGGCGCCAGCGATCCGTGGTTCTCGGCGTTGGACACCATCAGGTATTACGAGCGGCTTGCCGCCGATAACGGTCCGGGCCCGATTGCCGACTGGAGCCGCCTGTTCGTGGTGCCCGGGATGGGGCACTGTGGGGGAGGGGAGGCGACGTTGGATCACTTCGACATGCTCTCGGCCGTCGTTGACTGGGTGGAGCAGGGGCATGCGCCGTCACAGGTCATCGCTACCGGCGCGGCATTTCCAGGGCGCAGTCGGCCATTGTGCCCCTATCCGAAGCACGCGCAGTACCAGGGCAAGGGCAATAGCGAGCTGGCAGAGAACTTTTCCTGCAGCGATTGAGGCGGCATCAGAACCTGGAATCGAGAGCCGCTTTCTGGACGCGAGCTTCCGTCGCGTTCGCCGCCTGAATCTGCCGGGCGGCGTCCGCCAGCGCACGTGCGGCAGTCAGATCGCCGGCCATGTTCGACTCGATGTGCGGCGCGACCCTCTCAATGACGCTTGCCAGGACATCGATCAGGTGGCCGATCCTGTCGCCCTCACGGATCACCCGGGCAATCGCCCCCGGCGTATGTTCCTTGATAAAGGCGGCAAAGGTCTCGGCGTCGCGGTCAGCTCCCGCCAGGGCAAAACGGCCAATGGCTTCCAGTGCCAGCCCGGAGTGCCGCAGAATGGCATGGTCCGGTTGATGGACGAAGCTGATTGCCACTGCCTTTGCGGTGCATGCGGCGGCGAGCGCCAAAGTAACGGCCCCGGCCGCCCCGGCACCAGGTGATGGGTGTCTGCCGGCAAGTGCATCGATCAGGTCTTCGACCCGCATTTGCGCGATATTCTCGGAGTTGATCATGCATGTTGCTCCAACAAATGCCTTCCGATTCGAACGTGGCTGCTGAGGCACACTTTTCACTATTCGACGGCGATCGCCTGAATCGCCTGTTTGCGGTGCTTCATGCGCCGCAGGATGGCCGCTTCTGCATACTCAAGCGCTGCGCCATCGTCGTGATGCTGACCTGGGTGCCGGTTGCCGTTCTTGCCGTGTGCAACGGACTGTTCGGGGGCGGCATGGTCACCACGAACTTTTTTGCGGACTTCGCCGCCCACGCACAGTTCCTGATCGCGATGCCACTGTTCATGCTTGCCGAGCCGATTGCCGAAGTAAGCACGCGCACCGCCGATCGACAGTTCATCGACTGCGGAATCATACGCGCGCAGGACATGCAGAAGCTGCATGGCGTGCACGTGATGATACGCCGCCTGCGCTTGTCGGTCTGGCCCGAAATCGCGTTCGTCGCTATCGCTTACGCGCTGTCGCTGGCCATTTTAGTCCCGGAATTCTCAACACAACCTTTGCCCACTTGGCACGTAAAGGATTACACGCATTGGCGCACATTGACCGCGGCCGGGGCCTGGGAGTTTCTGATCGCGCTTCCGGTGCTAAATTACACATGGCTGCGGTTCGTATGGAAGATCGTGATGTGGACCGTCTATCTCAAGCGTGTCAGCCGCTTGCGCCTGGAGCTGCATCCCGCTCATCCGGACCTCACTGGTGGAATCGGGTTCATCAGCGCGACGCAGGGCCGGTTTGCGGTTTTCATTCTCGCTTACGGCATCAGCAATATCGCGGCCACGGTCGGTTATGAAATCGCGATCCTGCACTATGACTTGTCAGCCATGCCCGTATGGGGGCCGCTGGTCGGATTTGCGATCATTGCGCCATTGCTGTTCACGTTGCCGTTACTGATGTTCACCGCTCAGCTCTACCGCAGCAAGCAGCGTGCACTCTCGCTCTACCGCGAGCGCGTAACCGAGCACAGCCGGGTGGTCGAGAAGCGCTGGCTTGAACGAAGTCGCGGTGCGGAGTCGGCGGTCGAAGAGGTGCGCGAGCTCACCGAGCTGTCAGCACTGGGTACGATGTTCACGCGCATCGAGACCATGCGCGTCGTGCCTTTTGATTTGCGCTCTTTCGGGCAACTGCTGGGGTCATCGCTCGGTTCGATCGCGGTCCTGCTGCCATTGCTGCATGCGAACGCAAACCTGACGGGCATCTTCGATGCAATCGGAAAACTGCTGGGCCATCTCGCCGGGCACTAGCGATATATGTTTGCCAGTTCATATACCGAAGCTGCTTTGAGACGCAAATAGCACAAATTCATGAGGCGAATCTGTCTCAGCTCGCCCAGGTAGTAAACTCCGACGGCGCGGTGGCGTGGAGTCCTGATGGCGAACGTTCAGATCGTTAATACGAATGCACTCGGCCCGGTGGTGTCGCGAGTTCAGAGCGATGCCATCCTGGACATCTGTGCAGCGATGAAGTCAATCCCGGCACCCCTGATTCCCATCCTGCATGCCGTTCAGGAGAAGGTCGGCTTCGTTCCGAAGGAGGCCGTGCCCCTGATTGCGCGCGAACTGAATCTGTCGATCGCCGAGGTTCACGGGGTGCTGAGCTTCTATCATTATTTTCGCCAGGAGCCGGGCGGACGGCACATCGTGCACCTGTGCCGCGCCGAGGCCTGTCAGGCAGTCGGTGCCACTGCCGTCGAAGCGCATGCCAAGCGCACACTGGGTGTGGACTTTCATGGCACGACCGCCGACGGTGCGATTCGTCTGGAGCCTGTGTATTGCCTCGGAAACTGCGCGCTCGGTCCTTCCATCATGATCGATCACGAGTTGCATGGGCGGGTCTCGGCGCAGCGCTTCGATGAGCTGATGCAAGAGACTCGCGTGACCGCCGCCGCAGGCAAGTCGTGACGACACGAATATATGTGCCGCGCGATGCCGCCGCCCGCAGTGTCGGGTCGGATGCGACGGCGCGTGCCATCCTGGCCGAAGGCCAGCGTCGCGGCATCGACATCGAAGTCATTCGCAATGGCTCGCGCGGGCTGCTGTGGCTCGAGCCTTTGGTGGAGGTCGCGACCCCGGCCGGCCGAGTCGCCTATGGTCCGGTGCGGCCCGCTGACATCGCGGCTCTGTTTGATGCGGGATTTCTTAGTGGGGCACTCCACGCTCTGGCGCATGGACCCACCGAAGAGATTGCATACTTCAAGAAGCAGGAGCGGCTGACTTTTGCACGGGTCGGCATCACCGATCCACGCAGTCTCGAGGACTATCTGCAGCATGATGGTTATAGGGGTCTGAAGGCCGCCCTGGACATGGAGCCGGCGGCGATCGTCGCTGCAGTAACTGCTTCCGGCTTGCGTGGCCGCGGTGGCGCGGCGTTCCCGGCCGGCATCAAGTGGAAGACCGTGCTGGGTGTGAATGCCCCGCAGAAATACATCGTGTGCAATGCCGATGAGGGGGATTCGGGTACCTTCTCGGATCGCATGCTGATGGAGGGCGACCCGTTCGTCCTCATCGAAGGGATGACCATCGCGGGCATCGCAACCGGTGCGACCAGCGGCTACATCTATCTGCGCTGGGAGTATCCGGACGCCAAGGCCGCGCTCAATGCGGCGATCGCGGCTGCCTACGAGAAGCACTACCTTGGCGAGAATATTCTCGGCACCGGGAAGCGCTTTGACCTCGAGGTGCGCTCCGGTGCCGGCGCCTATATCTGCGGCGAGGAGACCTCGCTGCTCGAATCGCTGGAGAGCAAGCGCGGCCAGGTACGCTTCAAGCCGCCGCTACCCGCGATCCAGGGCCTGTTCGGCAAGCCGACGGTGATCAACAACGTGATCACCCTGGCCTCCGTTCCGATCATTCTGGAGAAGGGCGCCGACCATTATCAGAACTTCGGGATGGGTCGATCCCGCGGCACTTTGCCGATACAGCTTGCCGGCAACATCAAACACGGCGGCCTGATCGAGAAGGCCTTCGGCATCACATTGCGCGAACTGTTGTACGACTATGGCGGCGGCAGCCTGAGCGGCCGGCCGATCCGCGCCGTGCAGGTGGGCGGCCCATTGGGCGCGTACCTGCCTGAGGCCCAGTTCGATACCAGGCTCGATTACGAAGCGTTCACCGACATCAAGGGCATGCTGGGTCACGGCGGTATCGTCGCATTCGACGATACGGTCGACATGGCAGCGCAGGCCCGCTACGCGATGGAGTTCTGCGCCATCGAATCCTGCGGCAAGTGCACGCCCTGCCGGATCGGTTCAACGCGCGGCGTCGAAGTCATCGACCGCCTGATCGCCGGCAACAATCCGGCTAAGCAGGAAGAACTCCTGCGCGATCTGTGCGACACCATGACTTACGGCTCACTGTGCGCGCTCGGCGGTCTGACGCCATACCCGGTGCTGTCTGCCATCAATCATTTCCCGGAAGATTTTGTCACCTCGGCGCGGACTCGCGTCCCAGCCTAAAGGACATCGCCATGCAATCCATCGTCGAAAATGATCTCGGTACTCCGCAACGCTCGAGTGCGAAGAACGTCACGTTGAACATCGACGGATGCGAAGTGACCGTGCCGGAGGGTACCTCGGTGATGCGCGCCGCCGCGCTGTGCGATGTGAAGGTTCCGAAGCTGTGTGCGACCGATCAACTGGAAGCGTTCGGTTCGTGCCGGCTGTGCCTGGTGCAGATCGAGGGCATGAAGGGACTGCCGGCCTCCTGTACCACGCCGGTGGCGCAGGGCATGAAGGTCACGACGCAGAACAGCCAGATTGCGGACATTCGCCGCAATGTCATGGAGCTGTACATTTCCGACCATCCCCTGGACTGTCTGACCTGCCCGGCCAACGGTCACTGCGAACTGCAGGACATGGCGGGAGTCGTCGGGTTGCGGGAGGTGCGCTACGGCTATGAAGGCGAAAACCATCTCAAGGCCGAGAAGGACGAAAGCAATCCCTACTTCACCTTCGATCCGAGCAAGTGCATCGTATGCTCGCGCTGCGTGCGTGCCTGCGACGAACAACAGGGCACCCTGGCGCTGACGATCCAGGGTCGCGGCTTCGATTCGAAAGTTGCGGCGAGCCAGGCGGTGTCCTTCATGGACTCCGAATGCGTATCCTGCGGCGCCTGCGTACAGGCCTGCCCCACAGCCACCTTGTCCGAGAAAACGCTGATCGAAAAGGGCCAAGCCGAACACAGCATCATCACGACCTGTGCGTATTGCGGTGTTGGCTGTTCCTTCCGCGCTGAAATGAAGGGCGAGGAAGTCGTGCGCATGGTGCCGAACAAGGATGGGCACGCGAATCATGGCCACTCCTGTGTGAAGGGGCGCTTTGCGATTGGCTATGCCACGCATACCGACCGCATTCTCAAACCCATGATCCGCTCGAAGATCTCCGATCCGTGGCGGGAAGTGTCGTGGGAGGAGGCGATCGGATACGCAGCTTCGGAGCTGAAACGCATCCAGGCCAAGTACGGACGTGATTCGATTGGCGGCATTACCTCCTCACGCTGCTCTAACGAGGAGACCTACCTGGTCCAGAAACTGGTCCGGGCCGGATTCGGCAATAACAACGTGGACACCTGCGCACGCGTGTGCCACTCCCCGACCGGATATGGGCTGAAGAACACCATCGGCGAGTCGGCTGGGACGCAGAGCTTTGATTCGGTCATGAAGGCCGATGTGATCTTCGTGATCGGCGCGAACCCGACCGACGCGCATCCGGTATTCGGCTCGCAGATGAAACGGCGCCTGCGCCAGGGCGCCAAACTGATCGTGGCCGATCCCCGGCACATTGACCTGGTGCGCACGCCGCGGGTCGCTGCCACGCACCATCTGAAACTGCGTCCCGGCACCAATGTTGCGCTGCTCAATTCCCTGGCCCATGTCATCGTCACGGAAGGCCTGGTGAAGGAGGACTATGTGCGCGAGCGCTGCGAGCAGCCGGCGTTCGAGAAGTGGCGTACGTTCGTTGCGCTGGAGAAGAACTCTCCGGAGGCCATGGAAGCCACAACCGGCGTGCCGGCCGCTTCCGTGCGCGCCGCCGCGCGTTTGTATGCCACGGCCGGCAATGCGGCGATTTACTACGGGCTCGGGGTCACCGAACACAGCCAGGGCTCAACCTCCGTGATGGGCATCGCCAACCTTGCGATGGCCACCGGCAATGTGGGCCGCGAAGGCGTCGGCATCAATCCGCTGCGCGGTCAGAACAATGTTCAGGGTTCCTGTGACATGGGCTCATTCCCCCATGAGTTCCCGGGTTACCGGCACGTCGCCGACGATGCGGTTCGGCATCAGTTCGAGACCGATTGGGGCGTGTCGCTGCGTAACGATCCGGGCCTGCGCATCCCGAACATGTTCGAGGCCGCTCTTGATGGCGAGTTCAAGGGCTTGTATATCGAAGGGGAGGACATTGCCCAGTCCGATCCGAATACGCAGCACGTCACCGCGGCCCTGACTTCGATGGAGTGCATCATCGTGCAGGACATGTTCCTGAACGAGTCGGCAAAATTCGCCCATGTATTTCTGCCCGGGTCCTCGTTCCTGGAGAAGGACGGAACCTTCATAAATGCCGAGCGGCGCATCTCGCGCGTGCGCAAGGTGATGAAGCCGAAGTCCGGTTATGCCGATTGGGAGATCACGCAGCTGCTCTCCAATGCCGTCGGCTTTCCGATGAACTATACGCATCCGTCGCAGATCATGGAGGAGATTGCGCGCCTGACTCCGACCTTCAGCAATGTGAGCTATGCCCTGCTCGAAGAGCTAGGCAGCATCCAGTGGCCGTGTAACGCGGAACATCCGCAGGGCACGCCGACCATGCATGTCGGGGGATTCGTGCGCGGCAAGGGCAAGTTCCTGGTCACCGAGTACGTGCCGACGGCCGAGAAGGTCAATGTCCGCTTTCCGCTGATACTGACCACCGGCCGCATCCTGAGTCAGTACAACGTGGGGGCGCAGACCCGTCGTACCGAAAACAACCGCTGGCATGACGAAGATCGCCTGGAGATTCACCCCACCGATGCCGAAGAGCGCGGCATCAGCGAGGGCGATTGGGTCGGTATCGCCAGCCGCGCCGGTGACACGGTGATGCGTGCCAAGGTCACCGAACGGGTGCAGCCGGGCGTGGTGTACACCACCTTCCACTTCCCCGACTCGGGTGCCAATGTCATTACCACTGACAATTCGGACTGGGCGACGAATTGTCCTGAATACAAGGTGACCGCCGTCCAGGCGACGCGAGTCAGCCACCCTTCAGAGTGGCAGAAACGATTCCGCAAGTTCACGCAGACTCAGGAATCCCTGCTCAAGAGCGCCCTGGTCAAGTAGGCTGCACCGCATGAGCGAGCACGCACACGACCGCGCCGGGCAGCTCGTCAAGATGGCGAATGACATCGGCAATTTCTTTCGCTTCGAGCCGGTGCGCGAGGATGCGATCGCCGGCATTGCCAAGCACATCGCTGCCTATTGGACCAACAGCATGCTGCGCAAGATGGCGGCGCATGGCGAGGCGGGGCTCGATGACCTGCCCCGCGAGGCGTTGCGGCAATTGGCGTCCCGACGGGCAGCGGTGCCGGTTCCGCCACCCGGCGGGGATGCCGGCTAGACTTTCGACGCCACCCGGCATGCTGCACTGCAGACCCACTGGGTTCATCTCTTGGGCTTGGCCGTTAGAGGCTGGCGAAGTAGCGGTTTCTTGCTAGCATCCCCCGCTTGATGTGCCAGATCATTACAGAATAAGGGGGATGGCATGAATAAGAACACATTGCGCGCTGCGCTCATTGCCGCTGTCGCCGTCAGTTTCGGTGCCACCACACCGGTACGGGCCGATGTCACGATTACGCGCAGCATGTCCGTCGATGGCGTCGGTGCCATGGCCTTCGCCAATATGTCGGGGACTTCGAAGACCACGATTTCAGGCAACAGATCGCGCACCGACAGCGACATGAAGATGCAGTCAAAGCTGATCGGTTTCCTCGCCCGCAATTCCGTGGGACCGAGCGCCGACATCGTGCTGCTCGATGAGGGCAAGATCGATCATCTGATCCCCAACAAGAAGCAATACACCGAGACCACTTTCGAGCAGATGCGGGCCCAGATGCAGAAGGCCGCAGACCAGATGAACTCGAATGCCGATCGCCAGCCGGCATCTGCCGTAGACCAGTCCAAGTGCGAATGGCTGCCCGCCAAAGTCTCTGTCAGCAAGAGCGGTGAGAAGGCGCAGTTCGGTGGCTATGACGCAGAACGCGCAATCATCACCGCCGCGCAGCCCTGCCGGGACAAGGAATCCGGATCGATCTGCGAAGTCGCCATCGTGCTCGATCAGTGGATGTCGACCGGCTTCTCCGAAAATGCCGAGGCCCGCAAGTTCTATGGTGCCTACGCCGCGAAGATGGGCCTGGATCAGGCAAGCATGGAGGATGCGAGCCAGAGGGCCAAGGCTTTGTTCAGCCAGTATCAGGGCATCTGGAGCGAAGTCGCGACCAAATTGCAGGACATGAAGGGCTACCCCGTGAAGAGCAGCTTTACGCTCGCCATGGGGGGCGCGCAGTGCAAGGATTCCAAGGCCCAGAGTCAATCGAGCCAGAGCGACGATTCAGGCAGTTCGGGCAACTCCGGCGGCCTCTCCGGAGCCATTGCCGGGAAACTCGGCGGCCTGTTCCACAAGAAGAAGGATGACGCAGATGCACCCGCTGCCGCCCCCGCAGTGACTACGACCCCTGTGCCGGTGCCGGCGGGCGATGTTGCCCTGATGACCGTGTCATCACAGCTGGTGTCGGTGTCGACCGATAGTGCCAGCGCCGATGCCTTCGTTGTTCCGGCTGACTTCAAGAAACTGGAGCTGCGGACCCAATAAGCGTCGCCTAACGCGGATCCGCCGGTGCGCGTCCGATCAGGCTGGCCACCATGGCGATCAGCTCCGCAGGTTCGACGGGCTTGGCCAGATGCATCTGATACCCGGCCTGAATGGCCTTTACGCGATCGATGACGCGTGCATAGGCGGTGAGCGCAATCGCCGGGATTTGACCGCGCGTGCCGGGCAATGCGCGCACGCGATGCATCAGTTGATATCCATCCTCATCCGGCATTCCGATATCGCTGATGAGCAGATCGGGATTGTAGGTCCCGAGGAGCGTCATTGCTTCATCAGCGGATTTGGCAGTCATCACCTCAGCCTCACACTCCTCGAGCAGCGCGCGGATCAACATGCGCGCATCGCCCTCATCATCGACGACCAGGATTTTAGAGGTGCGGAGATTCGGGTGCGGGGAATCCGCGACCGGCTCGCGATAGACCGATTCGGCGGGGTGGTGGCTTGTTGTCTCCTTGCGCGGTTCATCAACGACCAGCATCACTGGAAGGATGACGCGGAATGCCGATCCCATGCCTTTGCCGGCACTCTTCACGCTGATCTTTCCGCCGTGAAGTTCCACCAGCTGCTTCACAATGGACAGGCCCAGACCCAGGCCGCCATGACGACGGTCCGTGGCGCCATCGGCCTGGCGGAAGCGGTCAAATACATGCGGCAGAAATCCCGCATCGATGCCCTCGCCGTTATCAGTGACCGTCACTTCCAAATGCGCGTTGGCGCGCTCGAGGCTCACCAGTACGCGACCGCCTTTGGGGGTGAATTTCACGGAGTTGGTGAGCAGATTCCAGAAGATTTGCTGCAGGCGGCTCGGATCTCCGCGGACCGGTCCCGCCAGCGGATCCAATGCCGACTGCAGGTGAATTGACTTCGCTTCCGCCGCCGGCCGCACGGTGTCCAGTGCAGCCTCCAAAATGCTCACCAGGTCAGCGCGTTGCACATCGAGGCGCACCTTGCCACTGATGATCCTGCTCATGTCCAACAGGTCGCTGATGATCTGCGCCTGGGAGCGCGCATTGCGCTCGATCACCGATAACCCTTCCGAAATCTTCGCGGGCACATCCCCAATCCTACGCAGCACCAGCGACCATCCTAGGATGGCATGCAACGGGGTGCGCAATTCGTGACTCAAGGTGGCCAGGAATTCATCCTTGATTCGTCCGGCGCGTTCGGCCTCGGTCCGCGCCGCGCGTTCGGTGGTTTCAGCTTCCCGTAGCGCCGCCTCCGCCTGAGCCTGTGCGACCATATGCTGGCGCACCTGATATTGACGGTCACGCGCGCGAATACTCGAGCGCACGAGACTCACCAATGTGGTCATGCGCACGGGCCGCTCTACCACGCTCACATGGCCGAGGCGGCCCAGCATCGGCGCAAGCGACATGGATTCGGCTCCGGAGCGCGACAACACCAAGATGGGCAGGTCAGACCAAACCGACTGACCGTTCACGCAGGCGATGAGAGGATCGGGGTTGGCGGTGAGCGCTTCCTCGGAAATGACGACGGCGGCTACGCCTTCCGGAATCTTGCTGCACAAGGCCTGCATGTCGGCCACAATTTCGCAGGCGATTTGGCGTGCGGCAAACAATGCTTGAAGGGCAGCCGCGTCGGCGCGCGTGGGTGGCAACACCAGGACGCGCCATTCCAGAGGAGAGGTGCAGTCTGTCGCGCCGGAATCAATTGGCATGGCCGGTCATTTCTTGCCGATCAACTTGCCGTCGTCGCCAACGTAGGAGGGGACGCCCGTGAGAACGCCGTGGAAGGCAGACAGCGCCTCACCGATTCGTATGCCTTCGCTGTCCATGTCGAACTCGCGAATGGTCCGTTCGTGGTGTCCATTGCGCTTCTTCACCACGGACAGGGCGCGGCGCACACTACCCCCGGCCTCGAAATAGCGCAGCAGCACCACATTGTCTGCTAGATAGGTGGTATCGACCGGCGATTGCATCGTTCCGACCATGCCGGACTGGGTTACGGACATGATCGTCGCAACTCCCTGCTGTCCAAGAAAAGCCAAGAGTTCGTGCATGTGGGCGGTCAGGAATTTTTCCTCCGGCATAGCATTGAGATACCCGTTCAGACTGTCGATGATGATTATCTTCGCGGGCAAGTCGTAGCCGTCTTTCCCCTCGGCGGCGCGCCTGACGACGTTGCCGAACTCACCGGATGACAGTTCGGCCGGATCGACTTGTTGGATGGTGATCAGATTATCCCGCATACCGGCGTCGACGCTGAGGCCGAGCTTGCGCGAGCGCGAACGGAAAGTACCGATGTTTTCATCAAAGACGAACAGCGCGCTCCGCTGACCCCGCGCGGCTGCGCACACGGCGAACTGTGTCGCAATAGTGGATTTTCCGGTGCCGGCCGGTCCTATAAGCAGTGTGCTGGTGCCTGCGGGTAGTCCGCCCCCCAGAAGTGCGTCGAGCTGCGCATTGCCGCTGGGCAGATTTTCTTCGCGAAATTCAGCCGGATGCTCCGCTGCGATCAGCCTGGGATACACCTCCAGACCGCCGCGCCGAATTCGAAAATCGTGCAGGCCACCTCGAAACGATACGCCGCGCATCTTGCAGATGCGCAAACGCCTGCGTTCCGCCCCGAACTGATTGGAAGTCAGCTCCAGGGACACCACGCCGTGAGCAATGCTTTGCAGGTGATCATCCTCAGCCCCACCGGTCTTGTCATCGAGCATCAGGACGGTGCATTGACGACCGCTGAAAAACTGCTTCAGCGCCAGTATCTGTCGACGATATCGCAGACCGCTTTGGGCGATCAGGCGGATCTCAGATAGGGAATCGAGGACCAGCCGGGTGGGCTTGTGAGTATCGACCGCTGCAATCATCGCCTCCGTTGTCTCTCCAAGTTCGAGTTCGGAAGGATTGAAGACGGTGAGTTGTGCGTCGGCGGACAGCTTGTTCTCAGAGGGCACCAATTCAACGATGGTTATCCGCCTCAAATCCCAGCCGTGACTGCGCGCGATCTTTTGAATTTCAGTCTTCGTTTCCGACAAGGTGACATATAAACAGGACTCGCCGCGAGCCGCGCCCTCCAACAGAAACTGCATCGCGAGAGTTGTCTTGCCCGTGCCCGGAACGCCGGTGATCAGGGTCAGACAGTGTTCGGGGAAACCTCCACGCAAAATGTCATCTAGGCCGCTAATCCCACAAGAGACCATACGGTCGATCACATCGGTCATTTGCACAACCTCCCTGCTCATGGCCGCGATTCTGGTCGGGCCTCCTGGGGTCATTATCAATCGCGAGCGCCCACCTGCGGCGACCTTTCAGGGGAGCCTTGGGTAAGGACAGCTCAAACGGCCGTCGGAATCCGCTTACGTTCCCTGTGTCGT
This sequence comes from Steroidobacteraceae bacterium, assembly GCA_036498905.1. Lineage (GTDB taxonomy): Bacteria > Pseudomonadota > Gammaproteobacteria > Steroidobacterales > Steroidobacteraceae > DAIDKA01. Next base: position 15,898 of record DASYER010000054.1, on the reverse strand, counting down.
CCCACTCACTGCTGGCGAACGATGGAATCGCCGGCACGGCGAGTATTCCGTGCCGGCGATTTTCAGGTCACCGCGATGCGGCGCGGCTTCGCCTTCGCATGTTTGGCGATCGAGATTTCCAATACGCCATTGTGACCCGAGGCACGAACATTCTCGGCATCTGCCGTGTCGGGCAGGATGAAGCGCCGATAAAACCGGCCTTGCTGGCGTTCGAACCGCTGTTGCTGCGGCTGCTCTTGGGCAGCCGCAGCCGATCTCTCGTTTTGACGGGCGCCTGAGAGGCTCAGCACGCCATTGTCCAGAGTGATATCCACTGCGTTCGGATCCACTCCGGGCAGATCAATCAGCAGTTCAAAGCGGTCCGAATACTCCGCTACGTCCACTGCTGGCACCCATTGTGCTGTGGCACTACTGGTACCGCCATCCTCGAGATTTCCGAAGACGCGGTTAATCTCATTCTGCAGCTGCGACACGACGGACCAGGGTTCACGTGAAGTGGCCATCGAAACGTCCTCCGAAGTTAAGATGATTGGCGCCCGGTCAGTTGTTCCGGGCGCGTCGGGGTAACTAGGGTGGCAGAAGTGGTTTTCAAGGTCGGGATGGCGGCGAAGCGGAAAAATTTGCGGGGCGAGACTTATCTTGAGCGTTGCAGTGGTTCAATTGGAAATGCGACCAAATCATGGGAAGGGCGGTCATTGCTATGACGGCGCTCTGACGGTGATGCCTCGGCGGGTACAGCTTCAGCGAAGAGCAGGCTGGCGCATGCCAAGCAACACGATCAAGGTCGATCGAAGCACGCGTTGGGGTAACCCCATGCGCATAGGTCCGGGGTATTCGGCCGATTCGGCAGTTGCGGACTACCGTCGCTGGATCAGCGGAACTGCCTCACCGGTGTGGGCGTCGGCCGCTCCTCCGCCGACCATTGGCGAGATCCGATTACACCTGAAGGGCAGGAATCTTGCCTGTTGGTGTGCGGTGGGGGCGCCTTGCCATGCCGATGTTCTGCTTGAACTGGCGAATTCTGAGTAGCGCAATCGACCGCGGCAGCATTCTGGACCTAGCGGCGAGATAAGAGGGCGCGCATTTCGTGTAGTTCTCGCCGTCGTGCCGCGTTGACCTTCGGAAAAGTCAGCCGCAGATCCCTCAGGGTGTCCAGGATGATCTGAGACACAATCAATCTTGCGCTTCTCTTGTCGTCAGCCGGTATGGCATACCAAGGGGCTTCCGAGGTGCTGGTGGCCTGCAGACACTCGCCATAGGCGTGCATGTACTGCTTCCAATAGGCTCTTTCTGCCATGTCCGCCATGTTGAACTTCCAATTCTTGTCCGGGTCGACGATTCGTTGGAGGAATCTTTTTCGCTGCTCTTCGGCCGAAATGTGCAGGAAGAACTTCACGATCACCGTCCCGTTCCGATGTAGATGCCTCTCCATGTCAACGATGGATCGGAATCGCCCTTGCCATAGGGATCCCTTCAACGCTACCGGTGGCAGCTCTTCGGCCTGCAGTATCTTCGGGTGCACACGCGCAATGAGCACTTCCTCATAGTAGGAGCGATTGAAGATGCCGATCTGACCCCGTTCTGGCAATGCCCGAGTGGTTCGCCACAAGAAGTCATGTTCAAGTTCTGTCTGGCTCGGGTGTTTGAAACTATAGACTCGGCATCCTTGTGGATTTACACCTGACATGATGTGGGAGATGACGCCATCTTTTCCGGCGGCGTCCATTGCCTGGAAAACCAGAAGCAGCGAATATCTGTTGTCGGCATAAAGCAGCCGCTGCAGAGACGCCAGCTTGCGCACGTGCTCGTCGAGCAACTCCTTGTAGGCGCGCTTGGTCTTGTATACGGGAGCTACGGTTGTCGGCCATTTGCCAAGATTGACTTGCTCGCCCGGGGGCACCCTAAAGCGCTTGGATTGGATTTTCATTGCGCCTTCAGCGCTCGTGCGACGTAGGTTTTGGGGACCCGCGTGCGCGGTACTTCAGATTCGAACCAGGTGCGCACGTCCAGATCCAGACCGATGCCGTGCATGTAGTTGTACAGGGCCTTCTTGAGTGCGGCGCCGAATATGTCGTGATCGATGCCCGTCGCGTCCGTGAAATTGATGTCGTTGCTGGCAAAGGTCGGATCCCGAGGCGGATGCAGGGTCACGCCATATTCTTCGGGATGCTTGCCGACGGGCGAATGCACGGTGCAGGTGAAGCGATGAAAAAAGCCCGATTGTATGCATCCGGCCGCGAACAGCTGACGAACGTATTCCAGGGCATCGACGGTATCCTGCGCTGTCTGGGTCGGGAAGCCATACATGAGGTAGGCATGCACCAGGATTCCGGCGTCGGAAAAGGCGCGCGTCACGCGTGCGACCTGGTTGACCGATACGCCCTTCTTCATCAGATTGAGCAGCCGATCCGAGGCCACCTCCAACCCGCCGGTCACCGCGATGCAGCCGCTGTCGGCAAGCAGCTGGCACAGATTCTTGTTGAAGGACTTCTCGAAGCGGATATTGCCCCACCATGAAATACCGAGCTTGCGCGCCAGCAAGGCATTCGCCAGCGACTTGAGCGCCTTTGGCGGCGCGGCTTCATCGACGAAATGAAAACCGGTCTGCCCTGTCTCGGCAATCACCGCCTCGATCCGATCGATCAGCACATCAGTGACCGCCAGGTCGTACCTTGATATGTAGTCGAGATTCACGTCGCAGAAGCTGCACTTCTTCCAGTAGCAGCCGTGCGCCACCGTGAGTTTGTTCCAGCGGCCATCCGACCATAGGCGGTGCATGGGATTGAGCATGTCGAGCAACGACAGATAGTCATTGAGCGGCAGCCCGTCATAGGTCGGCGTGCCGGTGTCGGAGAGTGTGATGTCCGGTTCGGTATGGTCGACGTAGTGAAGATCGCGGGTATACGTGCGAACCAATCGCGATGCCGGTCTTCGGTCCTGAAGATGTTCGATGAGCGCCAGCAACGGTCGCTCACCCGCATCCAGAGTGACGAAATCGAAATATTCAAAGACCCTCGGCTCATGCATCGCGCGCAGTTCGGTGTTGCAGTACCCCCCGCCCAGCACCGTCACCGTGGCCGGCTGAAGCTCCTTGATCGACTGAGCCACGCGGAAGGCGCCGTAGACATTCCCGGGAAAGGGCGCGGTGATCAGTACCAAGTTTGGCTGATGTTGTGCCAGCACTTTCAGCGTCAGTTCATGCAGGCACGCATCGACCAGGCTGCGTGGCGCAAGCAGTGCGGCGTGCAGCTGATCGAACGCAGGCTGGCTCGCGGCCAACGATTCTGCATAGCGCACGAACTCGAACCGCGGATCGACGGCATCGCGTATGACGTCGGCCAGGTCATTCAGATAAAGGGTCGCAATGTGTTTGGCACGGTCCTGCAGCCCCAATGCGCCAAACGCCCATTCCAGCGCGTCGCCCGTGTCCTCCTCGCCCGCACCGTAGTCGAGCGCAAGAAAACGCGGACCCTCCGGCAGGTAATTCCTTGAGGCGATCCGATGCGCGAGACTCGGATCGCGGCCCTGTAGAAATCGGATGACCCGGGCGATCGTCGTCCGGTAGACCTCGAAGTGGTCTAGAAAGAAACCGACCGCCGGCGTGAGCCGCCCGGGTGGCAATGCCCGCGCCTCACCCCGTATCGCCAGCAGTCCCTCGGGGCACAGCAGCGCGAGGGCCACGCCAATCGACAGGTCCGCCTGTGCGGCGCGGTGGTGGCGGGAGCGCAGGAAGCCGGTGAGGTACGCCGTGGAGGGATACGGCGTGTTCAGCTGTGTCATCGGCGGAATGATCGAGAGGATGCGCACGGTCTCGGTCATGCGCAAAGTATATCCCAGCGCACCGCTACGGGACCTTTGCGGAATCAGCTGCCCACCCCCCCCTTGGCGCGGGCCGATGGGTGGTGACATGCATTCATAACAGATTGATTATAAAGGGTAATGGCCGTCGATACCCGGTCGTGAAGACCGGTACCGAAGGGACCTGCGGCCTGCAGCGATACGGCCGAGTGATGCGGCGCTTCGGTATGCAGTGCGTGGGAATGCGGTGTAGATTCCGCAACGACAACAAAGACCATAAGAAAGGGTGCCTATGGCCTTCACTTCCAAAGCAGCGCCGCTTGCTCTCGGCCTGTTGCTGGGGCTCACGCTCTGCACGACCGCCTTGGCGAAAGACGACGCTGCGCGGCTCGCCGCGCTCAAGACCCGCATCAAGTCGATTGCCGCGGAGACCAGCTACGTCGAGGCAATCACCCAGATCCAGCGGCTGGGGCGCGCATTCGGTTACTACACGGATAAGGGCTACTTCGGCGAAGCGGCCGATCTGTTCACCGATGACGGCGCCTTCCAGTGGGGCGTGGACGGGGTATACAAGGGCAAGGCCCACATCAAGGAGCTGCTGACGCGCCATGGCGGCGGCAGCATGAAGGAGGCTCCCGGACTGCCCTTCGGTCGGCTCAATCTGCGCATGCAGCTGCAACCGGTGGTCACTGTGGCTGCGGACGGCCACAGCGCTCATGCGCGCTGGCGCGAATGGGGCCTGCTCGGCGAGTACAAGAAGTCGGCGACCTGGGGCGATGCGATCATCGAAGACGACTATGTGAAGGAGAACGACGTGTGGAAGATTGCCACGCGTCGGTACTTCCTGAATTTCGAAGCCCCGTACCAGGGAGGCTGGGCGTCACTGAAGCCGGTCTCCGGCGATTGGCAATCCGCCGTGGCCAAGAGTTTTCCGGCCGATGCTCCGGCGCCGACGCAGTATCGGCCATTTCCCGCCGTATTTGTGCCGCCGTATGACTATGCCGATGGCACGTTGCGAGCGATTCAGAGCAGGGCGCCATTTACAGCGCCCAAGCGTCCCGATGATGCTCTCGGGAAGCTCGAGGCGCTCGCCGATGCGAAGGAACTGCAGCTCGCGCGGGCGCATTCGGTGCGCGCGATCGAGAACCTGCAGGCGATGTATGGCTACTACATCGACAAAGGCCAGTGGAAAAAAGCCGCCGCGCTGTTCAGCCGCGATGCCAGTTATGAGTTCGGCCAAAGCGGTGTCTACATCGGCATTGCCCATGTCGAGCGTGCCCTGTCACTGATGGGCCCCGCGGGCCTCGAAGAAGGGCAGCTCAATAACTATGTAATGGTGCAGCCGATCATCAACATATCCGAGGACAACCGCACCGCCAAGGCGCGCTGGCGCAGTGATGTGCAATTGGCGCGCGGCGGCAAGGGACGCTGGGGCGGCGGGGTCTATGAGAACGAATACGTCAACGATAAGGGCACCTGGAAATTCAGCAAGCTGCACTACTACGTGACCTTCTGGGGCGACTACGATCAGGGCTGGCAGGCAAAGCCCTTTGCCATGGATCCGCCCAGCACCACGGTCCCCCCAGACAAGCCGCCGACTGTCGTCTACGAATCTTTCCCGAAGCTGCACATAGTGCCGTTTCACTACAACAATCCCGTCAGCGGCAAACCCACTCCCGGCGAGCAGGAGTAGGGACATGCGCAAACCAGTCATGAAGCACTTAGCCTCGCGCGCCGCCCTGATGCTCGCCATCGCGCTGACTTCGATGTGTGCCGCAGCAGCCCAGGCGCAGGACGCCAATGAGCTGCAGGGCATCGAGAAGCAGCTCAACAGCCTGGGGGATCGCATCCAGCGGCTGCAGGATCTGACCGATGTCGAGATCGTGCAGGACGCGTACGGGTACTACGTCGATAAGGCGCAGTGGCACTACCTGGCGGACCTGTTCGCGCCCGATGCGACGCTGGAAATCGGAGGCAAGGGCGTGTTCCTGGGGCGCGCGCGAGTGTTCGAGTACATGCATGTGGGACTCGGTCGCCTCGGACCGCATGATGGCTCGCTGATCGACCACCAGCAGTTTCAGTGCCTACCGACCATCAATCCGGATGGTGTGAGCGCCGAGATCCGCTGCATCGCCTTCGTGATGAGTTCGGGCGGCTGGGGCCACAACTATTACGAGGACAAGTTCGTCAAGTTGAATGGCGTGTGGCAGTTCAAAAAGTTGCATGGGCCGTTCAACATGTACTCGGGGTACAAGGTCGGTTGGCTCGACAACACTATTTTGAATACCACACCGGAGAAGTGGCCGCCGTACCCGGACCTGCCGCCGACCGTTCTGTATATGACTTTTCCGAATTACTACATCGAGCCCTACCACTATCCCAATCCGGTCACCGGAAAGCCGATGCCGCCGCCCAGCCCGAGAGCGGGCGGCGAGGCATTCGGACGGTAGGGCGCGTACATCAACCACATAAGTTCAGGGGGCTCTATGTCTACAAAGGAACCGTTCATGAAATCGACCGAAACCGATCTGGAACAAAGCGATCGGCGTAAATTCCTCGGCAAACTTGCAGCGGGCGCGGGTCTGCTCGCGGCGCTCGGGGCAAGTTCCGCGGCCATCGCGCAGCAGGCTGGGGGCCCACCGCCGCGCGGCGGACCGCGGCCGCCACCGCCGCCGGAGCCGACGGTGTCACAGCCGCCGCCGATGCGGGATGTAAAGGGCAAGACTGCCTATATCACGGCCTCATCGGATGGAATCGGCCTGGGCATTGCCCGAGCCTTCTCCGCTGCCGGCATGAATGTGGTCATCGGTTACCGCAACGAGAAGCGCCTGGCCGAGGCACTGCCGCTGTTTCCGAAGGACGCGCCGGTCTTCCCGGTCAAGCATGATGTCGTAGGGAATGATGGTTGGGTACAGCTGCTGGCTGCCGTGAAAGCCAAGTACGGCAAGCTCCACGTGGTCGTCAACAATGCAGGTATCAAGACGTTCGCCAAGGCGAGCGAGTCATCTGCTGAAGTATGGCAGCAATCCATCGATGTGAATTTCGGTGCGATCTACCACAGCGTCAATGTGATCCTGCCGCATATGAAGGAACACAACGAAGGCGGCCAGTTCATCACCACTGCCTCGATGAGCGGACTGCTGCCGGCCGTGACCGCGGGTATCTACACCTCGACCAAATTCGCTGCGGTCGCTATCATGGAAGCGCTGCGCATCGAACTGGAGGGCACGAATATCGGCACCTCTGCGTTCTGTCCCGGCGGAGTCAGCACCGATAACCGTCCGCCGGGTTCGCGTCCGCCGCCGCCGCCGCTGCCGGACGGACGCCAGCGTCCGCCCTTCAACCCTCTTGCGACGATGAGTCCGCTCGAGGCCGGCGAGCGCGTGCTGAACGGAATGCGCAACAACGATCTGTTCATCCTTTCGCACCCGGAATTCCGGGCCGGAATGGCGGAGCGCTTCAACTCCATCCTGCTGTCATGCCCGGATGAGGCGTTCCCGACGGAGCGCCTGCCCAGTGAGATCCGCACGCGGCACACCGGCATTTATCCGCGGGAAGTCGTGCATCGGATGCAGAAGCGCGACTCCTATCGGACCTAGGAGCTTGGGTTGTCTCCCCCGCGGTGCGCGAAGCGCCGCGGGGGAGTCAGCGCGCCTTGGCCCGATTGCGATGAGCCGCCTGCTTCGCGCGGTTGCCGCAGGCAGACATGCTGCACCAGCGCCGCCCATGGCCGCGCGTATGATCGGCAAACATCAGCGTGCAGGTCGGGCCTTCACACGCCTTCACGTGCGCGAAGTCTTCCTCGCAAGCCAGCTGCGCCAGTATTTCCCCGATCGGCAGGAGCAACGACTCCGGTGAACTCCAGCGCCGCGAGCGCTCGAGATTAAGAACTGTCGACTGGCCGTGTCCATGAGCGACGATTTTCGCGAAACCTTCATCACGCGCGAGTAGCAGATTCAGCGGCGCAAGCGCGGCGAGATCCGCCGCATCAAGCGCGCGGCCCATACGCTCACGCGCGAATCCTCTGAACCATTCCCGCAGGCTACGTGCCTGCGCCGCCAGACGATCAAGTTCGCCCGGCATCGCGCGGCTGCGCATCGCCTCCAGCACTTCCGCCGGAACCAACCCGGCTTGGCCAAGCCACGCGAGCAAGCCTTCGCCATCGTCGATCCAATCGATCGGAACGTCGACAGGCGTGGCGACCGAATTCAGGAAATCGAGTGCAGGCGAGTCGGCCACGAAGATTGCAGGGAATTGCTGAGACATAGAACCAGCCTGTAGGGGCAAGAAAAATAACCTGCTTGATAGCAGTTGACAAGTTATGCCAGTCTATCATAACCTCCCAAAACACGTTGAAACGGTTACTTAGGCGCTGACGTTACAGCCGAACCTGGTGTTCAGAGTGAGGGAAAATGTCCGGAAACAACTCAAATGTGGTGCTGGTACCCGGTGCTTGGGCAGACGGCTCGAGCTTTGGAAAAGTCATCTCAATGCTCCGCTCAAGAGGCGTCAGCGCGGTTACTGTTCCGCTGCCGCTGACGACGCTGGCCGACGACGTGGCGGCGTTGGAGCGCGTTCTGGAGCGCGTTGCGGGCCCCGTCATCCTGGTGGGTCACGCCTATGCCGGAGCCGTCATCGCCGCCACCAGCAACCCCGAGGTCAAAGCGCTTGTCTACATCGCCGCCCTTGCACCCGCTGAGGGAGAAACGGTTGCCGACGTCTTCTACCGCAATCCACCGCACCCGAAGGCGCCGCCCCTCGCGCCTGACAATCACGGTTTGATCTGGCTGCCGCAGAGTGCTTTCAGCGCAGCCTTTGCCCAGAACGCGTCGGCCGAGGAGCAGGCGGTGCTGGCGGCGGTTCAGCGTCCGATCGCGGCGGCTTGCATCAGCGTTCCGCTCGCAAGGCCGCTGTGGCTGCGGGTGCCGAGCTGGTATCTGCTGGCTGAACAGGATCGCATGATCGTCCCCGAGACTCAGCGATTCATGGCCGAGCGCATGCATGCGCAATTAAGTACGCATGCGGTTGACCACACCCCGAGCGTGAGCGCACCGGGTCCCGTGGTTGACCTGATCATCAAGGCGGGGTCGGATCATGCGTGAGCATAAAATCCCCGCAGACCGGCTTGGGGCGCTGTCGGATGCGGTGATCGCAGTGCTCATCACCATCATGGTGCTGGAGCTGAGGGCTCCGCAAAGCTCGAGATTTTCCGCCCTGCTGGATCTTTGGCCGACTGCGATCAGCTATGCGGTGAGCTTCGTGTTCATCGCAATCATCTGGGTCAATCACCACTATCTGCTGCGCTTCGTCGAGCATGTGACACCGCGACTGATCTGGGTGAACTTCGCCCATCTCTTTGGCGTGTCGCTCGTCCCCTTCGCGACAGCGTGGATTGCGCGAGCCCAGGTTGCAGCCGCACCGGTGGCGGTCTACGCGGCAATTTTCGCCGGCGTGAACCTTGCCTACCGGATGTTCGAGAAGGAGGTGCTCGCTCAGGCAACTGCCTCCCAACTGGGTCAGCGCACGCGCCGGATGGCCAGGCGGCGTTCGCTTGCAACCTTGCTGATCTTTGTCACGGCGAGCCTGGTATCGCTTGAGGTGCCACTGCTGGGTCTCGCGCTGATCTGCAGCGCGCTGGTCCTGTATCTGCGGCCTGAGCCACCGGGCAGCCTTATGCACATCCCCCGAATGAGTTGATCGCGCTACACACGCACACGAGGAGATTCATCATGACCGACACCAAGTACCACACCGCAGACGTCGACGGCTTCAAGATTTTCTATCGCGAGGCCGGCCCGGTGCAGGCGCCGAAACTGCTGTTGCTGCATGGCTTCCCAAGCTCGAGCCATATGTTTCGGGACCTGATCCCACTGCTGGCCGACCGCTTCCACATCATCGCGCCCGACCTGCCGGGCTTCGGGCGCTCGGACATGCCGCCGCGTACGCAGTTCAAGTACAGCTTCGAGAATATCGCAGGCGTCATCGATCGCTTCACCGAGGTGGTCAAATTTGATCGCTTCGCGCTCTATGTCTTCGATTACGGCGCGCCGACGGGCTTCCGCATCGCGAGCCGCCATCCGGAGCGCATTACCGCGATCATTTCGCAGAACGGCAACGCCTACGAGGAAGGTCTGAGCGAGGGTTGGAATCCCATTCGTAGCTACTGGCAGGACGCCTCCGAGAAGAATCGCAGCGCCCTGCGTGCCTTTCTGGCGCCGGATGCGACGCGCTGGCAGTACACCCATGGCGTTTCCGATGAGGCGTCCGTGTCACCGGACGGAATTGCACTCGATAACTTCTATCTCGCACGTCCGGGTGCCGATGAGATTCAGTTGGACCTGTTCGGCGACTATCAGAGCAACATCGCGCTGTACCCGACCTTCCAGGCATATTTTCGCAAGCACCGCCCGCGCTTCCTCGCCGTTTGGGGGAAGAACGATCCATTCTTTCTGCCGCCCGGCGCCGAGGCCTTCAGGCGCGATATTCCCGAGGCAGACGTGCGCTTCTTGGATACCGGCCATTTCGCCCTGGAGACCCACGCCATCGAGATTGCCGCAGCCATCCGCAAATTCCTTCAGGAGGGGTGACATGTCCGGACCAGTGGCCATCGTGACGGGAGCCAGTCAGGGAATCGGCTTCGCAACCGCGGTGCGGCTTGCGCGGGACGTCGGCTCCCTGGTGCTGGTTGCGCGCAATCGGGCCAAACTCGAAGCCACCGCCGCAGCCGTCAAAGCGCAGGGCGCCGAAGCACTCATCATCGATCTTGACCTGTCCGAGCGCTCGGCGGCCCAGCAAGTCGTGGCACAGACTCTTGCCAGGTTCGGGCGCATCGATGCCTTGCTCAATATCGCCGGTGCCGTGCCGCAAATCGATCTATTCGAAATGACGGACGAGCAGTGGGATGCCGGCATGGCGCTGAAGCTGCATGGCGCCCGCCGTCTGACGCTCGAGGCATGGCCGGCGTTGAAGGCCGCCAAGGGCTGCGTCGTGCTGATGTCGGGGAATTCCGCGCTTTTCCCGAAAGCGCCCTACGCGGCGGTGGGCACGATCAATGCCGCGATCATCGCACTGGCAAAGGCCTTCGCCGATAGGGGAGTAGCCGATGGTGTGCAGGTGAACAGCGTGCTGCCGGGCGCGGTGATGACCGGCCGTCGGCGCTCCTACCTGGAACACTGGGCGCCGCTGCACGATATGACGGTGGAGGAGGCCACTGAGAAATTCCCGCATGAGGCCGGAATTGCGCGCTATGGCGCGGCGGAAGACATTGCCGAATTGATGGCCTTTCTGGTTTCGCCGCAAGCGCGCTGGATGACCGGCACGGCCGTGCGCATGGATGGAGGTGAGGTCAAATCCGTCTGAGGATCCGCGGAAGCGCTATAGTTTCCCGGTGGCGGTGCTGATCGCTCGGGAGATGTCAGTGATAAAAGGTTCGGATTTGTTGGTTGCGGCCCTGGAGAATGAGGGCGTCGAGCGTATTTTTGGAATTCCCGGCGAGGAAAATCTCGATGTCGTCGAGTCGATCCGCAAGTCGTCGATTCAGCTGGTACTGACGCGTCACGAACAGGCGGCGGCCTTCATGGCCGCAACCTACGGCCGCTTGACCGGCACCGCGGGCGTTTGCATCACCACGCTGGGTCCTGGCGCCCTGAATCTTTCCACCGGTGCCGCATACGCGCTTCTTGGGGCGATGCCGATGATCATGATCACCGGCCAGAAAGGCATTCTGTCTTCGCGTCAGGCGCGATTCCAGATTGTGGACATCGTCGCGGCGATGAAGCCGCTGACCAAACTGACACGCCAGGTGGTGTCCGCCACGATGATCCCGACTCTGGTGCGCGAGGCTTTCCGCGTGGCCGCGGAGGAGCGTCCCGGGCCGGTCCATTTGGAACTCCCCGAGGACATCGCAGCCGAGAAGTGTGAAGAGGTGCCGCTGATTCCCCCGCACCCGGTCGATCTTCCGCTGGCGAGTAGTGCCGCGCTCGATCGGGCAGCCGCCATCATCATCAAGGCGCAACGGCCGCTGCTGATGTTCGGCGCGGCGGCCTCCCGTCCCCGGTCCACCTCCGATCTTGCGCAATTTGTATTACGCACCAGGATCCCCTATTTCACGACACAGATGGGGAAGGGGACGGTCCCGGGCGGGACCGAGCTGTACATGGGCACCGCAGCGCTCTCGGAGCGGGACTACGTGCACGAGGCGATCGAGCGCGCCGATTTGATCGTGACCATTGGCCATGACACGGTGGAGAAGCCACCGTTCATCATGGGCGCCGCCGGCCCTCAGGTGATTCACATCGGGTACCAGGCTGCGAATGTCGAACAGGTGTATTTTCCGCAATCGGAGGTGATCGGAGATCTGGGCCTGTCGTTGCGGTTGCTGGCCGATCGTCTCGAGGGCAAGCTCAGCTGCGCCCAGGCTTTGCTGCCGCTGCGAGAATCCATACTCAGGCGTGTTGCGGCCCGAAATGACGAGCAGCGCTTCACTCCGCAGCGGCTGGTTCACGATATCCGCGAAGTCATGCCGCACGACGGGATCGTGGCGCTGGATAACGGGATGTACAAGATCTGGTTTGCCCGGAACTATCGGACCCGGATGGCCAATACTTTGCTGCTCGACAATGCCCTGGCGACGATGGGGGCGGGGCTGCCATCAGCGATGACGGCGGCACTGTTGAATCCCACACGGCGCGTAATGGCCGTATGTGGCGACGGCGGCTTCATGATGAACAGCCAGGAGCTGGAGACGGCGGTGAGACTGCACCTGAACCTCGTCGTTGTCATCATCGAGGATCATGCCTATGGAATGATTCGCTGGAAGCAGGCGGTCGATCGCTTCCCGGACTTCGGAATGTCCTTCAACAATCCGGACTTCGTGCGCTACGCGGAAGCATATGGCGCGACGGGCGCCCGCGTTGAACGCATCGAAGACCTGAAGCCCACTTTGGAACGCGCCTTCACCGCTGGCGGGGTCCATCTGGTCACGGTGCCCATTGACTATTCAGAAAACGAACGGGTATTGGTCACGGAATTGCGCGAACGAGTACCCGCGTTCTTGGGAAAGACTCCTATCTGAAAAGTCGTCCGGCGTAGTCGCTGAGGAAATCCCGCCACAGGAACCAGTAGTGGCGTCCCGGAATCTCTTTGTACGACGTCGGGAAGCCCTTAGACTTCAAATCAGCTTCGAGTGCGAGCGTGCCGGCTCGTGCCAGGTCTGTATCGCCGGCGCCAGTCCAGTAGAGCTTTACGCCGTCCTTCTTGATTTGCATGAGCTGCGATTCAAAAGTCGCATCGCCGACTCGGCCACCGGCGCTGAACACGCCGATGTAGGCAAACTCGTTCGGATTGTTGTTGGTCGTCGTCACGGTGTGACCGCCACCCATCGAAAGTCCGGCAATTGCACGATGATTCTTGTCGGTATAAACGCGATAGTTGTTCTCTACGAACGGGACGATGTCCTTGACGATGCTCTCGGGATAAGACCCGGCATAAGGTTGCGCGGGTGGCGGCGGCCGCGGAGCACTGCTCGCGGCCGGATCCGCGCCCGGACTGCGGGCCGCGCCAGGACCTGGATTGGGCGCCGGAGCCGTGACTCGTTGCATGGAAGGGGTCGGACCGTCGCCGAATCCTTGTGACACGGTCTGCGTCGCGTTCCCATTAGGCATCACAACCACCATCGGAACCGACTGATGTGATGCGATCAGGTTGTCCAGGATGATATTCGCGCGGCCCATGGTGATCCACGCATCCTCGTCTCCGCCGGCACCGTGCAGCAGGTAGAGCACCGGATATCTCTTCGTCCCATTGGCTTTGTAACCGGGGGGTAGGTAGACGTACATGCGCCGTTGATCCAGGTGCAGCGTCGGTGACGGATACCAGACCTGCTCAACTGTCCCGTGCGCGACGTCCTTGAAGTCCCACATCGCATCCGCCGGTCCGCTGACCATCAGCAGGCTGCTGAATCGGTTTCCGTCGCGCTCCGTCTCCGAATTCGAAGGGTCCAAGGTGCGTATCCCGTCTACGAGGAACCAGTATCCGTACAGCTGCGCATCGAGCGGGCCTACGCTGATTGACCATACGCCTTGATCGTCCTTGACCATCGACATGTTCGTCGCGCCGATCCAGTCCGCATTGAAGGTCACTTCCGCGGCCTTCGGCGCATAGATGCGGAAGGTCACGTGATGATCGTCGGATATCTGCGGTGAGCGTACTCGAGGCGCGCGAACCGCCGCAGGCGTCGCCGGAGCCTGTGCATAGGCCGGCGCGGTAAGAATCACACCGACAATGGCCAATCCCGAATACATACGATTCATGGAATTCTCCGCAATTTATGCCGATCCGCTTCGGGCCGTCCTGCCGCTACCAGTACCTGACGCGGCCGGTATCCACGTGTACGAAATCAGAAGCACGGTAATATCCGACCCCGCCGCGCCGCAATGTGCGCGCCACTTCCGCCAGCCGTTGCGTCGGAAACGATTCGAGCCGGACATCGATGGCTTTGCCGAGCATGTGCATGCTGTGTTCGGCGACGCCGCTGCTGGATCGCCGCAACATTTCATTTGTTTTCGGCGACCGGTAGCCAGAGATGACATGGAACGCCCGATGCGAGCCAACCTTCGTCCGCAGTTCGAACAGCACATCCAGCAATGCCGGGTCCATGGCATGGATCTCATTGGTGCGGAAGTCGCGCAAGAGGTGATTCACCTGCTCCAATACCTGTAATTGGTACTGACCGTCCTTCCAGTATACGGCGGTCAGCTTCTCGCCAGTATGAGTGTGAACGAAGGAGACCGATCGGACTTTCTCGCCATCTGCCCTGGTCACCTTTGCGCACATCACCGCCGCGGCGCCGCAAAGAGCACCTATGTGAGCGATGAATCCTCGTCGGTCGATCATGAAACGACCCCTGCGGGCGGCCGGAAGGCGCGCCTGGCGCGCTGTGCCTGGGCCCTGATGACACAGCCTTCAACATGATCGTTGATCAGCCCGGTGGCCTGCCTGAAAGCATGCACTGTCGTCGGCCCAACGAACGCCCAACCGAGCCGCCTCAGTTCCTTCGACAAGGCGAGTGACTCGGCGCCAAGGGCCGCTGCCGGCCGCTGGGCGCTCCGCTTCGGGTCTTCGTAACGCCACACGAATGCCGCAAAGGAGCCCTCGCGTTTGATCAGCTCGCGGGCCCGCCGTGCATTGTTGATAACTGATTCGATCTTGCCGCGGTGCCGGACGATCCCCGCGTTCTTGAGCAGACGTTCCACATCACGCGGAGCAAAGCGGGCGATCTGGTCGAAATCAAAGTTCCGAAAGGCCGCGCGGAAGTTTTCGCGCTTGGCCAGGATGGTTCGCCAGCTCAGGCCCGACTGAAAACTCTCCAGACACATCATTTCGAACAAACGCCGATCATCATCGAGCGGGAAGCCCCATTCGGTATCGTGATAGGGCAGGAATTCCGGGGTGGTGGCGCTCCAACGACAGCGCATCAGCCCATCAGGGCCTTCTATCGTGGTACTCACGTGGCAGCGGCTCCGGATTATTTAACTGTATGAATATACAGCTCGCAGTCCGATGGCACAAGATTGGCCCAGGGGCCCTGGCGGATCGGGCTTCAGTCTAGGGGCGCTTCATTTCCTGCATCAGCTCCATTTTGCGATCGAACAGCTGTTGGCCAAGCGCCTTCAGGTCCATCCTGCGTGCCGCACGCGCCTTCGCAAACATTCCACCCGCCTGCTCTTCCTCCTTGACGTGGTGCTTGATCATCTCCGACAGGACGCTGACCTTCGAGTCGTAGTAATCATCGGCAGGATCCGATCCCGCGATCTGCGCGATCAACCGCTTCGCCCCGTCATGTTCGATGATTGCCTCGTGATGGATATCCTTATCTTTCGTCGCACTCAGAAAAGCCGGATAGAAGATTTCCTCTTCGATCTTGGTATGGACCGTGAGGGCATTGCAGATATTGGTCGCCAGGGCTTTCTTCCTGGCCGCCGAACGCGTGGCCTCGAACTGCGCGAACCATTGCTTGACCTGCTTGTGATCGGCTTTCAGCAAGGAAACTGCATCCGGTGCTTTGGCGGGCTGGGAGGGTCGACGTGTCGCCATGGCGGAA
>DASYER010000053.1:0-10422 GCA_036498905.1 Steroidobacteraceae bacterium | reverse complement strand
GCATCAGCTTTCGGGTGACGTTATCGATTGCGGCAATGTGGTCGGCGTCCACCGCATGGCGCAACCCGAGCAGGTAGGCCAGCAGAGCAACACTAATCAACAGCGGATACCGATGAAAGGCAGTGCATGCCCAAATCCATGCCAAAGCATTGAACAGCACCAGGCTGCCATACAGAGCGAACAATCTGCCTCGCATCTCGTCCCAGCTCCGTATCCAGTCGAACCCGCCGTCGCTTCTCAAGCAGTTATGGTATGGCAACGGTAGCTTTCCTCATACCCTAGGGAGAAGGTCCTGAAATGCTGGCACTCTCCGAATATCCGCACGTGCGGCGCAGACAGCCAATAGCCCCTCGCCGTATTTCCGATTTGGTGGCAGCCGCGGATTCGAGCGACCTGTCGCGAAAGCAACCCGCTATGCCGAAGGTATGAGGCGACAAATGAGCAATTGCCACCGGCTGGTGCCGCGACAATGAGGCTGCGTTACCTGCTCTTGCATTTAGCGATCTATGTGATGGTCAGCAGTCGCAGCAGCCGTATCTGGCCCCGACTGCGGGGCGGCGGCGGATCGTGGCGGCATCTCCATTGCTACCACACAAGCCGTTGAAATGCCATAAATGATCGGCCCCTGAGCACCGCCTCAGGCCTCGGGCGCGCCGCCTCGCCATCACGCTGTTCCAGAGCGTGACGGTTCCTCGGTATACTTCGGCCGCCCACTCTTCGGGGCTGATGGTGCCGGGCGCTAATTGTGAGTAAGCAGGACACGCACTTCGTTAATACATTCAGCATGGTGCTCGGCCTTCTCGTGGTGGTCGCGCTGTGCCTCATTGCCCTGGCGCGCACGGTCGCCGCGCATACTCAGGAAGTCGACACGGTCGAACAGCGGGATTTCGCCACCAGCGTAGCCAGCCGTATCGAGCCGCTGTCCCAGGAAGCCATGGTTGGCCAGGACAATACCGCCATGGCGATCAAGCCTGATTCGCCCGCGGGAGCCGGAGTGGTGCTGCCGATTCCGAAGGATGGGACCCAGGTATACGAGCAGGTCTGCTCGGCCTGCCACGGCTTAGGCATAGCGGGAGCACCCAAGGCCGGGGATGCCGCCGCCTGGGGACCGCGCATCGCCAAGGGCAAGACCGTACTGTATGACCATGCCTTGCATGGCTTTTCCGGACAGGCCGGAACCATGCCGGCGAAGGGCAACCGCCTGGACATCCCGGACGCCCTCATCGAGCAAGGCGTGGACCATATGATAAGCCTGGCCAAACACTAGAGATTTCCGGGAGCCGACATGCCTAAGGCAGTGATCGATCCCAAATCCGGCCGTCCCAATACGGTGGCCCTGGACTCCCACGCCCTCGGCACGCTGCAGTACATCCGCGCATCGATCGATGCCGCCGGGCTGCTGGCCGTCCCCGGTTCGGCGGGCATCGCCATGGGGGCGGTCGGGACCCTGGCCGCCCTGCTCGTCTCCTCGAAAGCCCTGGCGATGAACTGGCTACAGGTGTGGCTGATCGCGGGCCTCGTCGCCGTCGCCTTCGGCACGGCTCTCATGATCCACCAGGTCGTGCGCCGCGGCACCGCGCTGTATCGCGGCCCGCTGCGCAAGTTCCTGATGTGCCTGTGCCCGCCGCTGCTGGTGGGCGCGGTGCTGACCTGGCAGCTGTGGCTGCATGGGCAAGCCGCCCTGATTCCGGGAATCTGGCTGCTCATGTACGGCTGCGCCGTCATGGCGGCGAGCACCCTGACCCGGCGCGCGCTGGCCGTCATGGGTGCCCTCCTTGCGGTACTGGGCGTCATCGCCCTGCAGATACCGGTGGCCTATCAGAATGCAGTACTGGGAATCGGATTTGGTGGCCTGCACCTGCTGTTTGGTATCCTTATCGGTGGCAAGAACCGGGAGAGTCTGCAATGAGCACCAGGACCAACACCAGGCGACATACGGCCGAGGCCGTCGCGGCGCCCGCGCCGCAGGCGCCGGTGGCGCGCGGCGGCGTCAGCGAAGACGATCGTTTCGACCGGCTCATCTATGGCCGCGTGCGGCTGGGCATCATGAGCGCACTGGCCGTCAACGACCAGCTTACGTTCAACGACCTGAAGGCCCTCTTCGATGTGACCGATGGGAATCTGGGCGCCCACGCCCGCAAGCTCGAGGATGCCGGCTACATATCCTGCCGCAAGTCCTTCGAGGACCGTCGGCCGCGCACGCAGTACCGGCTGACCAATCCCGGGCGCAAGGCCCTGGAGCGCTACCTGCAGCACATCGAAGCCGTCATCCGGGCGACCCGCCGTGCATAGTCCACAACTTGCCCTTTTTTTGCCCACTGGCTTTGCAATATAGAGTACTCTTTGATGCCTATGCATGTGGCCATCATCATGGACGGCAATGGGCGCTGGGCGGGACGCCGGGCGCTGCCGCGAACTGCCGGACATATCGAAGGCGCCCGCTGCGTCCGGCGGATCGTGGAAGCCGCGGCGGCTGCCGGCACCGGCACACTGACTCTGTATGCCTTTTCCTCGGACAACTGGGGCCGGCCCGCCCGCGAGGTCGCGGCCCTGCTCAAACTGTTCCAGCGCTATCTGCTCACTGAAACCGAGCGCTGCATCGCGCAGCAGGTGCGTTTGAACATCATCGGTCGCCGTGATCGGCTCGGGCCCGCGCTGCTGCGCGCCGTCGAACACGGCGAACGCCAGACCGCACACTGCACCGGCATGCACCTGCGCATGGCCGTGGACTATTCTGCGCGTCACAGCATTCTGCAGGCTGCCTGCGGCGCCGACGGCGCGCAGGCCGATACGACCGATGAGTTCACTCAGTTTCGTGCTCGCCTGAACGCAGTGAACCATTCGGCACCGGCGCCTGACGTGGATCTGCTGATCCGTACCGGCGGCGACCAGCGCCTCAGCGACTTTCTGCTGTGGGAATGCGCATACGCCGAACTTTATTTTACGGACTGTCTGTGGCCTGATTTTGCGGCCGCCGATTACGCGGCGGCGCTGACCGACTTCGGCCGCCGCCAACGGCGCTTCGGCAAAGTGGCCGCGGCACTTACGGCGCAGGCGCAGACCTAGAACGCCTCAGCTGCACAGCGCTGCGCGCCGGAATCTAGGCTGAGCCGGTACTCCGACCGGCCTGCTCCAGTTCGGCCAGCCGTGCCTCCAGCACTGCCAGGCGTGCCCGAGTGCGTTCCAGAACTTTGGTCTGCACGTCGAACTCGTCCCGCGTCACCAGATCCATTTTCCCCAGCGAGTTGTGCAGGACTACCCGGAAGTTTTTCTCCAGGTCCGCCTGCGCGCCCCGCACTGCGGCCGGAAGACTGGCCAGCAGCTGCTGGGCGATTTCGCTAATTGACAGCGCTTCCATTCTTGAAACCTCTCATGGCTTGCCCCTGATTGACGCATACGCCCCGAAGTGGGCTCTAAAATGGTGCAAAACGTGGTCCTAAACCCTCCCAAGCCTCGGAATTATCGAGGGAAATTCCCGTGGCACGGAATCTGCACCTTTCCAGCGCGCTGCCGAAAGCATACCCGCGTAAGAGGCGCGGTGTCTGCCTGCAAAATTGGCGCAAGACGCTCTGATTGGCGGATGTCCTACGAAAACGAAACTACACCGGGAGAGACCATGCTCACCGCTCCAATGACCTCGCAGCCCACCCGCAAGCCCAAGTGGCTGGCGCAGGCGGGCACCCCTTTGAGATCCCTGTTCCGTGCCGTCACTGGGCGGTCGGCTTTGTTGATGGCCCTGGCAACAGTCACGTTTGCTGCGGTCAGCTTCACTCCCCATGCCAGCTATGCGCAGGCCGCATCATCGGCGACCTCGGCTCCCGCCGCGGACTCTTCGGCCGCGACGGTGGCCAGCTCGGCTCCCAGCTCCGCTCCGGCGGCAGCTGCAGCGGCACCGACCCCCAACAAGGGCGACATGGCGTGGATGATGACCTCCACCGCCCTGGTGCTCTTCATGTCGGTTCCCGCCCTGGCGCTGTTTTATGGCGGCCTGGTCCGCGAGAAAAACATGCTGTCGGTGCTCATGCAGGTGTTCGTGGGCTTCTCCTTGATCACCGTACTGTGGTGTATCTACGGCTACTCGCTGGCGTTCACCGAGGGCCCCAATCCGTTCATAGGCGGCTTGAGCAGGCTGTTCCTCAATGGCACGTTCAATCCGGCCGACGGCAGCTTCAGCAATGCGGCGACCTTCGACAAAGGCGTGCCGCTCAACGAGCTGGTGTACGTCGGCTTCCAGGCGACCTTTGCGGCCATCACCTGCTGCCTGATCCTCGGCTCGCTGGTGGAGCGCATCAAGTTCTCCGCCGCGCTGGTATTCATGGTGTTCTGGTTCACCTTCGCCTACCTGCCGGTCGCGCACATGGTGTGGTTCTGGGAAGGTCCGGATGCCTACACCTCGGCGAAGGTGGCTGATGCGATGAATGCCCACGCCGGTTATATCTGGCAGATGGGTGCGCTGGACTTCGCCGGCGGCACCGTCGTGCACATCAACTCCGGTGTGGCGGGCCTCGTCGGTGCGATCCTGCTGGGCAAGCGCGTCGGACTAGGCAAGGAATCCATGGCGCCGCACAGCCTGACCATGACGATGATCGGTGCATCGATGCTGTGGTTTGGCTGGTTCGGCTTCAACGCAGGCTCCGCGCTGGAAGCCAATGGCTCGGCGGCTCTGGCGTTCATGAACACCTATCTGGCCACCGCCTGCGCGGTGCTGTCGTGGATGGGCATTGAATGGATCGTGAAGGGCAAGCCCTCGATGCTGGGTGCCGCTTCCGGCGCCGTCGCCGGCCTCGTCGCGATCACGCCGGCCGCCGGTAACGTCGGCATCCCGGGTGCGTTCATCATCGGCCTGGGTGTCGGTGTGGTGTGCTTCTGGGGCGTCACCGGCCTGAAGAAGATGATCCGCGCTGACGATGCGCTGGATGTGTTCGGCGTCCACGCGTTGGGTGGTACGTTCGGTGCGCTGACCACGGGTATCTTCAACTCCCCCAGCCTCGGCGGCCCGGGCAGCGTGCAGGACTGGGTGACCGGCAAGGTCGGCTACCCCGGCATCTGGGCGCAGTTCGTGATCCAGGCGAAGGCGGTTGCCATCGTGGCGTGCTGGACCGCGATCGTCGCCCTCGTGGGCTTCGGTCTGCTGAAGTTCGTCATGGGCATCCGCGTGACGGAAGAGGAAGAGCGCGAGGGACTGGACATCTCCAGCCACGGCGAGCGTGCCTACGGGCACTGAGCGCCCGGCGCGGTAGTCGCGGGACCGGACACCGCGACTGACCTGGCCCCGGTCCCGCCACAGGTGAGACCGGGGTTTTGTTTTTGGGGTCCCATCCGCAATGGCACCTCCGAATGTGACGGAGTTCAAGGTTGGCCCCGGCACGATCGGCGCTACACTGGTGGCCCTGGAGGGCCTTTCATGCGGCGTATTTCACTTGCCTTGGCAGCACTGGCCGCGGTCGTCACGGCGGCCCATGCGGACGTCTACAAGTCGGTCGATGCACAAGGACAGGTGCATTACAGCGACCAGTGGTCGCCGGGCGCGGAACTGATCAAGGGCGACCGCTCGCACGCCATACCCGGGCCGGTCGAGGCGTCCCCGCCTGCCCCCAACGATCACACCCTGGCACCGGACCCGAGCAAGGCGGCCGCCGCCAAGCAGGTGCAGTCGGACATGGCGGCACTGCGCGCCGAGCAGTGCAAACAGCTCAAGGAGCAGTACGACAAGGTCATCCACGCGCGTCGCATCTACCAGCCCAGCAGTGATTCGAGCGCACCCAAGCAGTTCATGACTGACGCGGAGGCTGATGCCGAGCGCGTCAAGACCCGCCAGGCGATGGATGAAGCCTGCGGCGCCGGCGCCAGCAGCTGAACGCAATGCGGGTCGGGTTCCTGGGTCTGGGTGCCATGGGTGCCCATATGGCCCGCAATCTTCACAAGGCAGGCCTGCTGACGGCGGTGTGGAACCGCACGCTACCAAAGGCCTCCGCCCTGGCGAGCGAACTGGGGTGCGCCGCCCCTGCCACCCCTGCCGAGCTGGCCCGGGTCACGGACATCATCGTGCTGTGCGTCTCCGCCGACGCGGATGTGCTGGGCGTCGTCGACGCATTGAGCGCCGGGCTGCGGGCCGGACAATTGGTCATCGACTGTTCCACCGTGAGCGCCGAGACGGCCCGTACCGTCGCCGGGCAGTTGGCCGGTGCCGGCGTGGAGTTCCTGGACTGCCCGGTAAGCGGCGGAACCGAAGGGGCGCGCGAGGCGACGCTTGCCATCATGTGCGGCGGCTCCGCTGCGAGCTTCACGCAGGCCCAGCCGGTGCTGACGGCCATGGGCCGCACCATCTCGCACTTCGGGCCGGTCGGCGCCGGTCAGGCCGCCAAGGCGACCAATCAGATCATGTGTGCCGGCATCATCGAGGCGGTCAGTGAGGCCATGGCCTTCGCCAAGGCCAATGACCTGCCGCTGGAGAAACTGGTGCAGACCCTCGGCAAGGGCGCCGGGTCAAGCTGGTACTTCGTCCACCGAGCGCCGAACATGATCCGCGAGACCTACCCGCCCGGCTTTCGCGTGCGACTGCATGCCAAGGACCTCGGCATCTGCCACGACATGGCCGCCACCTTTGGTGTGCAGCTGCCGGTGGTCGAACGCATGCTCGCCGAGTATGCGCAGCTGATCGAGCAGGGTCATGGCGATGAGGACATCTCCACCTGCTTCAGGCTCAAGGACCAGCTGTTCAAAGCCGGCCGCTGAGGTGGCCACGTGGTTAAGGCCAGCAGGTCGCGGTCGAATCCGCGCCGCCACTGTCCAGTGACGTCTGCTTACCCGTCTGATCCAGCTGGAAAGTCTGGCAGGCCGTGTCGCTGATCTGCGGACTGCCCGCAGAAGGCGTGATCTGCAGAACGTAGGTGCCCGGCGTCGTGGTGGTGGCCGAGGCAGCCGCCTGCGTGACCGTCACACTCGAAATCGAGTAGTAGGTGCCCACCGCGACCGGCCAGGAGCCGGTGCCGTACTGCAGGGCTGTCGGACTGGCCGAATACAGATTCTGCGTGGCGAAGTAGCGCTCCTCGCGCGATGCCAGATCCGCCAGGGCCGTCTTCGCCTCGGTGCGCCGGGACTTGCGCACCGAGCCGGTGTAGGCCGGGACCGCGATGCTCGCGAGAATCGCGATGATCACGACGACCACCATCAATTCGATAAGCGTGAATCCGGCTATGCGTGAGCGATGCATGATGGAGTTCCTCATCGTAGCTGCACCCAGGTGAGGCGTCGGCCCTTGCCGTTGGCGCCGGGATTGACCTGAGTGAGGAGCGGTTGGTTGGTGACGGTCTGCGACACCAGCCACAGCGATCCGGTGGAAGAAGTCACGGGGAACGATGTACCCACCGCATTCGTCTGCACACCGGCCGCCGCCGTATCGTGATACGAGACGAAGAAGTTCGGCGGCGTGGTGCCCGTCAGCACGGAAATTGCGTATGTGAATCCCGCATCCGTGTTGGTGGTACAGGAGAGGACCTGGTTGTTGGCCGGCACGATTGAGTTCACCGTGAACACACCCTGCAGCAGCTGCGGGTTGTACACGATCTGCTCCTGGGTGCCGATGAGGTTCAGGTACCAGCCGAATTTCTGCGAACCGACGCACGATGAACCGGCCCAGCAGATCGTGGTCGGCGAGGGGATGTCGCGGGTAATGCCCTGCGAGGTATCCGGATTTTGCACGAACGTCTGCTGCTGCAGATTGGTCTGCCCCAGCGTGTACGCCGGTCCCGTCAAAGCGGTGGCCCCAGGAGTCAGCGAGGCGTACTGGGTCGAGGACTTCAGGTTCCACGAGGTCATGTTCCAGTCCCACACGCCGTACAGGCTCTGCGTCGCCGGCTGGAACTGCACCGGACCGGCATTCGTGAACTGATTACGATTGCCGGTACCGAAGGCAATCATGATGGTATTGCCACCGGCCGGCGTCGCGCCGGAGGACACGGTGACGGATGTCGAGATCGGCTGACCGGCCGGGGTCGTGAACAGCGGCGCGGGAAGGGTGCCGCCGTAGGGGATGCTCGCGGCCCAGGAGGTTTCGGTAGCGCTCGTCAGATCGAAACGCCACAGGTTGCCATCGAGGTCACCGGCATAAACGTAGTCGGTGACGTGATCACCGTCCAGGTCGGCGCTGGCCACATAGGCGATGCCGTTGTTCTTGGCACCACTGCCATCGTTCCCGGTGCTCAGGTAGTAGAACAGCTTGGCGCCGGCGCTATCGACGGTCATCACGTAGATGCCGGCATCGCCGTTGATGCTGCCGTAGCCGTTGCCGAAAATCACCGCCCAGCGGCCATCGTGCAGACGGCGGATGATGGGAGTGCCGTAGGTGGCGCCCAATGAGTTGCCACAGGTGGCATTGCCGACGCAGGTGATGTTCGCCGGGGTCCACTCGCCGACCACCAGACTCGAAGCGTTGCCTTCGCTGAAAGTGGTCGGGTCGCTCACATCGAGCGCGAAGATCGCCGCGCCGCCGGCACCCAGCCCACCCACCAGCCAGGTGTGCCAGCCACTGTTGTAGTACAGGTCCCCGGTGCCGGGCGTGGCGTCCACGAAGAAGTTATGCCCGTAGTGGGGACTTGAGAAATCCAGTGCCGCGAGTGCGCAGGCTGCCTGTGACGGCGGCCCGGTGACGGCCGGCGTCACGCCGTGGATGTTCTGCACGGTCGAGCCGGTCGTGGCGAGCGAGGCGCAGGCACCGCCGGTGCTGGCGCTCAGCAGCAGCGAGCCGGGCATGTAGGCGATCACTTCCTGGCCATCATTCGGCGTCGTCGCCGTGGTGAAGTTGCCGCTGGCATCGAAGCCGCCGCTGCGGAAGCCATGCAGCATGCCGTCGTTGGATCCGACGTAGACCACGTTCGGCCGGGTCTGCTCTGCCGTGACGTACTGCAGGTAGTTCACCGTGCCGGTGTTCTCGAATGCCGTCGCGGTCGGGAACAGTTTGTCCTTCCAGGTCGCCGTGTAGGGGGATTGCGGCGGGCCGACCCAGGTCGGGCTGGAATCGACGATGTCGCCCAGGATGCTGGTACGCGCGCGGAAGCACACCACCGAACCGCCGCTGCAGGAGAAGCCCGAGTTGATTTCATTGCCGCGTTTGCCGCGCATGTAGTCGACCCAGTAACCGGCGGTATTGGCATCACTCGGGGTGGAGGGCGCAGGCGGCTCCAGGGCCAGCGCCGTCAGCTGGCTCGTCGTCAGGCTGGCGAGCTCGAACGGAATGCCGGCGCCGTTGGCACCGGCATTGGAGTTGGTGAGAATCACGCGGGCCGTCGGATCCATGGCCAGGGTGGGTCCGGCCACCAAGGTACTGCCGCAGGTCTGCCCGGTGACAACGCCCGTCAGGACGCAGGAGGCATCCCAGCTCGGAGTCGCCGCGATGGAGACGATGCCCGTCGTCGGGTCCGAACTCAAGGTGTTCGCGGTGACGCGGCCCACCCAGTTGTTCTGATCGTAGTAGGCAAAGTAGGCAAAGGTTCCCGTTTCAACCTTGGCGGACTGCTTCTCGTTGACGCCCGCGGAGCTCGCGGACGTGACGGCAGGCGCTGACTTGAAGCACATGATCTCGTGTACGTTGGTGGCGCCGCCGGTGGAACCGGCGAAGCCGAAACGCACGTAGTTCGGAATCACGCCGTTGGAAGCCTGGATGTTCTGGTTCGTGATGACGTTCTGGTAGGCACCGCCACCCCAGGCGTACGCGAGGCTCAGATACCCGTCCGCCGTGATCTTCAGATTGTAGAAGATCGTCGTCGCCGCAGCGCGCGTGGCGGCACCGCCGTTGTACAGCGGGTTGCTGCTCGGCACCAGCGAGTAGGCGTTGGGGATCGGCGCGTAGTCCAGGATATTCGCCGTGTTGTACGCATTGGGGTTGGTGGGGTCGCTCGTCAGGGTCGCAGGACCCGCATCGGTCGGCGTGGTGGTCGCATAGTTCCACAGGTGACCGGAGCTGCAGGTCTTCTGCATGGCCGTCTGGATGGCCGAAACGTTCGGGGTGTAAGCCGGCGTGCTGGTCGGCGTGGTGCTGTTCGTGGTGACGGTCACCACCGGCGGGCCGGAGGCGACCGTGGTGAAACTGGTGCTGAGCGTGGGTGACTTGGCGCAGTAGCTGAGGCCGGTATCGTAGCTGTAACCGCTCGCGCACTGAATGCTGGGGGTCGTTCGGGTCGGCGTGGTCGAGCACAGACCGTTGGGGTAGCTGCCGTCCGTGACCGGCCGATAAGTTGCGCCGCTCGGACATTTCGCGCAGCTCGGACCCACACCGGGGCTGAAGTTCTCGTACGTGAAGCTGCTGTTCGTGCACCCGGAATCCGAAAGCGGTGTCACGGTGGTGGTGGTGGTGTTGTTGCACATGCCGCCGCTATACACCGTGGTGGTGGACGCCTGGGTGTGGAAACCGCCCGCGGTGGTATT
>DASYER010000052.1:0-1728 GCA_036498905.1 Steroidobacteraceae bacterium | reverse complement strand
GAGTAGAAATTGGCGCAAATCCGCAGGCCCGCTCGATCCCAGCAAGCCGACCCACTCCTCGCCGTTACCTGTTCCGCTACCAGCTTCGTTGCCCACCTTGCTGTCTTTATCGCCACTGGCCGCGTTGCCGGCACCGCTACTGGCTCCAATACCGGCTGCTTTCTGAGCATCATCGACATTGTCGCCAGCCTGAGCAAAACTGCGGTCGGCCGCCAGAATAATCCCCGACTTGCGATTGGAATCCGAATATTTGAGTTCGACGTCCAGCGTACTGCGCACGTCGTCCCGGTCCTTGGGCAGGAGCAGATGCCCGTGATCGGCCAAAAATTTATCGCCCGCGTCCGGATCGTTCTGAATGATGCCGAGGGCGACATTCTTGGTCGTGCCGGAAACATAATTAAGCTTTGCCTCCTCGAGCTCACCAGCGCTCCATCCATTCGTGTAGGCCAGATGATCCAGATCGTTGACGCCGGCCGCAACGTTCTTGGTAAACTCGCCGGGATTGCGATAGCCAACGTAGGCATCACTGGCGAAGGACGTTATCTGGGAGACCGTGGATTCGGTGGACCAGACCTTGCGCTGCTGCCCGGCATGGGCCGATGCCTGGCTGAGGTTGGATTGCGTCAGCGCGCTGGCGGCCGTTTCATATTTTTTCGAAGCTCCCGGCGTCAGCCCCTTTGCGAAATCCTGCTGCTGCTGAAGAAGCTGCTTTTGGAGACCGGCGCTGGCGTTGACCGCAGTACTGCCCTGCAGGTTCAGGAAGCCATTGGCGCCATAAAGCGCTTCGCGCTGGCTGTTTTGCAGCTGCACGAAGCGATCCTTGGCGGCGTTGGTGTCGTCGATATCCTGCGCCTGGATCTGCCCGGTAGTGGCCGCCAGCTGCTGCAGACCGCCCGCCACTTTCCCGAGGGCGCGTGCCTGGCCGGCGCCGAAGGCATCCGGATCGGCCTCGGCGGTCAGGCCGCGCCTGAAACGCGGCTCGAGCCCTACCCGCTCTTCCGTGTCGAGATAATTTGGAACTGTGGGCATGTGTGGATCCTCGATTGATCAGTAGCCGGTGCCGGGCGCGTTAAATTCTTTGATCGCCTTGCCGGCGCCGCCGAGCACGGTGCCGAGCGCGCCGATATAGCCGGCCTTCTCGGCGCTCTCGCCCTTCATCCGGTCGAGCGTGGCGTTGGCGCGGTAGTTCACGCCCTGCACCTGGTCGTCATAGGCTTCGCGATAGGCATTGGTGCGGATGTTGAGCGCATCGACCTCGCCCAGCTTGGCGGTGTCGACGATGGTGTCGAGCGGCGAGCCGAAGGAGAGGTCCACCCCGTTGGCGGCCATGGCGGCGCGCTGCTTGCCCTGAAGCTGCGAGGTCTGCAGGCGCTTTTGCTGCTCCTGCTGCTGGCCGCGCTCGATCGCATCCTTGGCCTGCCGGTCGGCAAGCTGGGCGTTCATCTCGGCCACCTGGGAATTGTATTTCTCAGCCTGGGCGGTGGCCTTCCCCTCCTGAATCTGGCCGACCGCGCCGACCACCGTGGACCCGATACCGAGCGCGAGCGCAATGCTACACATGTTGAGACCTCAATTCGAAAAGCCCGCAGTCATGACCGCATGACGACCGGACTAGCCAAGGGGAAAGCCGAGCAAGCTCATCCAGCGGATCGACACGGTCATGCCGGCGTCAGTGAAATTTCCTGGATCGGCATACCGGTTGAATGGTTGAGCGCTATAATGGCGGGC
>DASYER010000051.1:0-5075 GCA_036498905.1 Steroidobacteraceae bacterium | reverse complement strand
AGCTGCGATTCGGCGCTCAGCACCTGCAGGTAGTTGCCCAGGCCCTCGCGATAGCGCAGCACGGACAGATCGTAGGCCTCCTGCGCACTGGCGAGCGCGTCACGCTCCTCGCCACGCTGCCGGCCCAGGCTGTCCATAGAAGTGAGTGCATCAACGACCTCGCGCAGCGCCCCGGTCATGAGGCCGTTGTACTGCTCGACCGCGGCATCGTATGCGGCATCCTGCGCGGCAAGCTTTGCCCGGCGCTTGCCGGCGTCGAACAAGGGCAGGGTGAATGCGGGCGCCACGCCGTACTGACGGTTGGCGGCGCTGAACAGATTGGTGGAGCCGAGGTTCTGCAGACCCACGAAGGCGATCAGGTCCACGTTCGGGTAGAACTCGGCCGTCGCCTCGCGAATACCCTGCGAAGCAGCTTCGACCCGCCAGCGCTGCGCGACCAGATCCGGACGATGGCCGAGCAGTTCGGCGGGTACGCTGGTCGGCAGCTGTGCTTGCACCGTCACCGACACGGTCGGGTCGTGGATGCTCAAGGAGCGGTCGGGGCCGGCGCCCGTGAGCGCTGCCAGCACGTGACGGGTGCGGGCTGCGGACTCCTCGAGCGCCTCGATCTGTTCGCGGGCCGCGGGCACCGCGGCCTGCGCCTGAGTCAGCTCCAGGCGCGAATCCAGACCGGCGGCATTGCGGTCACGGGTGAGGTTCAGCACCTGCTCACGTTGTGTGAGGGTATCGCGGGCGACCTTCAGCTGCAGGCTCTGCTCCTGCAGTCGTGCATACACATGCGCAATGTTCGCCGCGAGAGTCAGGCGTGCGGCCTGTGAATCGACTTCGGCCGCGCGCTCGGCTCCCACCGCGCTTTCATAGGCGGCGCGGTTCTTACCCCAAAAATCCAGCTGCCAGGACAAGGTGCCGGTCAACAGCGCCAGCGTGTCCCAATTGCCCGCAAAGGGCGGCGGAAACAGTCCATGCTCGGAGAATCGCCCGCGCACGGCCTGCCCACTGAAACCGGCAGTCGGACTGCGTGTGCTGTCGGCCGCCGCAACCTGCGCGAGGGCCGTACGGGTGCGGGCCTCGGCAATGCGCAGATCCGGATTGTTCGCGAGCGCTTCGTTGATCAGGTCATCGAGCTGGCCGTCCCCGTAAGCCGTCCACCACTGCGCCTTGGGCCATGCCGCCGCATCGATGGGCGTGCCGCTCAGCGACTGGTGGGTCTGCAGGCTATCGGCGCGGACAAAAGTGGCTTCGGGTTTGAGGCCATGGGTGCTGGCACAGCCGGCCAGCAGCAGCGTCGCGACCCCTGTGAGAAGTGAAATACGCATTACACACCTACGTTGTTCGCCAGGCGCTGCAACAGGTTCTGCAGCGTCTTGGCTTCTTCCTGCGTGAAATCACGCAGCGATCGATTCAGTACCTGCATGGAAATCTGCCGCAGACGTGGATAGGCGGCCTTGCCCGCTTGGGTAAGTTCGAGGTTCACCAGCCGGCGGTCATCCGGGGAGCGGGTGCGTCGTACCAGACCCTTGGCTTCGAGGCGATCCAGCATGCGTGTCATGGCGCCGGCGTCGTAGGCGATGCCCTTGCACAGCTCGGAGGCGGAAGTCGCGCATTCCTTGCCGGCCAGATTCACGATGACGATGAACTGAGCGGAGGTTACTTCCAGCGGGCCTAGGAACTCATCGCGCGACAGTTCCGCATCCAGTGCCGCCAGCAGCTGGGTGCGCGCGCGGCTGATGAGATTCCCCAGGCCGCTGCGAGGTTCGTAGTTCTCAAGACTGTACACATCCGCCAAGTCCGTTCTCCCGGCCCATCGGGGCATTTTCAGTAGCCCAAACAATAATTGCCATGGCAATCATTGTCAAGGCTTTTGTGGCTTAAGCAATATTGATGCCAGCCGCAGCGGGGCCGAGGGCTTTACAGGCCTTAAGGGGCGGTGAGTTGCGCTACGAGCTGGTCGGCCAGGTCCCCGAGGGCGGAACTGAGCGCCGGGGGTAGACCCCCAGGACATCCGCCCACGGCGGTTGCCGCCAGATGTACGCTGCCACGGCGGGGTGCCGCATTGACTACCGTCAGCGCCCAGTTCACCTGGGCAGTGATGCCACAGCTGTCATCGGCGGCGAGGCCTACGAAGTCCAGATCCAGATTGGCCGTATTGATTGAGGCCGGATGCGATGCCACCGGCAGGGCATCGGCCGCCACGACCTGTTCGTAGCCGAGCCGCTCGCCCAGGTCCCGGGTCATCGTCCCCTGAATGAGGATGTTCAGCGGTGCGGTCCATTGGTCGTTGTCCGAAATCGTCAGCTGCGTCGCGCCTATGTGATGTGTCAGACCAAGGTGGTCCATTTCGTGCGGTACGCTGACATGACGCACGCGGATCAGCGGCGCGGTGAGTGTGCGTTTGGCAGCCGCCGGCGCATTCACCGCCGCCAGTGAGTAGTAATGCAGCGCGGGGAGCGTGTGGCAGGCCGCCACCGTCAGGGCAAGAAGGCAGGACAGGTATTTCATGGGGGAGCCTCGTGCCGGCCGCGCAGTAGTGCTTCCGGGTGCCGCTCCAGGAAGTCTGCCAGCTCGCGGATGGAGCGGGCCGCATCGCTGACCTGCTGCAGCAGCGGTGGCAGCTGCGTCGCAAGTGCCCCATCGGGCCCGAGCGTGCTGCCGGCCGATTCGGCCGCGCTCTGTGCGGCATCGGCGGTGGCCCGCAGGCTCGCAATCAGGGGTTTGAGCTGGGGCTGCAGATCGCGGGTGATTTGTTCGAGGTGGCCCAGCGTGGCATCCAGATTCTTGATTGCATTGCCCAGCGAGGGTCCGGCGGTGGCCTGGTCGATATGCTTCAGCGTGCTTTGCAGGCTCTGCAGGATTCCATCGATATCCGCGCCATGCGTGGTCGGAAATTGCGGTGTCTTCGCATTCAGATCGAGGCTTGCCGCCGGGGCATCGTGCATGATGTCCAGGGCGATCACCTTCTGACCGGTCAGAAGGTTTGCGGTAATCAGCTGCGCGCGTAGTCCGCGCGCCACCAGTCGCGCAAGGCCCGCGCGTACCGCAGCCGCCTGATTGGCCTCGGAGCCCGGCGCGGTGCCGGCCAGCTGCACCACACTCGGGTCGAGACTCATGCTGGCCGCTTCATACAGGTCCCCGCTGGCCGGGTCATACATCAGCTTCGCCTCAGTGACGTTACCGATCTCCACGCCGCGCAGCTGAACCGCAGTGCCGGACTGCAGGCCGGCGGCCGATTCATCAAAGCGCAGCGTGTAGGCGAGGCGCGGGCCGGCGTGATTGCGTAACGCGACCGCCTCGCTGTCGTACAGGGGGAACACTTTGTCGGCGGCGGCCTCGGGGGCTGAACGGGCCGTGAGGGGCAATTGTTTCCCGGCGGCCTGCTGCGCGATGGCCTGCCCGACCGATTGGGTGGGCAGCGGGGCCCCGGGTGGGAGCGGTGTGTCGAAGCCGATCGCCCCGGTGATGAGCTGTTGCAGGGAATTGAGGCGCACCCGCACTCCCTGCGGACCTGCGGAGACATCGATCGCGCTGGCATCCCAGAAACGCGTGTCATCGTGCACCAGCGCATCGTACGGTGCCCTGACGAAGGCATAGACATTCACATGCCGGCCGTCGGCATCGAGCGCGTAGCCTTCGACCTGGCCGACCTGAACGCCCCGATAGTTGACTGGCGTACCCGGACCGATCGACCCCAGTTCATCTTCGGTGAGCGTGTAGGCGCGCCCCGGTGTGTCCGGCTGCAGCAGCGGCGGATCCTCGAGCCCGACGAAGTCGTGCTGCGCGACCCCGTCGCCGGGATACATCTCGATATAGGCCCCGGACACCAGAGTATTCAAACCAGAGATGCCGCTGGTGCCCACGCGGGGCGTAACAATCCAGAAGCGGGTGCTGCCGGTCAGATGCTTGCTGACCTCGCGCGTCATGCGCGCGTGCACGATCACTTCGGACAGGTCCGGCGACAGCTCGAAGGAATCGACGGTGCCGACGCGCACGCCCTTGTGGCGGATCTCGGTCTCCCCGGCCGTCAGGCCCTCGGCGCTGGTGAAGCGGATGGTGATGGCGGGTCCGCGTTGCATCAGCGTGTGCAGGCTCAGCCAGATCACGACCGCCAGGGCGAAGGCCGGGGCGAGCCACACGATGCTCAGGCGACGCCGCACCCGTTGCGCCTGCGGCGCGGAGTCCGGATGCTCCGGCGTCTCCTCAGTCATGCACTGCCTTCCCGCGGCGACGCGGCGTCGCGCCACATGAGGCGCGGATCGAAGCAGCGCGCCGCGATCATGGTGATCAATACCACGGCGGCAAAGGCGAGTGCGCCACGTTCGGGTCGCACCCGCTCCAGAGCCCCGAATTGTACGAGCGCACCGAGTATCGAAATCATGAAGACATCAATATTGGACCAGCGACCAATGGTGTCGATCGAACGATATATCAGGGTGCGTTGCCGCAACCGATGCGGGGAGCGCCGCCGGGTCTGCCACAGCAGCCACGCGAGCCCGAACAGCTTGGCCAGCGGCACCACGACGCTCGCCATGAACACAATGACCGCCAGCGGCCACAGGTCATAGTGCACCAATTCCAGCACACCGCCCACAATGGTGTCGCGCTCGACGCTGCCATAGCGTTCGATCTGCAACACCGGGAGCAGGTTGGCGGGGATGTAGAGTATCAGACCGGTAATCACCAATGCGGTGGTGGCCTGCAGCGAAAGACTGCCCGGTCGCGGGCGCTTTTCCCTATGTAGCGGTGGGTCACCGCGCAGCGCAAGTGATCCCAGCAGCAGCATTGCTGAACCGGCCAGACACCAGCCACCGATATCGACGGTTGCGGTGGCCACGGCCTGGATGCGCGAATAGGCGACGCAGCCGCCGACCACGAATACTTCGAGCATCAGCCAGGGCCGCAGCAGATGCGCCAGCGCGCGCAATTCGTCGCTGCTGGGATTTGGTATGGCCTGCATCAGCGTCAGCAGCATGAACGCGCTGGGAATCGCGAGCATCAGCACGACCAGCAGTGCGGACAGCGGGGGATAACCGGCGGCCCATAGTTTGAGCGCGCATTCGACCAGGTTGGCACTGTGGCTG
>DASYER010000050.1:0-35539 GCA_036498905.1 Steroidobacteraceae bacterium | reverse complement strand
GTCACCGGTGCGCTGGAGGAGAATCTGGCGCGGGCCGCGCACCGTGCGTTGCGGCTGGATCCGGCGGCGTGCCGGGCGCGTGCCCTGCGTTCGAGCTGGGAGAGCTGTACGCGTGAGTTTGAACGCAATCTCACATCGCTAGGTCGCGGTACTGCCTTGCTGGGTACCTTCGGTGCAGGCCTGGAGGGCTCCGGGCAGGCGCTCAGCCAGGTAATCCAGCGTGGCCCGCACGGCGGGCAGCAGGCCCCGACGCCCCTTGAAGACCACGTGCAGCACGCCCTGCGGCAAAGTCCAGTGCTCTAGCACCGCTTCCAGCCGTCCCAGGTTCAGATCCGTTCGCACCAGGATCTCGGGCAGCAGCGCGATGCCGGTGCCGTTGAGGGCCGCGGCATGCATCACCACAAAGTCATGGCACACCAAACGAGGGGCGACCTCCACCTGCACGCTCTGCCCATTCGGTCCACTCAGCTGCCACCTTTGGCTATCCGCCTCGGGAAAGAATCCCAAGGTGGCATGGGAAGTGAGTTCCTCCGGGCGCTGCGGCCGCCCGGCGCGCTCCAGGTAGTCACGCGAGGCCACCAGCAGCTCCCGCGACTCCCCGAAGCTGCGCATCACCAGCCCGTCCTCGCCGCTGGGGCGGGTGCGCACGCGCAGGGCCAGATCGAAGCCTTCATTCAGCAGATCGACGCGACGATTGCTCGCGTGAATCAGCAGGCGGATGGAAGGGTAGCGGACGAAGAATTCCGGCAGCAGCCGCGCCAGGGGATTTTGTGCGAGGGACACCGGGCAACTCAGTCGCACGATGCCGCGCGGCTCGGCCCGGGCAAACTCGACCGCCGCCACGGCGGCCTCAGCTTCGCCGAGCATGGCCGTGGCATGTCGATAAACCTCATTGCCGATATCCGTCACCACGAAGCGGCGGGTGGAGCGATTGACCAGCCGTACGTTCAGTCGGGTTTCAAGATCGCTCAGGTGGCGGGACAGGCGCGACTTGGGGATGCCGAGCGCGCGCCCGGCGGCCGCGTAGCCGCCGTGCTCGATCACTTTCGCAAAATAATAGAAATCATCGAAGGACTGGGGCATAGGGCGAACATTAACACCAAAAATGGAACTAAGTGTTCCATTACGCCCGGATTATCAGTGATTGTTTCATAAATTAGCCTAACGGTGACATCAATCCAGCCAGGACTATTCCATGAAGCTACTGCATATTGACTCGAGCATCCTTGGCGAGCACTCCGCCAGTCGCCGCCTCAGTCACGAAATCGCGGCCCGCTGGAGAGCGGACTTCCCGGCTATCCAGATCGAGCATAGGGACCTGGTGGCGCAGGAGCTGCCGCACCTGAGCGGGCATCACCTGGCCCAGATGCAGGTGCCGCAATCCCCCGACGCGCGGATCCTTGCTGATTTCCTGGCGGCCGATGTCATCGTCATCGGCGCGCCGATGTACAACTTCACGATTCCAACTCAACTGAAATCCTGGATTGATCGCGTGGTCGTCGCGGGCAAGACCTTCCAGTACGGCCCGACCGGCCCGCAAGGCTTGGTACCGGACAAACGCGTGATCATTGCCCTCGCGCGCGGCGGGATTTATCCGCAAAACGCGCCGTTTGAGCATGCCGAGTCGTATTTGCGGACTGTCTTTGGTTTCATGGGTGTCACCGACATCACGTTCGTGCGGGCCGAAGGGCTTGCAATCTCGCCGGAGCACCGCCAGAAAGCGCTGGATGCTGCAGTCGCGGCGATTCCGGTGACGAAGGCGGCCTAGTCGGCCAGCGCTAAGGTAAGGAGGATTCAGATGGATGCTGCAGTGGTGCAATTAGCTGAGCGGGGGGTCGTGAAGCAGGTCCGCGGCATGCCGACCTCGGATGGCGCGGGCGTGAAGCTCACGCGCGTCATCGGCCAGCCGGCCCTGCAGGACCTGGATCCCTTCCTCATGCTGGATGAATTCGGCACCGACAATCCCGGCGACTACATTGCGGGATTCCCGGCGCATCCGCACCGTGGCTTTGAAACCGTCACGTACATGCTGGACGGGCGCATGCGCCATAAGGACAACCACGGTCACGAGGGCGTGCTGGTGCCGGGCGCCGTGCAATGGATGACCGCAGGTCGCGGCATCGTGCACTCGGAGATGCCGGAGCAGCAGGAGGGTCGCATGCGCGGTTTTCAGCTTTGGCTGAACCTGCCGGCCGCCGCAAAGATGATGCCGCCGGCGTATCAGGAATTTGGTCCGGAGCGCATTCCGAGCGTACGTCCTGTCCCCGGTGTCCAGGTGAAGGTGATCGCCGGCACCGTCGGTGCTGTCATCGGTCCGGTCATCCAGCCGGCGACCGATCCGACCTACCTGGACATCGAGCTGCAGGCCGATACGAGCTTTGTGCATGCGTTGCCGCAGGGACACTCAGCTTTCGTCTATGTGTTTGAAGGCGAGCTGTTGGTGGGCACGGGTCGCACGGCGGTACGACTGCCGCAGCACACTCTGGCGGTGCTCGGTGAGGGCGCTCAGGTGAGCTTGCAGACCGCGACAACCGCGGCGCGTGCGATTCTGGTCGCCGGGCGGCCGCTGCGCGAACCCGTGGCGCGCTATGGTCCGTTCGTCATGAATACCCAGGAGCAGGTGCGGCAGGCCTACGCGGACTATCAAAGCGGCCGATTCTGAAATATTCCGGCGGCGGCGCGGGTCTGATAGACACTTGCCAACAATTGACCCGCGGGGTGGCCGGAATGAATGTTGCGAATCGCTATCTGATTGACTGGCCGCGCCAGCTTGCCGGCCACCTGCAGTGGCTCGCGCCGCTGTTTGCGCGCATCGTCACCGGCTGGGTATTCGTGCTCAGTGGCTGGGGCAAGCTGCACAATCTGCCGGCGGTCACCGAGAACTTCATCGGCTGGGGCATACCGTTTCCGCATCTCTTGACACCGTTCGTATCCGGTGTGGAATTCTTCGGTGGCTTATTGCTGCTGCTGGGCCTCATGACCCGCATCAGCGCCGGTGCCCTGGGCGTGACCATGATCGTCGCCATTGCCTCGGCGAAATGGAGCGATGTCGATTCGCTCGGCACGCTGCTCGGGTTCGATGAGACCGAGTATCTGGCCCTGTTCCTGTGGCTGGCCATTGCCGGTGCCGGGCGCGTCTCCCTGGATTACCTCCTGGAGCGACGCAGCGTGCGATAATCGCCTGATGTCGCTGTCCCCGTTTCATCTTGCGATCCCCGTGCACGACCTGGCTGCGGCGCGTGCCTTCTACGGTGGCCTGTTCGGTTGCCCGGAAGGGCGCAGCAGCGCCGAATGGGTGGACTTCGACCTGTTCGGTCATCAGTTGGTGGCACACCTTGATCGGTCGCGACGCGCGCACGTACAGGCCACGAATGTGGTGGACGGTGAGGATGTCCCGGTTCCGCACTTCGGCGTCGTACTGCCCTGGCAGCTGTGGCAGAGCCTGGCCGAACGGCTCGCGGCAGCCGGCCAGCAGTTTGTCATCGCCCCGGGCATCCGCTTCCAGGGCCAGATCGGGGAGCAGGCGACGTTTTTCCTGTTCGACCCGTCCGGGAATGCCCTGGAGTTCAAAGCCTTCCGGGATCCTGGCCGGTTGTTCGCGCATTGAGGGTTCGTGCCGATTGAAATTGCGCTATGCGGGCGTGAGGATGTAACTTCACCCGATCCCCCCCGTCAGTTCATCATGGAGATTGAGACCCAATGGGCAGCGCAAAGAAGTCCGACCTGCAACAACGCCGCAAGGCGCCGCTGATCACTCCGAGCGATCTGGGCGCGGCCGCCTCCAAGAGTATCGAAGGAGGCATGAACGCGATTCTTGCCGATGTGTTCGCGTTGTATCTGAAGACCAAGAATTTCCATTGGCATATGAGCGGACCGCATTTCCGCGACTACCACCTGCTGCTCGATGAACAGGCGGACCAGATCTATGCCATGACCGATCCCATCGCGGAGCGCATCCGCAAGGTGGGCGGCATGACCCTGCGTTCGATCGGCCACATTGCCCGACTCCAACGCATCAAGGACAACGATGCGGATTACGTCGAGGCGCGTGACATGCTGGCGGAGCTGCGCGAAGACAACCAGTCGCTGACGGCGCGACTGCGCGAAGTCCATGAAGTCGTGGACGAACTGAACGATATCGCCACCGCCAGTCTCCTCGAGAACTGGATTGACGAGACCGAGCGACGGGCCTGGTTCCTGTTCGAGGCCAGCCGCAACTGAGGCAATTCCAAGGCTGCCGGCCGTTGGCCGGTCAGCTCTTCGGCTTGATGAATTTCAGCGTAAAGCGGTCAGATTCCCCGATGGCCGCGTACCGCGCACGATTCTTGTCGCCTTCCGCGTAGGTCGGCGGCAGGCTCCAGACGTTCTGCGGATAGTCCTTTGTGTCCTTCGGGTTGCGATTGACGTTGGTCTGCCCGACCAGTCGGAAGCCGGCCGACTGGATCAGCTCGATGGCATATTGTTCGCCGACGTATCCCACGCCCGGAATTTTCGGGATGAAATCCGGATTATTGTTCCGGTGCTCTTCCACACCCAGGATGCCGCCCGGCTTCAGTGCTCGAAACGCTGCCGCGAGTACATCCTTTTCGATGCCGGCCCAGACCCAGTTGTGGATATTGCGGAAGGTCACCACCATGTCCGCAGTGCCATCCGGCGCGATCTGCATTTTGTGTGGCGCCAGCACCGTGACCTGCACCTTGCCGTATACGTCGGGATGTGCCGCGAGCATGGCGGCCAGTTCGCTGTTGTAATGTTTGTCCTCCGCGGAAAGGGAGTCCGGATCCATGGCTGCCGCGTAGAGCGTGCCGTGATCGTGCAGGTACGGGGCGAGTATCTCGGTATACCAGCCGCCGAAGGGCCACAGTTCTACGACCGTCATGTTCGGCTTGATACCGAAGAAGGTCAGGGTCTGCAGCGGGTGCCGGTAGGGATCGCGGGCCTTGTCCGCGGCCGGTCGGAAGTCGCTGGCTACCGCGGCTGCGAGCTTGGGGTCGACATTGTCGGCCGCGATGGCCGTTGCGAAGACCAGCGTCACGGCTGCCACCACGAGCACACGTGAAGCATTGCGTCCGACCTGCGCGAAACTCATGAATCGCTCTCCGTACGGCTTTTTCGGCGGGTCAGTATACTTCACGGCAATGAGCATTCCCTTTTCGGTACTTGATCTATCGCCGATCGTGGCGGGTGGCACGGCCGCTGATGCATTGCGCAACACGCTGGATCTCGCGCGGCATGTGGAAGAGCTCGGGTATCAGCGCTTCTGGCTTGCCGAGCACCACAACATGACCGGCATCGCGAGCGCCGCGACCG
Organism: Steroidobacteraceae bacterium; assembly: GCA_036498905.1. Classification (GTDB taxonomy): domain Bacteria; phylum Pseudomonadota; class Gammaproteobacteria; order Steroidobacterales; family Steroidobacteraceae; genus DAIDKA01. Next base: position 30,229 of record DASYER010000050.1, on the reverse strand, counting down.
TGGTGGTGATCGGCCATGTCGCGGCGGGCACGCAGCGGATTCGCGTCGGCTCCGGCGGCATCATGCTGCCGAACCATGCGCCTCTGGTTGTCGCCGAGCAATTCGGCACCCTGGCAACCCTGTTTCCGGATCGCATTGATCTTGGGCTGGGTCGGGCGCCGGGTACGGACATGCTCACTGCACGCGCGCTGCGCCGCGATCTGGCGACCAGCGCGGAGCAGTTTCCCCAAGACGTCATGGAGTTACAGGCCTACTTTGCCCCGACGGTGCCCGGACAAGTGGTGCGGGCGATACCCGGTGAAGGTGTGAATGTGCCGCTGTGGATTCTGGGCTCGAGCCTGTTCGGCGCCCAACTGGCCGCCGCGCTGGGCCTGCCATTTGCGTTTGCTTCGCACTTTGCGCCAGACGCATTGATGCCGGCACTGCATATCTATCGCACGCGTTTCAAACCGTCCCGGCAGCTGCAGCAGCCGCACGCGATGGTGGCCGCGAATATCGTCGCCGCCGATTCAGACGAGGAAGCGCGCTATCTGTTTACATCTTTGCAGCAGGCCTTTCTGCGGCTGCGTCGCGGTGAGCCCGGACCCTTGCCGGTGCCGGTTGCATCCCTTGATGCAATCACGAGCGCAGCCGAACGAGCTGGGCTCGACCAGGCGCTCGCGTGCTCATTCGTGGGAAGCGCGCTGACCGTACAGGAGGGTTTGAGGACCTTTCTGGCAAGAACCGGGGCCGATGAACTCATCATCAGTGGTCACATTCATGACCATCAGGCCCGGCTGCGGTCGTTTGCGCTGGCGGCCCAGGTCCGCGACGGGCTCTAGCTGTGCCGTATGTGACGTCGATCACAGTTTGAACTGCATCTCAATTCTTCCTCGGTAGCACCACAACTCATTAACTTTCACCCATGCCCGGCCTCGAAGATTGACTGTAGAATTGGGTTTCAGCCGCCTTTCGGCGCTGCTTCGCTCACGCAGGGATATACCGATGGCCAACCCGTTCGACGCCGAAACACGGGACTTCACAGTATTGGTGAATGCCGAAGGGCAGCACAGCCTGTGGCCCGCTTTTCGCGAAGCGCCCGCCGGTTGGTGCGCCGCAGGAAAGTCCGGTGCCCGCCAGGAATGTCTGGATTGGATTGACGCGCACTGGACCGACATGCGTCCGAAATCCCTCCTCGACGCGGAACCTCGCGCGACACGATAAGGTTTTCGGAACCGCAATGGCAATGGATGGAATGCGCACGTCGCGGCTGGAATTCTCGCCTGCCACGAACAGCCTGCCGCTGACTTCCGCACAGCTGGATGTTTGGGTCGCGCAGAAACTCGCGCCGCGCGACACGCTGTACAACATCGGCGGGTACGTCGAGATTTTCGGGACTGTTGACCTTGAAGTCTTTACTGCATCAGTGCAGCGCAGTGTGCGCGACGCGGATTCGCTGCGCCTGCTTTTTGACGAGTCCCGCGAGGGACCCAGCCAGTACTTCGATTCGACCCATAACACGGCGATCCCGTTCATTGACCTGTGCGCGGCCGCTGACCCGCGGGCTGAGGCGATGGCCTGGATGCGACACTCAGTCGCGAGATCATTCGATCTGGCGAGCGGACCTTTGTATCGCTTTGCGCTCCTCAAGATCTCCGCGCAGTGTGTGCTGTGGTTCTGCGCGTACCATCACATCGTCACCGACGCTTTTGGTGCAACGGTGTTTCTGCGGCGCGTGGCAGATTTGTACAACGCGGCAACCGGTGCGACGGCTGCACCGGTGTCGCAACTGACCCCCTGGCGCGAAGTACTCAGTGACGAAGCTGAGTATCGACAGTCCGCGCGCTTCGGGCGCGACCGCGAGTACTGGCAGCAACGGCTGCGCGACACTCCCGCTGCAGCCACTCTTTCCGGGCTCGTGCCGCATCGGGCCGGTGCCCCCATCGAGAGTGTGGCGAGCATTTCAAGCTCTGTTCTAGCTGAACTTGTCGCACTTGCGAACGCGGCCAAAACGAGCGTGGTGGCCGTGTTGTGCGCGGCCGTCGCCGTCTACATCGCTCGGATGACCAATCGATCGGACCTGGTCCTGGGCATGCCCGTGACGGCGCGCGTCAACGGGAAACTGCGCCGTTCCACCGGTCTCATTGCCAACATTGTGCCGTTACGGCTGCGTGTCGATCTCACGGCGGCCTTTCGTTCCCTGACTGAACAGTCCGGGGTTGCGATCCTGGAGGCGGTTCATCACCAGCGGTACTGGTCGAGCGCGATGCGCAGTGATCTGGGCCTGAAGGCAAATGATCCGAGCTTGTATGGCGTCCTGGTGAATTGGGTCCCGAATGATGCCGGCTTCCAGCTCGGGGGGAGTTCGGTCCGGCTCAACACTTTCACGCAGGCGATCCGAGTCGAGGATCTGATGATCACGGTGCATAGCCGTGAGGATGGGGCGGATATCGCACTGCATTTCAGCGCCAACCGGGACCACTACGATCAGGACTCGCTGAACGAACATCAATGCGGCTTCCTACAATTGCTCGACGCATTGCTGGCGAGTCCTTTCCAGCCGGTCGGGGTACTTACGTATTCCGACTCTGCGCAGCGCTTGGCAGCATTGCAGCACCGGGCTGGGTCCGCGGTCACCGATGTGGTCCAAAGCGCCGTTGAATTGTTCGAGTCACAGGTGCGTCGGGATCCTTCCGCGGTGGCCGCCGTCTCGGCGGGGCGCTCCCTGAGCTATGGGCAGCTGGACGTACGTGCGAATCAGCTTGCCCGGCAGCTGGTACAGCGCGGTGTCGGCTCCGAGAGTGTGGTGGGGTTGTGGGCGGATCGCTCCTTGCAGATGCTGGTCGGTCTGCTGGGGATATTGAAGGCGGGGGGCGCCTATCTTCCTTTGGATCCGAACTATCCGCTGCAACGATTGGAGACGATGGTCGCCGATGCGCGGCCGATTCTGCTGGTCGGATCTGAAGCGACAGCGGGCTCTGCGCTGAATCTTGGGATACCCCAGCTGGCGGTCGATATCGACAACGAGATCAGCCTGGAAGTCGAGGGTGGCGGCACACATCCACTGCCGCAGTCTCAGGACCCTGCGTATGTGATCTATACCTCCGGTTCGACCGGTACGCCCAAGGGGGTCGTGGTCACTCACGCGGGCCTCGGCACGCTGGCGGCATCACTGGCGGCCCGCATGAATATCACGGCGCGCTCACGGGTCTTGCAGCTGGCATCGTTGAACTTTGATCTTTCGGTGTGGGAAGTACTGGTGGCCCTGTTGCATGGGGCGGCATTGGAGTTGGCCCCGGCAGCGGCTTTGAGCGGTGAGGCATTGCGGGAGTTGCTGGTGAGGCGGCGGATCAGTCATCTGTGTGTGACGCCCTCAGTCCTGGCGACCCTGCAGAGAACTGAGGACCTGGTACTGGAGGCCCTGCTGGTGGGGGGCGAGGAGTGTGGACCGGAGCTGATCGGACGCTGGAGCGGCGGCCTGAGGATGATCAACGCGTATGGTCCCACCGAGTGCACGGTGTGCGCGACCATGAGCGGCCCGCTTGAAAACGGCAAGCCTGCCCCGATCGGCACCCCGATCGAGGGCACGCGTGTGTACGTGCTGGATGCGGCACTGGAACCTGTGCCGATTGGAGTGGAAGGGGAGCTGTACATCGCCGGGGTGGGTGTGGCGCGAGGCTACCTGAATCGAGCCGCACTGACCGCCGAGCGCTTCGTGGCTGATCCATACGGCGCGCCCGGCACCCGTATGTATCGCAGCGGAGACCTGGCCCGCTGGGGCGAGGATGGCGAGCTGGAGTACCTGGGTCGAGTTGACCAACAGGTGAAGGTGCGCGGGCAGCGGATCGAGCTCGGAGAAATCGAGACCGTTTTGTGTGCTGAAGGGTCGGTCGAGCAGGCGGCTGCGGTGGTGCGCGAGGATCGCGGCGGCGCGAAGTACCTGGCGGCCTTCCTGGTGCTGCGGCCCGGTCAGCTCCTGGATGCAGAAAAGCTGCGCAGCGCACTGTCACAGCGCCTGCCAGCACATATGGTTCCGACAACGTTCGTGTCGCTCGCGACGTTGCCGCGTAGCCAAAGCGGCAAGCTGGATCGCAAGGCGTTGCCGGCCATTAGCGACGCGACTATGGTTCCGGTGATTTATGCGCCACCTCAGACACCAACGGAGGTGCGTCTCGCCGTGATGTGGTCTGAGATCCTGCACCGCGAGGGGGTCGGACGCGCAGACCATTTCTTCCATAGCGGAGGGCACTCGCTGCTCGCCCTGCAGGTAGTTGCGAGAGTGCGCGAGTCCTTTGGCTTCGAACTGCCCCTGAAGGCCGTCTTTGACAATCCACGGCTGCACTCATTGGCCGCGACAATTGATCAGTCGCTGGAGAGAACGCCGACACGGCCCATTGCGCCAATTGAGCTCGTGCAGGCAGACGGTCCGGCACCGCTGTCACATTCTCAGGAGCGCATGTGGCTGATCCAGTCGCTCAATCCCCAGACCATTGCCTACAACATGGTCGGGGCGTTGTGGATCAACGGACCGGTGAACATCGAGGCGCTGGTGCACAGCTTCGATGATCTGATGGCGCGGCACGATATTCTGCGCACCAGAATCGTTCTCCTTAACGATCAGCCGCATCAGACTGTCGACCCTCCCAGCCCCGGCCTGCTGCAGGTTTTCGACCTGCGCACACAGGCGGACCCGGAAGCACAGGCCATGGGCAAGATCAAAATTGCCGGGCACGCGGTATTTGACCTCGGGTGCGACCCGGTGATCCGCGCGTTGGTGTGTCAGACCGCGCAGGACAGATTTCTGTTGTCGGTCGTCGTCCATCACATTGCCAGTGATCAATGGTCGATGGGTATTCTAAGTCGCGATCTAAGCTTGCTGTATGCCGCCCGCCTGGCAGGCACGGCTGCGGCGCTGCCTCCAATGCCCTTGAAGTACCGGGATTACGCCCTATGGCAGCGCAGCCCGGCCTTCGCGGCTCAGTTCGAGCAGCAACTGCGATTTTGGAATCAACGCCTTAGCGTTCTGCCGGCCCTCGACCTTCCCATCGACTACCCCCGTCCCCGGGTGTGGACGATGAACGGCGCGATTTACCATAGGCCTATTCCGCCGGCCCTGTTCAGTGCGCTGGAAGAGTTTGCACGCGCTGCGGATGCGACGCTCTTCATGACCCTGTTTGCCGGCTTCGCGGCGCTGCTGCATCGATTGTCGCGCCAAACCGACCTGCCGATCGGGGTGCCGGTGGCAAATCGGACTCATAGCGCCATGGAGGGCATAGTCGGCACCTTCGTCAATACCCTGGTAATGCGCACCGACCTTTCAGGCGATCCGCCCTTCGTGGAGCTGGTCAGCCGCGTTCGTGCAAACGCCCTCGAGGCGTTCCAGAACCAGGACGTTTCATTTGATCGCCTGGTTCAGGAACTCGGGCAGCGCGGCGATCGAAGCCGCGCGCCATTGGTGCAGGTGATGTTCAACGTCGCCAATGCCCCCATGAAAGCAGTCGAATTCGGCGACATACTGTCGGCACCCGTTGTGACGGACCGCGGTGGCGCACAGTTCGAGCTGAGCTTCGCGGTCGATACCGAACTAACTCGCACTCTGGGCGTGGAATACAACACAGATCTGTTTGCGCATGCCACGATCGAGCGACTGGTGGCCCAGTATTTCACCCTTCTGGAGGCGGCCATTGCCTCGCCACGGCAGCGCATCAGCCAGCTGCCGCTGCTGCCCAGGGAGCAGTGGATCCAACTGCGTAGCTGGAATGCCTCGCAGCGGGTGCATCCGGGGTCGCCGACCTTCCCCAGACTGTTCGAAGCGCAGGCCGCGAAATCTCCCGATGCCATCGCCATCTCATTTGAAGGCGAAGCTCTCTCCTATGTCGAACTCAATGCGCGGGCCAATCGCTTCGCGCGCCTGCTCAAGGGTGCAGGAGTGGTACGCGGCTCGAAAGTGGGCGTGTGCATGCCCCGTTCGGCTGTGCTGCTGGTGGCCTTGCTCGCCGCACAAAAATCCGGTGGCACTTACGTGCCGCTGGATCCGCAGTTTCCGGTGGAGCGCCTCAAATTCATGCTCGCCGACAGCGGCATGCGGGTGCTGGTCAAGGCAGGTCCGCTGCCGATGGGGCTTGAAGTTCCCGCAGCAGTGCCGGTTCTCGACATCGCCGAATTGCTGCGTGATGCGGCCGCTGTCGACGAGGCGAATCTGAGTGAGGGGCCGCGGCCGCAGGATCTGGCATATCTACTGTACACATCAGGATCCACGGGAAAGCCGAAGGGAGTGAGTATCTCCCACGGCGCTGTGGCCAACTTCCTGCTCTCCATGCGGGAACGTCCGGGACTTGACGCGAATGACGTGTTGGCGGCCGTCACGACTATATCGTTCGATATCGCAGGTCTGGAGCTGTACCTGCCGCTGATTGTGGGCGCGCGCGTGGAGCTGGTCCCGCGGCAGGTGGCGACGGATGCCAGAATGCTGGCGAATCACCTCGACTCATCGGGTGCGACGGTGCTGCAGGCCACCCCCGCGACCTGGAGCATGCTGCTGGAAGCAGGCTGGCAGCCCGGCCGTCCGTTGCGTGCCCTGTGCGGCGGTGAGGCCATGACCCGCAAGCTGGCGGACGACATTCTCGCGGTGGCAGGGGAACTGTGGAACATGTATGGCCCGACGGAAACTACGATCTGGTCGACCGTGGACAAAGTCGAGGCCGATGATGCGCCGATCAGCATCGGAGCGCCGATCGGTAACACTCAGGTGCACATTCTTGATCCGTCCGGAGAGCCGGTGCCCATCGGCGTGGTCGGTGAAATCTGCATTGGCGGGGCAGGTTTGGCCGAGGGCTACCACGGCCGCCCGGCGCTGACCGCCGAAAGGTTTGTCCCCGACCCGTTTGCGCAGGTCGCCGGCGCCCGTCTGTACAGGACCGGGGATCTGGGCCGTTGGGGCGAGAATGGCAAGCTCTATCACCTGGGCCGCTCCGATCATCAGGTCAAGATTCGGGGCTACAGAATTGAACTGGGCGAGATCGAGAAGACGCTGAGTGCGCATCCGACGGTGCAACAGGCGGTTGCGGCAGTGCGGGAGGCACGAGCCGATGATCCGCGACTCGTCGCGTTTGTCAGATTTCGCGATGGCTGCGATGCCACCATGAGTGACCTGAAACGGGATCTGCGCATACATCTTCCGGACTACATGATTCCCGCGCTCATCATGCCGGTAGAGTCCATGCCCCTGACGCCAAACGGCAAGGTGGATCGTGCGGCACTGCCCAACCCATATTCCGCCGCACCAATTGATGCGATTATTCATGAGCCGCCCTCTACACACATGGAGCAGCTGCTGGCGCAGGTTTGGCAGACCGTGCTGAATCTCGAGCGGGTGAGCGCGCTGGATAACTTCTTTGAACTTGGCGGATACTCCCTGTTGTCGCTGCGAGTCGCCAATATGGTTGAGAAGCACACGGGACTGCAGCTGGATCCTCGTGCATTGTTCTTCCAGAATCTGCGCGAAGTCGCCGGCGCCCTGGAGTCGCGGGACTCGATAACCCGCGCCAAAGCCCAGTGAATCTACTGTCGCTTGGCAGCGCGCAGCGCCGGCTTTTCGCAATTCACGAAGCTGCCGTGGCGACAAACCGCCCGCGGCGGGCTGTGGTTCTATGTCATCCCTGGGGGACGGAGTACACCTACGCGCACCGGTCCATGCGGCAGCTGGCACTCAAATTGGCGCAGTCCGGATGCCACACGCTGTGCTTCGACTACTTTGGAACGGGGGATTCCGGAGGGGAGCGATCCGATACCAGCCTTGCCGGATGTGAATCGGATGTCGAAGCGGCAATCGAAGCCCTCGCCGACATTGCGCAAACCCCCCGAGTGACCCTGGTTGGCCTGCGACTCGGTGCAAACATTGCGGCAAACGTGGCGGCACGAGGGGCCTCGATCGTTGAGGCGCTGGTGCTGTGGGATCCGATCGTATCCGGTAGCGCCTATCTGCACAGCCTGCGCGCAACCAAAACCTGGGAAAAGAGCGGTGTCGCTGACACACCCATGGCCAATGACCTGACGTCCCTCGATCTGCGCTCGCTGCGCGGTGCGCTTCCCGAGCGCACCGCGATATTCGTGACGGACAGCGTTGAGTCGCGTGAGAGGATAGTCGAGCTCGGAATTACGGTCGGACCCAAACCGGCAACCATCGAGTTCCTGGCGACCAGCAGCCCCTGGTTGGAATCGGCGACGATCAGCGGCATGCTGCCCGTTCCCCTCATCCAGCGCGTGGTCGAATGGCTGCGATAGTCGAGAATTTCACCGAACAGGCGGTCTTGCTGGGCCCGCGTCGCACCCTGGTTGGAATCGTCACACGTCCGCTAGTGCCGCCCGATCCTGCCGTACCCGCCGTCGTCATTTTCAACACGGGTATCGTCCACCGGGTCGGACACAATCGCATGTACGTCACCCTCGCGCGCATGCTGGCGACGGCGGGTCGAGTGACGGTACGTTTCGATCAGTCCGGTTTGGGCGATAGCGGGCCGCGAAACGATCGGCTGCCGCCGCTGGCTGCGGGGCTCGCGGACATCAGGGAGGCTCTGGATTCGGTACAGAAGACGTACCAGGTTTCCCGGTTCGTCCTGGTCGGTCTGTGTTCCGGTGCCGACCAGTGCGTGCTGTACGGGCACACCGATCCACGCGTGGTGGGCATCGTAATATTGGACCCGACGATTCCGCCGACGCGCCGGTATTACGTGCACTACATCCTGCGGCGTCTGCGGCACCTTCAGAACTGGATCAGCGTCCTGACCGGTCGCAGCGGCCTGCTGCGGCTGCTCTCGGCCCATCTTCTGTATCGCCTGCGTCCAGGGGAGAAGTCAAAGCCCGCGACGCTACAGGGTCTGCGGTTCAGCCCCTACCTGGCGGAAAGCTATGCAGCTACCGCAGCGCAGGGGATGAAACTGCTGGCAGCGTTCACGGCGCTGTCGCCACGCCATGCCTATGTGCGCCAGATACTGGACGCATTTCCGGAGGTCTCAAGCGGCGGCACACTGCAGCTGCAATATTTCCCCGACAGCGATCATCTGTTCTCCGCGGTGCAGGAGCGGGCGCGTCTGTACCGGGTGATCATCGAGTGGCTGGCGGCACATTGGGCCGTGGACGGCCGGCGCCCAATCGAGTGACATCCCAGCCCGTGCCGGTCCTGCGCAATGCGCTGTGGCTGATCGTTGCCCAGGTATTGGCAGCACCCCTGTCACTACTGATCAACGCCGTCACCGCCCGCTATCTCGGTCCGGCAGATTTTGGCACCCTGTACCTCGCCACGACCTATGCCGGCTTCGCGTTCCTGTTTGTTGAGTGGGGCCAGTTTGGCTCACTGACGGGCAAGATCGCCGCCGATCGGACCCGGGCCGGAGAGCTGCTCGGCAGTGCCATGGTCTGGCGCCTCGCCGCAGCCGTCGTCGTTGCAATCATCGCGTTGGCGCTGTGTGCGCTGAGCGGCTACGGCAGGCCGTTCATGATCGTCCTGACTTTGATGTTCGCTGCCGCCGGCGTCAGCACTGTGGCCGCAGCGGGCCAGGATGCGGTCCGCGGCTTCGAAAGGACCGACTTTGCGGCACTGTCGTACGTTGGTCAGCAGCTACTCGTCGGCACGATCTCCATTTCGGTATTGCTGCTGGGTTTTGGTTTGCGGGGTTTGCTCCTCGGTCAGGTGCTGTGCGCCCTGATCGGAGCGGTCTTCGTCCTTTCGATGCTGCCGCACCTGCAGATTCCGCGGCTGCTGGTGCGCAAGGAGTCGATCGCCGAGCTTTTTCGCGACGGACGCCCCTTCCTGGTGTTTGTTCTGGTGGTGCAGCTTCAGCCGCTGGTCGATGCCGCGATGATGTCCCACTTCGCCTCATCCGATGCCATCGGATGGTTTGCGGTAAGCCGCCGGGTCGTGGGCATCATGATCGTGCCGGCGGCCGCGATCGGGGGTGCGCTGTATCCGACGCTGGTGCGCCAGTTCGCGAGTGATCGCGAGGCGGTACGTGCAACGGTGCAGGGTGCCCTGCGGGTGCTGACCCTGGGTGTATATCCGCTGGTGCTGGGATGCATCCTGTTTCCCGAACTAGGCGTGATGATCTTCAACGCCCGGACCTTCGCGCCGGCCGAACAGAATGTACAGGTACTCGCGGTATGGCTGTTCCTGCTGTACTTCAGCATCCCCTTGAGCCAATGCATCACGGCCAGCGGTCGACAAGGACGGTGGGCCGCCGTGCAGTTTGGCTGTGTGATCATCAGCGCCGTGGCGGACCCGTTGCTGATTACCTGGTTCCAGACTCATGGTGGCAACGGTGGCTTGGGCGTGTGCATCGCCTCCGTTGCCAGTGAAGTCCTGATGGTGTCCGGCGCCGTGCTGCTGGTGCCGAAAGGGATCCTGGGCCGCTCGGTATTTCACCTGCTGCGCAACCCGACACTGGCGGGAGCGGCCATGGTGGGCGTGGGGCTGTTGACGCGCCGGTACAATGCGCCGCTTGGCGCAGTGTTATCCGTGATCAGCTATGGGGGGGTGCTGTGGCTCACCGGCGAACTGCGCGGTGAGCGGCTGCTAAGCCTGCTGGGCATGCTGCGTCGGCGGACTGCCTGAGCCTCACAGGGACTGACGGTCTATATGGCGGCGCCAATGATGAACGCCGCCAGCAGCCCCGTCAGCAGGCTCACTCGATCCTGCATTGCATAGATGACCGGGTCATCGTGCAACTTGCCGCGCTGTGCGACTACCCACAGGCGGCTGATCCAATAGAGCATGGCGATGCACAGCAGCCAGATGACTTTCGGACGATGGTAGAGGGCTCCGACATCAGGTGAGTTGATGTACAGGGCCAGAACGAGCACGGACAGATACCCGGAGGCGGTGCCCATGCTGCGCAGAATCGGCAGGTCCTCGGTACGGTAGCCGCGTCCCGCAGCGTGCAACAGATGTTGCCGTCGCAGATCATCCAGTTCGGCGAAGCGCTTGGCAAATGCGAGGCTCAGGAACAGAAACACCGAGAACAGCAACAGCCAGAACGACAACGCAATGGAGGTTGCCGTGGCGCCGGCGATGATTCGCAGCGTGTACAGCGCCGCCAGCGCCATGGCGTCTAGGAGAACCCGTCGCTTCAGGTTCAGGGAATACGCAAGGGTGAGCGCGAAATACACGCCCAACACCAAACGGAAGTTTACCGGCAGGAAGGCGGTCACGGTTGCCGCGGCGCCGAACAGGATGGGAATCAGCAGCAAGCCTGAGGCAATGGTCGCATCCCCACTGGCAAACGGCCGGCTGGCCTTGCGCGGATGTTTCCGGTCGGACTCGAGGTCCAGCAGGTCATTGAGAATATATACGGCGGAGGCGCATAAACTGAACGCCACGAAGGCCAGCAATGTCGTGGCCAGCGCCGCCAGGTTGCCGGCGCGGTGCGCGGCCAACAGGGGCACGAACAACAGGACGTTCTTGATCCATTGATGCGGACGAAGTGCGCGCAGCAACGGCCGCCACCGAGCCCGATCCCGGCGCTCGCGATCGCAGTAGTCAAACCGGCCGTCGCCGACGACCTGGTTGCCGCCCACGACGCCCTCGAATATTCCGAGGTGGCCGGTGACTGCAGTTGCGAGCCGCTCGTTGGCCTCGCTGTACAGCCACAGGTCCCGGCCACGGGCACGCTCTGATCGAAGCCACTCCAGCAGCTCGCTGTCATAAGGCAACGCCGCCGGATTGAGCTCAATTCGCGCGGCGACTTGGCCCTTGAGTATGGCGCGCCCGCGCAGCAGCCACAGCATCGCCATGAAGAGATATAAGGGATTTCGGCCGACCAGACGCAGCAGCGCCTCGAGCAGCAGATTGCTCCTGATGAGCGCGCCGTCCAGATCCACGCACAGAGGCGGCATGAGTTCGCGGGCCGCGATCGCCGTCATGAAGATGCCACAGCGGGTGATGAAGGTGAGCCCGTCGAAGGACAGGCTCATCCAAGGCTACCCGCTGCAGTTGACGCTACTGTTACAGCGTGATCCGGACCTGCTCGACCTCAGGCGGGTTTGGCGGGTGCCATGTCGCCGGCGACCGAGTACAGGATCTGCGAATTGCGCGTCTTCTGGAAGTCCTCCAAAGACTGGCCGCGCATGGCCGCGTAGATATGCAGATTGGTCGTGCCGATGACGGCTCCGAGCTTCTCCAGCAGGAAGAAGATCACGCCATAGTGAATGAGGGCGCGCCAATCACGCTTGCGCAGCATGTTGCGTTCCTCGGTCGACAGTCCGGCCTCCTCGAACAGCACTTCAGGCTCGGTGAGGAACCTGGCGCGCACCTGCGGCTGAATCAGCTCATGCAGGAACTGATTCAGGCGGTAGGCCTTGACGCTGCGATCGAGCGTGAAGGGATAGGTACCTGGAATCTGATCCATGCCGGCCCACTCATGACCGATGCGCTTGCGATACGCGTCCACATCCTCGCCGGTGCCTTCATCCGACTCGTTCTCGAAAATCACGGTGCAGATCGGCGTCATCGACGGCAGGTAATAAGCCTGATGCAGTTTCTTCACCCGCTTATTCAAGGCGCCGCGCATCACCAGCCACATGACCACTTCGGATCCCTCGCAACCGCCCAGCCTGGCGTAGTCCGCGATGGAGATTTCGGTGAGCTTTTCCGGATCTTTCTCGATCAGGTCCAGGAACTCCATGTCCCAGGGCGTATTGTTGAAGCCGGCGCGCTCGCCGTGGATCTGGTGCGACAGACCACCCGTGCCGACGATCGCGACTTTCAAATCGGCAGGGTAGCTCTCGATAGCCTTGCGCAATGAATGGCCGAGCTTGAAGCAGCGCTTTGCGGAAGGGATGGGGAACTGCAGCACGCCCACCTGCAGGGGCACGATGGCTCCCGGCCAGCGCTCGTTCTCGCGCGGCCACAGCAGCGACAGGGGCGAGAAGCATCCATGGTCCAGACCCTTCGCCTGGAAGTATCCCAGGTCGAACTCGTCCGCCACCAGACCCATCGCAATATGGCGTGCCAGATCCGGATGCCCATCAATTGCCGGCAGCTTGCGCGGACCGCCGCCTTCATCCGCCGGCCAGTACCGATCGCCCACGCCCAAGGCGAACTGGGAGTAGTGATCAAAGAAAAAAGAGGTGATGTGATCGTTGTAGATCACGAACAGGACATCGGGCTGCTTTTTCGCCAGCCACTCCTGCACCGGTCGGTAGCCCGCGAATATCGGCGCCCACACCGGATCGTTGTGTTTGTTGGCGTCCAGGGCGAAGCCGATGGTCGGAGTATGCGAGGTGGCAATGCCGCCCACGATCGTAGCCATTTACTTGAATCCTCTTAAGAATTTGCGCACGCGCCGCAATGCCTGGCAATTGGTATATTGGGTTCGCGCCAGGGAATAGACTAAATGACTTGGCAATCTACAAATGGGATCCCGATTGGTCAAGTAAGTGCCATCCAATTAACATTAATAGCGCGTTGCCGCGGCCTCGGGATCCCAAATTGACGATGCGGAGCCCATGCGCCAGGATCGAAGGCAACCAATTGAACAGGCTTGAGATTGTGACAGATACGCAGCTTGCCCGAGCAACCGTCAGTATCCGCGAAATGATTCTCCGGGGCCGCCTGCAGGGCGGCCAGCGTGTAGCCGAAGCCATGCTGGCCGAGGCGTTGGGAATGTCACGCACGCCCATTCGGCAGGCATTGCCGCTGCTGGCCCGCGAAGGGCTGTTGGTCGAGTCCGGCACGCGCGGGTATGTGGTGCGCACCTTCACCCGCTCGGACATTCTCGATGCCATTGATGTGCGCGGCCTACTTGAGGGTTTCGCGGCACGTCGCATCGCCGAGCGTGGTGCGCAGCCCGTGTTTCTCGCACAGCTGCGTGAATGTCTGCAGGAGGGGGACCGGATTTTTGCCAAGGGCCATCTGGTCGAATCCGACGAGGCCGCCTATGGCGCCATGAACGGGCGCATTCACGCCCTGATCATTGAAGCCGCGGACAGCTGCGTTACAGCTGATGCGATTGAACGCATCGCCAGCATCCCGTTTGCCGCCGCCGCTGCCATCGCCTTCGACGCCTCCGAGCTCGACTCGATGTTCGATGCACTGTGGATAGCGCATCAGCAGCATCACGCTATTTTCGATGCTTTCGGCGCCGGGCAGGCGACGCGGGTGGAATTTCTGATGCGCGAGCATGTGAATACCGTGAAGACCAGTATCAATATGCTCGAGGCCGGAGAGGTCACGATCGCGCGTTCGGCGGTGCTGCCCGTGCTCAAGGCAGCAAGGTAATCTCCATCGCGACCGCCACGGCCTTGCCGGGCGGGATGATCAGGACGCCGGGTTTGTCCTGAAGCTCGCCATTGAAGCCTTCGGGATCGGTCACGCCCTGCCACGGTTCGATGCAGATGAAGTTCGCGCCCGGCTTGGTCCACACACCCAGATAAGGGATGCCGGGGAAACTGATTGCGATGCGCGGTCCCCCCTCGCTCCCGTAAGTCACCCTGCGGCTCACGATCTGGTCGAAGATCAGCGCATCGGCGCGGAACAGTTCATCGCGCAATGCCAGCCGGCGATTCTGAATCGCACTCGCCTGGGACTGCGGCTTCAGCAGTCCGTTACCATCCAGGACGCGCATGGGCGCGGGTTCATCGGCTTCGAACTCGATGAAGTGTGTCGCACGGTCCTGCCCGTAGGGTAGCGGCCAGGCGAAGGCCGGGTGATAGCCCAGGCTGGCCGGCATATCGCGCTCACCGCAATTGCGTATCCAGCTGGTGACCGACAGGGTTCGGTCCTGGATGGCAAAGCACACGTCCAGTGCAAACTGAAAAGGGTACACCGCAAGCGTTTGCGCATCGGCGGTCAATCCAAAGGTTGCGCTGGCGCATCCGGTCGCGGTGAGCATGAAACGGCGCACGCGCGCGAATCCATGTCGGGGCAGGCAGAATGTCTGCCCGCCCGTTCGGTACTGGCCATCGACGAGCATGCCGACAATGGGGAAGAGGATTGGCGCGCGGCCCGCCCACACCGCCGGATTCCCCTGCCACTGCAACTGCCGGCCGTCGGCATCGCGCAGACTCGACAGCTGGGCGCCCAGCGGGTCGATGGTGGCAGACAGGCGCGTCGAACCAATCGTGATCCAGTCGGACGGGTCGCCTGCCACCGGCAGTCTCTAAGCCGTGCGGTAACTGCTGCGCTTCGGCCGGCGATGGGCAATCTCGCGCGGGTAGATGCCACAGTGCATGACGCCCTGTTCGTACGCGATCCGTTCCGGAGGAATCGGCGTCTCAACCGGGGGAGTGGAGGCCATGATGGCGTCAAACCGTTCCTTCATGCCGGGCCCGAATTCCGGGTGGCTGAGGATGAACAGGTCGTTGTTGACGACACCGTTCATGACACGTTCGCCCGCTTCCAGCGGACTCATCGAGTTGGATGCCATGCGGGCCGCCATCGCCGCCGGAGTCATCCCCGGGGGCAGCTTGCGGAACGGATTGGGCTCATCCATGCCGACGTAGTTGTCGGTGGTGACGCCACCGGGACAGAACACGCCGGTCCCGATGTTGGTCGATTCCAGTTCGACACGCAGCGCCTCCATCAGGCCCACCGCGGCAATCTTGGTCGATGTATAGACACCGGCATTGACGCCCGGCAACAGTCCACCCATCGAGGCAGTGGTCACGAAGTGACCACCTTCGCCGTGCTCGAGCATGTGGGGCAGGCAGGCCGCGACGCTGTTGTAGATCGCCGTGAAATTCACGGCCACCGCATTGTCCCACTCATCGAATTTCGCCTGGCTGGCCTGGCGCAGGGTCTTGATGCCCGCGTTGTTGACCACCAGGTGCAGCTTGCCGTATTTGCCTTTCACGGCTTCGACCATGGCCTTCCAGCCATCGCGGTCCGTGACATCGTGCTTGAAGGGCATCACGCCGGCATTGCCGGGCTTGAACAGCGGCAATGCCGCCTTGAGTCGCTCCTCGTTGCGATAGCCGATCACGACCTTCATTCCGGCATTGGAAGCCGCGCGCGCAATGCCCAGGCCAATGCCATCGGACGAAGCGCTGATGTACGCGACCTTGCCCTTGAGGTCCTTGAGCGGTGGCGGCTGCGAGAAAGCAGGCTCGGGCGGCCGCGGCGGACGACCGCCGGCCACCGGTGCCGCCGGCGCCGCGCTTCGCGGCGGTGTCGATGCGCATCCGGCGAGGCCAAGGCCCGCCAGCAGGGTGCCGGTGCCGATTCCCAAAGAAGCACCCAGAAAGTCGCGTCTGTCCAAAGGCTTGTCAGAGTTCATTTGAGTATGTCCGTATATGGCTTTCAGGTGTCGAGGGTCACGCTGCGGAAGGATTTGCGCTTTTCCTTCCGGTGCGCGCTCTCGCGCCGGTAGATGCCGCAGGTGAGGACGCGGGTTTCACCGCGCACCCGATCCGGGCTGACCGGAGTGGCTTCCCGGGGTTCTGAGATGAGCATGGCGTCGAAACGCTGCTGGGTGCCCGGCATGTACTCGGGGTGAGTGATGATGAACAGGTCGTTATGAATGACCCCGTTCAGCACCCGCTCGCCGGCTTCGATCGGGTCCATGCCCGGCGGAGGTCCATTGCGTCGCGGCGGTCCCGGCGGGGCACCGCCGGGTCGGTTCGCGGCGGCTTTCGCCCGTGCCGCGGCCTGCTGCGCGCGGTAGGGGTTGGTCTCCCCGGTATCCTGGTAGTTGTCGGTGTTGACACCGCCGGGACAGAACGCCGAGGTTCCGACCGTGGTGCCTTCCAGTTCGACCCGAAGCGCTTCCATCAGGCCGACGGCTGCGATCTTGGTCGCCGTGTAGACGCCCAAAGGGCCGCCGGGAAGCAGGCCGCTCATGGAGGAAGTCACCACGAAGTGTGAGCCCTCGCCATGCTTCAGCATATGCGGCAGGCACACCGCGACGCTGTCGTAGGTGGCGGTGTAGTTCACGGCCACCGCGTCATCCCAGTCCTTGGCGGATACCGTGCTGGCCCGCGCGCCGGTCTTGATGCCCGCATTATTGACGACCAGGTGCAGACTGCCGAACTGGCTGTTGATGGTCTGCAGTACCTTCGCCCACCCGTCCCGATCGGTCACGTCATGCTTGATGGGCAACACGCCCGCGTTGCCCCCCTTGAACAGCGGCAGGGCGGCCTTGAGCCGCTCCTCGTTGCGATATCCGATGCAGACTTTCATTCCGGCCGCGGAGGCCGCCCGTGCAATGCCCAGGCCGATACCGTCCGAGGAGGCGGTGATGTAGGCCACCTTGCCCTTCAGGTCATGCAGCGGTGCACGTTGCGAGAAGGCCGGCTCCGGCGGCGGCGGCGGGCGCGCGGGTCTGGGTCCCGTCCCCCCGGCGGGTGGGGCGCCCTGCGCGCGCACGTACTGGGCCAGCCCGAGGCTGGCCAGGATGCCCGCGCCGTACACGCTACCTTCCGTCAGAAAGCGGCGGCGTTCGGCCGCGAACCGGTCGACGGGATGGAGAATATCCGGGGGCAACTGGGGCGACCGGGGTGAGTCTTTCATAGGTGTGCCTGCATGGGTGTTGGTTTTGCAACCGCTCGATTTTCTGCCGGGCAGTGTGCCTGATTGACCGAAGAGCCGTCACCTATGAGAGGTCCAAAGGGCTGTGGCGGCCTGTCATGACCTGTGGTTGACCCCTGATGGCCGCTGTGTTGAGGTTCACCGACCATTTCAGGAGGGGTGTATGAGCCAAAACAAGAACAAGGGCCCGTCGGCCGCGGATGCTTTGACGGCCGATGGGCAGGCCCGGCGCGGATTTTTGGGAGCCGCGGCACTGGCCACGGCGGCGACGGCCGCCGCCGGCATTGTCAGTTCGGGTCCGGCCGTCGCCGCCACGCCGGCGGTGGATAATTGCCCAGCCGTGCCGATGCCGATGCGCGATGTGGCGGGGAAAGTCGCGTTCATCACCGGTGGCGACAGCGGCATTGGACTGGGGATCGCGCGCGCCTTCACGCAGGCCGGCATGAAGGTGGTCATCACCTATCGCACCCGCTCGCACCTGGATGAGGCGATGAAGCTGCTGCAGCCGGCCGCGGACCGCGTCCACGCCATCAACCTGGATGTCACCGATCGGGCCGCTATGGAGAAGGCCGCCGCCGAGACGGTCGAGGTATTTGGCAAGGTCCACGTGCTGGTGAACAACGCCGGTGTCGCCGTGGTGGGTGGGCTGGCCCACGCGAGCTATGAGGATTGGGATTGGGCGATGAGCGTCAATGCGGGCGGCGTCTTCAACGGCGTGCGCACTTTCCTGCCGCGCATCCAGGCGCAGGGCGAAGGCGGGCAGATCGTGTCCGTGTCCTCGTTGGCGGGACTTCTGGGACATGCGCCGGCCGGCGTCTATACCGCATCGAAATTTGCCGTAGTCGGCATGATGGAGGCGCTGCGCGCAGAACTTGCCGATTCGAATATCGGCGTGACGGTGTTCTGCCCGGGCATCGTCAATACCAATATCGGCAGCTCGGCGCGCAACCGTCCGGGTGGTGCCGCGGCGGCACCCAAGGTCGATCCGGGCTTCAAGCTGGATCCGGCGATGATGGCGCAGATGCAGAAGGCGATGAGCGAGTCGCACGGTGTGCCACCCGGCATGGATCCGCTGGATGCGGGGCAGCGCGTGCTGCGCGCGATGCGCAGCAACGACCTGTATGTGCTCACCACGCCCGAGTTCGGTCCGGAGTTCGCCGCGCGTGGCGAAGCGATCGTCGCTTCATTGCCGACTGATGTCAGCGCTTCCAAAGCGCGCGAAATGATGGGCCGCATGATACTCGGCAAAACCCCTTACGCGGCGGAGCGGGACCGTCTGCGCTGCGAACGGGCCCGGTCACGCAAGGCGTGAGCGCGATTATGCGCGGGCGGCACGGGCCGCTCGCGTCGCGACCTCATCAACGCGCAACCCTTGCGGATCCTGTTCCGGGTCACCGATGACGATGACAGCATAATCGCGCTGCGCCCCGGCAACAGAAACGTAGCCATCACGAACGTCTTCGAGCACCTTGGTCACGGAGCGCAATAGCGGATTGCCCCAACCGCCCCCCGAGTTGGTCATGTGGCGCAGCGTGGCGTAGGGATCGGTGTGCCAGCGCTGGCGGCCGAAATACACCCAGGGAGCCTCCCGGCGCGGTGACCGGGTTGACGGGTCGAGTCGGCCCGCGACGCCAGTCGAATCGGCGAAGTCTCCGGCAGCGACGCCGCGGAATTTTGCCGCAGCACGACGTGCACTGTCGCCGCTCTGGTCCCATAGCCATACCCCGCCGGTGGTTCCGTCCTGCCCACCATTGACACCGATTCCGGTGCTCTGCTTGAACCGCAGCGTGAACAGGTGATGATCGACCGACTCCAGCCAATAGGTATCCTTGCAGACGGCGGCGCCACCGCGATGCGTACCCGCGCCGGGTGAATCGGTCACATAGTCGCGCCGCATGAACACCACGGGAATCTCGGCCTCATGCGCCTCGATGGGTGTGTCCATGCCGTTGACCTGGTAGAAGCTGCAGTAGCTGTCGGCATCACCGGCATCGGTGGCACCCCATGGCCCGTGCTGACCTCCCGCCACGATTGACACCCAGGGTGACCCATCGGGTCGCAGCCCCACGGCACTGTGCAGATTCGGTGCGCTGATATCGCCCCCCACGGCACGCCCGCCCAGGGGCACGGCAAGGGCGGCGAAAATAGCAATCAGCAGTGCATTGGTGGACTCACCGTAGGCGAACACTACGCCGTGCGGCGGCAGCGCGGACAAAATGGCGCCGTCCGGGATCAGGATATCGATGGGGCGGTAGCAGCCGGAGGTGAACGGGCCGCCCGGATCGAGCAGGTACTTCAGGGCGATACCGACCGTGGTCTTGGCATCCAGGTAGGTGCCGTTGATGGCGCCGCGCGCCTGCCGCGCCGTACCCGACAGGTCTACTTCGATACGCGCGCCGTGCTTGCGGATCGTGCAGCGAATGGGATATTCCTCCTGGTCATCGACGGCATCGCAATCGACCAGCGCTGCACCCTGCCACTGCCCGTCCGGCAAAGTCGCGATGGCGGCGGCCATGCGTTCGGCGTCGGCATCGCACACATAACGCATGGCGCCGAGCACGGCGCTTTCGCCGTAGCGCGCGATACTCTCCTGCAGCAGTGACTCGCCCAGTGCCAGACAGGCAATGATGGTCTGCATGTCCAGCCGCAGCAGCTCGCCGAAACGCGCATTGTCGAAAATGAGGGTCCAGGTCTCATTGACCGGCTTGCCGGCCTTCATCAGAGCTCGCGGCGAGAGCACCAGCCCATTCTCATAGACACTGAATTTGTGGGCCGAGAAGCCGCCCGCCACTGACCCGCCCATATCCAGCTGGTGGGCCTTCAGGTTGATGAAGCCGCACACAGTCCCGCCGTGAAAGACCGGCCGGATGAACAGCATGTCATTGACATGAGTGCCGGTGCGATACGGGTCGTTGGCGATGATGACATCGGCGGGACCGAGCCGGTGCACACCATATTCTTCGATGGTGTTGCGGATCGACTCGGTCATGGTGCCCGTGAAGGCCAGCTGGGACTTGCTGACTACCGGAGTCGGATAGCCGATCTGAGGTGGGCCGGTGAGAGTCGCCGCAAAGTCGTAGAAATCCTTCAGCACGGGTGAGAACGCGCACGCGAGGAGGCGCTCGCTGACATGATCGAGCAGGTAGCGAAAGCGGTTGCCCAGCACCGTCGCATCGAAGCGGCTGCAGCCATAGATTGCGGCGAAGGCGGCGCCGTCCAGATCGCGCAGGGCAGTGGCGCTCATTTGCCCTCCGTGATCACGATTTCACCGACTGCGCCGATCCGTGCGACCTGCCCGGGCATGACCAAGGTGGTCGCCAGCGGTTCGACGATCAGTGCCGCACCGGTGACCGTGTCACCCGCTCCGAGTGCGGCTCGCGTATAGACCGCGGCGGAAATCTCCTGCGCTGCCAGATAGCGCAGTGTCCGGCGTCCGACGGGCGTCGGCTTGCCCCGCGCAGCCGGCAACGGCTGCCAGCTCAGTTTCTGCGTGGGCACAATCATCTGCACGCGCCAGGTCACGCCCTGGACGGGTATCTGCGGGAAGGACACGCCGTTGCGGCGCACATATTCGGCGTGGAACTCCTCGACGAGGGCCTCCGGGCCGTGTGAGGCGAGTGCGGCCGCATCGACATTGACGAAAGGCGTTTCCCAGCTTTGGCCGGCCAGGCGCCCGTCAAAACTGCGACGGACGGCGAATTCCTCACTCCCCAGCCGCTCGCGCAGCGGCGCCTCAAGAGCGGCGAAGATCGCTTCGATCTGCGGACCGCTGTCCGGAGTCAGCATCTGGTATTGGCTGCGGCTGTTGGCATAGACAAAGTCAGTGGACAGAAGTCCGATCGCCGAAAACAGTCCCGGATGCGGCGGAACAATCAGCCGCCGCGCCCCGACCAGCTCCAGCACGCCCGCCAGCAGCATGGGACCTGCGGCACCGAAAGCCATCAGGCTGAATTCGCGGGTATCAACACCATGGCGCAGCGCACAACGCGATACCTCCTCGGCGATGTTGTTGAGCGCAATCTTCCATGCAAAACGGATGCGCTCTTCGTGTGACATGCGGCAGTCCAATGTCTCGAACGCGCGGCGCGCCGCCACCTCATCGAGGCGGATCTGGCCGTCGGCGAAGGCCTGGGGGTCCAGTATCCCGATGAGCAGGCAGGCATCGGTGACCGTCGGCACGTTGCCACCCCGTGCGTAGCAGGCCGGCCCCGGCGTCGCCCCCGCGCTGTGCGGACCGACACGCAGATCGCCCGATGCCGACACCGAAACGATGCTGCCGCCACCGGCGCCGACACTGGCGACTTCCGTGGCAAGTGTATTGACCAGCAGGTCATGCTCGATCTGGAAGCTGTCATTGGTGAAGGGTGCGCCATTGACGATGACCGTCACGTCGGTCGAGGTGCCCCCGACATCGCAGCCGATGAGATTGCCGTCACCCATCGCTGTGCCCAGTCCGCAGCAAGCCGCCGCGCCGGCGGCCGGGCCTGCGAACAGAATACGATGCGGCGCCGTCACGGCCTCACGCCAGGGAATCAGCGCCGCGGTGCAATCGGCAAAGTTGAGCTCGCCTTGAAAGCCGGCCGTGCGCAGCTGCGAGTCCAGCACGTGTGCGTAGTCCCCGTAGATGAGCTTCATCATCACATCGATGACGGTGGTGGAGGCGCGTGGATACTCCTTGGCGCGCGGGCCGACCTGGAATGAGGCCGACACCGGAAATGCGGCCCCGAAGATCTCGGCGGTAAGGGTCGCCAAGCGCTGCTCGTGCACGGGATTCACGAAGCTGTTGATGAGGCAGATCGCGAGCCCTTCGATCCCGCAGCGCCTGAGGATTTCAAGTTCGGCGCGCGCCTGTGCTTCGTCCAGTTCGATCAGCACCGCGCCGCTCGCCATGATTCGCTCGTGGACGCCACGGCGCAGATAGCGTCGCACCAGCGGCCGTGCCGCATCGCCAAACGGTCGATGCCAGCGCGCATCGGTCTGATTGTCCATTGGCCGCATGCAGCGACCCGCGTCCAGCATGTCGCGATGGCCCTGAGTGGTCAGGAATCCGACTTTGGGGAGCGAGCGGGTCAGAACCGCATTGAGCCCCTTGGTGCTGGCGTGATTGAACACCGCCGCATCCTGCACGCCCAGGCGGCGTGCGCCTTCAATGACCGGCAAATGGGTCGCAGCGGCATTGCTCGGGACCTTCGTGACGTGGATGGCGCCATCGCGCACCATGACCACATCAGTGAAGGTGCCCCCGACATCGACACTGAATAGAGTGCGACCCATTCTAAGGAGCTCCCAGCGGCACAAAAGCGCCGAGTAGGGGGCCCGGCTCGCGCGAGACCGAATGCAGACACCGGGTACACTTGACTACCAGCCACCAACCGCCTTCACTCATGACACGATAGCTGGCCAGCGCCGTCGCGTGGCACTCGGGGCAATTGCCCGGGACTGCGGTGCGCGGCGCGGACACGGTCGCGGTAGTCGGGCGCGGGAAGTTATGCATGGCGTTTACCTGCTGCCGGATCTGGCCTGAGCGGGAAGCAATACCACAGTGATTCCCCAGCCCGCCAGGATGATCATGAAGAGTGCCGGCCATTGATTGAGTCCGAGCACCGCCAGCCACAGCGGTGAGGTGATGAAGGTCGTCAGGGCCCCGGTCTGACTGAGCAGCCCGGCAGTGGCGGCGCGATGTTCGGGACCTGCGACCTTGGGCAGCAACGAGGCAAGCACGGCCATGGCAGCTCCGGTACAGGTGAGCCAGATCAGCAGCGCCGCGACGGTGAGGCCGATGTGGGTCCAGGGAGCAAACACCCCGAGACCAGCAAGCGAACCGAACACGGCCAGCGCGCTGAACGCGGTGGCGGCCCGTACGCCGCGCGTCAGAAAGACGCCGCTAAGGGCGCTGCCCAGGATCATCACGACATTGGCGACCGCCATGATGCTCGAGGCGGCGCCAAGGGTGATGCCGTAGCGCCGTGACAGATACGGCGGCATGACCACGCTGACGCCGAGGCCGAGCAGGATCAGCACACCAAACGCGGCCGCCAGGCGCAGCGGCCCGACACCTTCGGGCGAGCGCAGCAATGCCAGTATCGAACGGCGTGGGCCGGGCATGAGGCCGGTCGCCGGCGCTTTGGGCAGCGCCAGGCCGACGATGGCCAGGAGTACAAAAATACTGCCATGCGTCAGGTAGGCAAAGCGCCAATGTCCGGTGCCGGCAAAAGCGGCCGAGATCAGCAGTCCGAGGGAGGTGCCGACCGGCGTGTAGCTGGACCACAGTGCCATCGCAGCGCTGCGCCGTTCGGGTGCACTGATGGCGATCATGAGTGCGGGCGCCGCGGCGTAAGTCAGCAGCGGAATGCAGCCTTCCAGAACGCGGATCACCTGGAATGGCAGCAAGGAGCCGGCCCGCATGTACAGTGCGTTGACCGATGCGCCGATCACGGCGGCCAGGATCAGGGCAGGGCGGGCGCCCAGGCGGTCAATCACCGTACCGGACAGGGTGCCGAACAGCGCGGGCAGTACTGCCATCAACGAAATGAAAAGTCCGAACAACGCCGGTGAGGCACCGGGCAGGCTGGAAATATGCGCCTGCAGTGGAATGGCTTTGGTCAATGAGGCGGCACTGACGACGCCATACAGGTAGATAAGAGCCAGGCTCGGCCAGCCACCGTGTTTCATTGAGCCCATCCTGATGCTCTGGTAACTTAGCACAGGGATTACGGGCTTAGGGCGTGGCGATTCATGAGCGGATCAATCACCCGGCGCGGTGCGCTGATCGGCGCGGCCGCCATCACCGGAGTGAGCGCTCTGCCGCTCTTGCTTGCGCCGGCGAACGCGGCGCTCAGCGCGATCGGCCACGTGGTGATCGATGACCGTCTTGCCCAGTCCGCGGCATTCGCCGCCGGCTTTGTCGGTACCAGAATTCACCACGTGGATGCACTGAATGATCTGTGCAATCGCTGGTACACGCAGCTGCGTCGGCAGGTGCTGGCTGATGCGCAGCCCATTGCCGGCCTGACGACCTGGATGGATTACGTGATCATGCGCAGCTGTGCGGCCGAAATCGGCTACTGCCGCTCGAATTTCGAGCCTCATGCACATATGGTTACCTGGGTGTTCGCACCCCGAAACTGAGGGGGATTTTCATGAAGCGATTCAATCAAGTCACCGCGACGTGGCTGCTGGCCGTGTGCCTGGCCACGGCCTGTTCCATTGCCAGCGCGCAGAGCGGCGCACCGCAGACGGCGGCCTGGCAGGGCGCAAGACTTGGGTTTGTGGGACGAATCGTCAAGGATCTGGACCGCTCGGTGGCCTTCTACAAGATGATCGGCTTCACCCAGGATCCGCTGGCCAATCCGGTATGGCGTACGGACCCGGTAGTCGAAGGTCTGTACGGGGCGAAGGGCTTCACCACGCGCATGGCGAAAATGTATGTGGTGAATCCGGATTCGAAGCAGCACTTTGTGGTGTACCTGCGGGAAGTAAAGGGCATCAAGCGCACGGATCGCAGCGACCACACGCCCTGGACGCCCGGTGCCACGCACTTCGGGCTGGTCGTTGCGGATGCCGATCAGGTGTGGTCGCAGCTGCAGGCGGCCGGACTGCTGCACGCGCGTTCATGGGGAGGCAAGCTGATTGCGCCACCCGGGCAGACCAAGGGAATGTTGGCCTATATGACCGACCCGGATGGTCTGGACATCGAGATCATCAATCAGCGTCCTGCGACTCCCGCGCAGAATGGGCGACCGGCGCAGGCGCCGCTATTGCCGGGTGTGAACCATATGGGCCTGGTCATCCTGGATGCGGACAAAGCGAAGGCATTCTACGGCACGACTCTGGGCGGCGCGTGGCCGCAGACGCCGTCGCCGTGGCTCAAGGGCGATTTCTATGACTCGGCGGTCGGCGGCCACGGCAATGTGCTGCGCTTCTTCAATGTCGCATTTCCCCAGGAAATTGCGCCTGCTCTGCACATGAACCTGGAGCTGGTCGAATTCCAGAACCGCAAGACCCCGGTCCCTCCCGCGCGGATCACCGACAGTGGCGTGGGCTACATCGGCATGCAGGTACCGGATCTGCAGGTGGCGCTGAAGCAGGTACTGGCTGCGGGCGCGACGCTGGTGTCCAAGCCCGGCATCGTGACCATGCGCAGCGGCACTCGCGAGGTCATGATGCGTGATCCGGATACGGGCGTATTCCTGGAGCTGTTTGACGAGCCGCCGGCCAAATAGCCGGCGCGACTACCAGGGCGCGGGCTTGTAGTCCTTGAGGAACTGGCCCCACAGGTGAGTGCCGGTGCGAGAGCCGGCAAAGATCGGATCGAGGATGCGCGCCGCGCCGTCGATGATGTCCAGCGGCGGCGCGAACCCCAGTTCGGCCTTACGGGCCGCGTGGACAGCCGGATCTTCATCCGTAACCCAGCCGGTATCCACGGCGTTCATATGAATGCCGTCCCGCAGATAGTCCGGGGCACTGGTGCGGGTCATCATGTTCAACGCCGCCTTGGCCATGTTGGTGTGCGGATGCCGCTCGGTCTTGGTAGTGCGGTAGAACTGACCTTCCATTGCACTGACGTTCACGATGTGTTTGTGCGCACCGGGCGTGGCAACCATCAGGGGCTTCAGACGCGCGTTGAGAATGTAGGGGGCAATGGCATTGACCAGGTGCACTTCGAGCAACTCCGGGGTCTCCACTTCGTGCAGTCGCAGGCGCCAGCTGTTGGTGTGGCGCAGGTCGACCTGCTGCATGTCCTCATCGTAGCGGTGTGCGGGGAATGGCTCTTCAGCCTGCACCCGGGCAACGGCAGTCGATTCCTTCTCAAGCAGATGAGCGTAGTAGGCGGCGGGTCGACGCACGGTCTGGCAGGCGTTGTTCACGAGATGATCAAGCCGCGGCAGTCGCTCGAGCATGAAATGCGCGAACAATTCGACACTGGGTGAGTGGCGCAGATCCAGTGCGTGGATCTGCAGGCGCTCCTTGAATTGCGCGTAGTCTGATTCGAGCGCGTAGCGCTGCGCGGCATCCGCCGCAAAGCGCGTCGTGACCACGACATGCGCACCGGCGCGCAGCAGTTTCAGCGCCGCCTGAAAGCCGATTTTCACGCGGGCCCCGGTGACCAGAGCGTACTGTCCGGACAGATCCGCACTCTGCTCCCGCTTGGCGTAGTTGAAATCGCCGCATTCACGGCACATCGAATCGTAGTAGCGGTGGGTCAGTGTGAAGGGCTGTTTGCAGATGTAACAGTTCAGTGCATTGCCCAGAGTTGGCTGTGGCTGCGCCGTGTCGCCGGTCTGAGGTTGCGGCAGCCACAACGGGGTATAGCGGGTCGCGCGGCGCTGGACGCGCAGTCCGGTGCGCTCGATGATCAGCGCATCGCGTGCACGGGCCGCGGCCCGATCGGCGCGGCGGAACGCCTTGGCCATTTTCACCAGGTCGTGACGTTCCGGCTTGGCGATGAGTCCGGCTAAGGTCAGCAGCTCCCGGCGCTGCTCGCGTGACAGCTGCGTCAGCTGTGAACGATCGGCTTCAATGGCACGCAGCACTTCGATACAGATGCGCGCCGCCTCGGCAGTCAGTGCCTGCGTCTGGGGTGGGTCGAGGGTGTCCATCGCGACATTGTATGATGGGTACCCGCAGGAGGCATTCTTGAGTACTGAAGACGGTCAGCCCATCCCCCCCGTGCAGCAATTTGCCGCCCGGGCGGTTCGCGGCACATTGGGCCGCGGTACGGATGTGGATGCCTGCGCGGCCCTGGTCGGACGGATTGACCGACTACTGGAGCAGGCCGCGCAACATCTGCCGCAGGGCAGCGCGAGTCTGGCCTGTCGAGCGGGCTGCAATTTCTGCTGCCATCTGCAGGTACGGGTGCTCCCGCACGAGGCTATCGCCCTGTTTCGCCACCTGCAGTCGTGGATGGCGCCGATCACGGCTGAGCGTGTCCGGATGAAAATCAGGGAATACGCGCAATCACCGCAGCTCTCGCGGCATGCTGAGGCGCGCCGTGCCTGCGCCTTCCTGATCGACGGGCAGTGTTCCGCCTACGAGGTGCGCCCCAGCGCCTGCGCTGCCTATCACTCGGTGAGCCGGCAACGCTGTGAACAGTCCTTCGACGATCCGTCGCTGTCATCCGGCACGGTGGCTTTGGAGGCGCTCATGGTCGTGGCGCTGGCGCTGGAGGAGGGCGTCAACGCGGCGCTGCAGACCCAGGGTTTGAGCCATGTTCCGATCGAGCTGCATACGGCATTGGCGGCCCTGCTCGCCAATCCGGCGCTGATTGCCCGTTGGCGGGCCGGCCGACCGCTGCTGAAATGACCCCCACAGGAGCACATTGATGGACAAACCACCGCTACCACCGTTCAGCCAGGAAACCGCGATCCAGAAGGCGCGCATGGCCGAAGACGCCTGGAACTCCCGTGATCCGGTGCGCGTGGCGCTTGCGTATACGACGGACAGTCGCTGGCGCAATCGCGCCGAATTTCTGCAGGGCCGCACGGCGATCGAGGCGTTCCTGCGCCGCAAATGGGACCGGGAACTCGACTACCGGCTGATCAAGGAAGTCTGGGCCTTTGGGGATAACCGCATTTCAGTGCGTTTTGCCTATGAGTGGCACGATGACGCCGGCCAGTGGTTACGCAGCTACGGCAACGAGAACTGGGAGTTCGACGAACACGGATTGATGCGCATGCGCATTGCCAGCATCAACGATGCGCCCATTGGGACGGCGGATCGGAAGTTTCATTGGCCGAGCGGCCGTCGCCCGGATGATCACCCTTCACTCACTGACCTGGGGTTTTGAACATGGGCATTGTGCGCAGGATCCTCGCGCCCGTCGCGCTGGCGGCGGCACTTCTCGGCACCGTGGGCAACGCCGCGGCAGACACGGTGCTGATCACCGGAGCGAACCAGGGAATTGGTCTTGAATTCGCCAAGGAGTACGCCGCGCGTGGCTGGACGGTCATCGCCACCCACCGGCGTACCAGCACGCCGGCAGAACTGGCGAAGCTCGCGGCGCGCTATCCGAAGTTTCGCATCGAGCGCATGGACGTGACCGATCGTGCCCAGATCGTGGCGCTCGGGGTGAAACTGAAGGGCGTCCCGATCGATATTCTGCTGAATAATGCCGGTCTGGTGCGAACCGATCCGGTGAACAAGCCCGGCGGCAATACCAACCAGATGTTCGGTACCCTGGATTACAGGCTGCTCGATGACTTCATCCATACGAACGTGGCCGGTCCGCTGATGATCACCGAGACCTTCATCGGAAACGTGCGGGCCAGTCACCAGAAGAAGATCATCGCCATCAGCTCGGCGGCAGGCTCGGTGTCCGTGCCGCCCTTCATGCCGAACGGTTCGCCGGTGCCGGATCACTACTGGTATCGCATCAGCAAAGCCGCGTTGAACAGTGCGATGCGCCTGCTCGCCGCGCAGTTCAAGGACCAGGGAATCACGGTGGTGATGTTCCATCCCGGCGGGGTGCAGGTGGAGAGTTTCGGCAACGATAAACTGCCGGGCTTCGTTCCGCCGCCCGAGGCGGTTGGGAAAATGATCAGGACGATCGACGGCCTGACGATCAAGGACACTGGCCGTTTCATGGACAATGACGGCAAGGATCACCCCTGGTAGGGATGGCCCATAGGGTGCTACTACGCACCTGACCCAACTCGAAAATATCCTAGTGACGACGGGCATTTACACTGGGCCGACGAAAAGACTGCCGGCCTATTTGTAAAGTGTAACGCTACACTATACAATCAAGCCGTGATCAAGACCTGGCGACATGCCGGACTTCAGTCTTACTTCGAGACCGGCTCGAAGGCTGGTACCCAGCCTGTCCACGCGAACAAGCTCACGAAGCTGCTCACTGCGTTGAACGTTGCCTCAAAGCCGCAAGATATGGCGGCGCCGGCCTGGAGGCTGCACCCACTGAAGGGTGACCTCGCCGGCCATTGGTCAGTCGATGTGAATGGCAACTATCGCATCACCTTCAAATTTGAAGGTACCGACGCGGTCCTGGTGGACTACCGGGACACGCACTAGGTTTAGATATAAAGGAGAAATGTAATCATGGCTCAGATGCACAATCCTGCGCACCCCGGAGCGGTTCTGGTGCAGTGGCTGGAAGGTATCACCGTCACCGAGGCGGCGGACAAGCTGGGCGTGACTCGGCCGGCGCTGTCGCGCGTGCTCAACGGGCAGGCGGGCATCAGTCCGGAGATGGACCTGAGGCTCTCCAAGGCCCTTGGCACCACGCCGGGCATGTGGCACGCCATGCAGTCGCAGTTCGACATGTGGCAGGCGCGGCGACACTTTAAGGCCGGCAAAGTGAAACGCATCATCGCAACCGAGCTGCCCGACATCGAAGAGCACGACATGCCGCACGCAGCGCATGGCTAGACCCGAGGCCACCCAGTTATTTGCGACGCGATTTAGTGGATGCCCCGTCCTTCGCGATAGGCTCAGCCGATGCTCTATGGCGGAACCCTATCGGGGCGCCGAGCCACTTCCGTCGTAGCTCCCAACCACCGAGTCTGTAAGGTGCGTTGCGTAAGGTGCGTTGGGTCAGGTGCGTAGTAACACCCGACGCATAAAAAAAGGCCGCTGGTTTGAACTGACCCCCGGAAGTTGGACACAACTTTCGGGGGTTTCATGTCTTGGTACATCAGTGCGGCGTTCAAGATTCGAATAGCGAGGGCGTACCTGGCAGGCGGGATTGGCCATAGGGCCTTGGCGGCCAAGCACGGTATT
>DASYER010000049.1:0-14982 GCA_036498905.1 Steroidobacteraceae bacterium | reverse complement strand
GGGGGCGGTGACGGGTCTGCCTGCGGTCACCGTGGCGGCCATGGTCGGGCGGCAGCTGCCGATCTTCGCGTTGCTGCTGCCCTTCTACGTGATCGCGATGTACGGTGGCTGGCGGTCGGTGCGCAGCCTATGGCCCGTGCTGCTGGTCGCAGGAGCCACCTTTGCCGGCGCACAGTTCCTGGCATCCAACTACATCGACTACACGCTGGCGGACGTGCTGTCCTCGCTGCTGTCGCTGGTGGCCACGCTGCTGTTCGTCAGGGTCTGGCAACCGAAGACGGATCCGGCCTTTGCGATCACCCAAGCGGATTCCCGCGCGGCGCCGGGGGCCACTTCGATACCGGCCTGGCAGGGCTGGGTGCCGTGGCTGGTGCTCACGGCAGTAGTGATCGCCTGGTCCTTCTTCGGCATTGCCGCCAAGGGCCAGCAGGGCATCGCCTGGCCGGGCCTGCACAATGTGATTGCGATTACGCTCTACCACGACAAGCCTTATGCCGCGATCTGGTCCTTCCAGCCCCTGGCGACCGGAACCGCCGTGCTGCTCGCCTGCGTCATCGTCAGCGCACTGTTTCGCATATCGCCGCGCCAGTTCCTAGCCTGTGTCGCGCTGACGTTTCGTCAGATCTGGCTGGCGGTCATCACGGTGGTGCTCATCGTCGCGCTCGCATACCTGATGAACTACTCGGGCCTGGCCTACACACTCGGCAAAGGCGCGGCATCGACTCGCTACCTGTTCATCCTCTTATCGCCCTTCCTCGGCTGGATTGCGGTGGTACTCTCCGGTAGCGATACCGCCGGCAATGCGCTGTTCGGCAATCTGCAGGTCGTCGCGGCCCAGCAGCTGAACCTGAACCCCGTCCTGTTTGCGGCTACCAACTCATCGGGCGGTGTCATGGGCAAGATGATTTCCCCGCAGAATATCGCGACCGGCGCGGCAGTGACCCAGCTGCAGGGCCAGGAAGGCGCAATCTTCGCGCGCACCTTCATCCATAGCATCATCCTCACCCTGCTTCTGGTCGCACTGGTGGTGATTCAGCAGTTCGTACTACCCGGCATGATTCCGCATGCGGTCGCAGGCCCGTAGTGAGCCCGCGCTCATCGTGGCGATGCCTGACGTTGCTGATTCTGCTGGCATGCGGCGCCAACTGCGCGGTCGCGGCCTCGGCGGCAATCGACGCACTCAGCAACAAGGATGCCGCAGCCGGACTGCGCGAAGCACTGTCGAAGGGAGTCGACGTGGCGGTTGCGCAGCTTGGCGCGACCGACGGGTTCCTCAAGG
Organism: Steroidobacteraceae bacterium; assembly: GCA_036498905.1. GTDB lineage: Bacteria > Pseudomonadota > Gammaproteobacteria > Steroidobacterales > Steroidobacteraceae > DAIDKA01. The sequence continues at coordinate 13,703 of DASYER010000049.1, read as the reverse complement.
ATCCGAAAGTGATGATTCCACTGCCGCCGCTGCTGGCAAAGGCCCAACGCGGGCTGGCCCTGCTCGGCATGGGGCCTCAGGCCGATGAGCTGAAGGCCACGATGAACCATGCGGCCGAGTCGGCCGTGGCACAGGCTCGGCCAATATTCAGGCAGGCCCTGAAGAGCATGACTTTGACGGATGCGAAGGGCATCCTCACCGGCGGCGACGGTGCGGCCACCGCGTACTTCCGGCGTGCCACCAGTACCCACCTGGTCGATCGATTCAAGCCGGTCGTATCGGCCGCCACGGCGAAGCTGGGACTCGCTGCAAAATACGACCAGTACGCCGGCAAGGCCGCGCGCCTCGGGCTCGTACCCAAGCAGGACGCGAATCTCGACGACTACATCACCGCAAAGGCGCTCGAGGGGCTCTTCAGCCGCATCGCGGATCAGGAGCATGCCATTCGCAAAGACCCGCTTGGCCAGGCAGACTCTCTCATCCGGAAGGCATTCGGCGCGCTCTAGGGCGCGGGCGCACCCATGCGGGCTCTACGCATCATCGCTTTCGCTTTCGGCGGTCTGCTCGCGTTGCTGGTGCTGGCCCTGATCGGCGTCTGGCTGATCGTCAATCCCAACGACTACAAGGACCGCATCATCCGCGAGGTCAAAGCCTCGACGGGTCGGGAACTGGCGCTCCCCGGCGCGATCAGGCTGTCGGTGTTCCCCTGGGTCGCCCTGGAGCTGGGACCCGCGAGTCTGGGGAATCCGGCCGGTTTTCAGGGCGGTGAATTTGTGTCGGTCGAACACGCGGCCCTGCGCGTGAGGCTGCTGCCACTGCTGCACCGGAGGCTGCAGATCGGCCATATCCAGATCGATCAGCTGAATCTGAACCTGCAGAAGAATGCCGCAGGCACCGGCAACTGGGAGAACTTCGGTTCACATCCTGCCTCGGGCGCGCCGGCTTCGGACAGCGAACGCGCGCCGGCCGGTTCGATCTTTCAAAGCCTGGCCGGCGTTACCTTAAGCAACAGCCGCATTGTCTATGATGGCCTCACCATCAGTGGTTTGAACGTGAGCATCGGCGGCGTGAGCGGCGAATACCACCTCGCGGACCTGAGCATCACGGGCCAACTGCAATCCAAGCCCGGCGCCTCGCCCCTGCCCTTCGCCTTCACGATGCCGGCTGCCAATCTGGACCTGAACCAGCAGACCCTGCAGATCGGGCAGTTCGCAGGACAATACGCCTCGGCGAAGCTATCCGGCTCGCTCAAGGGCGAGCGGGTGGTCGATCATCCGGCCCTCACCGGCAGCGTGGAACTGGAACCCGTCGCACTGCAGGCACTGGCCGCGCAGCTCGGCATCAGTCTGCCCAAGACCCGTGACTCACAGGTCCTGTCCCGGCTGAGCGCAAAGACGGATTTCGACTATGCCGACAAGGCGGTCCACCTGCGCAATCTTCAGGCCCAGCTCGATGATTCGCATCTGCAGGGAAGTGTTGCGGTGACCGATCTTGATACCAGGGCCGCCACTTTTGCGCTCAATCTCGATCACATCGACATCGACCGATACCGCGCACCGGTGCAGTCCGCACCGACCGCTCAAACCAGTACGCCCTCTGCCCAACTGCCATCGAACGCACTGAAGAGTCTCGACCTGCACGGCTCATTCGCCATCGGGAGCGCGAAATTCAGTGGCATGACGATGTCCGATCTGAATCTGGGCCTGCAGGCCAGGGACGGGCTCATTCAACTCACCCCGCTTACCGCAAAAATGTATGGCGGCCGGTATTCCGGCGCGATCACCTACGATGTCCGAAACGCGGCGCCCGAGCTGCAACTCAATCAGCAGCTCACCGGCATCGACATGGCGCCGCTGCTGAAGGATGCGATCAACAGCCAGCGATTGTCCGGCCACGGAAATGCGACCGTGACGCTTGCGGGCCACGGGTCCGACAGCGATGCAATCATGAAGTCACTGAACGGCAAGATCGATTTGAACCTTGCCGAGGGCGCGGTGACGGGCGCGGATCTTGCCTACGAGATTGGCGTCGCGCAGGCATTGCTGAAGCGGCAGGCCCCGACGGGTGCGGTGAATACGCGGCAAACGAAATTCGATGCGCTGCGCATGACCGCCACCGTTACGGATGGCGTGGCCAAGACCACTGATCTGCTCGCGGCCACCTCCTACCTGCGGGTGAGCGGACAGGGCACCACCAGTCTTGTGACCAAGGCCATCGATCTGCGCCTGGTCGCGACTGTCCTGAAGGAACCGCCGCAAGCGCAGGGCGCAGACCTGGCACAACTCACACTCGCCGAAATTCCGGTGACCGTCACCGGCACCGCCGATGCGCCGAAAGTGCGCCCCGACCTCCAGGGTCTGGTCAAATCACAGCTGCAGCAGAAGGCCAAGGACCTCATCAAGGACAAGCTGAAGGGCCTCTTCGGCACACACTAGGCCGGCGCGTCCCGGGAGAAACCGCGCCCTTGCCGACCGGCGCTATTCGCGCCAAGCTACCCCGCACAGGACGCACGCACGTCCATCCGCAATGAGGAGTCGACCGAACATGCGATGCCTGCACGGTTACTTTCTGGCCATGGGCCTGCTGGTCACGACCGTCTCGATGGCGGCGCCATCGGATGTGGTCGAGGGACCGCTGATTCGCCCCGCCGTCTCCTCAACCGACCCGCGCGACCTCTCGGGCGTGTGGTACATCCGTCTCTACAATCGACAGATAAACTCCACCCTCGGGCGCCTGCCGCCCTTCACCGCGAAGGGCAAAGCCGCTTGGGACGCCCGGGTCAAGGCCGAAAAGGACGGCTCGCCCATCGCCGATGCCTCCTCGTACTGTTGGCCCCATGGCGTGCCCAGGGTGATGAACTCACCCTACCCGATCCAGATCATTCAAACGACCGGCGAGACGGTGATCGTCCATGAGGTCGCGCATAACATCCGCCACATCTACATGGACCAGCCTCATCCGCAGGCAATAACTCCCAGCTTCATGGGCGACTCAACCGGGCACTGGGAGGGCGATACGCTGGTCGTCGACACCATCGGTCTGAATGACCGCACCTGGATCGACGAAGTGGGCGTCATCCACGGCAAACAGCTGCATGTCGTGGAGCGCATCCGCAAGATAGAAGGCGGCCACGCGCTTGAGAATCTGATCCGCATCGAGGACCCCGAGTTCTTCACTGAGCCCTGGTACGCACGCATCACGTATGCGTGGCGCCCCGATCTGCGGATCTCCGAATACGTCTGTGAAGAAAACAACCGCAACATGCCGGTATCCGGCCACACGGCGGAGAAGTGATGAACAAGCCATGGTTGGTCCTGGTATTCCTCGTCGGTGCCACGACGGTGGGCGGCGGCGCGGGCTTGGCGCGCGCGCAGGCGATCTACACCCCCCCTGCAGGCCAGAACTTTGAAGGCGTATGGCTGATTCAGGGGAATCATTCCGTCATCAAGACGGTGGAGGGCAAAGTGCCGCCGATGACGGCCGCCGCGGCCGCGCGTTACTCCGCGCACATCCGCAGCCGCCGCGCCGGTAAACCTGACTTCGACACTATCCAGACCTGCAAGCCCCACGGCTTCCCGCGCATCCTGTTCTCGGCCTATCCGATCGAAGTGTTGCAGGAGCCGAAGCAGCTTACGTTCATCCATGAGGTCCACCACATGCCCAGGATGGTTTACCTGGACATGAGCTTGCCGAAACTGGAGGACATGGATCCGAACTGGATGGGCGTGTCGGTCGGGCATTGGGACGGTGACACTCTCGTGGTCGAAAGTCAGGGTTTCAACGATCTGACCACGCTGGACACGGCCGGTCTGCCGCATTCCACCGACATGCATGTCTCCGAGCGCATCCGAAAGCTGGATGCCGACACGCTCGAGGACGTCATTTCCATCGTGGATCCAAAGACCTTTACGAAGCCCTGGAGCACGCGCGTGACCTATCGACGCCAGCCGGGGCTGCGGCTGAAGGAATATGTCTGCACGGACTCCAATCCCGAGGCGCAGGCCGCTCCCGCAGGTTGACCCTTTGGGTTAGTGCCCCATGAAGGCTTCGTTGGTGCTGCGCCGGACCGCGAAGTGGACGTTCATCGTGTTCGTCTCGCTGCTGGTCCTCGGCGCAGGATTGATCGCAGCGGTTGACGCAGGCTTCGGCCACGCACTGCTGGTGCGCTTCTTCGCCTTGCGTATCGGCCGGCCGATTCAGGTAAACGGTCCATTGCAGGCACACCTGTTCTCGCTGAATCCGCGCATCGTCGCCGCGGGCGTCATCGTCGGCAACCCGCCCTGGACGCCGCCTGGCGTCACCGCGCAGGTCGGCCGAATTTCCGTGCAACTGCGGTTGCCGGGAATCTGGCACTTGGGTGGCATCACGGCCATCGACGTGCAGGCCGCGACACTGCACCTGATCCGCGACTCCTCTGGAAGGGCCAACTGGCAATTGCATGACCCCGCCAAGCAGCGGGTGATCACGAACTCGTCGCTCATCCGCGGCCTGTCGATGCTGAACGCGCACGTGATGCTCGATGATGCCCGGCGACATCTGCAATACGTCGGCACGGCCTCGGCCCAGGACCCCGAGGGTCCGGGCCCAGCACAGCCGATGCGGATCGACGGGACTGGCCAACTCAACGGCCGGGCCGTCACGTTCACCGTCACCGCGGATCCACTTGCCACCGCCAGTCACAAGCACCCCTACCATTTCACGTTCACCGAGCGATCAAGCGGATCGCGCATTGACGGAACCGGCACCTTGCCGCAGCCCTTCGCATTCCAGATTGTCGATGCCACGTTCGTGGCGAACGGGCCCGACCTGAAGGACCTGTACTTCCTGACCGGCGTGCACCTGCTGGATACGGGCGACTATCGACTCTCGGGTAAGGTCTCGCGTCGCGGTACCCAGACGACGTTCAGCGATCTCGCGGGAAGCTCCGGAAGCAGTGATATCGAGGGTACCGTCGCATCCGACGCCTCCAATGGCCGTCCGAGGTTTGATATCAACCTGCGTTCGCGCACGCTGAAGCTCGCGGATTTCGGCTTGCGCGCGGCCGGGCGTACGACACAGCCCAAATCGCCGCTGCTGCTGTCGGATGCCATGATCAGCCCCAACGTGCTGCATGTGCAGGGCGCGAAGGTGCAGTACCGCGCGCAGCGCGTGGAAGTGGGCCGCCTGTCGCTGGAAGGGATGTCGCTGAATGCGACGATTGGTGCGGACGTTCTCACGGTCGAGCCGCTGATGGCCACGCTGTCAGGAGGTCGGATCACGGGTCACCTGATGCTCGATGGCACGAAACCGGTTCCCGCTGCGGATGCGGACGTCAGGATTACCGGTCTGCAGCTGGCCGAACTTCCGCACAAGGAATCAGGGCCACCCGCCATCGAAGGCGCTGTCCAGGCACGGGTGCGCATTACGGGCAGGGGCAGGTCCGTGCATCAGATTGCCGCCAGCGCCAACGGCACGCTGAGCGCCCAGATGCGCGGCGGCGAACTGCGAAAATCCATTGCGGAGGCCACCGACGTTGATCTGCGCGGCCTGGGGCTGCTGCTGACGAAGAACAAACAGGACGTGCCGATTCGCTGTGCAATTGCGCACTTCAAGGCTGCGGCGGGCACCCTCACCGCACAGAATTTGGTCGTGGACACGGATCCGGTGCTGATCACCGGCGAGGGCCAGATTCATCTGGACACGGAAGGCGTCGACCTGAGTGTCCGCGGTCATCCCAAGAAGCTGCGCTTTCTGCGCTTGCTGACACCGGTGCTGGTACAGGGCACGTTGGCGCATCCGGACTTTCACGTTCCGGTCAAACACTCACATCTGCTGCTGGCCGATTCGGGCAACGCCAACAACATTGATTGTGCGGCATTGCTTGCCGAAGAGCATTCAACACCGCGCTGAAAGCGCTATTGCACTGCGGTATTTGATGCGCAGGAGCAACAAGGACAGGCCCTTTCAATCAATGCATCGGATCAGTTGGGATCCCGCGGGCCGTAGTGGTTGCGTCATCTCAGGAGATATGCTCTAGTTTCAAGGCTTGTGAGAAAAGTTGAGTCATCAACAACCGCCTGTGGACGGAGCGCGCTGCGGCCGGCAAACGTCCGTACCTTTCCCGCCACAGATGCGGAACCTTCAGATCGGCACTTTATTGGGGGGGCTATGAAGATACATCCCGTTGCTGGGACGCCAGCGTTGTTCATCGCACTGATGGTCGGTGCACCCGCGGCCTTTGCTCAGACCGCGCCCGATCAGTCGACCCAGGGCTCGGCGACGCCCACCACGGGCGCCATTGAAGAAGTCACCGTGACGGCGCGCTACCGGGAAGAGAATCTGCAGCAGACGCCGATCGCAATCAGCGCGATCACGGCGGATGACATCGAGAAGCGCGGATTCACCAATGCCTCCGACATCGCCTACGCGGTTCCGAATGCGAGCTTCCGCCAGGCACAAGCGGCCTTCGGCAATACCGAAACCGCCTACATCCGCGGCGTGGGTCAGAACGATTTCAACTTTGCCTTCGAGCCGGGTGTCGCCATCTATGTTGATGACGTCTACTACCCGACGACGATGTCCTCGCAGTTCGATCTGATGGACCTGGAGCGCGTCGAAATCCTGCGCGGCCCGCAGGGAACTCTGTTTGGTCGCGGCGCCATCGGCGGCGCCGTGAGCTATGTCTCGAAGCAGCCCAAGGGCGACAACAGCGGCTTTGCGGACGTGACCGTCGGTCAGTTCGGCCGCGTCGACCTGCGCGCCGGCTATGACTTCGCGCTGGTCCCCGACACCGTCTTCATGCGCGTCACCGCCATGTCCAAGAAGGAAGATGGCTACCAGAAGATGATCGACTTCGTGTGCGAGTTTCCCAGCGAGTCCGGAACGCTGCCGGCCCAGACGCACAATCGCCTGAGTGGCTGCGAGGACGGCACACTGGGCGGCACCGATGTGCAGGGCGCGCGCGCGCAGCTGCGCTGGGTCGCGAGCTCCAACGTAGATGTGGGCCTGGCAATGGACTACCAGCGCGACAATTCCGAATCGCGCGCCGACTCGCTGCTCGGCATCGGCCCCTTCATTCCGCCGGTCGCAGCCTGGAATCAGTTCATCTTCAACGGAACGCTGCCTGGCGCCACTCCCGGCGCCCCGGCGACGCGACCGAATCCGAACTTCTTTGGCTACGGCGTGAACTACGACAACCGGTTCATTCCCTCCAATCCGTACACGACGTATGAGACCTTCTCGGACCCGTACTCGGGTCTGACGCTGCCGAAGGATGAAAATCTCGACCAGAAGGGCATCGCCGCGACGGTCGACTGGAAAATCACCGATCTGATCAGTTCCAAGACGATCATCGCCTGGCGCAACTGGAACAGCCTGTTCGGCACGGACCAGGATGGCTCGCCGATCGGGTTTGCCGGGGCCGACGGCATCCAGCACTTTACGTACCGCACCTTCGAGGAGCGCATTTCGGGAACCCTGCTCGAGAAAAAGCTGAACTGGACCGCCGGCGTATTCGTCTACGACGGCAACAGCACCAGCTCGCAGGAGGTCCCGCTGCCCTCTTTGGGCAATGGCGCCTACTACGCGAATCCGACCGGGTTCACCGGGGCTCTTCCCAACGCGCTGCTCGCCAATGGCAAGGACATCGGGCACTTCGAGAACAAGTCGGGATTCCTGCACGGCGAATATGCGATCAACGATGCATGGCATGCTGAGCTCGGCGCACGCTACTCGTCCGACAAGAAGCACGATCTGAACGACAACTCGATCGTGGTCCAGCCGGTGGAAAGCGACGAGAATCACTTCGATTGGCGCGCCGGACTCGACTACCAGTTCAACCAGGACCTGATGGTCTATACCTCGGCATCCACGGGTTATCGCCCACCGGCCTTCAATCCGCGGCCCTTCCAGGCCTCGCAGTTCGTGGCGGTTGCCGGCGAGAGCATGACTTCGTTCGAGTTGGGTGAGAAGGGCGAGTTTTTCGACCGCAGGGTGCGGGCGAATCTCGCTGTGTTCTACAGTGACTACAAGCAGCGCATCATTCCGGCAGCGGGCGTCGAGTGCGTGACCAACCCCAACGGCTCGTGCGTAGGCGGCCCCGGTGCACCGGCAGTGGTCCCACTGACCGCCTACGTCAACGCGCCGGCCAAGATCTCCGGTGCCGAGTTGGAGATGGAATTCAACCCGATCGATGCACTGCTGATCACGGCATCCGGTGGCTACACCCACTACAGCGCCACGGCGACCGTATTCCAGGGCGCGCCGTTCACCGGTCTGTCGCCGAACGGCGAGGCGGCTTACGTACCCAAGTACAACGCCGCAATCACGGCGCAATACACCGTCAATCTTCCGAACAATGGGACGGTGACACCGCGCTGGGACTCGTACGTGCAGACCGAGATCTGCTCGGGGCAGTTCAAGACCTCGTGCACGGGCGGCTACACGCTCAGCAATCTTCGCCTGGAGTATGCGAGCCAGGACCGCGAATGGACGATTGCGACGGGCCTGGAGAACGTGACCGGCAAGGTTTACTACTACAACATCTTCGACCTGACGCCGTTCGGCGAGCCGACGATCGAAGGACAGGTCGCGCCGCCGCGCACCTGGTTCCTGCAGTTGACCCGCAAGTTCGGCGCGAAGTAGCTCACGGCGCCTGATCTGACCCTGCAAAACGCCCGTGGACGGCCTATGTGCCCTCCACGGGCGGCCGGTAGGCCGATCTCACGGTCATTTGGAGACTGTTATCTGTGGCGCACAGGAGAAACGCGCAACGACGACCCCATTGGGCAATTTACTCAGGTGTGAGTCGTTGCAGCCCATTGCGATGATGAATGAATCGGTGTCCTGCAAAGAGGATGTACACACCGAGCCAATGCCATCGCTGTCCGTCTCGCTGCGAGCCTTCTGGCAAGCCATCGCATCGGGAAATTTGACGACCTGGACGACGCCCGTACCGTGTTCGACGGCAAGCATGTGCAGGGTGAAAACGACCAGATACCAAGTCACGAGTACTCCTCACGCTTCACTTTGAAGTCGACGCTCTGCGACTAAAATATCAGCTAACCCCGCGCTGATTGGCGCCTTTGTAACCCATTGAATATCCCGGGATTCGCGGCGCACACCCGGCAACGAACGCATGCCTGCGCACCTCAGCGCCGAAACGTGCCCGTGACGGCATCGGGCCGCAGCAGGCTCCAGTCGGTCAGCGCGACAAAGCCGTCGGCCACCGCAATCACCAACGACAGCCCGTTGGCGTAGACCACCGTTCCGGTCACGATGCGATGCGACTCGGTCCAGCCCACCGCACGGCGAACGAACAGGGTCACCTCATTCACTCTGGCCAGACACTCCACGGGGCCGAATGCACGCACACGACGTAGAATCTGCGCCACCGTCTGCGAGAAATTGAGCGTCCGGTCCTGCTCGCTCCACAGGGGGTAATAGCTGCCACCGGATTGAGGTGTTGCCTGCTCCCACAGTTCAAAGAAGCGCTCCGCCACTTCCCCGGCGAGGCGCTGGTTTGCCAGCTGTATTTTCAGATCGACGCTGTCGTGATCGTCGTCCGCTGAAATCGGGAACTCGATGCTTTTCAGCACGTCTCCAGCGTCAAATTCCTGTTCGATTTTATGGCATGAAACGCCCCAGGTACTGGACTGCTCCAGTACCGGCACCGGCGCCGGGTACGCGCCGCGGCCACGCGGCAGCGGCGAGGGATGAAAATTGACCGCATATTTCAGATAGGGGCGCCAGTCACCGATACGCCACCCGTAGCTCGCGACAATGAGCGCGTCGCAATCTCGATCTGCGAGTTCCCGCAGGTTCTCCTGTGACAACCGGGATAGCTGCACGTCGATTTTCAGTTTCCGGGCAAGTTCAACGACTTCCTTGTTGTGATGAACGCGCTGATCCACCGAAGCGGTGAACACCTTCAGTGGCGTCCATCCGCGAGCGAGAAACGCCTGCATGACATTGAGATACCGGTCCGTCAGAGTGATCGCAAATCGCATGGAATACGGTGACCTCACCATTAATGCTTCCCGCAGGGTGCAGCTTAGGCACTTACCGCTGTCATTGCGCTTACCGCAACATTTGTTCGCATTGCCAAGCTTCAACTAGCCGTTATTGCCGCGCTGACCCCCTGAGGCTAGTATTACTATTGGGATTGATCCGGAAACTTTTCCCATGCGTAGCCGATATCTGATTGTTGTGGCGGGCATTGGTTTGATCGGATCCTTGAATGCCGCCGCGGCTGACACGACGGATGCGAGTCAAACCGCTGTATGGACATCGCGCGAGCTGCAGTTCCTGGGCTCCGCCTATCTCAGTCCCGGGGTCATGGACAGTGGCGAGCCACTCGTGCTGAGCCGCACCAGCAGTGATCAGCTCTATGCCCAAGTGAGGTTCGTGCTGCGGCAGCTCGGGGCACGTTCGATCGACCTGGACTCCCGCGGATGCTGGCCCTTGAAGCTGCGCCCGTGCGTTGACGTGAAGTTCACGGTGCTCGCAGCGAATGACCAGGCGGGCAAGCATGTCCTGAGCGCACCGGTCGGCGCTCACTGGCAGCTGGTTCAGTTGGGCGGTAATTGCGACCTCCTCGACCGCGCCACGAGAACCGTTCTGCCCTTCTTCGTCACACGAAATGTGAAGCTCATATCCAGGGTCGACTGCGAGAGGCTCCATGTCGGCCTGCGCGCCGAAGTACTCAAGCCGTCATCAGAGCTCGCCTCTACAGACTAGGTGTCGAGCTATGCCAGGCGTAGACGCCCGGTTTCGCCCTCAACCGGCGTAAGGGGCACCTTTACCAGCGCCGCAATCGACAGCAACACCGGGATGGCGAGAATCGCACACACCGTAAACCGGTTGAACTGAGCGCCAAGAAGCAGTCCGGCTGTGTACGGACCGAAGATCGACCCCACCCGGCCGGCGCTCATGACGATGCCCATGCCGGTGGCGCGCACGCGTGGCGGGAAGGTACCGGCTCCGATGGCGTAGACCGCCACCGCCGCGCCGAAGATTCCGAAGCCAACGATGGTGGCAGACGTTTGCGCCAGCGGCAGACTGGCCCCCGCGGCGCCGAATGCCACGACCCCGAGCCCCATCGCGACCAGCGTCAGCGCGCCGACCAGGCGAATCGGCATCCGAACACCTAGCAGCCCGACAACTACGCCGCCGGCAAGGCCACCCAGACTGGTGAGCCGCGTGATGAGCAGGCCGTCTGAATCGCTGAATCCGGCATTGGTGGTGAGCTGATTGTTCCAGTTGAGGAAGAAATACTCGGTCATCATGAACAGCAGGTAGCCAAGCCCCATCAGCGCGGTGCGCATCAGGATGGGCTGGCGCAGCAGATCCAGCAAACTGCCCTGCTGTGCCTTCACCACCGGCGCCGGCAGTTCGCTCATGGCGGGCAGACGCAAACGCGCCAGGACACCGTTGAGGGCAGTCAGGGCCTTGGGACCGCGCCGCGCAGCCAGGATATCCAGCGACTCGGGCAGCAGGAAATACACCAAGGTCAGCAGCAACACGGAGCACAGGCCGCCAAACACAAAAATACCGTGCCAGCTGAAATGAGCGAGTAGCGGCGCGGCGACGTAGCCGCCCAACAGTGTGCCGACCGTGTAGCCGATGACGACCAGTCCAATACCCAAGGCGCGCGTCTTGAGGGAACAGTATTCGAACGCCAGCGTTCCGACGCAGCCGGCCATTGCACCGACACCCAGGCCGGTGCAGAAGCGCAAGGCCGACAACATCACCACTGAATGCGCCGTCGCGGAAAGCAGCATCCCGATGCTCATGAGCACCAGATTAATGAGGATGGCCGTACGGCGCCCCCAGATATCGGCGATCGGTGACAGCGCGAAACCGCCGACGGCCGTTCCAACCAATCCGGTGCTGAACAGCAGACCGAGCGTCTGCGGGGCCAGATGCCATTCGCGCGACAGCGTTGGCGAAATCACAGAAAGCGCGAGAATGTCAAAGCCGTCGAGCATATTGACCGCGACGCAAAGCGCTATGACCACCATCTGGCACAGCCGCAGCGGCGAGTTCTCGATGTGCTGACGGGCGATCTGTAAGCTCATGCAGCCTCTCTGTTATAGTGCTTATCGGCGTCACCAAAGAGACCAGTCTTCATGCTGGCAGTCAAGACCCCGCACCGGATCAGGGCAACGATCCGCTACGTCGTCAAAGGCGAACGCGCCATCTTCTACGCGTCCGAGCGCGAAAAGTCCTATTGGCCGGGCGACGACCACGAGGTCATGATCACCGATCTGCGCACGTTGTCCGACTTGCCCAGTATCGAACGCAATGGCTTCACGATGCTGCGCGAGCGCACTGCCGTTAAGGATTACCAGGACGCCGGTGAAATCGAACAGGTGCTGTACCCGGAGGCGATTGGATTGGCAAAACGGCTAAACCATGCCGCTCACGCCATCGCTTTCGGACCCGTGGCCCGCAGCGACGGCCCGAGCAGCAGCCACCGGCGCCTACCGGCGTTCGGCGCCCATGTCGACTACGGCCGGCGCACCATCGAGGATATGGCGCGACCCCTCCTCGGAGCCGATGCCGATTACTGGCTCAGCAAGCGGGTGGTTTTGATGAATCTGTGGCGCCCGATCAGCACCGTGTATCGCACGCCCCTCGCCTTGTGCGACGCCGCGACCGTGCGCCCCGACGATCTTCACGACAGCGAAATCCGCGGCGGTCTGGACGATCCGAATCGTCCGCCTCTCTACGGGTACAACCTGAGCTACAACCCGGACCATCGCTGGTACTACACCTCGCTGATGCAGCCCGATGAGCTGTTTGCGTTCAAACTCTACGACTCGGACGCAACGCATCCGCAATGGACGGGCCATACGGCGATCAACGACCCTGAGGCCCCCGACACTGCCCCGCCACGGCAGAGCATGGAAATCCGCACAATTTCCTTCATATAGATAGCAGGAGTTTCGCATGCCACTTACGGTAATAGGCGCCGGCCTCGGACGCACCGGTACCGTTTCCTTGAAGCTGGCACTGGAGCAGCTCGGATTCGGTCCCTGCTACCACATGACCGAGCTTTTCATGAACCAGCACCACGCACCGGGATGGGTGCGGGCCGCCGACGGGCATCCTCACTGGGAAGGCGTGTTCTCGGGATACACGGCTACGGTGGACTATCCCGGTTGCACTTTCTGGCGCGAGCTCGCCGAGCTGTACCCATCGGCAAAAGTGCTGCTGTCCGTGCGCGATCCGGATCAGTGGTTCGAGTCGACGCAGGCGACCATTTTCGACGATGCATCGAGTACCACCCTCAATGCATCGCCGCTACGGGAGTTTTTTGAGAAGACGGTCTGGCGGGATTTCGGTGACCGCATCCACGACCGCACTTTCATGGTCGAGCTGTTTCAACGACACAACGCCGAGGTCGAACGCACCATCCGACCGGAGCGGCTGCTGGTCTATAACGTCGCGCAGGGCTGGGAGCCGCTATGCAGGTTCCTCGACGTGCCGATTCCCGACGATCCCTTTCCAAGAGCAAATACCAGAGTCGAGTACGCCGAACGCAGCGCCGCGCGCCACGCAAAACGCGATGCACCCACTGTCGCGGAATGGGGCGAAGAAATTCGCGCCGGCCTCGACAGACACCGTCCGCCGGAGTGAGGGTATCGCCCGGAGGTTGCGGCTCAGGAACCGGGTGGTACCTGCAGATTCGCCTTCAGATAGTTGGCCAGTCCGCCCAGCTC